>JAXGOJ010000014.1:0-45690 GCA_040767525.1 Bacillota bacterium | reverse complement strand
TGGCTGGAAAATCGGATGGTCAAAATGGCCCTTCAGGATATTTTGGTGGGAGCGGGCGGACTTATAATCGGCCTTATAATAGCTAATCTGATTGCCCCGTCCTTGGCCAGAATACCTATTGTCGGAAGTTTTCTTCCCTCTATTGCACTTGTCTTATTCGGGTATATTGGGATTGTGGTTGCCAGAAGCAAGAAAGAAGATATTTTTGCTATCAGCCCCTGGCGATTTCGGAACATGGTAAGAGGTTCATCCCGGGCCAAGGGAAAGACACCTGGGGGCCACGGCGGAGTTTCTGCGGCCAAGATTCTTGACACAAGCACCATTATTGATGGACGTATAGCCGACATATGCAGGACCGGTTTCATGGAAGGGCCTGTGGTCATTCCAGACTTTGTCCTTGATGAACTCAGGCGTATAGCCGATTCGTCCGACAACATGAAGCGCAATAAGGGCAGGCGCGGCCTGGATATATTGAATCTAATGCAAAAGGAACTCCCTATTGAGATATCAATACAGGATTGGGAGGAAGATCCTGATCAGGATGTAGATTTGCGGCTTTTGAAAATGGCCAAAGCTACAGATGCCCTGATTATCACAACCGATTTCAATTTGGCCAAGATTGCAGAATTCCAGGATGTTGGAGTCCTCAACATTAATCAACTGGCAAATGCGCTAAAACCCATTGTTTCTGCAGGTGAGGAACTTATTATCCATGTAATCAAAGAAGGAAAAGAACCTGGACAAGGTGTAGGCTATCTGGAAGATGGGACTATGGTAGTGGTTGAGCAAGCAAGGAAGTATGTGGGCGAGGACATGCCAATCGTAGTTACCAACTGCCATACGACACCTGCAGGGCGGATGATATTTGCCAAACCGAAATCCCTGGAAAGAGCCGAGGAATATGACTGAGACCCTCTGGGCAATAATTCCTGCAGCAGGATATGGTACACGGGCATCTTTGCAGGAACCAAAGCAGTTTGCATCTATTGCCGGAAGGACTCTATTGGAATGGACAGCCGGTAAAGTCCTGTCTTTGCGTGAAGTTGAAGGGGCTGTCATTCCGGTTCCCCGTGAGTTTGAAAACGACCGGAGGCTTACTCAAATAATAGAGTCTTTGGCGTCAAACCAGGCAAAACCTGTGGTTGTTGTTCCCGGAGCCGGGACCAGACAAGAATCGGTATTCCTGGCTCTTAATGAAGTATTCCGTGAAGCACCCTGGGTTATGGTCCACGATGCGTCAAGGCCGTTTTTCTCACCGGATTTGTTTAGGCGTGTTTTTGAAGCCGCAAAGAATGCTTCAGCGGCAATATGTGGAATCAATGTAGATGACACAGTCAAATCTGTGCTTTCACCCGGGGGCCAAGGGCACTCTTTCGTAGGCACCACTTTATCTAGGGATGGCGTTGTCCTGGTCCAAACTCCACAAATATTCAGGCACAGCCTTCTACGTCAGGCCCATGAAATTGCCAGGCAAGACGGCTTCATAGGAACTGATGACAGCCAATTGGTTGAACGCCTGGGTCATAAAGTGGCGGTAGTACAGGGTGAGCGGACCAATTTCAAAATAACTTACCCGGAAGACTTTTGCCTGGCTTCTGCTTTTCTCAAGGAAAAGGATTCTGGCATTCCCGAATTTTCTTCATTACCCGCCGGATATAGGCCGGGTACCAGTTCAGAGAGCAGCCGGAGTGGAAGGTTTCGGAGAACAAGATATTCCAAAAGGAGCAAAATCCTTGTAACAGGCTTTGGATTTGATGTCCACCCTTTGGTTTCCGGGCGGAAATGCATCTTAGGCGGCGTGGAAATTCCCTTTGATAAGGGGCTTTCAGGGCATTCAGATGCTGATGTTTTGTGTCACGCGATTGCAGATGCGATCCTTGGAGCACTGGGTATGGGAGATATAGGTAAATGGTTTCCTCCTGGCTGCCCTGAGTCGAAAGACGCAAGAAGCCTCGATTTCTTGAAGGTAATCCAGTCACATGTACGAAGCATTTCCCAAATTGTTCATTTGGATTGCACTTTGGTGGCTCAGGCTCCAAGGCTAAATCTGCATATGAATAACATGAAAGACAACATTGCAGGGGCCCTTTCGATTTCCGGGGACAGGGTATCTGTAAAGGCAACCTCCCCTGAAACCCTCGGAAGCCTGGGCAGAGGCGAAGGGATTGCCGCTTTTTGCACCGCAACTGTATTGAAGAAAGGCAGGGTTTAGATATGGCAATAAAGGTATATAACACTCTTTCCAGACATTACGAAGAGTTCAAACCTCTTGTAGAAGGAGAGGTTAAGATATATGTCTGTGGCATAACACCATATGACAGCAGCCATATAGGCCATGCCCGGCCCGCGGTGTTTTGGGATGTGGTAAGACGATATCTCGCTTACCAGGGATACAAGGTCACTTTGGTGACCAACTTTACAGACATCGAGGACAAACTCATTAGCAAGAGCAAAGAAACAGGTATCCCGCCTCTTGAGATTGCCGAAAAACACATTGAAGAATATATGGATTCCATGGATAAACTGGGAGTTCAGAAGGCAGATGTATATCCCCGGGCTAGCCGGGTAATACCGGATATCATTGAGATGGTCAAAGGACTTATCGAAGACGGTTTTGCCTATGAATCTTCGGGAGATGTCTATTTCAGAGCCCGTGAGTTTGAAGGTTACGGAACACTGTCAGGACGCAACATTGAGGATTTGATGCCCGGAGCCAGAGTTCAGGTTTCAGATTTGAAAATTCTCCCTGGACTAGGTAATACCTGGAAGGCATCCCCTGAAGACGAACCTGGATGGCAAAGCCCCTGGGGCAGAGAGTAGTCAGGGTGGCGATGAATGCTCTGTTATGGTACACAAGTATCTCAAATGCAGCCATCATTAATACGTGGGGGCGGGGCAGGGCCCTGTTTTTACCATGAAAACGAGATTGCTCAGGCTGAGGCATTTCCGGGGTTAGAGCAGCCTTACGTAAAAGTATTGGATTCACAACGAGATGCTTAACTTACAGGGAGAAAAGATGTCAAAGTCAATTGGCAATGTGGTTTCCCTCAGCGAAATCCTAAAGTACATGATCCCTTAGTGAGTCGGGTGTACCTTCTTTCCGCTCACAGGAGGAAAGATACTTGAGTTTTCCGAAGAACTTCTCCAAGTCTGCTGAAAAAGGTTGGGAGCGTATAAAAAACGGTTATGCCGGTGCCCTGGAGTTTTTTGGAAAATCCTGAGTACGAGGATTACAGGACCCGTCTTTGCTGGTTGTGCGAAGAAATGCCGGACTGAGTTTTATGAGGCTATGGATAGTGACTTTAACACTCCTGCGTGTAAGCGCCGTGTTTGATTTGATAGCGCCACCCAATGCCCAGGTTGTGACCGGGAAAGGGTCAACGTCAGATTCATTTGCCCGGCAAAAAGTCAGTGAGGCTTACGGGCTTCTTGTAGAATGCCTGGGGATTTTGGGATTGGTTCCTCCAAACTTTGCAAACCATTGCCCAGGGGAAGGATATTGCCGGTGAAACATCATAAACGTACTGATAAACATAAGGGACATGGCTCGAAAAAGAAAAAAGACACAAGACTGCCGTGACTATATTCGAACCAAAATGATTTCAATTGGAAGTTACGTTAGAGGATACGCCTTCAGGAACCAGGGTGAAAAGGACAGAAGCAGGAGGTGATGCAGGTGAGTGATGGTATTCGGGGACGCCACCAAGAAGCCAAAATGAGCATTAAGATTCTGCATTATCCTTTTATGGGAACCAACATAGATACAGAACGCCTGATTCTGCTGGCCCGTCTCTGTTACTCACCTATGGGCACAGAAAGGCTTGAATCCCTTTTGGCCGGGGACAAGCCTTCAAAGAAAGAAACAGGTCGGTTCATCAGAAACATTATTGAGTCCGGCCATATGGGGGCTCTTGAGCATTGGTATACTACTTTCGCGGTTGAAGGATACTCAAGGATATCCAGTCAGCAAAATGACAGGCATCGTCTGATGAAGGTATTTAAGGACTCAGGTGTGGTATGCTTCAATGAACCTGTACAGGCTTCACCTGATTTGTCCCAGCTGCAACAGTCTCAAAGATATGTGAAGGAAGATAATTTCAGATACGTGACCCCTCCCAGCTTTTTGGAGCAACCTGAATTCAGGCGCCGGTTTGATAAACTCCAAGAGGAAGTCCTGGATATGCAAAAACAGGGATTAGCCCTGGGGATTCCCGCCGAAGATGTTCGGTTTGCGTTAACTAACGCTACCGAAACAAGGTTTGTGATTACCACAAATGCAAGGCAGCTCCGGCATATGTTTAACCTCCGGTGTTGCCAGAGAGCCCAATGGGAAATACGGGAAATGTTCACCGGATTGCTCAGGGAATACAAACAGATTGCCCCCAATATCTTCTATGGTGCAGGAGCTTCATGTGTTGAGTTTGGATATTGCCCTGAGGGCAAGATGTCCTGCGGAAGGGCGCCTACTCTGGAAGAACTGAAAGAGGCCTACAGGGCCGGTACGAGGGCCGATGCATAAGGCCGGGCTATTATGGAACCATTGTATTCAGGCAGTTATTAAACAAAGCGGGTGGCGATGAAGCAATTGACGAAAGGCTCAGGCAAGGTCTATGTTTATGGAAAACAACCTGTAAGCGAAGCTCTGGAAAGCAGTTGGCCTGTTCTTGAGATCATATTGCGGGGGCGGGCGAACGATGATTTTTCCAGGTCCATTCTGGAAAAAGCTCGGGCACAGGGTGTTGATGTATTCTTTATGAATCCCAGGGATTTTGATTCCAGGTATGATAAAGCTTCCCAGGGTGTGGCTGCCAGAGTCGGACAAGTGGATTATAGACATCCTGATAGGCTGCTGGCTGAAGTGCCTCCGCAAGAAGATCCTTTGTTTATTGCCCTTGACGGTATACAAGATCCTCAGAACCTGGGCTCCATTTGCAGAACGTCCCATGTCATGGGTGTCCATGGTGTTATTGTCCCCAGAAGAAGAACCGCTCCTCTAGGAATGGGGGCTTTCAAGGCCTCGTCAGGAGCCATATTTTATCAACCCATTTCTGAAGTGCCGAATATTCATTATTTCGTGCAGTGGTGCCAAAAAAATGGTGTTTGGGTTTACGGGCTGGATGCTGAAGGAGAAAAGGATTTATGGGAGATGGATCTTTCCGGCCCTGTTGCTTTGATTGTGGGCAGTGAAGGACAGGGATTATCCCGCCTGATTAGAGAAAGATGCGATTTTCTCGTAAGAATCCCTATGTATGGTAAGATAAGCAGCCTCAATGCAGGGGTTGCGTGTGCAATGGCCCTTTATGAGGTTCAAAGACAGAGAAACTACAGGAGCATGTGAGCCCGAAAAAACAGCTCTGTATTGATTTTCGCCGGACAAGACACGTATAATAGGTTTGTCCAGGCACCACAAATCCAATGGGGAGAGGCTACAGATATTGGTTAATAAACCTGAGGAGGGGTGCTGTTTGGCTATTGACCCCCAGAATGACTTCTATTCGGTTTTTGACAACATGCAAGATGAAGAAATAGTTGACATAGCAAGAACAGGTTCTGTGGAGGCACAAGAGTACCTCATCATCAAATACAAGAGTTTTGTTAGGGCCAAAGCTAGATCATATTTCCTCATAGGGGCAGACCGTGAAGATATTATACAAGAAGGAATGATAGGGCTTTATAAAGCAATAAGAGATTTTCGTTTCGATAAACTTGCTTCTTTCAAAGCTTTTGCTGAGCTGTGTATAACACGGCAGATTATTACGGCCATCAAAACTGCTACCAGACAAAAACATATTCCGCTAAATTCATATGTATCCCTTAACAGGCCTATTTATGACGAAGACTCGGACAGGACTCTACTGGACATTATGCCTGGCAATCAGGTCCTTGACCCGGAAGAGGTGGTTATTAGCACAGAGGAAATCGGGAGCATGGAAGAGAAAATCACAGAGATTTTAAGTGACCTTGAATGGCAGGTTCTTAACTCTTACCTGGATGGCAAGTCTTACCTGGAAATAGCCGATGAACTTCAAAGGCATGTAAAATCCATCGATAACGCTCTCCAGAGAGTCAAGAGAAAGCTGGAGCGTTTCTTGGATTCAAAGAACAGCACTGCAAGCAGCGACGACGAATATGCGTCTTTGCGGCAAGACTAGGGAAAGCCCCGGTCCACTCTCAATGGTATATTGACATTGTGCCCCCATGCAGGTACCATAGGATTTGCCTGATTTTGTGTGGTGCCAGCGTAGCTCAGTCGGCAGAGCAACTGATTTGTAATCAGTAGGTCGTCGGTTCGAATCCGTCCGCTGGCTCCAGAAAACCCCTGCTAGGTGATGTTACTGCATTTTTTTGTGTCAGTTACCGGGTTGCCGCCATTTCGTCGCCCATCCGAAAAGATTTTGATTTGGGCAAGAAATTCGGATTAAGCAAAGTATGCGAGGAGGTGGGGTTGTGGCCAACTATTACGCGCAGAACTTGAATTCTACGAAACTGTTTCAAGCCTACCAGACGGAACATCCCAGAATCAAACAATACCTTGATCAAGAAATTGATTTTGTGCGCCAGAACTTACATGGCAACGAGAAGGTACTGGAAGTTGGAGCCGGGTATGGACGTATCATAAAGGAATTGGCTCCTTTCGCAACCAGTATCGTGGGAATTGATATCTCCACAGCCTCTGTGGGCTTTGGGAAAGATTATTTGAAAGAATGCCTGAACTGCAGCATTCAAGTGATGGATGCACACAATCTTGGGTTTGATGAAGAATTTGATGTTGTACTGTGCTTACAAAACGGCCTATCAGCCATGAAAGGACAGCCTAAGCATTTGGTCGGACAGTGCGTAAGAGTGCTTGCTCCCGGCGGAAGGGCCTTTTTCAGCACATACAGCCCAAAATTCTGGGCGCATCGTTTGGCGTGGTTCCATGAGCAGGCGGATAAGGGCTTACTTGGAGAAATTGATTTGGAAAAGACGCGCAATGGCACGATTGTGTGCAAGGATGGGTTTGTTGCTACCACCTTTTCAGAAGATAAGCTAAAGAAACTGGGTGAGGAGTCCGGGTGCCATTACTGCATTGAGGAAGTAGACGAGTCGAGTCTCTTTCTTATCCTTAAGAAGCCAGATGGCATATAAGAACTGCTCTATGTATGAGCAATTCCTGCAGGTTAGGAGAATGTAGGTGCCAATGATTCCTCCTTATTCTATTTCCACAAAGGGAAACGGGCTGCATCGATTTGTGCAGCCCGTTTCTACTTGTGACGCCAGTGATTCTCTCAGGCAAAGCTGATAAAGCCTCTTTCTCCCTTGATGACTATTGAGGTTCCAAATGGTTCTGAAAGTCTCTTTATGTCTTCCAATATCTTAAGGGCTTTTTCCCCTCTTGCCATAAACGGCCTGCCCCTTTGTGGCCTTGGCTTTTCGTGGCCCAGGCAAAGAGGGACAAGTTCAATCTCTGTAAGCTTGCCGTCTTCGAAATGAGTTATTGCGATTACACTTTCCCAGTATACAGGGTCTGAAGGAAAGCCTGTTGTATCGTTTGTGCTCCTGGTATCGTAGATGTCTGCCGGGGTTGCTTCCAGGGAAAGGCCGAACCTATCGTAGATATCCTGAGGGTGTTTGTATACCAGGTCGTTTTGGAAAATGAAGTTTCCTAGGCTGTAGAATATGGGTTTGCCTTTGTAAATTTCTATTCCGCGGAGCAGGTGAGGGCCATGGCCTATAAACATGTCTGCCCCTGCATCTATACATGCTCTTGCGAAACTGACCACAAACTTAGCAGGCACAACCCTATCAAGATGTGCTTCGTGGGCGTGAAGGGTGAAAAGCACCCAATCCGCTTGACGGCGTGCGTCCTTAATCCACTTGGCTATTTCTTGCACATCCTGGGGGTTAGGCTCAGTATCTATTTCAGGGCTGTCGGACTCAATGAAAGTCAGCCCGCCAATTGTGAGCTCTCCTTCTTTATCCTGAGCCCCTATCCATCCAAGCTTCTTGGTCTTCTCCTTGAAGGCCTTGAGCCCTAAAGACTGTTCTACTTGTTTCATAGTCTCAAAATGCTCTTTGGCAATATAGTACTTGGTTGTGTACCTCAAAGGAGATAAGCCCGGACGCCCTTGTACATCGGGCCTGGTATGTCCTGCCCTGCCCCAGGGTGCAAAACTGGAACTTGCCGATAAGAGGGCCACCCTACCGAAAGGAGCTTCGTGATAAGCCGGAGACCTGGCTTCTGCAAGATTCCCGCCTACACCGGCATGAGCAATTCCTTTTTTGTTCAGAGTGTCGGTGGTTATTCGCAAACCTTCGTACGAATAGTCAAGTGAATGGTTGTTGGCCCTGGCGACCATGTGAAATCCTGCCCATTTTATTTCATCTGCCAACGCAGTCGGTGCTCCTGCATAAGTACCGCCGCTTTGGGCGGCAGGGATACCCTTGTAATCGTTCAGAAGCACTTCCAGGTTGGTAAAACCAAATTCCTGGGATCTTATGACGTCAAACACTTCAACAAAATCAGGTTCTTTGTAACCTGAGATCTTTGACGCCATAAACGAGTCGCCTGTTAAGGCCATTGTGAATTTTTGCTTTTGAGAAGACACATTCATCACCTCTTTGCTATTTACTTCGCTAGTTGAAGGAGTCATTCCTGCACGGGTTTTGCAGTCTGCTCGTATAGAATAAAGGGAAGCAAGGTGTTGATAGAATGATTTTTGCTGCTGGCACGACGTCTCTTGACGATTTGCGGATTACAACGCCGACTTTGTAAGATGTGTATATGTATCTTCAATAAGCACTGTCCGGTGACGGTAAAACTGCGGTGTCCGGACAATGATATTGTCACCCTGTGGACTGAGAAAATGTCACCATGATGAGAGGAAGACATTTTCTTGAGCCCAAAGCACGGAGAGTCTACATTATGGAACAAGTATTGCAGGAGAAGTTAACAATCAGACTGGCTGCTGAGTGTCTGAATCTTAGCGAGCGACAAGTGAAAAGGTTGAAGAAAGGATGAGAGAAAAAGGTGTTGCAGCCCTCATGCACGGTAATCAGTAGGAACACCAAACATGCCATATCTAAAGATATCAAAGATATGGTCGCTTCGCTAGCCCAAGGTTTATACAAAGATGCAAGTGCTCAGCATATGTCTATTACTGAGAAAGACAATCCGTAAATATAAGTAAATCAGTAAGAAGAATACTAAAGGAAGAATTCCAAACCCCCATTCCTGCAAACAACACAGGCGCCAAAAAGCCGGGACAAGTACAAAACTGGCATGCTCGTCCAAATGGATGCTAGTCCTTTGCATGGATTGAAGACCGGAGGCAAATTGGACCTTCACGGTGCAATTGATGATGCCACTGGTAAAGTGCTTGGTACTACTTCCGTTACAACGAAGATTTGAGAGGATACCTTGAAGTCCTACGTTACATGGCAATCCATTTCGGCATTCCCGGGCGCTGTACACCGACGGGCACACCATATTCTTTCACCCAAGACAAACTCACCATCGAAGAGGAAGCGGTAGGCAAGCAGGTGGCTCTCACGCAATTGGGCAAGTGATTGACGAGTTAGGAATCATACATATCACGCCCGCTCACCCCGGTAGTAGTATCGAACGCCTGTGGGAGACTTTACAAAGCCGTTTGAAAGTAGAAATGAGGATTGCAGGAATCTCAACCATTGAAGAAGCAAACGCCTTTCTTCCTGGCTTCATAGAAAAGTTTAACGCCCATTTTGCCGTGGAACCGGCGGATCCGGAACCGGCTTTCCTTCCTGCTGTGGCGAAACAAGACCTTGAAGCCATAATCTGTGTCAAGGAAAACCGTCAAGTAAGGGGTCGGTAATTTCCTACTATGGTAAGTAAATGCCGATTAACGACCAAAGGCAACATTGTATCTTTACCGCTCCGTCAAGATCAGTGCTATTGCATCTGGACAACTCCGGCTGTATCAGGCAATCGATATTCACTTTCCGAATTCGAAGGTACCATCGCCAAAGATCCACGCCCCTGTGGCGGAAAAACCCAAGGCTCACAAGCCAAATCCTAATAATCCCTGGTTAAACTTCAAAATTCCTCCCAAAAGCAATGACCCGGTAGAACAATACTTTCAGAAGAGGTGGAGGCTCAACTAATTCACCAGCAATACCAAAAATGATTAATCACCTGTGGCGGCCGCCGCAGGTCAACTAAAGAGGTGACATTTCTCAGTCAAGTTAGTGTGCTAGGGTGACAGAATCACTGTCCATTGACAGGGGAAACTGCGGTTGCAATATGCCCCGGTGCAATGTTATAATCGAAAACGCCGCTGGAGTTCCAGTGGATTTTTACACGTAACAGGTCTTCTAGGCTGGTTGCGCAAGTGTTGAAAACATAGTAAGATAGGGTTTGTGTGGAGGGGTACCCAAGCGGCCAAAGGGGGCAGACTGTAAATCTGTTGGCAGACGCCTTCGCTGGTTCGAATCCAGCCCTCTCCACCAGGAAAATCGTCGCGGGGTGGAGCAGTCAGGTAGCTCGTCGGGCTCATAACCCGGAGGTCGTAGGTTCGAATCCTACCCCCGCAACCAAACTGCAACAGTCATGGTGCTCACATAGCTCAGTCGGCAGAGCGCATCCTTGGTAAGGATGAGGTCACCGGTTCGATTCCGGTTGTGAGCTCCATTTTGATATTCAGGGACTTACAGGCGGACTTAACATTCAGTCTCACTGAAAGCCTCCTAGTAGGTGAAATTGGCTAACTCTGTTTTTGGCAACATGGACTTGCAAAAACTGCAAAAGGCTGATAAAAATTCGATAGAAACAAGCAAAGCAAGCAGTGGGCCATAATGCAAGGAAAGGGGATTTTATTGTGGCCAAGAAGAAATTTGAAAGAACTAAGCCTCACGTAAACGTAGGTACTATCGGGCATATTGACCACGGCAAGACAACGACTACAGCCGCGATAACCAGGGTACTTGCATCTAAGGGTTTTGCTGATTTCACGCCTTTTGACAGGATCGACAAAGCCCCTGAAGAGAAAGGCAAGGGGCATTACCATTTCGGTGTCCCACGTAGAGTACGAAACAGACAACAGGCACTATGCCCACGTAGACTGTCCCGGGCATGCTGACTACATTAAGAACATGATTACCAGGCTGCCCAGATGGACGGGGCAATTCTTGTAGTGTCAGCAGCCGATGGCACAATGCCCCAGACCAGAGAGCACGTTCTTCTGGCAAGGCAGGTAGGAGTTCCTGCAATAGTAGTGTTTTTGAACAAAATTGATATGGTAGACGACGAAGGAAACTCCTTGAGATTTCAGAACTTGAGGTAAGGGAACTTCTGGATAAGTATGAGTTCCCGGGAGACGAGGTACCGGTAGTGAGGGGTTCTGCACTCAAAATCCTTGAGTGTGGATGTGGAAGCCCTGACTGCAAGTGGTGCGGCCGATTCTGAGCTTAGGAAGCAGTAGACAGCACATTCCAACTCCTGAAAGGGCAGTAGATAAGCCGTTCTTGCTTTCAGTTGAAGACGTATTTACGATTACCGGACGTGGAACTGTTGCAACCGGCAGAATCGAGAGAGGTTTGGTCAAGATAGGAGACCAGGTTGAAATCGTAGGGCTGGTTGAAAAGCCTAGGACTACAGTAGTAACAGGAGTTGAGATGTTCAGGAAGACCCTTGACAGCGGGCAGGCAGGAGATAGCATAGGTTGCCTGCTAAGAGGGATAATAACGAGGTAGAAAGAGGCAAGGTTCTTGCGAAGCCGGGAAGCATTAAGCCTTACACTAAATTCAGTGCTGAAGTTTATGTACTGACCAAAGAAGAAGGCGGAAGGCACAGTGCGTTTTTCACCGGTTACAGGTACAGTTTTATTTCCGTACAACAGACGTAACCGGCTCAGTCACCCTTCCTGAAGGCGTAGAGATGGTCATGCCCGGCGATAACGTAAGAATCCAGGTTGAACTGATAGCTCCAATTGCCATGGAAGAAGGCCTCAGGTTCGCAATCCGTGAGGGTGGCCGTACTGTGGCATCCGGTGTAGTTACAAAGATTCTTGATTAGGGTAATGTTGTCTTACCGGGGAATAGACTGAGGTCCTGGTTTTGGTATGAATCACGTAATTGACACAGGAAATAAGCCTGTGTTACACTCGGTTTTGACAATTGCGCCGGGATGGGAGGGAGAGTCAGTGGCAAAGGGACCGACAGGAATAATCACTCTTGCGTGTCAGGATTGTAAGCAGCGCAATTATACGACTACCAAGAATAAGAAGGCCCATTCCGGAAGACTTGAACTGAAAAAGTACTGCAAGTTTTGCCGTACCCACACTGTTCATAGGGAAACGCGATAGCTTACTAGATGTAAAGCAGTTTCGGTTTGATGAGTCAGGATAGTTTGTGAGATATGAGAATATCTCAAAGGTTTGTCGTAAAGCTCCAACGGCAGAGTAGCGGTCTCCAAAACCGACGGTTGAGGGGTTCGAATCCCTCCGGGCCTGCCACAAATTTTCACATTAGGTGAGATAAATGAAGATTTTTCAGGGGTTACGGCGCTTCTTCGCTAAGATAGGCAGTTTTCTACGAGATACCCGGTCTGAACTACGAAAGGTAATATGGGCTTCAGCCGGGGAGTTACGGGTGTTTACCGTTGCGGTTTTGTTCGCCATGTTTGGGGTAGGCGTTGTGTTATGGGGAACTGACGTGCTCCTGACTCTTTTAATGAGTTTTATTACCAAGAAATAGGGAGAGAATCGGACCCGAACTGAAGAACTGTTAAGGGGGTCCTTATTTTATGAGTGCACCAGAAGAAAGAGCCGGTGGTATGTAGTCCACACATACTCCGGTTATGAAAACAAAGTCAAGACCAACCTGGAAAAACGGGTTGACAACATGAATATGGAAGATAAGATATTCAAGGTTGTTGTGCCGGAGAAGAAGAAATCGAATACAAGGAAGGCAAAAAGCGCGTAGTTAAGCGCAAAGTATTTCCTGGCTATGTAATGGTCAACATGACCATGGAAGATGATTCGTGGTATGTAGTTAGGAATACGCCTGGAGTGACAGGATTTGTTGGTCCAGGTTCCAAGCCCATTCCTCTCGACTCCTATGAAGTCGAGGCAATCTTCAGGCGGATAAGCGGTGAAGGAGCACCCAAAGTAAGAGTGCGTTTCAAACCAGGACAGAGTCTGAGGGTAAAGTCAGGCCCATTCCAGGGCATGATGGGACTTGTTCAGGATGTTATGGCTGACAGAGGTAAACTTCGGATGTTGATTTCGATTTTCGGCCGGGAGACTCCGGTGGAACTAGATTTTAATCAGGTAGAGGAAGTGTGAGGGAAAGTATATGGCTAAGAAGGTTAGAGCGATAGTTAAATTACAGATTCAGGGCGGCAAGGCCACACCTGCCCCGCCGGTCGGACCCGCGTTGGCACCTCACCAGGTTAATTTGCAGCTTTTTACCAAGCAGTTCAATGACCGGACATCCACTCAGGTTGGGACTATTGTGCCTGTGGTAGTTACTATATACGAGGACAGGTCCTTCACCTTCGTAGTCAAGACCCCACCGGCATCTGTTCTTTTGAAGAAAGCGGCCGGAATAGAGCTGGCTTCAGGTGAGCCCAACAAGAAGAAGGTTGGGAAAGTGACAAAGAATCAGGTTAAAGAAATAGCTGAACTTAAGATGAAGGATCTTAACGCAGCTTCCCTGGAATCTGCCATGCGTTTAATCGAAGGCACTGCCAGGAGCATGGGGATTGAAGTAGTGTAGCGTTACACCGGAAGAAGACCCGCAGCTGCAAGAAATTGGTGGCCGGTATACAGGACGGGACATTCTAACGGTTGTTTTGAGTTGGCAACGTTTGTTCTGTGGGAGGATTATATCCGCCATACCACAAGGAGGTTATGAATAATGCCTAAAAGAGGCAAGAAGTATGCTGAAGCATCTAAATCTGTAGAGCCTGAGAAGCTGTATGAACCACGGGAAGCTTTCGATCTTATCCCCAGGCTTTCCTTTGCAAAGTTTGACGAGACTGTGGACATATCTATACGACTTGGCGTTAACCCCAGACACGCAGATCAGATTGTCAGAGGTGCCCTTGTTTTGCCCCATGGTACGGGGAAAGAGGCACGAGTACTTGTGTTCGCCCGTGGGGATCAGGCCAACGAAGCCCGGGAAGCCGGGGCGGATTTTGTCGGGGCAGAAGATATTGTAGAGAAAGTTCAAAAAGGTTGGTTGGATTTTGACAGGGCAGTTGCTTCTCCCGACATGATGAGCATTGTTGGCCGCCTTGGCAGGATTCTTGGCCCCAGAGGGCTCATGCCAAATCCAAGAACCGGGACTGTTACCACCGACGTTAAGTCGGCAGTCAGAGAGATCAAGCAGGGTAAGGTAGAGTTCAGGACTGATAGAGCCGGAATTATCCATGCCAGGTTGGGTAAGGTGTCTTTTGGTACAGACAAACTCCTTGATAACTTCTATGCATTCATGGAGGCTATAGTACGAGCTAGACCTCCTGCAGCAAAGGGGCAGTACTTAAGGACTGTTACCGTAAGTTCCACTATGGGGCCCGGTATTCGGATTAACGTTACGAGGGTCACCAGGCCCATACAGGGTGCTTAGAGGCAGTAAGGTTGCATCAAAAAATTGAATATTGATTGAATACCGTAGATAGCAGGTGTCGAAAGACATAATGGCCTTCTTGACAGGCCGCCCGCCGAGGTTAGACTCTTTTGGAGTTAATCCAATGAAATTTTAGGGCCTATGCCTCGTGCAGGGCCCTTTTAGCATAGTTTGGGCACTTGAGAAGGAGGGATATTGTTGGAGACCAGACAAAAACGTGAAAAGGCAAAGGTTCAGGAAGCTCTGAAAAAGGAGATGTCATCTTCCAAAAGCGTCGTGTTTGTGGACTTCCGGGGACTTTCGGTGGGGGATGATACCAAATTACGCAGGCAGTGCAGAGATAGCGGTGTGTCCTACAGAGTCATTAAGAATACCCTGGCTTTGAGGGCCACCAGGGAACTTGACTGGGGTGACATGGAAGACATATTCAAGGGTCCCACTGCAATGGCTACAAGTGACAGTGATCCAGTTGCCCCGGCCCGAATTTTGCGCAGATTTTCTCTTGAGAGCCCTGTTCTCAAAATCAAGGGGGGCGTTCTTGATGGGCGCCGGATGTCCATTGACAGGATTGCTTTCCTTGCCACATTGCCGTCCAGAGAGATCTTGTTGACACAGACTGCAGTAGCAATGAAAAGCCCCATTTCGTCGCTGGCAACTGTTTTGAACGGGCCGCTGGTAGGATTTGCCAGAGCCCTTAGCGGACTCAAGGATAAGAAAGAAAAAGGTGAAATCTAACCTACAAGGAGGTTAACTCAAATGTCTAAAACAGAACAGATTTTAGAGCTAGTAAAAAGCATGACAGTTGTAGAACTTGCTGAATTGGTAAAGCAGTTTGAAGAAGAATTTGGAGTATCAGCTCAGGCTGTAGTCGCAGCCCCGGCTGCAGGCGCAGCTGCGCCTGAGGCAGCCAAGCCTGCTGAAGAAGAGAAGACTGAGTTTGACGTGGTACTGACCAGTGCCGGTTCCAGCAGAGTAGCGGTCATCAAGACAGTAAGGGAACTTACCAGCCTTGGGCTGAAGGAAGCCAAGGAACTTGTTGAGGCTGCTCCTACACCTATCAAGGAAAAGGTTTCTAAAGAAGAAGCAGAGAAAGCCAAAGAAGCTCTTGAGAAAGCCGGAGCTACTGTGGAACTCAAGTAATACCTGTAATTACTTTGCAAATCAACGGGGATATCAACTAACCCGGCAAAGTGCAGGCCGTCCAGAACTGCCTGCACTTTGCTTTTCTAACCCTTCCAGGGCTTCCCTACATATACTGAACTAATACTGAACTGAGTTATCTCAGGAACTCAGGGTAGTACTGATTCGTCTTGCGAGATCAATTTGCGCCTATACGTCGCAAGTCAATCGCAACTCAAAGGGTATATACAACATTTTCTTGGGGGTAGGGAATAATGGTCAGGTTGGCAGTGGTTGGAGCCGGAGGCCTTGTAGGCAGAAGGGTAGTGGAAGTCTTTGATAAAGACCCAGGTATTGACCTGCAACTGTATGTTACCGGATACAAAAGGTCAGTTGGCAAGTCAGTTCAATACAAGGGAAAATGTCTGAGAATCAGCAAGACCAACCCCGAAACGCTTAGAAAAATGGATATTGTGCTTTTGTGTACCCAGGCTCAGGTTTCAGTGGAACTGGCCTCATATCTCAGAGGCGGCCCTGTGATAGTCGATACATCGTCTGCTTTCCGAATGGTTAAAGATGTACCCCTGGTAGTACCCGAGGTTAACGGCAGCGAAACAGCCCTTCACAATGGGCTGATTGCAGGCCCCAATTGCTCAACAATACAACTGGTTATGAGCCTATACCCTATACACCGGGAATTGGGCCTTGCCCGTGTGCATGTAAGCACTTACCAGTCGGTTTCAGGAGCAGGATATATGGCAATTGAAGAACTTGAGAAAAGCTCTTTTGAAAAAATAGCTTCGGGAACCACAGGCTTTTCCAAAAGCCAATCCCAGTTTCCCCATCCTATAGCTTTCAATCTTATACCTCAAATAGACTCGTTTACGGATGGTGGTTACACAAAAGAAGAGATGAAAATGGTCAATGAGGCCAGGAAGATACTGGGCCTTGAAAACCTGGCGATTTCGTGTACATGTGTCAGAGTACCTGTGTTCTTTGGCCATTCAGAAGCATGCCTTGTTGAAACTGTCATGGAACCTTCTGTTGACAAGGTTCGCCAATGCCTTGGTGAGTTCCCGGGAGTAAAAGTAGTGGATGATCCGGCCAATCAAATGTATCCTATGCCCCTTTACAGCGAAGATACTGACGACGTGTATGTAGGCCGTATAAGGAAAGACCTGAGCTTCAGCCACGGTATCTTGTATTGGCTTGTAGCAGATAACCTGAGGCGGGGAGCAGCCACAAATGCATGCAATATCGTAAAGTCTCTTCTCAACTACAGACACAAAGGCTAGGAGATTTCCCGGTGAACAGGGGTGAGTCCATTGATTATTGTTCAAAAATTCGGCGGGACCTGCCTTGATACAAGGGAAAAACGGCAACTGGCCTGCGACCGTATACAAGAAGCTCTTGGACGTGGATTAAGGGTTTTGGCGGTGGTTTCGGCTATGGGGCGAAAGGGCGAACCCTATGCAACTGACACTCTGATTTCCCTTGCCAGGGATATTTCAAGAGACATAGCCCTCAGGGAGCTGGACTTGCTTCTTTCTTGCGGTGAAATCATATCCGCGGTCCTAATGGTCCAGGAACTGAAAACAAGACACATAGATGCCATGGCCCTCAGCGGTGGGCAAGCGGGAATAGTCACCGACACTAATTTCGGCGATGCCCACATTATTGCCATTGACTCTACCCACGTGAAAAGGCACCTGGATGAAGGGAAAGTAGTGGTGGTAGCAGGTTTTCAGGGCCGGGCAGAGTCAGGGGATATTACAACTTTGGGTCGAGGTGGAAGTGATACAACTGCAACTGCCCTGGGAGGGGTTCTCCAGGCAGAATGCATCGAGATTTACACTGACGTAGAAGGGATCATGACTGCTGATCCCAGGGTTGTACAAAGCGCCAGGACAATTCCACTTGTTACTTACGATGAGGTGGTTCATTTGGCATGGGAAGGCGCTAAAGTGATTCATCCCAGGGCTGTAGAGATTGCCAAGAGGGCACAGATTCCTGTGTGGGTTCGCTCCTTGAAGCCTGAGAGTAAGAAAACCATAATAGCAAATGGAGAAGATAGGGAAACGCCCTGGCTTTTCTTGCGTGATAACACTCCTGTGACGGGGATCGCCTATGTTCCCGGCCTGGCCCACATAGTGTCGGGCCTTAGGCCCGATGGCCAAATGCAAGATCTTATGGGTGTTTTGAGTGCTTTGGCCGATATTTCCCTGGATCTAATCAATGTATTTCCCGATAGGTTGTCTTTTGTGATAAGTGAAGAATGGACAGATAGGGCCCTATCGTGCCTTGAAGACGCCGGAATATGTGCTAATGTGCAAAGGGGCAAAGCCAAGGTTACGGTTATTGGCCATGGCATGCATGGCAAAAGCGGAGTAATGAGCGAGGTAGCCGCGGCCCTTGCAACACAGGGTATTCGGATTTACGCAAGTTCGGATTCAAACATCACAATTTCTTGTTTGGTTGATGAAAAGCGGGTGGGATGTGCAGTTAATGCTCTTCACAGCGCCTTCAATTTATGAGTGGAGTTTTTGATTCAAAACACGATAATGGGGGAGTGTGGTTAATGAAGCTATCGCCTTATGGAAGTGTAATTGTTGCTCTGGTGACTCCTTTTAATCAGAACCTTGAGGTGGACTATAGTGCAGCAGTAAGCCTTGGGAGAAGACTTTCTGAAGCCGGTGTAGATGGAATACTAATCTCCGGGACTACAGGGGAGTCTCCTACGTTGACCGGCAGCGAAAAGATCAGGTTGGTTTCTGAGGTCAGAGATGCTCTGGATCCATCAGTAATGGTTTGGGCAGGAGCCAGTTCCTACAACACCGCTGATAGTATCGAACTTACCAGGCTCATGGAGAAGGCAGGTGCCGACGGAATCCTTGCAGTCACTCCATATTACAATAAGCCCGGCCAGGAAGGCCTATACCGTCATTTTCGTGCCATTTCAGAAGCAACCTCCCTGCCGGTAATGCTTTACAATGTACCTTCCAGGACCTCGGTCAATCTCTTGCCTGATACTGTATTACGCCTTGCCGAACTTAAGAATGTAAAAGCCATTAAGGAGGCATCTGGCAATCTTGATCAGGTGTCAGCAATTTTGGCAGGGTGCCCTGATGATTTTTACGTTTACTCAGGTGACGATAGTCTGACTCTGCCCATTTTATCTTTAGGCGGTTCAGGCATTGTGTCAGTTGCAGCTCATCTTGTAGCGCGGCACCTGAGAAATATGGTAGACTTCTATGCTGAGGGCAAAACACAAGAAGCTCGGAAGATTCATTATGAACTGTTCGGGCTTTTTAAAGTCTTGTTCATTACAACAAACCCTGTTCCTGTTAAAACTGCCCTTGAAATAACCGGAGTTCCGGTAGGAGGATTCAGATTGCCATTATGTCAACCCTCGGCGAAGGAGATTGACGCGATACGCCAGGTCCTCGCTGAAATGGGATTGATCTGAGGCGGTCAGTTTCTCTGGTGCAGTAAAATACAGAGTATTGGTTCTTACCTTGAATGGGGTGCGACAACCGAAGCTTGCAAACAATTAAACATCGCGCTTGTTGACTATTGTTGACAGGCGTGGTACTATTGTTACTTGCATTCATAGATCGGCCCGCCGACCAGGAATTAGTTTACGGAATTCTGGGTAAAATATTGAGGTGACGTCGCAGAATTCCTTTCTCCAGGGTGCAGGCGGAGATTTACCCCCTAAGGAGTGAAATGCATGGCCTATCCCATCAAGGTAGGCAAGCGTGAACGGCTAAACTACGGCCGTATTCGCGAAGTCCTTGAGATCCCTAATCTTATAGCAGTACAAAAAGACTCATACGAATGGTTTTTGAAAGAAGGGCTACGTGAGGTATTTAGAGATATTTCACCTATCAAAGATTTTACAGAGAACCTGGTTTTGGAGTTTATTGATTACAGTTTGGGAGACCCTAAGTATTCTGTAGATGAATGCAAAGAAAGGGACGTTACTTACTCGGCTCCTTTGAAAGTGAAGGTCAGGCTGGTAAACCAAACCACAGGTGAGGTTAAAGAGCAAGAAGTGTTTATGGGGGATTTTCCCCTCATGACTGACTCAGGCACATTCATTATCAATGGTGCCGAAAGGGTTATTGTCAGCCAGTTAGTTCGTTCGCCGGGTGCTTACTACTCATATGAGACTGATCCAAACGGCAAACGGATTTTCTCGGCTACCCTGATTCCCAATAGAGGCGCATGGCTTGAGATGGAATCAGATTCAAACGATATTGCGTGGGTTAGAATAGACCGCACCCGCAAGCTGCCGTTGACTGTGTTACTCAGAGCAACAGGCATAGATACAGACGCCCGGATTCTTGGGTCCATGGGCGAAAGCATAGTTTTGCGAAACACCCTCGACAAGGATGCCACCAAATCAAGGGACGAGGCCCTTGTTGAGATATACCGGCGCTTGAGGCCGGGAGAACCTCCTACAATCGAAAGCGCGAGGAACCTTTTTGAGAACCTGTTTTTTGAATCCAGACGTTATGATCTGGCGATTGTAGGGCGCTACAGGCTCAACAAGAAGTTTTCTTTGCGCAGGCGAATAGCCGGTACAATAACTACACCAGACATTGTCCATCCTGAAACAGGAGACCTTTTGGTTGCGGCAGGAACTCAGATTTCAAGAGATCTGGCCCAGGCCATAAGTGAGGCCGGCATTAATGAGATCGATGTAGCCACTCCCGACGGTCAGGTGGTTCGTGTTGTAGGGAACGGAATACATGAAAACAATGAAGAAGCGTGGGCGAAAGAAAAAGCCCTTACACGTGATGATATAGTGGCGGCTATCAATTACTTTTTTGGGCTCACAAAAGGAGTCGGCACTGTAGATGATATTGATCACCTTGGAAACAGGCGGGTCCGGTGTGTGGGAGAACTTTTACAGAATCAGTTCCGCATAGGACTTGCCAGAATGGAAAGGGTTGTCCGGGAACGGATGACTATCCAGGATATTGATATTATTACTCCTCAGGCCCTGATCAACGTAAGGCCTGTAGTAGGCGCAATCAAAGAGTTCTTTGGTTCAAGCCAGTTATCTCAGTTTATGGAGCAGACTAATCCGCTTACAGAGTTAACGGCAAAAAGACGTCTTTCAGCCCTGGGCCCGGGAGGGCTTACCCGTGATCGGGCAGGCTTTGAAGTTCGTGACGTTCACCACTCTCACTACGGGAGAATGTGTCCTATTGAGACGCCTGAAGGGCCAAATATCGGACTTACAAACTCGCTTTCTTGCTTCGCCCGGGTTAACAGGTTGGGTTTCATCGAGACTCCTTACAGAAAAGTCAACGGAGCGGAAAAGAGAGTAACCGGCAAAATTGACTATCTTACTGCCGATGAGGAAGATGATTGCGTTGTAGCCCAGGCAAATGCGGTAATAGATGATAAGGGCTATTTTGTGGACGAGCGTGTAATGACCCGGTACGGACAGGAAGTTCTGGAATTGCCTCCTGAGCAGATAGACTACATGGACGTATCTCCCAAGCAGGTATTCTCGGTAGCGACCTCTTTGATTCCTTTCTTGGAACACGATGACGCAAGCAGGGCTCTTATGGGGTCTAACATGCAGCGTCAAGCGGTACCCCTGGTTAGGGCAGAAACTCCTTACGTAGGTACCGGCCTTGAGTACAGAGCGGCCCTTGATTCCGGGGTAATTACCGTGGCCAAAAGAGCCGGACGGATTGTACGGGTATCTGCCTCTGAGATTGTGGTTGAAACAGCCGAAGGTAAGCGTGATGTCTACAGGCTTAAGAAATTCAGCCGTTCGAATCAGGGAACGTGCTTCAATCAGAAACCGATTGTCTCAAAGGGGCAAATGGTAGAAGAAGGAGACGTTCTTGCAGACGGCCCATCTACTGATATGGGAGAACTTGCCCTGGGAAGGAACATTCTTGTGGCGTATATGCCATGGCAAGGATTCAACTATGAAGACGCGATTCTCATTTCAAGGGACCTCGTTGAAGAAGACACTTACACATCAATCCACATAGAAGAATACGAATGCGACGCGAGAGACACGAAATTAGGCCCTGAGGAAATTACGAAAGATATCCCCAATGTCGGCGAGGAACAACTAAAAGACCTTGACGAACGTGGAATAATCAGAACCGGTGCAGAGGTACGTTCCGGTGATATTTTGGTTGGAAAGGTTACTCCGAAAGGAGAAACAGAACTTACTGCGGAAGAGCGGCTCTTACGTGCCATATTCGGCGAGAAAGCCAGGGAGGTAAGGGACAATTCTCTTAAGATGCCCCACGGCGAAAGCGGTATTGTAGTTGACGTAAAGGTGTTTACCAGAGAGACAGGGGATGAGCTTCCACCAGGTGTAAATCAGCTGGTTCGAGTATACGTTGCCCAGAAGCGCAAAATATCAGAAGGCGACAAGATGGCAGGGCGCCATGGGAACAAAGGGGTTGTTGCCAAGATTTTGCCCAGGGAAGACATGCCATTCTTGCCTGACGGCACCCCTGTTGAAATAGTGCTTACCCCCCTAGGGGTCCCATCCCGTATGAATATCGGACAGATTTTCGAGTGCCATCTGGGGTATGCTGCAAAAGCCCTTGGTATTCACGTAGCAACCCCTGTATTTGATGGAATCAATGAAGAAGAAGTTGCACACTTGCTTGAGAAAGCAGGGATTTCAAGAGACGGCAAGGTGAGACTCAGGGACGGCAGAACCGGACGATACTTTGATAGTCCGATTACCGTAGGCTATGTATATATGCTGAAACTCCTGCACCTTGTAGACGATAAGGTGCACGCCCGCTCTACAGGCCCTTATTCCCTGGTAACCCAGCAGCCTCTGGGTGGGAAAGCTCAAATGGGCGGACAGCGGTTCGGTGAGATGGAAGTCTGGGCTCTTGAAGCTTATGGTGCAGCGTACACCCTGCAAGAAATGCTTACTGTCAAGTCTGACGATGTAACCGGCAGAGTCAGGACATATGAAGCCATAGTGAAAGGGCAGAACATACCTGAACCAGGAGTACCTGAATCCTTTAAGGTTTTGCTTAAGGAATTACAGAGCCTTGCACTTGATGTAAAGGTACTTGATGAAAAGGGCAAGGAAATCGAAGTAAAGGAATTAGACGATGATGTACAGGAGACAGCAAGGGAACTTGACCTTGTGACTGAACTAGAGCCGCGAAGGCCCGCCCGTCGCCGGAGAAGGGAAGAACCCGACGATGAAGATGAAGACGAAGAAACCGAGATTGTCGCCGCAGCAGACGAAGATGAGGATAAGACTGATGAATACCAGGATATCCCTGCAGGGGATGACCATGGCTCCGGGTATGGTGAATCTTCGGAAGACCAAGGCGTGGATCTTGATACTGAGAAATCTGATGGCCTGACTCAGGACGACGACGATGCTACTGCACAGGAGCGAGAAGAGGATACTAAAATGACATTCGATGAACTTTTCAAGGGCGTCACAGTCCCAGACGATGTATCCAAGGTACTTGAAGAAGATGAGCTCGCTGTCAAAAAGAAGAAGAAACCAGCAAGGGTAAAGGCCAAGCGCAAAGTGCGCCGGACCGCCATGGACGATTTGGGCCGCCTGGGCCGGGTAAGGTCTATCAGGGACCTTGAGTTTGATGATGAAGATGAACCTGAAAGCTAATGCAAAAGGGGATGTTAAAGAGTGGACGTCAATAATTTTGCTGCGATGCGCATTTCTCTTGCATCACCCGAGAAGATCAGAGAGTGGTCTCGAGGCGAGGTAAAAAAACCCGAGACTCTTAACTATAGGACGTTGAAACCGGAAAGAGACGGACTCTTTTGTGAAAGAATTTTCGGGCCGACCAAAGACTGGGAATGCTATTGCGGTAAGTACAAGAGAATCCGGTATAAAGGGGTAGTCTGCGATAAGTGCGGTGTGGAAGTGACCAAATCCAAGGTCAGGCGCGATCGTATGGGCCACATTGAACTGGCTACACCTGTATCTCATATCTGGTATTTCAAAGGCGTACCCTCACGAATGGGCCTTTTGCTCGACATGTCGCCCAGAGTTCTTGAGCGGGTGCTATATTTTGCAGCCTATATTGTAACCGATCCAGGGGATTGTGAAAGTATTTCATATAAACAAGTGCTTACTGAGAGCGAATACAGAGAAGCCAAAGAAAAGTACGGAAACCGGTTTAGAGCAGGTATGGGAGCCGAGGCTATTAAGGAAGTTCTTGCCGGGGTGGAGCTTGACAAGCAAGCTGAGGAACTCAGGCAAGAGGCTAAGAACGCAACAGGGCAACGAAAAGCCCGTGCCATACGGCGTTTGGATGTCGTAGAGGCATTCAGAACATCAGGAAACAAGCCTGAATGGATGATTCTGGACGTAATACCTGTAATACCTCCTGACTTGCGGCCTATGGTACAGCTTGACGGAGGAAGATTTGCCACATCTGATCTCAATGATTTGTACCGGAGGGTAATAAATCGAAACAACAGGCTCAAAAGACTGTTGGATCTTGGTGCACCTGATATTATCGTCAGGAACGAGAAGAGAATGCTGCAAGAAGCAGTTGATGCTTTGATTGACAACGGCAGGCGGGGACGGCCTGTTACAGGTCCGGGCCAAAGGCCTCTTAAGTCTTTATCGGATATGCTAAAGGGTAAGCAGGGGCGCTTCAGACAGAACCTTCTCGGAAAGAGAGTGGACTATTCAGGACGCTCGGTCATAGTCGTAGGCCCGAACCTGAAGTTTTACCAATGCGGGCTTCCCAAGGAAATGGCACTGGAACTCTTTAAGCCTTTTGTCATGAAAAGGCTTGTAGAAAAAGGCCTTGCCCATAACATAAAGAGTGCCAGGCGGCTTGTGGAAAGGGCCAGGCCTGAGGTATGGGATATTCTTGAAGAGGTTATTAAAGAACATCCTGTGCTTTTAAACAGAGCTCCCACTTTGCACAGGCTGAGTATTCAAGCATTTGAACCTGTGCTGGTTGAGGGCAGGGCTATACAGATTCATCCTTTGGTGTGCCCGCCGTACAATGCCGACTTTGACGGTGACCAGATGCCTGTACACGTACCTTTGTCTGCAGAAGCTCAGGCAGAGGCTAGAATACTTATGGCGTCAACTCACAACTTATTGCTTCCAAAAGACGGAACGCCGGCAGTTACGCCTACCAAAGATATTGTTCTGGGGATTTATTTCCTTACTCTGACAGATGCTGAAGATCCTGAACAGGTAGACGAAAAGGACATTTTGAAGAAGTATGCATCCATTGATGAAGTGATCATGGCTTATGAAACAGGTGGTGTCCGGCTCCATGAACTTGTGGTTCTCAGATACGATAATCAGAACAGGTCTGAAAGACTGACCACCACACCGGGCAGATGCATTTTCAACCAGGTCCTTCCCGATGGTTTAAGGTTCACAAACAAAGTAGTGGACAGGAAGTTGCTTGGTAGAATCGTGGCAAGCAGTATCAAGCGGTACGGTATGGAGCTTACATCCAAAATGCTGGACGGCATAAAGGAACTTGGGTTTTCGTATGCCACCCGGGCAGGTTCAACTATATCCATTGACGATATTTCTGTGCCTGAAGAAAAACCTGGGATTCTCAGGGAGGCAGACGAAAAAGTCAATGAGATCCAGGAACAGTACCGGATGGGTTTCTTGACCGATGATGAACGTTATCACAAAGTCATTGATGTCTGGAGAGATGCAACTGATAAAGTAACCACGGCTCTTCAGAGTTCCATTGGAAAATGGAATCCTGTTTACATGATGGCGGTATCAGGGGCCAGGGGTAACATGCAGCAGATATCTCAGTTAGGCGGAATGCGGGGTATCATGGTTGACCCTTCAGGAAGAATGGTTGAGCAACCTGTCAGGTCGAACTTCAGGGAAGGGCTTTCAGTTCTTGAGTACTTTACGTCTACCCACGGCCAGAGAAAGGGCCTTGTTGATACCGCGCTAAGAACTGCAGACTCAGGTTATTTGACACGGCGTCTGGTTGATGTGGCTCAGGACGTGATTGTGAGGGAACATGACTGCGGGTGCGATGCCGGCATTTTGGTTAAGGCCGTTGAAGTTGACGGAGAACTTATTGAGGATTTGCGGGATAGAATTGTGGGAAGGTATGCAGTTGATGATATCGTGCATCCCGAAACAGGCGAGGTTCTTTGCAAGGGCCAGGAGTTAATAGACGACGACAAGGCTGATCTAATAGTCAATGCAGGGATTTCCGAGGTTGAGGTGAGATCTGTTCTTACCTGTGAGACCAAGCACGGGGTGTGTGTTAAGTGTTATGGAACGAATCTTGCAACAAACGAGGTTGTGGACGTAGGTGAAGCAGTAGGTACAATAGCAGCCCAGTCAATTGGCGAGCCTGGAACTCAGCTTACCCTGCGAACTTTCCACCTGGGAGGTATTGCAGGAGAAGATATTACCCAGGGCCTTCCCAGGGTTGAGGAACTTTTCGAAGCCAGGAAGCCCAAAGGCCAGGCAGCTATAGCTGAGATTGGCGGAGTCGCTGAGATTATTGAGGGGGATAAGAAACGTGAAGTTGTTATCACCTCTCAAGACGGTGACCAAAGCACCATTGTGGTTCCTTTTGGTGCACTGATTAAGGTTGCAAACGGCAAGGAAGTAGAACCAGGCGATGTTCTCACAGAAGGCTCGGTAAACCCCCACGACCTGCTCAGGGTCAAGGGAGTAAGAGCTGTTGAAGAGTATCTCCTAAGGGAAGTTCAGAGAGTATACAGGCTGCAGGGAATTGATATTTCCGACAAGCATATTGAAGTAATTATCAGGCAAATGATGCGGAAACTCCGTGTCGAAGAACCTGGAGATACCCAGCTGTTACCAGGCGGTGTTGTAGATATCCACGAATTCGCCGAATCAAACGCCAAGGCATATGAAGAAGGTGGAGAGCCTGCCACAGGCAAACCGGTCATATTGGGAATCACCAAGGCTTCTCTTTCAACTGATTCCTTCTTGTCGGCTGCTTCCTTCCAGGAGACGACAAGGGTGCTTACCGACGCCGCTGTTAAGGGCAAGATCGACAACCTTCTTGGGTTGAAAGAGAATGTAATTATCGGCAAGTTGATTCCTGCGGGAACCGGCATGCAACGATACGATGAGATAGAAGTTGTGCCTGTTTCGCCAGATGATGATCAGGCTGAAGCCGCAAGCGACGACTTCTTGGCGTAAATCATTTAGAGATGGAGGGATTGGACAATGAAGATGAAGTGGTTGGGCCATGCTTCATTCTTGATTGAGTCTCCCGGGGGCCTTAAGGTAGTGACTGACCCATTTGGGAAAGATGTCCCTTATCCCGAAATAGATGAAACGGCAGACGTTGTTACTGTGTCCCATGAGCATCATGATCACAACGCAGTCCACGTACTACCAGGAGACTTTAAGGTTTTAAGAGGTTTGGATGAAGAGGCCAAAAAGGCCAGACAGATTAAGGAGACTGTAGAAGACACGGTATTCAGAACGGTACCTTCTTATCATGATGACCAGGAAGGAAAACTCCGGGGAGAAAATGCTATCTTTGTTATGAACGTAGCCGGGATTACTGTTGCGCATTTAGGAGATCTGGGAGATATGATTAGTACGGCACAGGCTGAAGAAATAGGCCCGGTTAACGTTTTGTGTGTGCCTGTGGGAGGATACTATACTATAGATGCACAGGTTGCCAGGGATGTTGTGGGCTTGCTCAAACCGGATGTTGTGGTGCCTATGCACTATCGAACACGATTCATCCAGTCATGGTCGATTGCTACAGTTGATGCTTTTGTTGAAGGCCAGAAGAACGTAGTCAGGTTAGACTCATCTCAAACAACCGTTCATGCGGACAGCATTCCCAGGACAAGGAAATATGGGTCTTTGTTCCATAATGTAGACTCTCCGTGCTTCTTTGGTGCTCAAGAAAATGTCTTCTCCTCTCATCATGGTGACATTTTCTCAGTCCCCTTACAGGGTGACAATATCATTGTCCGGTGACACAGGGTTGTGGCCACCATTGACACGCTTTTATCAGGGTGCTAAACTCATAAAGCGTGCTTTTTTATGCTACCGTAAGGGAGACTAAATACATGCTAGGCCCGGACTACGATCATATACCCAAGAAGAATAAGGTTGCAGGGGCAAAAGCTGTATCCAAGGCGATTGCAGGGGGCCTGGCCAGGAAGATTCTTGTTGCACAGAACGCTGAAATGAAGATAATAACAGATGTACTGGATCTTGCGAAAGAAAATGACGTAGAGATAGTCTGGGTTTCAACAATGAAAGAACTTGGCGAATACTGCAGCATAAGCGTGGGAGCTTCGTGCTGTGCCATATTGGAAGGTAACAATTAGTGAATTTAGTGATGTGAGAAAGGAGGGTTAAATGTGCCAACGATTAATCAGCTAGTCCGGCAGGGAAGAAAAGTGACAAAAGAGAAGTCTAAATCCCCCGCATTGAAGGCAAATCCCTTTAAGCGCGGTGTCTGTACTGTTGTCAGGACTACTACTCCTAAGAAACCGAACTCGGCTCTTAGAAAGATTGCCCGTGTTCGCCTGGTCAATGGAATTGAAGTTTCGGCTTATATTCCCGGAATAGGCCACAATCTTCAGGAGCACTCAGTAGTGCTGGTACGGGGAGGACGTGTAAGGGACTTACCCGGAGTGCGTTACCATATTGTGCGAGGAACACTGGATGCCGCGGGTGTGACTGACAGAAGGCAAGGACGGTCATTATACGGCACTAAGAAACCAAGAAAGTAGAATTCGGGAGGTGAATTTCGTGCCTAGAAGAGGCAGAGCTCCTTCAAGAACATGGGTACCGGATCCTGTATACAACTCGGTGTTGGTAACCAGGATTACCAATAAAGTTATGTACGATGGGGAAAAATCTACAGCCAGACGGTTAGTCTACGACGCTATGGATATAATCGGGCAAAAGACGGGCAAAGAACCCATGGAAGTACTTAACCAGGCTGTGAAAAACGTAATGCCTGTTCTTGAAGTGCGCCCGAGAAGGGTTGGAGGTGCCACATACCAGGTACCTATAGAGGTAAGATCGGAAAGAAGATTGTCTCTGGCTATAAGGTGGCTTGTTGATTTTTCCAGGGCTCGTTCTGAAAGAGGTTTTGAGAACAAGCTGGCAGGCGAGATTTTGGATGCAGCAAATAACACCGGAAACACTGTAAAGAGAAAAGAAGAAATGCACAGGATGGCCGAAGCGAACCGAGCTTTTGCCCACTACAGGTGGTAGGCAATTTGGGGCAAAATTTTTGAAAGGGGGGAATTCGATGCCGCAGACATATCCGTTGGAAAAGATCAGAAATATCGGAATTATGGCCCATATTGATGCAGGCAAGACGACGACCACTGAACGTATCTTATTCTACTCGGGTAAGGTTCACCGTATAGGGGAAGTGGACGAAGGGTCAGCCACCATGGACTGGATGGAGCAAGAACAGGAAAGAGGTATTACCATTACTTCGGCTGCTACTACTTGTCATTGGAAAGATTTCCGAATCAACATTATAGACACGCCAGGGCACGTTGACTTCACTGCAGAAGTTGAACGGAGCCTTAGAGTACTTGATGGCGCAGTGGCAATATTCTGCGCGAAGGGCGGTGTCGAACCCCAGTCTGAGGCTGTTTGGCGACAGGCGGATCGTTATAACACTCCCAGAATTGCTTATATCAACAAGATGGATTCTATAGGTGCTGATTTTTACAGAGCCATGAAGATGATGGATACAAAGCTAGGAGCAAGGCCTGTAGCCGTAGTCTTACCTATAGGTGTTGAAGATACCTTTGAAGGGGTCGTGGATGTTCTTCGCGGAAAAGCGTTTTACTGGAAGGATGAACTTGGCCTCGAAGTAGAAGAGCGCCAGATCCCTGAAAACATGAGGGAACTTTTTGAAGAACACCGGGAGAATCTTTTGACTGCTGCATCTGATTTTGATGATGCAATACTCGAATCATATCTTCAGGGAGAAGAAATACCTGAAGATATGATCATACAGGCACTCAGAAGAGGTACCATCAGCAACAAGTTAGTTCCTTGCTTTTGCGGCTCATCTTTCAAAAACAAGGGTGTACAAAGGCTTTTGGACGGAATAATTGATTTTCTTCCATCCCCTTTGGAAGTACCCCCGGTTGAAGGCCAGGTACCGGGTAAAGATGAAGAGGCAATACGAAAACCCAGCGATGATGAGCCTTTCTGCGCCTTAGCTTTTAAGGTAATGACAGATGCATATGTTGGACGGGTCACGTACTTTCGGGTTTACTCAGGGGTTTTGACCAATCGTTCTTACGTATACAATGCTACCCGCAACAAGACCGAAAGGATCCAAAGACTTCTTTTGATGCATGCAAACCACAGAGAAGACGTTGAAGCAGTGTCAACAGGGGATATTGTCGCAACTGTGGCGCTGAAAAACACGGTAACCGGTGATACTCTATGTGATGAGAAACACCCGATTATATTGGAGCGGATATCCTTCCCCACTCCGGTGATCACTGTGGCTATAGAGGCTCAGACCAGGCAAGACCTTGATAAACTTGGAGTTTGCCTGTCCAAACTCGCTGAAGAAGACCCAACGTTTACTTTTGAAACAAATGATGAGACAGGCCAGACTCTGATTGCCGGTATGGGCGAGTTGCATCTGGAGATCATCTGTGATAGGCTTCTTCGAGAATTTGGCGTAAGTGCAGTAGTAGGAAAGCCTCAGGTAGCCTACAAAGAAAGCATTCTGGCCCCTGTTTCGGGCGAGGGCAGGTTTGTGAGGCAGACAGGCGGTCGAGGCCAGTACGGGCACGTCAAAATCAAACTTGAGCCCCTTGGGCGGGGTCAGGGTTTCGAATTTGAAAATGCCATTCGTGGCGGTGTTGTGCCTCAGGAATTCATACCTGCAGTTGAAGCCGGGATCAAAGAAGCCCTTGCATCTGGTTCTTTGATAGGGTACCCCCTTGTAGATGTTAAAGCTATTCTCGAGGATGGGTCCTATCACGAAGTTGATTCATCTGAGATTGCTTTTAAGGTTGCAGGTTCTATGGCTGTTAAGGATGCTTTGTCCAGGGGAAAAGTTGTGATTCTGGAACCGGTTATGAAAGTTGAAGTTACAGCTCCTTCTGAGTTTCTGGGTGAAGTTCTTGCGGATTTGTAACAGGTATGGTGCTCACATAGCTCAGTCGGCAGAGCGCATCCTTGGTAAGGATGAGGTCACCGGTTCGATTCCGGTTGTGAGCTCCATTTTGATATTCAGGGACTTACAGGCGGGCTTAACATTCAGTCTCACTGAAAGCCTCCTGGCCGGTGAAATTAGCCAACTCTGTTTTTGGCAACATGGACTTGCAAAAACATCAAAAGGCTGATAAAAATTCGGTAGAAACATGCACATCATGGGCCATAATGCATGGAAAGGGGATTTTGTTGTGGCCAAGAAGAAATTTGAAAGAACTAAGCCTCACGTGAACGTAGGTACTATCGGGCATATCGACCATGGCAAGACGACAACCACAGCCGCGATAACCAGGGTACTTGCATCTAAGGGTTTTGCTGATTTCACGCCTTTTGACAGGATCGACAAAGCCCCTGAAGAGAAGGCAAGGGGCATTACCATTTCGGTGTCCCACGTAGAGTACGAAACAGACAACAGGCACTATGCCCACGTAGACTGTCCCGGGCATGCTGACTACATTAAGAACATGATTACCGGAGCTGCCCAGATGGACGGGGCAATTCTTGTAGTGTCAGCAGCCGATGGCACAATGCCCCAGACCAGAGAGCACGTTCTTCTGGCAAGGCAGGTAGGAGTTCCTGCAATAGTAGTGTTTTTGAACAAAATTGATATGGTAGACGACGAAGAGCTCCTTGAGATTTCAGAACTTGAGGTAAGGGAACTTCTGGATAAGTATGAGTTCCCGGGAGACGAGGTACCGGTAGTGAGGGGTTCTGCACTCAAGGCCCTTGAGTGTGGATGTGGAAGCCCTGACTGCAAGTGGTGCGGCCCGATTCTGAAGCTTATGGAAGCAGTAGACAGCTACATTCCAACTCCTGAAAGGGCAGTAGATAAGCCGTTCTTGCTTTCAGTTGAAGACGTATTTACGATTACCGGACGTGGAACTGTTGCAACCGGCAGAATCGAGAGAGGTTTGGTCAAGATAGGAGACCAGGTTGAAATCGTAGGGCTGGTTGAAAAGCCTAGGACTACAGTAGTAACAGGAGTTGAGATGTTCAGGAAGACCCTTGACAGCGGGCAGGCAGGAGATAACGTAGGTTGCCTGCTAAGAGGGATAGCCAAGAACGAGGTAGAAAGAGGCCAGGTTCTTGCGAAGCCGGGAAGCATTAAGCCTTACACTAAATTCAGTGCTGAAGTTTATGTACTGACCAAAGAAGAAGGCGGAAGGCACAGTGCGTTTTTCACCGGTTACAGGCCCCAGTTTTATTTCCGTACAACAGACGTAACCGGCTCAGTCACCCTTCCTGAAGGCGTAGAGATGGTCATGCCTGGCGATAACGTAAGAATCCAGGTTGAACTGATAGCTCCAATTGCCATGGAAGAAGGCCTCAGGTTCGCAATCCGTGAGGGTGGCCGTACTGTGGCATCCGGTGTAGTTACAAAGATTGAGGAGTGATCATTGTGCGGAGGCAGAAAATTAGAGTACGATTAAGAGCCTTCGATCACGAAATACTGGATCATTCGGCCGGTAGGATAGTAGATACCGCGAAGAGAACAGGTGCTCTCATATCAGGGCCTGTGCCTCTTCCCACGGAAAGAAGTGTCTATACCATCCTAACGGCTCCAAACGGAGAAAAGGATATCCGGGAGCAGTTTGAGATGAGGGTTCACAAGCGTCTGATTGACATAATGGAACCCACAACGAAGACAATGGATGCTCTTACCAGGTTGGACTTACCTGCAGGTGTAGACATAGAAATCAAGACTGTGTAAACTTGTGGCTTTTTAAGGAGGAGGTGCTGTGCTATGAAGGCCATTCTTGGCAAGAAAGTGGGGATGACCCAGGTATTTGATGACCAGGGCAGGCTTATCCCCGTAACCGTCCTTGAAGCCGGTCCTTGCACAGTTGTTGATGTGAAGACCCTGGATAAACATGGCTATACCGGTGTGCAGCTTGGATTTGGTTTCGTGAAGGATAGGCGTCTTACAAAACCCCAGAAGGGTTATTTTAGGAGCAAGGGAATCAGCCCTGTACGGTACCTGCGAGAATTCAGGATTGAACCTGGCACCGAATTTACAGTAGGAGATCAGGTGAAGGTAGACATCTTCAAGTCCGGGGAGTACGTAGATGTTACCGGTACTTCTCTGGGCAAAGGTTATGCAGGTACCATAAAGCGTTGGAATTTTAGGCGGGGACCTTCGGCTCACGGGTCAAAGTACCACAGAGGCCCAGGGTCGCTCCAGGCCAGAGATGCTTCCAGGGTCTGGCCGGGAAGAAAGTTGCCTGGCCAAATGGGTAACGAGAGAGTTACAGTGAGAAATCTCAAAGTGGTAGATGTAGATCCCGAGAAGAACCTGCTTCTGGTGCACGGAGGGGTACCTGGAAGCAGAGGATCCCTGGTAATGATCAAAGAGGCTTCTCGGTGAAGCACAGAAGCTTGTTAAGGAGGGAGCCTCGTGCCAGAAGCACATGTTTACAATGTACAAGGCGATAAATTAGGTACTGTGAGCCTGTCTGGCCAGATATTTGGCATAGAGCCCAATAAGAGCCTTTTGCGGGCAGCGGTGCTTTCGCATTTGAATAAGTCAAGGGTTGGCACTGTTGGAGTCAAGACAAGGGCGGAAGTTGCCGGAGGCGGCCGTAAACCTTGGAGGCAGAAGGGTTTAGGAAGAGCTAGGCACGGGAGTATCCGGTCTCCCATCTGGAGACACGGCGGAGTTGCCTTTGGACCTGTAGCCAGAGATTACAGTTGGCGGTTGCCCAAGAAGATGAAGAGGCAGGCTTTGCTATCTGCTCTTTCGGCCAAGGCGTCTGGTGGACAGGTTATTATTCTCAAAGAACTAAAAATGGATAAGCCTAGAACCAAGGAGATTTATGAGATTCTCAAGAGATTTGGAGCAGAGGGAAGCTCTTTGATTGTTACGGCCGAATCTGAGCCGAATGTGGTCTTGTCATGTCGCAACATTCCGGGTGTTTCAGTGACTACTGCAAGAAAAATCTCTACTTATGATGCCATGTCCAAGAGGTACCTCTTGGTTACAGAAGATGCACTCCGGAAACTTGAGGAGGTGCTCTCATGAGTTTACTGGCCAGAGACATTATTCTTGCACCTGTGATCACTGAAAAAAGCCATGATTCTGTTGAACGGGGAACATACACGTTCAGGGTACATCCTAGGGCTACAAAGGCAGATATTCACAATGCCGTCGAGGAGATTTTCAAGGTGAAAGTCTTGAAGGTCAATACGGTAAACGTAAGGGGAAAACCCAGAAGGATGGGATATCACACCGGACGTACCCCTGGGTGGAAAAAGGCTATGGTTACTCTGGCACCAGGACAGAAGATCGAATTCTTCGAAGGTGTCTAGGACGCGGTAAGGGAGGGAAATTGGTTGCCAGTAAAGGATTTCAAGCCAACATCGCCCGGGCTGCGCCAGCGAGTGTCCAGTACCTTTGAAGAGATAACAAAGAAGGATCCTGAAAAGAGTCTGGTTGTCTCAAAAAAGAGGTTTGCTGGGCGAAATGCCCAGGGCAGAATAACTGTCCGCCATCGTGGAGGCGGTACAAGGAAACTTGTACGGATTGTTGATTTCAAGAGAGACAAAGACGGCATTCCCGGCAAAGTTTCTGCAATTGAGTACGATCCGGGAAGATCGGCCCGTTTGGCACTTATCGTTTATGCTGACGGTGAAAAGAGATATATCCTGGCTCCTGCAGGCATCCGTGTAGGCGATACTATTATGGCCGGTTGTGACGCAGACATTAAGCCAGGAAATGCGCTGCCTCTTGAGAGCATTCCTACGGGCACTTTCGTTCACAATGTGGAGATGGTTCCTGGCAAGGGCGGTCAAATTGCCAGGGCGGCAGGTTCTCAAGTTCAGCTAATGGCTAAAGAAGGCGGTTATGCTCTTTTGAGGCTTGGCTCAGGGGAACAAAGAAGAGTGCCTGTCAGATGCAAGGCGACTGTGGGCCAGGTGGGAAATGTGGAACACGAGAATGAAACCCTTGGCAAGGCGGGCAGCACCCGGCACAGAGGCTGGCGTCCCAGCGTCAGGGGCTTGGTTATGAACCCTGTGGATCACCCCCATGGTGGCGGTGAAGGTAGGGCGCCTGTCGGAATGCCAGGGCCTGTAAGTCCGTGGGGCAAGCCGACTTTGGGCTATAAGACGCGAAAGAGCAAGAAAGCATCAGATAAATTGATAGTCAAACGCAGGAAATAACAAGAGGAAGGAGGGGGCGATTATGAGCCGATCAAAGAAGAAGGGGCCATATGTTGACCTGAAGTTGTTGGCAAAGATAAGAGCCATGAACGAAAAGAAGGAAAAGAGAGTTATTCGAACTTGGGCCCGGAATTCAACCATTGTGCCTGAGATGCTGGGCCACACAATTGCAGTCCATGACGGGCGGAAACATGTACCGGTCTATATTACCGAAGACGCGGTAGGCCATAAGTTGGGCGAATTCGCTCCCACACGTACATTCAGGGGCCACGGAGCGCATACCCAGCGCTCTACAGCTCTAAAGTAAGGGGGTTAATTTTGAGCTTATGGAAGCACGTTGCGAAGTAAGGCACATCAGAATATCCCCCACCAAAGTGGGCATAGTGGCCGATCTAGTACGGGGGAAACCAGTTAGAGAAGCGCTGGCCATTTTGAGATTCACTCAGAAAAGAGCCAGCCGGGTGGTGGAAAAAGCTATTCGTTCGGCAATTGCCAATGCAGAAAACAACCATGATATGGATGGGGATTTGCTGTACGTTTCTGAGATTTCTGTTGGGCCGGGCCCTACTCTTAAGAGATATCGTCCCAGGCAGAGAGCGCTCAGGCTTTTCCCATACTAAAGAGGACTGCGCATTTAACGGTAGTAGTGAAGGAAAGAGAGGAGGGTTAGGGCTTTGGGTCAGAAAGTTCATCCAAAAGGGCTACGCGTCGGCGTAATATACGATTGGGATTCAAGGTGGTTTGCCAGAAAGAACTTTGCTGAGCTCCTCCTCGAAGATAAGATGATACGGGACTTCATAAAGGACAGGTTAAGGCAGGCCGGGATTCCCAGAATGGAGATCGAACGAAAGCCACAGGAAATTAGCATAATTGTACATGCTGCCAGGCCTGGAATGGTCATAGGGCGTGGAGGTACGGGAATTGAGTCCCTTCGTAAAGACCTCGCGAGGTTAACGGGCAAAAGGGTAAACATTCATTGTATTGAAGTGAAGAGTCCTGAAACGGATGCTCAGCTGGTAGCTGAGAACGTGGCAGAGTCAATTGCGAGAAGGGTGTCCTATAGACGGGCAATGAGACAGGCTATAGGCAGGGCTATGAGGTCAGGAGCCAAAGGAATAAGGATAAGGGTATCCGGGCGCTTGCAAGGTGCAGAAATAGCACGAAGTGAGAGAGCCGGCGAGGGAACAGTTCCCCTCCACACCTTACGAGCTAACATAGATTATGGATTTGCCGAGGCCCATACAACCTATGGCCGTATTGGGGTCAAGGTGTGGATATATAAAGGTGATATCCTCCTTTGAAACCTCAAGCTGCTGAGGAGGTAAGTGAAGCATGTTGATGCCCAAACGTGTGAAGTTTCGGAAACAACACAGGGGTAGGAGGACAGGCAAGGCCTCACGCGGAAACGAAGTGTTTTACGGTGAGTTTGGACTTATGGCACTGGAACCTGCCTGGGTTACTGACAGACAGATTGAGGCTGCAAGAGTAATGGCTCCTGACCCGTCATATCAAACGTGGCGGTAAGGTTTGGATTCGAGTATTTCCGGATAAACCGGTGACCAAGAAGCCTGCTGAAACCAGGATGGGCAGCGGTAAAGGCAACCCCGAATATTGGGTGGCAGTTGTCAAGCCTGGACGTATTCTCTTTGAGATAGCAGGTGTTTCTGAAGAAGCAGCCAGAGAGGCTCTCAGGTTGGCAGCAACCAAGCTTGCCGATTAAGACGAAGTTTCAGAAACGAGTCTGAAGTCATGGGTGTGTCACAGGAGAAGGCGGTGAATGAAGATGAAAGTGCAGGAAATTAGAAAAATGAGCGACAAGGATTTGAACAACAGGCTTTCCGACCTGAAAGATGAATTGTTTAACCTGCGCTTTCAGCTTGCTACCGGGCAGCTAGACAATGTTATGAGGATACGCGAGGTTAAACGTTCAATAGCGCGAGTGAAGACTATTCAGCGCCAGAGGGAACTCGGAATGCTTGCCCAGGAGGGTTAAAGTATGGAGCGTGGGAAACGTAAGGAATTGATTGGAGTCGTGGTAAGCGACAAAATGGATAAGACCAGGGTTGTAGCAATTGAAACCTGGAAGATCAGCCCGATCTATGGTAAGAGAATCAGGTCAACCCGAAAGGTGCAGGCCCATGATGAGGATAATTCGGCTTCAACAGGAGATAAGGTACGCCTTTTAGAGACAAGGCCTATATCCAGACACAAAAGGTGGAGGATAGCCGAAGTCATCCAGAAGTCCAGGGGCCAGGTAGGGGGTGACCGAACGTGATTCAACCGCAGAGCAGGTTGAGGGTAGCAGATAACACAGGCGCAAAAGAGATCATGTGCATTAGAATCCTCGGGAGCGGTTTTAGGCGCTATGCCTGCCTGGGTGATATCATCGTTGCTTCGGTAAAAGAGGCCACGCCCGGAGGCGTTGTTAAGAAGGGCCAGGTAGTTCGGGCCGTTATTGTGAGGACAAGTAAGAATGTCAGGCGTCCCGACGGAACCTATATTAAGTTCGATGATAATGCAGCAGTGATATTGAAAGATGCGACAGAGCCCCAGGGCACTCGTATTTTCGGGCCTGTGGCACGGGAACTTCGAGAAAAGCGCTTTACAAAGATCATTTCTCTTGCTCCCGAAGTTATTTAGCGCCTAAAAGGTGGTGGGTTCAGTGAATATACGCAAAGGCGATACGGTCCTGGTCATAAGTGGTAAGTACAAGGGCGCAAAGGGGAAAGTCTTACGGGCCATGCCCCGGGAAAACCGCGTGGTTGTTGAGAGAGTGAACCTCCATAAGAGGCACCAGAGGCCTACCCAGGATCTACCTAAGGGTGGGATTATTGAGAAAGAAGGCCCGGTGCACAGGTCAGCGGTGATGCTCTTGTGTCCGAAATGTTCCAGGCCCACCAGGATTGGATTTAAGATGGTCGGTGACAAAAAGTCTAGAGTTTGCGGAAAATGTGGCGAAGCCATTGACAAGTGAGGTCGAGGAACGTGTCGCTTAGGGATTTATACCGTCAAGATGTAGTTCCCGCCATGATGAAGGAGTTCGGTTACACTAACCTTTTGCAGGTGCCGAAAATCGAGAAAGTTGTAATAAACATGGGAGTTGGCGAGGCTACGCAAAATGCAGATGCTCTGGAAGCTGCAGTTTCTGACCTTACAACAATAGCGGGTCAGAGGCCTGTTATTACCAGGGCTAAGCGATCGATATCAGCTTTCAAAGTGAGAGCGGGCATGAATGTAGGATGTAAGGTTACTCTCAGGGGTGAGCGTATGTATGATTTCTTGGAAAAGCTCTTCAACGTAGTTCTTCCGCGAGTCAGAGACTTTCGCGGGGTGTCGCCTGACGGTTTTGACGGCAGGGGCAACTACTCTATGGGGCTCAAAGAACAGCTTATTTTCCCTGAGATTGATTATGACCAGGTGTCGAAGATACGTGGTATGAACATTACAATTACCACTACGGCAAGGACTGATGAGGAAGGGCGGTACCTTCTTAAATCTCTGGGTATGCCTTTCAGACAGTAAGGGGGAGATTTCTTGGCGACCAAAGCCAAAATTGTTAGGGCGAAAAAGGAGCCAAAATTCTCGACGCAGAGAGTCAACAGGTGTAATATTTGCGGCAGGCCCCGTGCATATATGAGGAAATTTGGCTTGTGCAGGCACTGTTTTAGGATTTTGGCTCACCGCGGAGAGATTCCTGGCGTAAAGAAAGCCAGCTGGTAGGAGGGAAATTATCGATGACACATGATCCTATTGCGGATATGCTTACCAGACTCCGCAATGCTGGCATGGCAAAGCATGAGAAAGCGGAGATGCCGTTTTCCAAAATTAAGGAGAGGATTCTGGCGGTCCTTAAGGAAGAAGGCTATATAAGGGACTATGAGGTTATTCAGGGAAAACCGTTTTCACACCTGAGAGTGTATATGAAGTACGGCCCTGGAAGAACCTGTGCAATTACGGGAATCAGGCAGATCTCCAAACCCGGTCTAAGGGTTTATGCTGGCAAGGAAGACATTCCGAGAGTTCTTGGAGGCCTGGGCATTGCTGTCATTTCTACATCCAAAGGAGTTATGACTGACAGATCAGCGCGCAGAGAAGGGCTTGGCGGAGAGGTAGTCTGCTACGTATGGTAGGAAGGTACAGGAGGGTTTTTGCATGTCGCGAATTGGAATAAAACCCATAAAGATACCCTCAGGGGTTACTGTAACAGTGGACAACACCTTGATTACGGTGAAAGGCCCTAAAGGGATATTAAGTAAAGAACTTCATCCGGACATGAATATTGTTCTGGAGGAAGACTCTATAGAGGTTCAAAGGCCGTCTGATGCCAAGAAGCACAAGTCTCTTCACGGGCTTACCCGCACCCTGATCAACAATATGGTCGTGGGTGTGACTCAAGGTTACGAAAAGGCCCTAGAGATGTCCGGTGTTGGGTATCGCGCCTCTAAGTCCGGAGATAAGGTTGTGCTGAACCTCGGGTTCTCCAAACCTTGTGAGATTTCGCCTCCTAAGGGAATTGAAATTGACGTACCGGCTCCCACGCAGGTTATTGTTCGTGGAATCGATAAGGGGATGGTGGGGCAGATAGCAGCCGATATACGAAGGCTGAGGCCGCCTGAGCCTTATCAAGGAACGGGAGTCAAGTATGTGGGAGAAACAATAAAGCGCAAGGTTGTCAAGGGCGTTTAAGTAGCCTGCAGGGGAGGAAGGACATTCGATGGCTGTTAAGACTAAGGACAATAAGAGAGCCAGGCGCCATCTTCGTGTAAGAAGAAAAGTGGTTGGCACGCCTGAGCGTCCAAGATTGAACGTATTCAGGAGTTCAAACCATATTTACGCCCAGATAATTGATGATGTAACCCAACAGACTCTGGTTTCGGCATCTTCAAATGAACAGGCTTTTAAAGAATCCGGCAAGTCTGGTGGGAGTATTGACGGTGCTAAATTTGTCGGAAACCTGATAGGGAAAAGAGCCGCTGAAAAAGACATTTCAAGAGTGGTTTTTGACAGGGGCGGTTATTTGTTTCACGGAAGAGTCAAGGCTCTTGCAGAAGGAGCGAGAGAGGGCGGGCTGGATTTCTAACATGCGGGGTGATTATTTGTTGGCAAGAGATCGTTCCACTAGGGGTGGTTTCAGAGACCAACCTCAAGATGAATTTAAGGACCATGTGGTTACTTTCGGCCCTGTATCCAAAACAGTGAAAGGTGGACGCAGGCGGAGTTTTAGGGCTCTTGTGGTTGTAGGAAACGGTAACGGAAAGGTTGGGGCCGGACTGGGCAAGGCCCAGGACCTGACTGATGCGATCCGGAAAGGTATAGATGACGCAAAGAAGAATCTTATCGAGGTTCCTATGAATGGGACTACTATTCCACATGACATTATTGGCAGGTTTGGCGCGGGAGAAGTGCTTTTGCGTCCGGCGTCGACAGGCACAGGGGTTATCGCAGGACGGGGTGTAAGACCCCTTATGGAACTTGCAGGAATAGAGGATGTGCTGGCTAAGTCTCTTGGCTCTTCGAACCCTTATAATGTGGTATATGCAACTATCGATGCACTCAAAAACCTTCGCAGTGCCCGAGAAATAGCCGAAATCCGCGGAGTGGCCATGAGAAGGGACAAAGGGGAAGAAGCGGAGGTTGGTTCCAATGGAATTGCATGAGATACTGCGGCCGGTTCCTGGTTCAGTCAGAAAACCCAGAAGAAAAGGGCAAGGCCTGGGTTCAGGCCTTGGGAAAACTGCAGGGCGCGGACACAAGGGCCAGAAATCAAGATCCGGAGGAACCAAGCCACCTGGGTTTGAAGGAGGCCAAACCAGACTTGTAAGGCGCCTTCCAAAGAGGGGCTTCAAGAACATCTTCGGACGTGACTACGGCATTGTCAATTTGGCTGACATGGACATGTTTGAAGCAGGGAGCCAGATAGGGCCTGAAGAGCTGAGAGAAGCCGGGCTTGTCAGGCGAAATCGCAAATATGTCAAGATACTGGGCGAAGGTGAGATTACCAAGGCTCTTACCGTCAAGGCACATGCATTTTCTGAATCTGCAAAGGAGAAAATCGAGGCCGCAGGCGGCAAAGCCGAGGTGATATAGATGGTATCAACGATCAAGAATACCTGGCGTGTACCGGATCTCCGTAATAGAATACTGTACACAATAGGCTTGCTCATAGTTTTTCGGGCAGGAGTTGCAGTGCCGGTACCCGGCATAATCCCTGAGGTTATTGCCGGGTTGTTTCAGGAAGGGACCTTGTTTTCGTTCATGGACCTTTTTTCCGGCGGAGCTTTAAGGAACTACTCGGTATTTGCCATGAGCATCTACCCGTATATCAACAGCTCCATTATTATGCAGCTCCTTACCATGGTAATACCGAAATGGGAAGAAATGTCCAAGGATGAAGACGGAAGAGAGAAACTTCAAGACTATACAAGATACGGAACGGTAATCCTGGGACTTATTCAAGCTACCGGTATGACACTGGGTATTCGTGCCCAGGGAGCTCTTGTGTCTACTTCTGTCTGGGTTCTTATTGAGGCAATATTAAGCCTTACTGCAGGAACCGCTTTCTTGATGTGGCTGGGAGAGCTTATAACAGAAAAGGGTATTGGGAACGGTATTTCCCTTTTTATATTCGGCGGTATTGTATCCGGAATACCCAGAGAAATAGGCAGCCTTTATGTTCTGTTGAAAATGGGCCAAACTCGGTGGTACAATGTCCTGGCGCTACTGGCTATAACTCTGGTGACTTTAGTATTGGTTATATGGATAACTGAAGGCGAAAGGCGGATTCCCGTCCAGTATTCAAAAAGAGTTGTCGGAAGAAAAATGATGGGTGGATATTCAACCCATATTCCAATACGGATAAACCAGGCAGGTGTGATTCCGGTTATTTTTGCGTCATCTCTTTTGGCTTTTCCGGCAACAATAGCATCGTTCATTCAGGCGCCCTGGGCACGTTCCCTTGAGAAGGTTTTTGATTACAGGCAGCCCTGGTACACGGTTATGTATGCCTTATTAATATTTGGCTTTACGTTTTTCTATACGTCTATGGTGTTTAATCCGCTAGATGTAGCTGATAACATGCGGAAATACGGCGGGTTCATACCTGGTATTCGTCCGGGTAAACCCACTGCAGATGTTTTGTCTAGGGTGGTCAACAGAATCACCTTTGTAGGAGCCTTGTTTCTTGCCATAATTGCAATTTTACCTAACTTTGTAATCCAGATAACAGGTTTGCCTGGATTCCAGGCTCTGGGTGGAACTGCAATGCTCATTGTTATAGGCGTGGCACTTGAAACTATGAAGCAGATTGAATCCCAGCTCGTAATGCGCAATTATCAGGGCTTTTTGAAGTGAGGAGATTTCAGTGAGACTCTTGTTCTTAGGGCCGCCAGGTGCCGGCAAAGGCACTCAGGCAAAACTGGTGTCTGCCAGGTTTGGCCTGCTCCATATTGCACCTGGTGACATATTCAGGCAAGAAGTAAAAGCAGGTACTGACCTGGGGCGTCTTGTGGAAGGGATAATGGCTAAAGGACGTCTGGTTCCAGACGAAGTAACCGTAAAGATTATCGAGCAGCGGCTACATTCGTCTGAAGCCCGGAAAGGATTTGTGCTGGACGGGTTTCCCCGAAATACAGCCCAGGCAGAAGCCCTGAAAGAGGTCCTTCAATCCAGGAACGAGCGGCTTGATCTCGTAATTAACCTGGTTGTCCCAGAAGAGGAGCTATTGGACAGGTCCAGGACCAGAAGGGTTTGTGCCGGATGCGGAAAACCATATAATGTAGAGCTTGATCCTCCTAAGATAGAGGGTAAGTGCGACGTATGTGGAGGGGGCCTTATATCCCGCAAGGATGATAAAGAAGAGACTGTAAAAGAGCGTTTAAGACTCTACCATGAGGTTACTGAACCTTTGCGCGAGTATTACAATAAGGACGGAATTGTGGTATCTATAAATGGTTGTGGAGATGTAGATTCCATATTCCAGAGAATCCTTGTATCGCTTTCGGAAAAAGAGCTTACCGGGGAAGCGATCAGCCAATGATTATTCTGAAGACCGAGAAAGAACTGGCCATTATGGCTAAGGCAGGCCGGATTGCAGGCGAGTGCCTGTTGCGATTGGGCGAAATGGTTAAGCCTGGCCTTCGCACTATCGATTTGGATCGGGCCGCTGAAGAGTTTATAAGGAGTAAGGGTGCCATACCTACTTTTAAGGGGTATATGGGTTTTCCCGGGTCGATTTGTGCGTCAAAGAATGAGGTAGTTGTGCACGGAGTTCCCGGAGAGACAATTTTGGAAGAGGGTGACATTATCTCCATAGATGTGGGTGCTACTTTCCAGGGCTTTGTGGGAGATACCGCGGCGACATTCCCTGTTGGGGAAGTCTCTCCAGATGCCAAAAAGCTTATTGAAGTGACCAAAGATGCCCTGAACAAGGGGATCGCGGCTGCTTTGGTTGGAGCCCATATTGGGGATATTGGCTGTGCAATCGAAGGATTTGTGAAAGAACATGGTTACAGTGTAGTAAAGGATTACGCAGGCCATGGTGTGGGCAGATCCATGCACGAAGACCCAATGGTGCCGAACTATGGCAGATTGGGCACCGGGCCGGCCCTGCGCAAAGGAATGGTGATAGCTATTGAACCTATGGTTAATGCCGGGGGTTCAGATGTGATCACTTTTCCGGATATGCGTGTCATAACGAGAGATAGGTCCTGTTCCGGCCATTTTGAGCATACTGTGGCAATTACGGAAAAAGGCCCTGTATGCCTCACGTTGGTATAATCTGGTAGATAATGGTTACACTTTTGACATAAATGAGGGGGAATAACATGCCGAAGCAAGACAGCATTGAGGTAGAGGGCAGGGTAATAGAGCCGCTTCCCAATGCCATGTTTCGGGTGGAGGTTGAGGGCGGGCATAAAGTCCTGGCTCATATATCAGGAAAGATGAGGATTAATTTCATTAAGATTCTTTCCGGCGACAGAGTACTTGTTGAGTTGAGCCCCTACGACCTGACCCGCGGCAGAATTGTCCGTCGTCTTAGATAAGGGACAAGGGGAATGTCTTCCCTTTTACAAAGGGGGTTATTCATGTGAAGGTTAGGCCTTCAGTGAAGAAGATATGCGAGAAATGCCGTATTATCAGAAGACACGGCAGAGTTATGGTACTGTGTTCCAATCCAAAACACAAACAAAGACAGGGTTGACTGGGGGTGAGAGTATATGGCTCGTATAGCAGGTGTTGATTTACCCAGAGACAAAAAGTTGCATGCTGCACTTCCCTATATTTACGGTATCGGGCCGACCCGTACCAGGGAAATCCTTGCGTCTACCGGAGTCAACCCTAATACTCGGGTACGAGACCTTACAGAGGAAGAAGTAGCGCGCATCAGGGATTTTATTGACAATAACTACAAGGTTGAAGGCGACTTGCGAACGGAAGTTCAGCTTAACATCAAGCGTCTTGTCGATCTTGGGACTTATAGAGGCCTTCGCCACAGACGAGGGTTGCCTGTCAGAGGGCAGAGGACTCAAACCAATGCCCGGACCAGAAAGGGCCCAAAGAAGACTGTCGGAATCAGACGGAAAAGATAGTGTTGGGGAGGCTGGATAAGCTTTGGCTAGAAGAAAGGAAAGGGTTAGAAGAAGGGAAAAGCGTGTTGTTGAAAAGGGCGTGGCTCACATAAGATCCACCTTCAACAACACCATTATAACGATAACCGACACCCAGGGCGGAGCGGTATCCTGGTCATCCGCGGGCAAACAGGGTTTCAAGGGGTCTCGCAAAAGCACTCCGTTTGCCGCTCAGATGGCAGCTGAGGTTGCTGCGAAACAGGCAATCGATGTGGGCATGAGAGAAGTTGAAGTCTGTGTGAAGGGGCCAGGGGCCGGGAGAGAAGCAGCCATACGTGCTTTACAGGCAGCAGGCCTTGAAGTCAGCCTTATTAAGGATGTTACCCCGGTTCCACATAACGGATGTCGTCCGCCTAAACGACGCAGAGTATAGGGAGGCAAACAATGAGCAGATATACAGGACCGGTCTGCAGATTGTGCAGGCGTGAAGGTCAGAAACTATATCTTAAAGGTAATAAATGCTTTACCAAGTGTACCCTGGAAAAAAGGTCCTCGCCGCCTGGAATGCACAGTCGTATGAGACGGCCAAGTGAGTATGGTTTACAGCTCAGGGAGAAGCAGAAGGCCAGAAGATTTTACGGGGTTGGAGAAAAGCAATTCCGCCGGTATTTCCAGAAAGCCGTTAAGGTTAGAGGTGTTACCGGTAAGACTCTGATGCAGATTCTCGAGCGGCGGCTTGACAACGTAGTGTACAGATCCGGCTTTGCCAGGTCGCGAAATGAAGCAAGACAAGTTGTCAATCACGGCCATGTGGCAGTAAACGGCCGCAAAGTTGATATTCCTTCGTATCAGGTAAGCCCTGGGGACGAGATTTCTATCAGGCCCCGGTCTTTAAAGATGGATAAATTCAAGGCCATGGCTGAGTATATTGAGGGGCATACGGCTCCTGCATGGATTTCACTTGATCCCGAGAACTGGAAGTGCACGGTCTTGAGACTGCCCGAGAGGGACGAGGTTGATGCTCCGGTGGATGAGCGGTTCATCGTTGAG
>JAXGOJ010000013.1:0-47744 GCA_040767525.1 Bacillota bacterium | reverse complement strand
TCAGGAAAGACTACGGGGTTGACCTCAGAAAAGACAGGCAAGGCCTGCAGCGTCTAATTGAAGCTTCTGAAAAGGCCAAGGTCGAGCTTTCCCAGGTTCTTGAGGCCACGATTAGCCTGCCGTTTATCAGTGCAGATCGAGAAGGGCAGCCACTGCACCTTGAGGTAAGGATTACCCGGGCAAAGTTTGAAGAGCTTACAGAGGATTTAACCAGGCGATGCACCGGGCCTGTTCGCAGGGTTCTTGAAGACGCCAGAATAAAGTCGGAAGACCTGGATGAAGTAATTCTTGTGGGTGGTTCCACAAGAATGCCTAGGATTCAAGAAATGGTTAAGAGCCTTACAGGCAAGGAGCCCAACAGGGGCGTTAATCCTGACGAAGTGGTGGCCATGGGAGCCGCTATTCAGGCGGGAGTGCTTGCAGGAGATGTTAAAGATATTGTTTTGCTCGATGTAACTCCCCTCACCCTTGGCCTTGAAACCATGGGTGCAGTAATGACACCGATTATCTCAAGGAATACGACTATACCTGTAAGGAAGAGCCAGGTGTTTACGACTACTGCCGATTTCCAGCCACAGGTTGAAATACACGTACTTCAAGGTGAGCGCCAGATGGCCCGGGATAACAGATCCCTTGGAAGGTTCATGCTCTCAGGAATTCCTCCCGCGCCCAGGGGAGTTCCACAGATTGAAGTGGCTTTTGACATAGATGCCAATGGAATTCTGAACGTTTCTGCAAAAGATCTGGGTACAGGAAAAGAGCAAAATATTACCATCAAGGCTTCTACTCAGCTTCCCAGGGACGAAGTTGATAGGCTGGTGGAAGAATCCCAGAAGCATGCAGAGGAAGACAAGAAGAAGAAAGAGGAAATTGAAGCAAGGAACCAGCTTGATCAGCTGGTTTACACAGTAGAGAAAAGCCTTAAGGATGTAGGGGATAAGATTTCAGCAGACGATAAGAGCCAGGTAGAAGGTGCCTTGTCTTCTGCCAAGGAAATCCTCAAAGGCGACGATGTAGATGCGATAAAGAAGGCTTCTGAGGATTTGCGGGACGCCGCTGCTAAGTTAGCGGAAGAGCTGTATAAGAAGGCGGCACAGGAAGGCCAGGCAGCAGGCTCTGCAGATGGAGGGAGCCCGGATGCAGGTTCCGGCCAGGCCGGGGGCACAGGCGCCGAAGGCCAAAAAAATGTGTATGACGCCGAGTTTAAAGAAAAGGGCCAGAATGAAGAAGAGAAAGGCGAGAGCTAATGGACACGCACAAAGATATGGATGTGAACATTCCTAAACCCGGCCGGCAAGCTGAGGTAGGGCCTGTTGGTGAGGATGACCGTGGGTGTTCCAAAGGCAATGATGATGGGGCACCCAACAAATGTTGCTGCTGTACCCGGGAAGATAAAGATGGGCCTCAGGCTTCAGGCAAGGCCGCTGAGGCAGACGCTTCAGAAGAAGCCTTTGTTGAAACCACTTGTGAAGATGACGGCGATGCAATCAGCGCTGAACTGAAGCGGTTGGCCAGGGAAAGAGACGAATGGAAATCAAAGGCTGAGAGCTTGTGGGACCAGTTCCTCAGAGCAAGGGCTGAAATGGACAATTTCAGAAAACGTACGGAAAGGGACATTCAGCAAAGGATAAGCCGGGGAAAGTCTGACCTTATCCTGTCTTTACTTGAGGTGTTGGACAATTTCGACAGGTTCCTTGCTGCCGGTGAAAAAGACGCAACTGCAAACGAAGACTCTGGGTTTGCGGCTTTTTTTAAGGGAGTTCAGCTGATTCAAAAGCAGATTCTTGATGTGCTGGCCAGGGAAGGTGTAGAGCCTATGGAGAGCCCTGTAGGCAAAGCCCTGGATCCACATTACCACGAGGCTGTCTTTGCCCAGGATGGCGGGGGAGAACACGGTACCATAGTCCAGGAAATCCAAAAGGGATACATGAGTAATGGAAAGGTGCTCAGGCCTAGCCGGGTAAAGGTAATAAGGTAGAGAGCAAGCCTTTCTTTGAGCGATCCGGTCTGGGCGTGTTAGTTCAGGCCGGGGATTTGAGTGGCAAAGGATAATAACGTATGTAACAATCGGGCCTGCGGGCTGCCTGTAACAGCTCTGCAGGCCTGTTTACCGGAACCGTTGTTCAAGGGCCTGGTTCTGGCACAGGTACTTCCGGGAATGTGGCAATAGCCCTGGCACGGATTTTCCCTTTTGTGTTTATGCCTGTTTTTTCAAGCCCCATAATATAGGCACCGCCTGCAGGTTCCACTTCGGGCATTTTGAATCTGGCAAAGGGCACGAACCTGTGGCAAGACATGGAAAACGAATCTATCAGCAGTGGACTTGCACCTTTGGTGAAGAGGCTTCCTACCATTACAACGTCTTGAGGCAGTCGCCCGGACCCGAGGGTCTTTATCATCCTTCCCATGATTTCACCCATGGCCTTGCCTGATTCTATCAGGATATTGGCGCATACTTTGTCACCTTCATTAGCCAGTTGGAAAATAGCAGGTACTATTGGAGCGGCTTTCTTGTACAGCCTGGAGAATTGGCCGTGGATCTGGTACATGTAAAAAGACAATTCGTCGTAGGATGGAAAGCCCAGTACAGAAAGGACAATGTCTTCCAAGGCGGTCTTGGGCCCGGTTCCGTCATGGGACCTGAAGGCAAAGTGAAACCCGGTTCTGATCAGAGCCCTTGCACCTCCTTCACCACCCCACTCATAGCTTATTCCCCTTACCTGTTACCCGCTTACCGTCAGGGGCTGCTGCGGCAAAATTGGCTCCTGTACCTGATATGACCACACCGCCGTAATCTTGGTCTGTGCCTGATCTGAAGCCAACCCATGTATCGTTTGCGATTTCAAATTTCATATAAGGGTAGAGTTCCTGAATTCCTCTTGTCAGGTTGTGAAAATCTATAGGGTAGTCTGCTCCTGCCAGTACCGAAAACGCCAACACTGATCTGCTCTACGTCAATACCTGCCCCGGAAACTGCCATTTTCACAGCGGCATCCAGATTCTGCATGGCTGCATCAAGCCCTGTAATTTGGTAGTTAGTAGGCCCTGAAAGGCCTGCACTCAGAATTTGGCCTGTATGGTCTCCGACTACTGCTATAGTCTTAGTTGCACCGCCATCGACACCCAAAATGAATGGCATCGATCTCTCTCCTTCCTCAGATGATATGTATGTGCAGTCTATACTGAGAGACTCCCAAAACCGGCCGAAAAGGGCAGCGGCACAATCTCCTCCCTTCGCGAATAAGCAATCCCTTAAGGGTTCAATTATCAAGATTCCCATGTGCCTACCATAACATGAAGATGGGTTGTAGTAAGCACTTTGAAGTCTTCTCCAAAGCTGCCGCCTGCCTTTTGCCTGGCGGCGGCCTAAGTTTTCCACAATCCAGAAAAGAGCGCGTATTGCCGAGATTTGGCCAGGCTGCCTCCACGGTAGGTGCCGGAAAACCCGGCGCTTTCTGGTTGCGGGTGCTGGCTGCTGGTATAATGACCTGGAGAAAACCAGATCAAATCAATAACTTGTCGAGATCGGGACTGCGGAGCTGATTTGCTGAGAATGCTTTTTCGATGAAAGGAGGCGCCTTTGTTGCCTAAGCCAAGAGTTGCAGTTGCCATGTCAGGAGGGGTAGACAGTTCCCTTGCATGTTTGCTCCTGGTTGAACAGGGTTTTGATGTGGTTGGGCTTACCATGAAACTTCTGGTTGCTCCTCCTTCCCAGGACGATCCGGTTGCCAAACCTTGTTGTACCCTGGAAATGACCAGGGATGCCCAGCGAATCTGCTGCGAACTAGGCATTCCCCATTACACCGTAAACCTGGTTGAAGCATTTGAGGAAGAAGTAATAGCCCGGTTTGTTGAAGACTACAGCCGGGGTAGAACTCCGAATCCGTGCCTTGTGTGCAACAGCAAGTTCAAGTTCGGCCACCTTCTCCACAAGGCACAGCAACTAGGCGCCGAATACCTGGCTACCGGCCACTATGTAAGGGCCGGCGAAATCCTCAAACAAAGGGGCTTTATTGACAATCACATTCTTGCAAGAGGGTCAGGCGATCAATACGGCAGGGAAGAGGGTAAAGCCAGAATTCTTTTACCAGAGGCACAGATAGGGGAAGGACCAGACATGCCCTTTACTACTCACCCAGGATATGTTGAAACATGCACTGTTCCCCCTTGGGAATTTCACAAAGCAGCATGTGCGTGAAATTGCAGCCCAAAAAGGGCTTGTTACAGCGGAAAAGCCAGAGAGCCAGGAAATCTGTTTTGTTACACAGGGAAGTTACAGGACTTTTTTAGAGGAAAGAAACGTGAAAATGCTCCCGGGATTGTTTGTGGATACATCAGGCAAAGTGTTAGGGCATCACAAGGGCCTTGCCTTTTATACGGTGGGCCAGAGAAAAGGGTTAGGAATTTCAAGTCCGTATCCCCTGTATGTGGTCGGTATTGATGCCGGCGAAAACGTAGTAATAGTGGGCAAGCGCAACGAAGCATATTCAGAAGGCTGCTACATAGAAGATCTGAATTTTGTCATGGTGGACCATCTTGATTCTCCAGTAGAGGGCACTTGCATGGTTCGCTACAGGGGCAAAGAGGTTCCTGCGACTTTGATTCCCTTAAAAAACGATCTTCTCCATCGAGGCCCAGGCCAGGTGGCCAGCCATGAGCAAGAGGGCCTTGCTTCTTCTGAAGAAGCAGGACGTGTGCTGGTGAAATTCGACCAACCTCAGTTTGCGGTGACGCCGGGTCAGGCCCTGGTTTTCTACCGGGGCGAATTCGTTTATGGCGGAGGCACAATAGTAAAAAAAACCTGAAGGAAAAAGCATGGAAATGGGCAGACCCAAGAAAGTCCCCCTACCCATAATCAAACGCACCGTCGGCTGTGGGTCTGCCCACTTTGACAATATGAGCAAATGCTTGGACTATATGCTTCAGGTTAGCTCAAATTGTGCCGGGCCACTACATTACTCAATACATGGCCAACCAGGTACATGCCCTGCTCAGAGCAGCTATCCGACACCGCCGGCCAGGAGCGTAATGAATACTCTTGCATGTCCATATTCGTCACCGGCAATAGACAGAAATATGGTTTTTTGCTCAAGGGTAGTTGACATGCGTGCAAATTCCGCATACTCGGCTATTGCTTCGAGTTCCCCCTCCAACGCTTGTTCAAGATTGCGCCTAAAATCATCCCGCCCTGTTTTACCCCAGAAAGGGTCTATTGTGGGGAAAGCCATAGTCATTTTATCTGCCATCATTGCAGTGAGAATTCTCGCATGTCCGTACTCGTCTGCTGCCATGCTAGAGAGGATCTGGGCAATGATAGTGTTCGGTGCGCTGCTGGCCAGCTGGTTATAAAAACTAGCAGCCTCTAACTCGTCCTTGATGGCTGCTTCGATCTTTTCCTTCCAGTCAAATCTCAAACTGTTTCCCTCCTATCATAAAAATCTCAGGCCTTTTTGATATGATATGAGGAGAAAGGCTATATTGTTTTAGATCAATCCATTTTTAGACAGTCTGCTTTATCCACAGTTTGGACTTGTGATAGCCCTGTTTGAAGTGTTCTAGAAAAGAAGCCGAAACAAACAAGAAGGGATCCGTTTATTATGAAGACCCACTTAATTCCCAGGGTACTGCCAACAAATCCTCCGATAATCGGACCTAAGACAGAGCCAAGGTTGCTGAAACTGTGACTTATTCCGAAAGCCCTGCCTCGAAAATCAGGTGCAACAGTGGTGGCTGTCAGGCCTTCTATCGAAATCTGGGCACCTGCATATACAAGCCCGTAAGCGAAGCGAAGCAATCCAAATGAAATCGTGTTTGTCGTGAAAGCCTGGGGCAAGTTAAGTACACCTGAGAGTATCATCGATATCTGGAACGTGTTTGCAAACCCTACTGATGAACCTTTCTTACTCCAGAGGGGAGCCGCTAGCACAGTGGCTAATCCTGTCAGTGAAAAAAGCACACCTGTGGCAAGAGACGGGTCGCCTGTTGTGATAGTCATAATGAATGGGGTGAGGACAGGTTGAAGAATGGCTACAGTAGCGTTGGTTAAGGTGACAAACAACATGAGGGTTCTGAAATTAGTGTTCACCCATGCGATTCTGAGGTCGTCTATCACGCTTATTTTGGCGCTTTTACCCAGGGGTTTGGTTACTTCCTCAACTCCGAACAACACAATCAAAGTGGCCGCCCAAATGGTCAGCCCTGCAACAACAAACGTATGCCTTATCCCAATATAATGGGACAAAACTCCGCCCACCAGAGGGCCGAGGATATTTCCTGTAGCAGAACCTGTCTTGAGAATTCCCAGGGATGTACCAACTTTGTCTTCCGGAGTGTTGGTTGCCACAAGGGCTATGGCAGACGGAATGAAACCGGATACAGCACCGTTAAGCATTCTTAAGATGAAAAGCTGGACAGGCGTTTGAACCAAATATACAAGAAGATTAATCGTCCCCATACCGAAACCGGCACGAATAATCATTACCTTCCGGCCGTATTTATCAGCAAGAGAACCCCATACAGGAGACAATATGCAACCAGATAGAAAGGATGCAGAAAAAATAGCACCTGACCAGGCTTCAAGGTTAGACCCTGTCCCCAATTGTTCCAGAAAAACCGGAAGAAATGGGCTGATAAAGGAGAAACTTATGGCGGCTATGAAAGTCCCAAACCACAGTACATATAAATTCTTCTGCCATTGTTCCAATTATTTAGCCCCACAATCATTTGGACAGTAAAAGTAAATATTCTTAAACCTATTCGACAAATAACGATGATTTCCTGCTGTGGTGACCGGGGTAGATGATATTTCAGGGTCTATGAGAATCAATTGACGTGCTGTATTTATTTTGAGAGCATCAATTTCCTGGGAGGAATAGGCAGGCTGTGCGGCGAAAGTCGTTTGTATGCGTGGTGCTGGATTAGGATGCGCCATGTATCGCAGCTACAGTATAAAGAGGCTGAATTACTCTGAAAATTGAAAGCAATCTATAACGGTAGACCAATGAATTGGAGGGTTCATTGTCCATGGATAAGCCTAACACTTTTGATCATGCCACATTCGAAGCATTTGTCGATGCACTGATGAAAGAGTACGAGGTTCCAGGCCTTTGCGCAGGGATAATCTCTGATGGTGACATCATCTATTCCAAGGGATTTGGATACAGGAACCTTGAACGGAAATTGCCTGTAACAGAAGAGACAGTTTTCGGAATTGCATCTGTCTCCAAGTCGTTTACAGCCCTGGGGATTATGCAGCTTGCGGAACACGGCAAGCTTTCTGTGGAACACTCGGTAAACCGGTATCTTCCCGAATTTGACCTTCCTGACAAGTGTACTGCACGGAAAGTAAATATTCACAATTTCCTTACTCATACCGCGGGCATTCCGCCGCTACCGTCTCTGAATTACGCCATTATTGAATCCACTGAACTTGATGAAAAAGACAAGCAGGTACTCAATGAATCGGACATTTCCCCTGACAGGCCCAGTGTGAAAGATACCAGGGGCCTTTTGAGTTTTATTGCCAATCACGATTACCGGCTTCTAGGGCAACCGGGCCAGTATGTCAGTTATTCAAATGATGCATACGGGCTTTTGGGTTCAATAATTGAGCTGGTGTCAGGCAAGAATTATGAGGAGTACCTTCAGGATAACATCCTTGGGCCCCTGAACATGGGCCGTACTACAACCAGGGTTGACAAAATGAAGAAGTTCCCCGAGCTCACCTGCCTTTATTACAAAGACAAAGATGACAATTTGTGTAAGTCGGAGCATTGGCAAGAAGCCCCTGCTTTTACCGCTTGCGGATTCATTAAGTCTAATGTCCGTGATTTGCTGTCTTATGTTAAGATGTATCTCAACAATGGCTCTTCAACGGTCAATCGAATCGCCTCACCTTGCTCTATTTCCAGGATGACTACCCCTTACTATCTTTATAATCCCGATGTGTGGTTTGGTTACGGTTTCAACGTAAGGCCGGATTATCAGGGGGTTACCTTAATTCAGCATAGCGGCGGCCTTAGAGGAGTAGCTTCTAATATCGGATATGTCCCTGAAAAAGGAATTGGTGTAGTGGTCCTCTCGAACCTCACGGGGTTTCCTGCCGGCAAGGTATGGTTGGGAGCGGTCAATCTGCTTCTTGGGTTACCTGTTGATAATCCAATAACGAAGAAAGAAGTCTGCCCTCAACCCCTATCCAGGCTTTCAAAATTCGTGGGTACCTATCGCTCAGGAGAGGGAGCCAACATCAAAGTTGAACTGTCAGGCGATAGACTCGAGGCTGAAATAGACTCCAAGATTTATCCGGTAGAGACTACCGGTTGGGATACTGCAGTCGTTACCATAAAGGGTGTTGAAAAGCCACTTAAGATTCTTACTTAATCCTGACGGAAAGGTATGGGCTTTGAGGCATGGATCCAGAATTATACTGAGAGCTGAGAACGAGGTATAGATAGGCCGTTCGCGGAGGTGCCTGACAACGGAAGGATTTTGCTGTTATTGAGGGGATGAGCCATGAAAGCAATCAGGGTTGTTACAGACAGTGCGTCAGGCCTTCCAGGGAACGCACTGAAAGAATACCGGATTTCGGTGGTTCCTATTCCTATTCAAGTGGGAGGCGAGTCCTTTAAGGAGGGAGTTGATCTTTCTCCGGAGGAGTTTTACAAACATCTTGACGGTTCTGTAATGCCGACAACGTCAAGTCCGTCTCCAGGTGACTTTATCCAGGTCTACAGGGAGCTGACTGAAAGGGCAGACGAGATTATTTCGATTCACGTTACTGCCAAAGGAAGCGGCACATGCCAGTCTGCAAGAGTTGCGGCAGATGCCTTGTCCAAGGAGATTCGTGTTAGTGTGTACGATTCGAACACAGTCTCTATGGGGGTCGGATTTCTGGCAATTGAGGCTGCCAGAGCAGCCCTTGAAGGTTTGAGCCTGGGGCAAATTATTGAACGCCTTGACAACCTGAAATCGAGGATAAAGGCTTTTGTTGCCATACCAACGTTGAAGTACCTTAAAAAAAGCGGAAGACTCAGCCAGGGACAGGCGATATTTGGCTCTATTCTTTCCATTAAGCCTGTGATTGAAGTCAAAGATGGCCTTCTCAAAGTTGTGGACAAAGCCAGAAGCTATCCCAGAGCCCTTGAGAGGGTAGCTGAATTGGCTCAGAATGCGGTCTCTACTCTTCCATCTCGTGTCGCTGTAATGCATGCAAATAGTTATGAAGAGGCCCTCAAGTTCTCAGAGTACCTAAAACGCCGTGTCAATATCGAGCAGCTCATCATAGGGGAGGTAGGGGTGTCTCTGGCTCTCCATGGCGGCCCCGGGATGATCGGGGCTGTGCTTGTGCCCGGTTGAAGTCTGCCCGGCAGCTGGCCAACGGATCCCAGAGATTACCTGTTCATAAGCTCAGAGAAGTTTTCAGGGTTTATCCGAAAATGGGCCCGGATGCCCCCTGGCCAGTAACCCAGGGCATTGTTTTCACCGGGATATTTTGAACCGTGGTGCAGTATTTTTGGAACTCCGTTGCGAAGCCTTTTATCGGACACGATCCCTATATGATCGTATCCTTTGCCAAGTATTACTATGTCACCAGGCTGCCACTGTTTGAGGTTTTCAGGATCCCAGGGTTTGACTTCAGTGGTCAGGGCTATTCCGTGGCGTTTGAAGAACACATACAGGTTGGGCACCCGGCGAAAATCAATGTTCGGGTCCGGCACATTCCTGACTCCCGGGTATTCACCGGCTGCAGAGGCAATGTCGCTGTCTACCATGGCTTTTAGGTCAAAACCCGCTTGCTCAAAGGCTCGCCAGACCAAATCGGTGCAAACACCCTCGTTTTCAGGAGGGTAACCACCTGCATAATAAGCACTTTTGTAAAACGGCTTTTTGCTGACCTGAATCCTTCCGCCTTCCACCAGGTCCAATGTATCATCTTTGCCGTTTCCGTTTTGGTCATGGCCCAAGGGGACTGTTTCTATTTTGAGCGGAGGCTTAAGCAACATGCCAATCCATTGGCTCAAGCCTGTTAACTGGTCTTTTAGTGTTCCCCGGCAAGTGAACATTACAGTAGTTACCAGGACAATGACAAAGAATAGGCCCAGCTTTTTCCCTTGGCCGGGCCTGGGTAATAATTTTCCAGACACAAAAGTTACCTCGCGTAAGTTATTTCAAAGTATAGTCTATCAGAGTTATGTTGTGCTAACTATCTTTACATACAATTTGCCTGAGTTGCCTCTCGCCCTGAACAGTATTGTCTTTTGGTTCAAGAACCCTTGCCAGAAACTCACCTGTTCTTTTGCTGCTCGGTGCTAACAAGACTTCCTCAGGCCGCCCTTCTTCGGTTATCTGTCCTTCCATAAGCACGACTATTCTATCTGAGACATCCCGCGCAAAACTAATCTCATGGGTAACTACAAGCATGGTCATTCCTTCAGATGCAAGATTACGCATGACCTGCAAGACTTCACCGACAAGTTCCGGATCCAGGGCAGAAGTTGCTTCATCGAACAACATGACATCAGGTTGCATTGCCAGGGCCCGGGCAATTGCAACACGTTGTTTCTGCCCTCCTGAAAGCCGGCTGGGGTAAACGTGTGCCTTATCAGATAATCCTACTTTGTAAAGGAGTGACGTGCCCGTTTCCAGAGCATCCTTTCTGGGCATCTTCTTAACCTGAACCGGCCCTTCTATTACGTTCTCAATGGCAGTCATATGGGGGAAGAGGTTGAAATGCTGAAAAACCATCCCTATTCTGGCCCGGGCCTGGTTGAGAGAGTTTTCATCCCATGGAGCCGGATTCCCGCCGATCCGGACTGTCCCTGAATCTGGTTTCTCCAGGTAGTTTACGCAACGTAAAAGAGTGCTCTTACCCGACCCGCTGGGGCCTATGATGCTGATTACTTCACCTTTTGAGACTCTAAGATCAACGCTTTTGAGTACTTCAAGATTTCCAAATCGTTTGCAGACTCCTGTAATTTCAACCATTGGAGTTTCAGCCACTTCTGTTTGGCTTTTGGGCATCGCCGCCCCACCTGTATTTGTGCTATTGCGTCTACCTTCATTTGGAACTATCCAATTCATGTTCATTGCAGGAGATTCCTTTCTCCCAATTGCACAATTAGCGAAAACAAGGCGGTCATGCACAGATAAATCCCTGCCACAGTCAGGTAAACCGGCCAGGGCCTGAAAGTGGCACTGATTATGTGCTGGCCTGCTCTCGTGAGTTCTTCGCCGCCGATAAAGGCAATCAGGGATGTGTCTTTGAGCATGGCTATGAATTCGTTTCCGAGGGGAGGCAGTAGTCTTCTATATGTTTGTGGTATGATTATTCTCCGCATTGCAAGCCCATGACTCATGCCCAGAGAACGGGCTGCCTCCATGGTAGGGTCAATTGATTCTATGGCGGTACGAATGATTTCCGCAATGTATGCCTCTGCATTAATACCCAAAAGCTTACCACAGCCGAACTGAATTTATCCAGTCTAAAGTATGGGGGGGCAATACGATAAACTATAAGGATTTGAATCATCAAGGGGTTCCCCTGAGAATAGTCACGTAAGGGTTGCGGGCAGCGACAAGAGTCTATTTCTCGATATTTTCATAAGTGCGATGGCTGTTCCAATAGCTTATTCAAAGCTGATGGAAAGCCCTGTTAGTTTGATAGTAACACCTGCAGTATTCCAGAAGAGTAGGGTATTTCTCTTACGAATGAGGATATTGGGACCGAAGAGTTTGTCACTAAAATCAACTCCAGATATTACTTGTACAATTTCCTTGTCATATACAGAAAACTTCACCACATCTATAGACCGGGTTTGAAATTGGGTTCAACACCGGTGTGAAGAACCCATTTGTGATATACTGCCTAACTGCTTTTGCCCCTCGATAAACCCTACGGACTGAGGGAATTGCCATGTGGTCACCGGCTTTGCCCCAATTCAAGCAATGGTTCCGGCAACGAAGCCTTTACTTACCAAACCATCTCTCGAAAATCTCTTCGTAAGCGCCGTCGGCTCACTTCATATCTTCAAGGGCTTTTTCAATTGCTGCTTTCAAAGAATCCGAACCTTTTCTGAGGGCAATTCCCACGGGCTCCTTTTCCTGAGCTGTACCTGCTACGGCAAAAGCATCAGGGTCTTTGGCTTGATAGTACATGGCTACCGGTTCATCGATAATGATTGCGTCAACCCTTTGATTTTTCAATTCCATAAAGGTGGTATCAAAGCTTTCAAAACTGGAGACTTCTGCATTTTCAATGTTCTTGGCTATGTTTTCACTGGTTGTTGATACTTGCACGGCTATATGCTTTCCCTGCAAATCATCTGGTTCAGACACTGAGGTGTTTGAGGCGCGGTAACAATCACCTGAGCCCAACCTGCGTACTCCACAAAGTCTGCCTGTTCTTCACGTTCCGGCGTGATATTCATGGTTGAAATCACAGCGTCGTACTGTTTGCCGGCAAGGCCGGTCAACAGGCCGTCCCACTTACTGGACTCGAACTCGGCCTTTACTCCGATCCTCTGGCAGATCTCAGTCATCAAGTCTATATCAAATCCGACGATCTCCCCGTCCTCGTTCCATTCCAAGGGAGGATAGGTGTCGTCAGTGGCAATTACCAATTTGCCGCCTTTCTTAACCGCAGCAAGACTGTCTTCACTGGAACTGGATTGACAGGCCGAAAGACTTAATGCTGTAACTGAAACTAGGAGCATGGTCAAGATGAAAAGGAATCCACGACTCGCACTGGCTAAAACTGGTTTTCTCAATGTAATGCTACCTCCTGGTATGGCTTCCATAATATGGCTAACGACTGGAAAAAATACTACAATGTAACCGCATAACCGCTTTTCTGCGGCGAAAAAGCATCACCCATTCTGGGTTCTAAAGTGCATATTAGCAATTTGCATTCATGTTTCTAATAGAGGCAGCCGCTTTCAAGTCGGCTATCTGCATGGCTAGCGCAGGCGATCCAGCTACACTCCTTCCCCCCGCGTGAGATAGCGCTTCACCAGAATGATGGGGGTCCATTCCTGGTGACAGTACGGCACCTAGTTTGATGCCATCCCAACCTTAGGCTTCGGACACCTAAGGTTTCGGCGGATATGTGTCCTTCTTCCGGTTCACAGGCTTCCGGCCTCCCCGGAGTACCACCACTTTCCGCGCCTCTACCTCACCCATCAAAGGATGAGGTGGTTCGTGCTAATGGAATTGATATTGAGGGCATGATACGATAATCTGCACAATAAGTCAAACGGAATTGATCAAATTGTGTCCCCCCTTAATTGTAAAAGTAAGTTCCAGTGTTTTTGATAAAAGTAGAAGTTACTCTTACAAACCCCTCTGAAGTAGAATGTGGGTGGCCCAATTCCGGTTTGGTCCACCGAATCTCCCGGATGCGAAAAGCCTACCCGAATGGCACGCCACAGCTACCATTCAGCATTCAGAAAGACGCGGACCGCCTCACAGTGGCCTGCCATATAGACCACTCTCGAGCAGTTTTGCCCAGTCTAAAGAGTTGGCAGCCTACTACCCGGGCACTCTCAGGGCGATTCCATCCGGACAACTAATCACGATGTAGTGGAAGAATGCCACCACATTTCAATAAGAGAAGGTGACGTTTTCTCAGTCCAAGATAGTATGTTCTAGAGTGACAGAATCACTGTCCATTGACAATGGAGTTGATCAAATTGCGTTACCGGACAGTAATATTGGCACGGGTGAAACGTTAGGACCGTCCCCGTGTTTCAGATGGGCCTTTGGATCCGGTTTACTATCCGGGGCATTTTGTTCTTGGGAAGCCTTCAGTTGCCGCCAAAAATACCGGCTGAAAATACGGAAGGCTGTATTCGGCCTTTAAGATTGGGTTCAGGAGATCAGCGGTAAGGAATGGGTTCTGGATTCAAACAGATGTGTGCCGGTGATACGGCACAGCGGTATGCCAGGATTCTGACATTTGCGTTAGCCGCTTCTTTAATGGCATCTGCAAATTTGGGGTCAGTCTCTTTGTGTGCTGATACTTCCATGATATCTTCTCTTTGGGCGATGAACACAATCATTGCATCCAACCCCGAAGACGAGACTTGTTTTAGTTCGCGGACATGACGTGCACCTCTTTGAGTGGGTGCATCTGGGAAAAGGCCTATTCCACCTATGCACAAGGTGACCGATTTGACTTCCACGAGAAGAGGACGTTTTTTAGGGCCCTGAAGAAGAAAGTCGAACCTGCTTTTAGGGGTCTTTCTCATGTTTTCAGGCGATGATATGTTGCCGGCACTTTTGCTCAGGGTCCGAGCCAGGATTTCTGGGTCATCCTGAGTTAAGTGCTCGCCTAATCGATTCAAGGCGACTTCCCTGTGGATTGAAGTATATTCCTTGAAATCCCGGAGCGCCTTTTCCTTCACAGCTTGTTCAAAAAGGCGGTTAGGGTACCTGGTATCGATGCACACCCAAATGTCGTTGAAGGCTGCCAGGACCAGGTCATATTGGGTCTTCCGCCGGGGCATCTGAGACTTGGGCTGATTGTGCCTACCCTGTAAGTTGCCTGTGTTGTTAAGGGTGTTGATATTTCTGACCATTACTTTGTTACCGGAAAAAAGTAGTTCCTTGAGCCTTCCTGGATCCGGCACGTGAGCTTGTATGGTCTTTCCGGCCAGACTTACAACGGCCAAAAACCTGTTCGGACGGTCAATAAGCCGGCCTTCAACCAGTTGGCCTAGGGAAATAGACACAGCCCTGCTTTCCTCTGAACAGAGGTTGGCATCAAAATGGCCGGCAAGCCTGCCTTCCTGGTCATTGGCAGATTTACGGGTTTTGTCTGTTTCATTATTGTCTCTACTCATGCCCATAGTGTGACATTTAACAAGAACTTGTTCAAGCACCTATGGGTTAGGTTGCACCACTCAAGCCTCAACCTGATCAAATCCAGGGTATAATTGGGCAAGATACAGCCCTTTTCGACCAGGTAGGTTCACATCTACAGCCTGGGGTTGTAAGGCATTTGTGTATGGTTGAGAGAAATATACCGTGTATAGGCCCGGAAAGGGTCCGGGGATGAGTCGATTGAAAAGCGTGATTATGCCTGGAGGTTGAAAAAGTGAGTAGCACAAGACAGGTTCATCGGGGAAGTTTCCGCAAGGTACGGCTGAATCTGGTCGGTTTCGGAAATGTAGGGAAGGCCCTTGCAAGGCTCCTTGTAGATAAGGGACAGGAGTTTCGTGTACATCATGGGGTCGAGTTCATAGTTACTGCAATTGCAACAGGCAGACACGGGTCAATTGTGGAGCCCGACGGTATCGACTTGGCCAGGGTAATGAAGACGCTGGCGTCTGGTGAGATGTTACAGAGCCGGTTGAGTGAAAGGGGATGTTCCGGGACTGTTTCAGGTATCATCAGGAATGCTCCGGGGGATATCGTGGTAGAGTTAACTCCGCTAAATCCGGAAACAGGCGAACCGGCCATCAGTCATGTAAGGGCTGCTCTTGATACCGGAAAGCATGTTGTGTCGGCCAACAAAGGGCCTATTGCCTTTGCATACTCAGACCTGTCTCTTCTTGCAGCCAGACGTGGACTGCAATTCCTTTTCGAATCAACTGTTATGGATGGGGCACCTGTTTTCAATTTGGCCCGGTACTGTCTACGGGGCAGTTCAGTTCTTGGATTTAAGGGAATCTTGAACAGCACTACTAACTTTGTTATTGGAGAGATGGAGAAGGGGCACAAATTTAATGACTCGGTTATTAGAGCCATGAAACTGGGTTTTGCAGAAGCAGATCCAAGCATGGATCTCGAAGGGTGGGATGCAGCGGTCAAAACCGCAGTGCTGAGCAATGTTCTTCTTGGAGCTGATATCACCCCCAAGGATGTTGAAAGAACCGGCATAACCCAGCTGACTCAGTTCCATATAGAAAAGGCCTTGAAAGACGGCAAGAGAATTAAACTTGCTTGCGAGGCGGGTTTTACAAAGGAGCACAGTGATTCCTGTATGCCCGGGCACTGCGATTTTGGGCCCGAAGCGACTCTTGAAGGCAGGATTTGTGATTTTCAGCAACCCATTTTTCCCGGTCCTGAGCCTGAGGCAGGCTCTTCAGGCAATTCTCAGAAAGCATTTTACGCCAGGGTTATGCCTGTTTGTGTCGAGGCGGCCAGCACATTCGGGCAAATAGAGGGGACAACGTCCTGCCTTGTTTTGAGGACAGGCCTTATGGGAGATTTGACCTTGATTGAACATGCTCCGGGCCTGGTCCAGACTGCTTACGGCGTGCTCAATGATCTCCTTGAGATAGCGGCCTGCCTGTGACCTTCGATTGAGAACCAGGGAGTTCCTAGTCCATACCTATTCAGATATAATTGAGCGGTAGGACTTTGCTCTTTCATCTCAGAAGAAGCAGGCAAAGCTTACCTCAGGGGCTTTGCAGGCCTGGGTTTCGGTAATTCGACATTTTGATACTAATGAGGGATTAAGAATTGAATTCCAGCGACAGCATCAAAGACAGTAGTTCAGGTGGGGCAGCAACCAGCACACTGCCTGTACCCTGGAAGATTAAAGCAGGCTTATCCACCCTGTATTTCCTGACATATCTCGGGCTTGGCATCTACTGGACTTACGGAAACGTATATTTCAGCGAGATCGGTGTTTCAGTAGGAGAGATCGGAATCCTAAATGCACTGTACTTTGGCGTTGCCATTTTCGGACATCCCTTTTTTGGATATATGTATGACAAGTCATCACACAAGCATAAGGCCATAGGAATTGTTGCGGTTTTGGCTGCCGTGACCGGTTTCCTAATCCCCTCCCATACCCGGGTATTCAGCCGGGCTGTGGTCTATGCCCTGTTTTCCTTGTTCTCATCATCACTGATGCCTCTCATGGACGCCGGGACTTTGGTATGGTGCAGCGACAACCAGGTGCCTTTTCAATCGGTAAGGTTATGGGGGACCCTTGGCTACCTTTTTTCTTCAATCTTGGGGGGTACCATACTTGAACGGGTTGATCTGGTGTGGTCTTATTACATTCCGGCGATTGTTTTGATACTCATGTTTGGGCTAATACTCCGTTTTAACAAGGCGCGGTGGCTTCCATGTAATGCAGTATCAGGTTCTTTATCTGCGACTATAAGCCTTAAAGACGTGAAGGCAGTTGTTACGAGCAGGGCCTTTTTACAACTTTTGCTGATCGCCTTTCTTTTTCGAGTGGCCTTTACCGGGCCCTTAAGCCTTTTTACTGTATATTTGGATCACCGGGGCCTTAGTGCCAGCCAGATTGGGTATGTCATGATGATAGGCGGGTTGAGCGAAGCGATTATTTTGATTGGCAAGAAAGGGTTCTTTGATTACTTTTCCGGAGAATCATTGCTTTCAATGGCCACAGTTCTTTCAGGGATCAGGTGGTTTTTAACTGTTAGCATAAAGAGCTACCCGTGGTTTTTGCTTCTACAGTTGATTCATGGTACTAACTTTATGCTTTTTTACCTGGTAGCAGTTGAAAAGACTAACCGGTTGTTTCCTGCCGAACTCACAGGGGTAGGCCAGACAGTTTTCGGTTCGGTGTTTTACGGATTGGGCCCGGTTATAGGTTCCCTGGCAGGAGGAATGATGGTGCAAGACATGGGATATAGCAAGTCGTTCAGGATTTGCGCTGTCATGTGCTGGTGTGTGGGCTTTTTGCAGATTCTTTTGTCCAGAAAATCAAAAAGGGCCGGCAAAATGATTCGTGATAAGGAATCGTCTGTTTCCGTGTAGAATTAGGTTAGACGAAGCACTACTTCGCTGTGTTGGTGTCTACTGGTGTTGCCGGGAATGAAGTTTATTTTCTAGAGTTTGTGGGCCAAGCAATTGAATGACCAGGTGAGCAGATAAGGCATGATTTGACCTGTAGCGGGAAAATATGAAAGGGCGAATGACATTGAAGGGTACCTTGATAAACACCGCGGCAATTCTAATAGGAACTCTGGCAGGTTTACTCATTGGGGACAGGTATCCTCAGAAAATGAAAGAGACCGTAATGAGCGGCTTGGGGCTTGTGACCAGCATAATAGGGATAAAGATGGCACTTCAATCTGAAAACATACTCTATCCTCTAGCTGGAATTGCCTTGGGAGGGATTGCCGGCGAAGTCCTTGATATTGATTTACGGATAAACCGGCTTGGCGATTCCCTGGAGAGAAGGTTTAACACTCAAGCTCCAGGGTTGTTTGCCAGAGGGTTTGTCACAGCGACTTTGCTGTTTTGCATAGGGCCCATGGCAATTGTCGGCGGCATCCAGGATGGCCTCACAGGGGATTATAGCACCTTTGCTGCTAAAGCCACTATCGACGGATTCACCTCAATAGCATTTGCTTCTTCATTGGGCCCGGGTGTTGCTTTGTCAGCTGTGCCTGTATTCATTTACCAGGGGGCCATCACCCTGGGAGCAGGATTCTTCAACCGGATTTTGAGCCCGGCGATGATATCGGAGATGACTGGTGCAGGCGGCCTGCTGCTGTTCGCAATAGGCCTTGGCCTTTTGGAAGTAAAGAGAATCCGAGTTGCCAATCTCCTTCCCGGAATATTTTTGACTCCTGCCCTTTGCTATTTGGCCGCTCTGATTACCGGGTAACATCATTCCCTCTACTGTATTGCCAGGCGGTTTTGCCTATTGTATACTGTTTTGGGTTTGTCGGTTCTAGACTACTTTGGAAGGAAGTGTTCTTAATGAAAAGAGCAAGTTTTGCAGCAGCCAGGGGAATTTGGGTGGCTGAAAGTTAAGAGTCAAGTGCCGGTTATACAGGGCTTTTAAAAACCGTCTAGCATCTTCGGTAAGGTTTTCAAATTGGCTACTTCGGCCCCTCTCATTTTCCCCATTTGTTGATTCATCTGATTGATTTTTATGCAATACTTTCGTTTTCAGGCATACCAATTGCTTACCGGTGTCATGCCGGTGCTTTTGGGAAGGGAGTTGCTTAGTTGTTTTGCCTTTACTCCCTCTGGGTTGCCCCTGAAAGTGAAAGAATACTTCAGTTGCCCGGCGATTTAGGGCTCACCGGATGCTCAAGGAGGGGTTTTTTAGCATGTGTTCATGGAAACATGGCCCAATTATTTCGGCGTCTAATCTGAAAAGATATTTCAAGGTTAGAATCGAAGGTGATACTTTTGGTGAGAGAATTAACAGTTTCTTTCGCCCTTCATACAGAATTGTAAAAGCATTGGATGGCGTGAGTTTCACGATTTGCCAGGGCGAATCTGTTGGATATATTGGACTCAATGGGGCAGGGAAGTCTACTACAATAAAACTCCTGTGCGGAGTGCTTGTGCCGACATCAGGAGAAATCCGGACTCTAGGGAAAGAGCCTCACAAGAACCGGACGGCCAACGCTAACCGAATCGGGCTGATGATGGGCCAGAGAACCCAGCTGCTATGGGATCTTCCGGTAAAAGAGAGTTTCGTGCTTCTGGGAAAGATCTATGGCTTAAAGCCTTTTGATTACAAAGCAAATGTGGAAATGCTCCTTGATACTCTCGATATTACCACATTATGGGATACGCCTGCCAGAATGCTGTCCCTGGGACAGAGAATGCAGTGTGATCTGGCCTTAACATTCCTTCACAATCCTGAAATTGTTTTCCTTGATGAACCCACAATCGGTCTTGATGTTTTTGCCAGAGACAATATCCGGGGATTTCTAAATATGATGAGGACTCGTGGAGTCACCATTTTCTTGGCCAGTCACGATCTTGATGATTTGGATGCTGTCACAGACAGGGTGATTCTGCTTCACGAAGGAAGAATTGTGTTTGACGGGCCCAAGGAAAGTCTTGAGGCAAGGGTGAAGGAGAGGGTTACAAAAGCCACCGGAACCACACACTCTGGGATGACTTTGGAAGAAATGGTTAAGCAATTTTACAGAAATGGTGAGAAATGATGAAATATTTGGCTTACATGCGAACGGAATTTCTGAAGAACCTGCAATACAGGGCCAACTATTGGGGCTCTATTGCCAATGGCATTATTGCAATTTTGATTCAGCAGGCACTTTGGAGAGCTGTTTACCGGGCGAGCTCTGGGTTTTCAGCTGCTGGGCAGGCCTTAACCCCGGATTTGGGTAATATCGTACCGGCTACGGCCCAGATGGCGGGTGCAGGTGAGATAGCAGGCATAGGACTGGGCACTATGCTCACCTATGCCATGATGGGCCGGGTAGTTTCCGGCTTTCTTACCATAGGGCAAGGCGCAAATTGCGGCCGGAAGGTACGGACAGGTGCCATTGTCCATGATCTTGTTAAGCCACTGGACATCCATATCCAGGGTTTCTTTCAGAATCTTGGCGGTGCCCTGTTTCGCCTGGTGGGTGTTGGCGGCCCGCTTTTTGCAGCAATGGTGTTACTGGGTTGGCTCCAGGTGCCTCCTTTAAAGACTGTGGCACTGTTCGCTATTTCGTTATTTGCAGGTCAGGTCACCTTGTTTGCCACAGTCTTCCTATGCAATTTGCTTAGTTTTTACACAAAAACAGGCGTCGGAATAGACCATATCTATTCGGCGGTGCTTCTGCTATCCGGTGTTTTTGTGCCTGTGGAATTTTTTCCGCAATGGCTTAAGGCAATCTCCTTGTGCCTTCCTTTTGCCAGCGTACACTATGTTCCTGTGGGCATCTGGAGCGGAATCATCGGACCCGGGCAAGTATTGGAGTCACTTTCAGTTCAAGGGTTCTGGACTGTAGGCATGGTTTGGATGTCAAGGTTTCTATGGGAAAGAGCCTTGGGGCATCTCACCATTCAGGGGGGCTGAATGGTAGTTGTGGGACTGAGAGAAGCCGCGTGATTCGGTGGTATCCCTGAGTTCCGGAGGTTGAATGATAAGGGCCGGGATCAAGGGAATTTTGAAGGGGAAGTCGGCCCGGAAAGAGGATTGATTTAAGTTGCTTAGACGTTTGTTTGATTATGCGGCCGGAATAGCAAACACTGTAATGCGGTACGCAGGCATATACTTATGGTATCTCAGGTCAAATTGGCTTAGCCTCATGGCTTATCCCGTGCCTTTCGTTGTGGTTAATATAGCAGGTATCATGGATTCGGTCATCTCTGTTGCGGCTGTGTGGGTTCTCTTTTCCAAAGTTCAGGCCATAGGCGGATGGAATTTCCCGCAAGTCATTTTAATATATGGGTTTAGCATACTTTCCCGGTCACTTTTTCATCTGTTTTGTGTCAATATAGTCAGCATTAGCACAATGGTTCGAGAAGGGGGCATGGACAGGATTCTGGTACGGCCCCTAAACCCTCTATATCAGGTACTTGCCGACTACCTTGATAACGATGACTATGGAGAGTTCCTTCTGGGCTGTCTCCTTGTTTGGTTTTCCCTGGGGGGCCTGGGAATCCGGACACTGCCCAATGTTATCTGGGCCGTAATAGCTGTGATATCAGGAGGTACTATCTACCTTTCGGTACACATTATTGTCAACACCGTATCTTTTTTCACCATAGAGAACAAGGCCATAACAGGGTTGGCGTGGCAATTAGATGAGTTTACCAGGTATCCTCTGAATATATATGGCCGTGGTATCAGGGCGTTTCTAACATGGGTTGTACCCTTTGGCTTTGTTAGTTTCTTTTCTGCCCAACCTCTGTTCAGAGTAAGCCGGAACTGGGTTTTTGCAGGCTGGTTAACACCCATTGTGGCTCTTGTGTTCTTCGGTGTTGCTTATGGTTTCTGGAAATGGGGGCTGAGTAACTATCAAGGGGTAGGGAATTAACCGGTCAGTATGAGAAAAACCGTCAGATCATCCCCACATGTGATCTTCAAGGCAACAGTTGACCCAGCTTTATGCGCACTCTCATTATGGTGGCCCTGCCTGGCGGGCTTGCCCGTGGCAATATCAATGTCCGAAAAAACGGGAGTTTTCCCCCTTGAAGATTGTGCTTTGATGCACTATCATGGTTTAGGAAGGCAAATGGAATATAAGGTTAGATAAACTGGGGGCTCACTGTTTGTGTTAGTTGATTGAGTCATCAGGAACAGGTAGTTATCGAAAGGAGGATTGATACCGGAGGCTTGGTAAGGTTCTTTTTGTGATGATACTTGTGGTGACACAGGTATCAGCCTTGAATAGCCCGGGCAAAAAGAGTATTTAACACACTAATTCTGAACTACAGTACGAAATCTTAGGGGGCAAAACGAATATGAATTCTCGCAGCAAGGTTACAGCAATTGTCATTGCTATCACCCTGTTTGCTACAGGAACCTTTCTGACAGGCTGCAAGAAAGGTGAGCAGTCAGACATCGTTGTAATAGGAGGCGGCGGGGCAGGCCTATCGGCAGCAGTTACAGCGGCCGAAAACGGTGCCAAAGTTGTTCTACTTGAGAAGATGCCCATGCTTGGCGGAAATACTTTAAGGGCTCAGACCGGTTTTAACGCAGCCGGAACCAAATACCAGGCTGAAGCAGGTATCACAGACTCAGCAGATATTCACTACCAGGACACAATGAAGGGCGGAAAGGATAAGAACGACCCTGAGTTGGTCAAGACTCTTACCGAAAACGCAAATGATTCTCTGGAATGGCTCAATGGCCTGGGCGCAAGCCTGACCAAGATGCAGCTCCTGGGTGGGGCCACCAACGCCAGAACCCATGCTCCTACAGAAGGCGGTTACGCCGGCCCGGTTATGATAAAGGTCATGGAGAAGGCAGCCAGGGATAAGGGCGTCGAGATACTACTGGAGACTAAAGCCACCGAGGTTCTTGTTGATAAGAACGGCAAAGTCACCGGTGTAAAAGCAACAGACAAAGACGGAAAAGAGCTTCAGTTTAATTCCAAAGCAGTTGTCATTGCCACCGGCGGATTTGGAGCTAACAATGAGATGGTTGCCAAGTATAATCCTAAATTGGCCGGATTTGACACTACAAACCATAAGGGTGCTACCGGCGATGGTATTGTCATGGCAGAAGCAATTGGTGCTGCATTAAGAGACATGGAATACATTCAGATTCACCCCACAGTAGTTCCTGGGAAAGGGGTCTTGATTGCCGAAGGCATGCGAGGCCAGGGGGCTATCCTTGTTAACAGTAAAGGCGAGCGTTTTGTGCAGGAACTCAAAACCAGAGACCTGGTATCTGAAGCCACTCTTGAGCAGGAAGGCAAGTATGCATTTGTCCTGTTTGACCAGGCTATTCGTGATACTGCTTCCCTGGTTGAGGCACCTGAACAGCAGAGCTCACTGGTTTCCGGCGAGACCCTGGAGGAGCTTGCCGAGAACATTGGAGTACCGGCCGAGACTTTGGTGGAAACTGTAACCAAGTACAACAGTTATGTAGAAGCAGGCGAGGATCCGGATTTTGGCCGCACAAAGATGCCTGCCAAAATCGAAGTTGGGCCTTTCTGGGCTGTTAAGGTTACCCCTGCAATTCACCATACTATGGCAGGTATCGCAATCAACAGCAAGGCTCAGGTGCTCAATGCAGACGGTAATGCCATTCCTGGCCTTTATGCAGCAGGTGAGGTTACCGGAGGAGTCCACGGTGCCAACAGGCTCGGTGGAAACGCACTTTGCGATATCATAGTATTTGGCAGAATAGCAGGTAAAGAAGCAGCTTCATTTGCCGCAGGAAAGTAGACCGGGCTGTATAGATTCTGTGACGGTTTCTTGAGAGGAAATGAAATTAGGAGAGGGCCGTAGCCATCCGGCTCTCTTCTTGTTTTGGCCTGTACGGGATTTTACCGTTGGTTTTGAAAAGCCCTGGATCGCCCTGCTGTAGTCAACATGGTTGAATCATGGAGACACCCAGGTAGTTCATAAGATGTCGAGTTTTCCCTGCAGTTGTTATCAGTGCCGGTTCAAAGAAGCCGGTGAGAGCCCCGGGGTGGTTAGTTCTTGATGAGCCGTACCACTACCTCGTTTGGCAGGCACACAATAATTTGGCCGGGGTTGGATATCCAACCTGTATTCATGCAGATATGGTTTTCACAGGGGGAGCTAAGGACGTGTACATTCCCTTGTTTGATTTCCACAGTCGTTGTTCCCAATACTCCTTCAACGAAGATAGTGCCGTCTGGAATCTCATTAAGAGGCTTGGCCACTATGTCTTCTCCTTTTGTAGATATTACAAGCATAACAGGGCCTTCCCGGAACAAGCCTGATGAGTAGACCATACTCCCTATGACTACTACAGCCAGAATTGCCGAGATTACTGCAATCAAACCTATTCTTTTGCGGCTCTCCCTGCCGTACTCAGAGTTCACGGGGCTGCAACCAAAGATTTGCCTGAATCTCTTATTCATTTTTTGCTGTATTACTCCTTCTCATGTTTTTGCAAGTAGTCTGCTTATACCGGCCCTAATCCCGGCGGCACATGGGCCCAAATATGCCTTGCCTGTTCAGTTCTTAGCCTTGCTTGTTTCATGTTGTTGTGCTGGCCAAATACACTTTCACTCACTGCTAGTATAGGGCTTTCCGAACGGCAAGTAAATGCCAGGGGTATCCAGAGACGTATCAGACTGGCAAATGACGCCATCTGCTGCAGAACCGAGGACGTTTGCGGTTGAAAGTGCTGAGTCCGGGTCCGGAATCCCCTGGTAGGCTCTGTTTGAGGCTTGACCCGCCGTGGTTGGAGGGAGCGGATTAGCTATCCGCTCTGGTATGTTTACAGTAACTGATTCAGCTGCCTGCAATTTCCCGAGTTCTGAATTACAATGAAAATGGGGAACCCGATGATGGTTGCTAAGGAGACATAAATGAGTATGTTACTGATTGTATGAAGAAGATAGGGTTCATCCAGGGGTTTTGGTTTGTTAATCCCCGGCCTGTGAACTCTGCCGAGAACACCAAAGCCACAAAAGGAGAAGGGTTTTCTAGATTCTTAAAGATTGATAGGAGAGTAATATGAGCGCAAACAACTATGAGAGGAGCGGTACAAAAACGAGTTCTTTCGGCACTCCTGGGAGAGTTAATCATGATTCTTCGAGCTTTTATGACAGCAAATTGTACCAGGGCCAGGACCGGCCGAAAAAGGTCAAGTACATAGAAAATCCAATACCAAAAGAGAACCTCAATCAAATCTATTGTAAATCCAGCGAGATTATGGATGAACTGCCTGATTACAGCGTACACCTTATGGTTACTTCGCCGCCATATAATGTGAAGAAGGAATATGATGAGGATTTGTCATTGGAAGAATATCGTGCTTTGTTGAAAAGGGTCTTCGAGGAAACATACACAAAGCTGGTTACCGGTGGAAGGGCATGCATAAACATTGCAAATCTGGGTAGAAGGCCATATCTCCCCTTGCATACATATATCATCGAGGACATGCTGGATATTGGTTTCATGATGAGGGGAGAGATAATCTGGAACAAGGCTTCCAGTGCCAGTCCTTCTACAGCGTGGGGCAGCTGGATGTCTGCATCCAATCCTGTGCTACGGGATGTTCATGAGTATATTTTGGTGTTTTGCAAAGAGTCATTTTCGCGAAAGCGCGGGAGCAAAGAAAACACCATAGCCAGAGAAGATTTCCTTGAATGGACAAAGAGCGTATGGACATTTCCTGCTGTCAGCGCCAAGTCAATTGGACACCCGGCGCCTTTTCCTGAAGAACTGCCCCATAGACTCATTCAGCTATACACATTTAAAGGTGAGGCCGTGCTGGATCCTTTCTGTGGGAGCGGTACCACTTGCATATCATCGTTAAAGGACGGAAGGCACTATGTGGGGTATGACATCAATCCAGATTACGTAGAACTCGCTAAAAGGCGCATTACAGAGAGTATGAGGCAGCTTAGACTACAGGCTTCTAATAGGGTAATATCAGTGTGATCCGGACTTAAAAGGCCCATTAGCAAGACTGCCTGACTGTGCCGGACTGCCTTGGAGGTGGGAGCACTGACAGTATCCAACAACCTGACCGTTTCAGGTGAGCACTTGAATCGGATTGTGTGCAAGTCATGCCAATCAATGGATGAGCTGTGTGATGGCTCAGTATCACTTACTGTAACGTCGCCCCCATACTGGAATGCAATTGACTACGATCGACATGCCGAAAATCCTGATCAGGACTACAGAACACGGAAATATTCTATTGGATACCAGGATTACATTGATTATTTAGACTGGCTTCGAGATATTTCCGATGAAATTCTGCGTGTTACTAAACCAGGTGGGTTTATGGCCATGGTAATTGGCACTGTGCTTCTTGCCGGTAAGCATTACCCGGTGCCATTTGATGTAGTATCCTTGCTAACCAGTGGAGCAGGGGCAGGTGAAGAAGAACATAGTAAGTCCTTGAATCTCAGAAGTGGTACACTCAAGAAACCCGAATGTTCCTGGGAGTTTCACCCAGGATATTATCTGGCACAAAGTTACAGGCGGTGTGAAGGGGGCAGGAGTTTTCATTCAGAAACCGTATCCTGGATATTTTATCCTAACATAATGACTGATACATTCTCATATTCAGAAAGCCAGGGGCCTGTTACGGAACAAAGATGAGTCACGAAGGAAGACTCAAAGGTCTTAGTCCGGCAGCTTTTTCACCAATGAGATTGCAAATACAGTTTGGCATATAGCCCCGGTGCCGCCGCGGTACTTAGAGCATCCGTGCCCTTTCCCTGAGGAAATACCTTACAGGTTGATTCAACTGTATTCGTATCCGGGAGACCTTGTACTTGATCCTTTTTGCGGCTCTGGTAAAACCTTGAAAGTAGCCCGGCACCTGGGCAAGCATTTATTAGTTACGATATCAACCGTGAGTATGTTGAACTTGCCCGGAAACGGATTAACGAACCTCTGGGAATTCGAGACGAGCAATTGACTGCTGTGTTTCAGAAAACATCCATCGATGCGCCCCTGTTAAGAGACAGGCGCAAAACCACCAAAACCAGATATGGTAAAAATTACAGAGATAAATAACAAGGCCAAAATTGTCCTTTTGTTCAATTATTCCTGCTTGTTTATGCAGTGCTGCACAAATCTCATAAATGCATGCCCATATAATGGGAGGTTAACATAACGAGCGCCTCGAGCATAAATTATGAGAACTAGAGCCATGCAGATAATTAGGGATGGAACCTAAGGATTTCGAGGGAGGAAGTTTAATGAAACTCCAAGCCCTGGAACGGTAAACACATGTGGATATGGATGTTGAATCAAACAGTACCTCCTGTTCAAATAGTAAGTAGATCGGTAGACATGGGGCTGTCAGGCCTCCTGGTAAAAGCCTGGGATGGAGGGTCTTCGGGACTCTTCTTGGAGCAACTCATGCAAATCATTAAGCCCGCCCACGATGCCGGGCTCTTTGTAGGTGCATGGGGATACAGTTACGGGAATAATATTGCCGGAGAGGTAAAGGCGATGGAGAAAGCGTCAAAAGCCGGGGCGGATTGGCTGGTAATAGATGCCGAAGACGAGTATGAAAACCATGAAGGGAAAAATAAAGCTCTTAAATTGGGAATCGAAGTGACCCGTGCCCTGGGAACCAGTGTATATCTAGGATATAGCACATTTGCTCTTCCCCAGTACCACGATGCTTTCCCATACCAGGAATTTTCCTCCTACTGCTCTGTCTGCCTCCCTCAGGTCTACTGGGGTTTGATGAGCCTTTCTTCGGAAGAGGCACTGGCTATGTCTTTGAGAGGCCTGGAAGAGTTTAGACTGCCTGTTGTTCCGGTAGGGCAAAGTTACGGAGAAGTCACCCCTGACGAGATAATTCGTTTCTCCAGGATTGCTATGGCAAACAGTCTGGAAGGAATAAGCTATTACAATTGGCAGCATGCTACTGAGGCCCAGCTGGATGCTGTAAGCAGGGCCGCGTATGGGAAAGACGATGGCGGTTGGGGTAGGATGCCGGCAGAAAGGAACGCTGAAGGGCAACCGGAACCCACCAAAAGGAAACGGAAATGGTTCCGGGGCCGTTTCAAACCCTGAAATGAAACACGGGGACGGTCCTAACGTTTCAGTCCGGTATTTGAAACATGGGGACGGTCCTAACGTTTCATGCCTGGTATTCGCCAGGGCCACTGAACATGGGGACAGTGAAACACCGGGACTCACCGGAACCCATCGCGACGGTCCTTGAAGCAGTGATAATGGCGGCGATTGTGAGGTTCAGTAATACGGGTTGACAAAATTCGATGAGCTTGAGGAACAGAAGGCTCCAAAGAAGGCAGAACCCGGAAAGACCAGGCAGAGCATGCTCTTTAATGCTGGCATTACCTCATGCATCTCTGAATGGTCTGTGTATCTTGGCATAGTCAAACGAATCTTCCCTCTTGTCAAGCATGAACTTGGGTTTTGGAAACAACAAGCCGCAAGCATACCAGATTACGAGTTGGCTAAGCAGGCCGTTTCTTCCATACAAGAAAAGAGTTTTCACTGTATGGGGGGTGCCGTTTTTGCCCTGCTCAACACCGGTATGATGAAGGATTTGGTTAAAGCTATTGTAGCTATACAGACAATAAGCGATTACTTGGATAACCTTTGTGATCGGGTTGAGCAGGTAAAGGGCGAATTTCCCGGAGCAAATCCTGTGCCCGGCAATCTTTTCGAATTTCCCAAAGTTATCACAGGTGAGTATCTTTCCCACGGGAATAGCGCATCTATTTCTTACAGGTACGACGGGTGCGATGGAAGTGACAAAATAACTGCTGAGACGCTACTAACCTGGGATAGCAGTCAAAAGGCCGCTGCCCGGACGTTCGCTTGTTTCATGAGGCTTCACGAAGCCATGTTATGTGCAGTAGACCCATTGCGCCCTACCTGTGATTACTACAGGGGGTATCCCATGTGGAACGACGGAGGATATCTGAATGATCTGGTAGATACAGCCAGAAGGGTCATCGGTTCCATCAAAGACTACTGCTATGTCAAACCACTGGTTTTGATGTTTGCCAGGATGTATTCGGAGCTCCAGTCCATAAAGCACTTACCCGAATATGTTCGTGAAGATTGGATGGAGCAGTGGTTTACACTGTACTCTGAAACGGAAATGATCAAGTCCGGGGGCATTCCCCTAAAGCTGCATGAAAAGGTTGGAAAACTCAAGTGGTGGGAATTTGGTGCCGCTACCGGCTCTACCCTCGGGATTTTCAGTCTCATTGCGTATTCATCTCTGGGTATCTTCGAGACTTCAGAAGATAAGGGAACCCCGGCCCGGACCGGTGATTTCCACGCAGGCCAAGAGGCCGGCCCGGCCCTTTCCCTTGCAATAGCTTACTTCCCCTCTATCTGTGGCCTGCATATCCTTTTGGACTATTTTATCGATCAAGAGGAAGATAAAAAGTCCCGGGACCTGAATTTCGTTAGCTACTATGACTCGGCTAAGACAGCCACAGAGGCCCTGAAGCGGTTCATTCAGGCCTCGCTTAAGGAAACACGCTCACTGCCTGAGCCATGGTTTCACAGGGCTGTAGTAAGGGGCCTTTTGGCCATGTATTTAGCGGACCCCAAAGTCAGAATATGCGGACTTTCTTCTGCAGCCAAAGAATTTACCAGGTGCGGGGGCGGGAATACTGAGGTCTTGCAGGCAGTGTGTGGGCTTTTCAGAAGGTCCATTGGGTTTTAGGTACGCCATTGCTTGACAACACGTTTAGAGTGAGGCGGTTTGATTGGATAACTGGGCGGACAGAATCGACAAAGTAGTATGGGATTTTCCTGCTGAAGATGAGGTGGAAGCTCAAACACCTACTCAGTTTGCAGCCGGTAAGACGGATGTTTTTCAAGCTCTATTGCCTTATTTGGAGCGGGTTCAAAAGCGACTCAGGGATATCTTGAGCTTTTCAGGCCCCCTTGAACCGATTCTCACCTATCTTATGTCAACTACCGGTAAACTTCTCAGGCCCATGCTAGTGATTTCAAGTGCCTGGGTTTTTGCTCCTGTTGATGAGGTTGGATGGGCCACTAATCAGCCGTTTCATCCATTGGGTTGCAGGCCCGAATTGAAGTCTGGCCAAAAGCCGGATCAAGAGTTCATGATCTCAATGATCATAGACATTGCTGCCGCCTGTGAGATGGTCCACATTGCATCTTTGGTCCATGACGATATTATCGACGGTTCATCAGAAAGGCGGGGCTTACCGGTTATTCATGATATCTGGGGAATTCACTCAGCAATATTGACTGGAGATTACCTGCTGTCCAGAGCCAATAATACTGCCCTAATGTACCCGGGAATTGGTGTCGCAGGGCTTTTGAACGATGCTGTGGAACTTATGTGTAGAGGAGAAATAGCTCAGGATAGCAGGCTTTACGATTCTACTGTCACGGCTTGCGATTATTTTTACCAGGCCGGGAGAAAGACCGCAGCTCTCATGGCTGCTGCTTGTAAAGCCGGGGCCATGGCAGCCGGGGGAGCCCCTGATGCCCAGGAGCAGCTTTGGCAGTTCGGAATCAGGCTTGGAACAGCATTTCAGATTGCAGATGACATCCTGGATTTGACCTCTGATGAAAAGACCCTGGGCAAGCCGGTGTTCAATGACCTCAAGCTTGGCACCTTAACACTTCCCTTGATATATGCAATGGAAACAACCATGCGCGAAGATATCGTTAATTGTTTTGGCAACAAGGCCCTGAACCCGGGCCGGATCCCTGAACTGCGTAAAAAACTTGTATCATCCGGCTGTATCCGTAAAGCTGCCCGTGTTGCTAATTCAATCCTTGAATCTTCGAGAAAAAACCTCCTCGCCCTGCCTCCCTCATATGGCAGAGACTATCTTTTGCAGATCTCAATGCAACTTGGCGAAAAAGTAATGTCAGCCGGGGCTTTCTCCAGCGAAACACTTGAAGCCCTTGGACGGCCCTGAAACGCCGGGACGGTCCTAACGTTTCATCCGATTGCCATCTTCGCCATTGAAGGTTTCGTCCGTCCGGCACACCAGCACACCGGCACACTTCTTCCTGTACGGCCTGCCATTCCCGGGGTTTCGGCACAAGGGGCAGGTATCACAAGCTTCAGAGCGAATATGAGTCTTAAGATAGGCGGAGCTCCGAATACACGAGGCAAATGAGTATGGGAGCTTTCTGAATGGAAAAATCTTGGTGCGGCAATCATGAAACGAGACGAGAGACTCCTGAATACCGGACCTACTTGAAGACTGTTAGGGGGAGAGTTATGGAACAGATGAAATTCGATCATTATTATTGCTATGCCGAGTTGGAAAACTTCCTGAAGTCCCTGGCCCAAGAGCACCCTGGGCTTACCCGCCTCGAGTCGGCCGGCAAGAGCGGCGAAGGCAGGGAGATTTGGGTTATGACCCTGTCAGACATGAGTACCGGTGATCCGGAGGATAAGCCTGCAATCTATATAGACGGGAATTTTCACGCGGGGGAAGTAACCGGCTCCATGATCAATCTATATACAATCAGGCATACTCTCGAGAACTACGGTAACGATGAGCGAATTACCAAACTCCTGCAAAGATATACGTTGTACGTGATACCCAGGGTATCTCCGGACGGGGCTGAGATGTATCTCACAACGCCAGAGACGCTTAGGTCAGTTCCCAGGCCGTATCCTTTTCCTAATCCTGATGAACAAGAAGGTTTATACCCGGCCGACATAGATGGTGATGGGCATATTCTAATGATGCGGGTGAAAGATGATACAGGTGAATGGAAGGTTTCTCCCAGGGATCCCAGAGCCATGGTACGGCGGGCACCTGACGAAGACGAAGGTACGTTTTACCGGGTTTACACTGAGGGGTTCTTAAGGGAACATCAGGGAGGGGAAGTTAAGGTTGCGCCTGGGAAATGGGGCCTTGACTTCAACCGTAATTTTCCTTTCGGGTGGGTCCCTGAGGTGCAGCAATCAGGAGCCGGAGAGTTTCCCTTATCGGAACCTGAGACCCGTGCTGTTGCAGAGTTTGTCGTCAAGCATCCGAATATTTCACTTGCCCTCACATATCACACTACAGGCGGAGTTATATTGCGGGTTCCCGGTGCCCACTCCCACACAAAAAGCCCTCGCGAGGATATTCAAGCCATGATAGCAATTGGGGAAATGGGTGCTGAGGAGACAGGGTATCCGTGTGTTCCCTGTTACGAGGAGTTTTATGGCGGCGGTGATGATTTCAGCAAGGGCGCTTATGACGACTGGCTGTTTGATCACCGTGGTATCCTGGCTTACACGGTTGAAACCTGGAACCTTGCCCAGCGGGCCGGGATACACCAGTTCCCGCGCAAAGAAAAGACTCCGAAAGAGCAAGAGGAAGATTATTTGAAGATGCTTTCCTGGAATGACCGGGAATTGGGCGGTAAGGGGTTTGAGAACTGGCGGACGTTCAACCACCCTCAGCTTGGCGAGGTTGAAATTGGGGGATGGTACTCGAAATATGTGGTGCAAAATGCTCCTCCGATGTTTCTTGAGGCCGAGTGCCACAAGAACTCTATGTTTATATTAAGAGCTGCTGCAACCCTGCCCAGGCTGGAACTTGCCAGTGTTAAGCAAAGGGCCTTGGGCGATGAGGTAGATGAGGTAGATGAGGTATATGAAGTCAGTGCTTTGGTGAAGAACGTAGGCTTTTTACCGACTTTCGGAAGCCACCAGGCAAAGCAGTTGGCGCAAGCCCGGCCGCTGGTTGCAGAATTATGTATAGCAGGCGAAAAAGCCGGTAGGGAAGTAATTGGCAAAGCAAGGAAGGAAATTGGCCACCTTGACGGCAGGTCCGGTTCGACGTCGGCTTTCTCACTGTGGTCGTCACGTTCTGCCGGAGTGAACAGGGTTACCAAGGTTAGTTGGGTAGTAAAGGCGCAACAAGGTTCTGAGATTACTATCAAAGTTGAGGGCGAACGCGCAGGGTATGTCACAGAGGTGATTAAGCTGGAATAGTGGGACGAAACCCCACGGTTTCATTGACTTATTCTGGTGCATACCATATAATGCGAGCAAATCAAGAACATTATTGGCGTATTGGAGAAGGGTACAGACCATAATCGGTACAGGCCATGAAAGGAAGCAGTAGGAAGTTTCCCCGGTTAAGAGAGCCAGGAAAAGGTGGGAGCCTGGTACCGTGAGGAACTCCGAACTCGTCCCGGAGCTTGTGTTACGAATGGCACTCAGCCTGGTAGTAGCACACGAACGGCGCCCGTTAAGTGCTTAGAGTGCGGCTTAGCACTGGAGCAACTTTCAGCTCTTAACCCACAACTTTGGGGGGCAGGTTGCTTTGTATGCCTGGCCGAACCAGGGTGGTACCACGAATTAAGCCGAATTGAGCCCTCGTCCCTAGGATGAGGGCTTTGTGTTTGTCACAGCCTTATAGACAGTAATCTCAAACTGGGGGTAACCAAAATGGTGGACGATAACCGAAACCATGGTGTCAAAGATATTGAGAATCACGAGGCTTACAATGCCCAGGAAATCGAATTAAAGTGGCAGGGAATTTGGCGCGACAATGAAACATATGTAGTACACGAGGATCATGAAAAGCCCAAGTTCTATTGCCTTGAGATGTTCCCGTACCCGTCAGGGGCAATTCACATGGGCCATGTAAGGAACTATACCATCGGCGACGTGATTTCACGATACAAACGTGCAAACGGGTATAACATCTTGCATCCTATGGGCTGGGACGCATTTGGCATGCCTGCTGAAAACGCTGCCATTGAACGAGGAACGCCGCCTGATAAGTGGACGTGGAGCAACATCGCCCACATGAGGGATCAGATAAAGCGGCTTGGATTCACTTACGACTGGTCAAGGGAGATTTGCACAGCCTTTCCTGAGTACTACAAATGGACGCAATGGCTATTTTTGTTGCTCTACAAGCGCGGCCTGGCGTACAAGAAGACTGCCCCGGCCAACTGGTGCCCCCGGTGCCACACGGTTTTAGCAAATGAGCAGGTAGAACAGGGCAAGTGCTGGCGCTGTGATTCTTTGGTGGAAAAACGCCGCATGGACCAGTGGTTTTTCAAAATAACCGACTACGCCGAAAGGCTCCTTGCAGACATTGAAAAACTCGACGGCTGGCCTGAGCACGTTAAAATTATGCAGGCTAACTGGATAGGCAAAAGCGAAGGCGCCGAAATTGATTTCGTAGGGCCGCAAGACGAAAAAATTCCAGTGTTTACTACCCGCCAGGACACGATTTATGGTGTCACATACATGGTCTTGGCACCTGAACACCCGCTTGTTGAGAAATTCATACAGGGAACTGAGTACGAAGCGCCGGTTAGAGAGTTCATAGATAAAGTCACTAGGATGTCTGAAATCGACCGTACAGCAGAGACCCTGGAAAAAGAAGGTGTGTTCACAGGAGTCTATGCCACAAACCCGGTTTCAGGCAAGAAGATTCCGGTTTGGATAGGCAATTATGTGATTTACGAATACGGAACAGGAGCAGTAATGGGTGTTCCTGGACACGACGAAAGAGATTTCAACTTCGCAAAGAAATACGGGTTGCCAATTAAGATAGTCATTCAGAACCAGGATAAGACTCTTTGCCTGGACGAGATGGAAACAGCGTATGTTGACGATGGAATCATGGTTGATTCAGGCTCCTTTACAGGCCTTTTCGGTGAAGACGGAAGGAAGGAAGTTACTAAGTACCTAGAGGCCAATCAAGCAGGACGCAAGAGAGTAACCTACAGAATGAGGGACTGGCTTATTTCCAGGCAAAGGTACTGGGGAGCCCCTATCCCGATTATCTACTGCCCAAAATGCGGTGAAGTTCCTGTTCCAGATGAAGATCTTCCTGTACATTTGCCCTTGGGCTTGAAAGTCACAACTGAAGGGCCGTCTCCTCTGGCGAGACACGAGTCGTTTATTAATGCTACATGCCCTGTATGCGGCGCCCAGGCCAGGCGGGAAACAGATACCATCGATACTTTCGTGTGTTCGTCCTGGTATTTTTTCCGGTTTGCAAGCCCTCATGAAACAGAGGTGGCTTTTTCTAAGCAGGGAGTTGACTATTGGAATCCGGTTGACAGGTACATTGGCGGGGTAGAGCATGCTGTAATGCATCTTTTGTACTCACGGTTTATTACCAAGGTTTTGTACGACGCAGGATTGGCCCCTGCCGACGAGCCATTTGCCAACCTGCTAACTCAGGGAATGGTGGTATTGGGCGGTGCCAAGATGTCTAAGTCCAAGGGAAACGTTGTTTCCCCAGATGACATAGTTTCGAAATACGGCGCGGATGTAGCCCGGGTATTCATGATGTTCGCGGCTCCCCCTGAAAGAGATTTGGAATGGTCAGATCGCGGGGTCGAAGGAGCTCAGAGGTTCTTGCGCAGGGTATGGAAGCAGATTGCTGAAGATGATTCCCATGACACTTCCCTGGATGTCTCGATTGACCCATCTCAAGATGCTATTCAGGTTCAAGGAATTTCCACTGAAGGGTTGCGCAGGATTACCCACCAGAGCATCAAGAAGGTAACTGAGGATTTCAACCGGTTGGCCTTGAATACAGCTGTGTCACAGTTGATGGAACTGTCCAATTACATTGGCCGTTACGCCAGGCTTCCTGAGGCCTCTCAGAACCAGGAAGCACTCAAGGAAGCAAAACTGGCATTGGTCACATTGCTCAACCCATTTGCCCCTCACACAGCACACGAGTTGTGGGAGCATCTTGGCCAGGAAGGAATGGTTGAAGAAGCAAATTGGCCTGAGTTTGATCCGGAGCTGATTAAAGAAAGTGTTGTCACGGTGGTTGTTCAGATTAATGGAAAGGTCCGTGACCGGATCACCGTTCCTGCAGGCAGCAGCGATGAAGAGGTTACAGAAAAGGCCCTCTCGGCTGAAAGGGTTATGAAGATGATCGGTGAAGGGGAAAAAGCCAGGAGCAGGGTGAAGAATGTAATAGTGGTTAAAGACAAACTTGTAAATATAGTCGTTTGAACCACCAGAGACGAAACGTGAAACGCCGGGACGGTCCTAACGTTTCACAACCGGTCAATGAAACGCCGGGACGGTCCTAACGTCTCACAACTTGCCTCTAAAGTGAGGTTACTCTGTTCATCCCGGCGAAAAGGGGGGAAGCGGCTATATGGCAGCCGCTTAGTTGCCAATAGTGCTACCCCCAATTCCCGTTGGCGCATTGTGGGAAATATGGTAGTATATAGCCATGAACCGGCGGCCAGACATAATCGTTTATGCTGTCTCCTTCCTGCTCCTTGTAGGTGCTGCCAGCCTTTGGTGGCAGGGAGTATTCCCGTCCTCAAGCCGGGAACTGGTTCTTCTGCCTGATGAACAGTCCTCAGCCAGGCACAATGAGGGCCCAGGCGAAAGCAACCACCCGGGTTCTTCGGGTATTTACGATGTTTTCGGCGATTCTGAAAGTGGGAACCCATCTGAACCGAAAAGGGCGGAGCCAGACGACTCCATGGCGATTTTCGTTCACGTAGCCGGAGCTGTAAAGTCGCCGGGGGTGTATAGACTTGTAGATGGCCAGAGAGTTTATGAGGCTCTGGAACTTGCTGAACCCCTGGACGATGCTGATCTTGACCTTCTCAACCTTGCCGGCCTTTTGCACGACCAGGATAAGATTTATGTTCCCGAGAAAGGTGAGGTTTCAGGTTCCGGAGAGGCCGGGCAAGGAGGATTTACGTTCGGCCCAGGCCACGGGGGCGGAGGGAGCGGTTCGGGAACGGGTTCGGAAAATTCTGCGTTCCCGATTAACGTTAATACAGCAACTACCCGGGAACTTGAGGCGCTTCCGGGAATAGGCCCGGCCAAAGCCCGGGCCATTGTGGAATTCCGCAGGCAGAGGGGGCCTTTTTCCAAAAAAGAAGATCTGAAGCAAGTGTCGGGTATTGGAGATGTAACTTACTCGAAAATAGAAGGCCTCATAACCATCAGGTAGATTTTCTATTTTCCAATAAATAAATCTGTCTTTTCAGAAATACATGGAGAAATGAATGGTCACTGAAGAAAACGTTGACAATTACTATTGTCAGTCCATATAATAGTTTTCAGTTAGCACTCACCAGTGACGAGTGCTAACAAGAAGCAATTATTAGTTATTCAAGGGGGGTTCGTCTTGATCCTTAAGCCACTTTCAGATCGCGTGGTATTGAAACCTGTTCAAGCAGAAGAGAAGACAAAAGGCGGGATCGTTCTTCCTGATACCGCCAAAGACAAGCCGCAAGAAGGGGAAATCGTTGCGGTCGGTCCTGGCAGGATTCTTGATAACGGCACTAAACTGACGCCTGAAGTCAAGGCCGGAGACCGGGTTATTTATTCGAAATACAGCGGCACTGAAGTCAAAATCGACGGCGAAGAGTACCTGATTGTCCGCGAGAGCGATATTCTTGCAGTCAAAACCAAGGAGTGACGTCCTTTACTTATCTCTGCGCAGTTAACTGACTGGCTTAAGCAAATCTCTAAGGAGGGAACCTATAAGTGCCTGCAAAGATAATTAAGTATGATGTCGAGGCTCGTAAAGCCCTTATGGCTGGAGTTGACGCTGTGGCAGACGCAGTGAAAATCACTCTTGGCCCGAAAGGCCGAAATGTAGTTCTTGACCGAAAGTTTGGTTCGCCTGTCATCACCAAAGATGGTGTGACAGTAGCCAAAGAAATTGAGTTAGAAGATCCTTTTGAAAACATGGGTGCCCAGCTTTGCCGCGAAGTGGCATCTAAGACAAACGACGTAGCCGGTGACGGAACCACTACCGCCACACTTCTTGCACAGGCAATTGTACGAGAAGGCCTAAAGAACGTTGCCGCAGGTGCCAACCCTGTATTCATAAAGCGGGGAATCGACAAGGCTGTTGCCCGGATAGTTGAGGAAATGAAGACCCTTTCAACCCCAGTTGAAGGAAAACAGGATATTGCGCACATAGCTGCCATTTCCGGTAATGACCCCGAGGTCGGGGATCTAATCGCCGATGCCATGGACAAAGTCGGAAAAGACGGAGTCATCACTGTTGAAGAATCAAAGGGTACTGCCACAAGCGTGGAAGTTGTGGAAGGCATGGAGTTTGACAGAGGATATGTATCGGGCTATTTTGTAACCAATACCGATACCATGGAAGCCGAGCTTGAGAATCCATACATCCTTATTTACGAGAAGAAAATCTCTGCTGTTGCTGACATCCTTCCCCTTCTCGAGAAGGTGGCCAGATCAGGCAGGCCCATTCTAATCATCTCCGAGGACCTCGAAGGGGAAGCCCTGGCTACTTTGGTCGTCAACAAGATCCGTGGAACCCTGTCAATCTGTGCCGTTAAGGCTCCTGGATTCGGTGACAGGAGAAAGGCAATGCTTGGCGATATTGCCGCACTTACCGGCGGACAGTTCCTGTCTGAAGATATTGGAGTCAAACTTGAAAACGTCGACCTCGATATGCTCGGCGAAGCTGCAAGGGTTCGGATTGGCAAAGAAAAGACTACCATTGTTGAAGGTAAAGGTAGCCGCGAGGATATTGAAGGCAGGATTAACCAGATCAGGCGGGAACTTGAGGAAACCGATTCTGACTACGACCGGGAGAAGCTCCAGGAAAGGCTCGCAAAGCTCGCAGGCGGCGTAGCAGTTATTAAAGTCGGAGCCGCTTCTGAGACCGAACTCAAAGAGAAGAAGCACCGCTTCGAGGATGCCCTGGCAGCTACCAGAGCTGCTGTTGAGGAAGGCATGGTACCAGGCGGCGGCGTTACTTATGTTAATGTACTCAATGTTCTCGATGAGGTTCAGGTGGAAGGCGACGAGAAAGTCGGCGTTAGCATTGTAAAGAGAGCCCTGGAGGAACCCCTCCGCCAGATCGCCCAGAACGCCGGGCTTGAAGGCTCGATTATTGTCGAGAAAGTAAAGACCAGCGAGAAGAAGGGCTGGGGCCTAAACGCCATAACCGAGGAGTTTGTTGAAGTAGCCAAGGCCGGAATCGTGGATCCTCTCAAGGTTGCCCGTTCTGCCCTTGAAAACGCTGCTTCAGTGGCGTCAATGCTCCTGACCACCGAGGCAGTAGTGGCTGAGAAGCCTGAGAAGGAAAAGACACCTCCTTATCCGCCCCAACCGGATTTTGACTATTAATACGCCAGGGGCTGAGCAGGTGTTTTCCCACAGACCGTTGGGATATGATGTACTGGCTTAGCCGGTACATGGCTCAGGTCAAAGGAACCGGCTGGATGTACTGTTTAGATGTTTGCAGGTAGGCATTTAGGCCGGACTAAAAACACCCGGGTGAGTTTCCCCGGGTGTTTTTGCTGGAACCGGTAGTATACTCAAGGGCAGTTCGGCGTTTGTCTGAAACCAATATCATAAGCCTATCGTACATACCATAGGGAGCTTGCCGGCTCGCCAGCGGAAGACCGGGCTCTTCGACCAGCCGTGTTCGGCTGTGTTCCCGTACATACCATCTGCAAGACGAATATGGGCAGAGTAGTTCAATTTGCAAAGAATGATGAAATAATTGGGAACAAGTTGGACAAAAGAGTCGTCATAAGTGGTTGGGTAACGGCTGTAAGCCGTCAGGTGATTCGTCATTAGGGTTACTGGACTTATTGTTGAGAACCGGCCTCATAAATTAGAGAAATGTGAGCTGCAAAGTGTTGCAGAGGTTGGAGAGGAGAAGATTACATGGATCGGATTCCGGCTAAATGGAAAAAGTGGTTGACTGTTTCTGTCATAGCAGTTGCTGTCTTGGGACTGGGTTACTGGGGAGTTAAGTCCCTTTCAGAAGGGGATAAGCAAGGCAAACTTGTGATGGTGGTAAAACCTGTGACCCGGGGGGAGCTTGAGGTCACAGTCAGAGGATGGGGAATGCTGCAGGCCAGTGAAGAACAGGACGCGCTGTCAGGAGCCGATGGGGTAATCAAAGACATATTCTTTGAGCAGGGCCAGCAGGTTTCAAAAGGGCAGGTTCTTGCTACAGTGGATGCAGGTTCTCTTGAGATAGAAATTAAAGCGAAGGAAATCGAACTGGAACTTGAGAGGGTGAAACTCTCCGAAGCATTTGGAGTCTCACCTGATAAGGTTGCAGATGTAGACCCTAAATCAGCCCTTATAGTGCGAAGCCCTATTTCCGGACAGGTTTCTGATCTAAAGGCCCAAGCAGGAACGAATGCGCCGGACATTATATGCCAGGTGGTTGATAGTTCCAGACTTAGAGTACAGGCGTTATTGCCAAAACCCGTTTTTGACAAGGTGAAAGTAGGCCAGAAGACTTCTTTTATAGCTTCCCGGTTTGAAGGAATAGAGCCCGGAGTGGTAACACAGGCAGATCCTACTCCCATCGCCGGTCAAGCAGCGTACTACTACGAGGTATGGATTGAAATGAGAAACCCTGGGCTCTTGCGGGTTGGCGATAAAGGAACCATCACAATACATACCCCAACGGGAGATGTTCGGGAAGCAGCCGAGATAACCGCTTATGGCGCTCAGGAGGCTGTATCAACACCTTTCAGTGGCAGGGTGAAGACGGTATTCATTAAAGACGGGGCTACCGTAAAGGCCGGAGATCCGATTTTAGAGTTCGAACCCGGTGATGCCCTTTTGGACGCCATGCGACAGCAGCTTAAGTTCAGGCAGAAACTTCTCGAGGTGGAAGAACTTAGAGCCCAGCTAGGGAGCCTTGAAATTGTGAGCCCTCTTGATGGGGTAGCCATGTACAGGAATATCAATATAGGCCAGTCTGTAGGCCGGGGTGTAGCCATAACCAGAGTGTCCAATTTCACTGAAATGAATTTGATGCTGCGGATAGATGAGATTGATGTGCCGAAAATAGCCGAAGGCCAGATGGCTGACATAGAGATTTGGGGGCCTCAGGGTAGGCAGAAGGTCCAGGGCGTAGTGTCCAAAGTGGGAGTATCCGGAAATATGCAGGATGGAATGTCATCTTTCAATATTACCGTAGGCGTAACGAACCCGGGGTTTTTGATGCCGGGTATGGGTGCTTCGGCCTACATTTTTGTTTCAAAGAAAGACGACGTCCTCCTTTGCCCGGTTGAAGCAGTTTACAAAGAAGACGATAAGTGGTTTGTCGACATCAAAGACGGCAATGCGAGAAAACCTGTTGAGATTGAAATTGGTGTCATGAATGACATGCATGCAGAGATACTGAGCGGGCTGACTGAAGGCCAGGAAGTGGTTGTAGCCATGAGCAAAGACCCGGAAAATGGACAAAAAGGCGGGCGCGACATCCGCATATTTTGAGATTTGCAGATGGGATGCAGCTATGAAGTCATAAGGAAGGGCCCGCTATAGGAGGGGATGTTGTGAAACTTTCTGACCTTTTCAGCATGTCATTGCGTGGACTTACAACCAATAAGATGAGATCTGCCCTTACAATGCTGGGTGTAATCATCGGTGTTGCCTCTGTCATTGCTCTGGTCTCAGTGGGCGAAGGGTCCGTAAAGATGTGATTGAGAATTTCGAGAGCATTGGCACGAACATTTTGAAATTATATATGAACCGGTGGGATACCAGGCTCACTGTTGACCAGATAGATGACCTGAAGAAGAGAGTTCCCGATTTGGAGATGGCTCTGCCGCAGGTACATTGGGGTGGCCGGGTAACATACGAAGGAAAAGAGTGGTACGCTCCGGCACAGGGGGTTACAGAGATATTTCCCAAGATAAGAAACCATGACCTGTATTCAGGAAGGTTTTTTACTGCCGTAGAAGTTGAAATTGCAAGGCCTGTGGTAGTCATCGGCTGGCAGGTTATGCAGGACCTGTTTGCAGGGCGGGATCCTGTAGGGAAGTACATTTTTGTTGAGCAGGAGCCATTTGAGATCATAGGAGTACTGGAGGAAAAAGGCGAGAACCTGGGTGAGGGTGTAGACCAGATGATGTTTGTACCTCTGACTGTCGCCCAAAGAAGGCGAGGTACCGACAAGGTTGACATGGTGCTTCTCAAGGCCAGGGACCAGGATTCTGTTGAAATAGTCCAACTTACAGTTGAACGGATTTTCGAGGCCAGGTATGGTGATGATGCAGTCTGGGTGTGGACTCAGCAGTCTATGCTTGATCAGCTCCAGGAATCTACCAAGACCATGACTTTGATGCTCGGCGCAATCGCAGGTGTTTCGCTGCTTGTTGGCGGAATTGGAGTAATGAACATAATGCTTGTAGCAGTTTCCGAACGCACCAGGGAAATTGGTTTGAGAAAAGCCCTTGGCGCAAAGCGGTCCCAGATACTTCTGCAGTTTCTGATTGAATCGGCCTGGCTCTGTTCGTTAGGCGGCCTGGTAGGGGTATTATTCGGGATTGGAAGCTCCAGGCTGGTCGCCAGGCTTGGCCCCAAGACTGCAATATCTCCTGTGTCCATAGTAATTGCTTTTGCTTTTGCAGTACTGGTTGGTTTTGTGTTCGGGGTATATCCGGCAGTCCGTGCCGGCAAACTGGAACCGGTTGATGCCCTTAGAAGTGACTGAGGTTGCACTGGCAATCGTGATTTTGCCAAAAATACCGTAAATTGTAAAGGGTTTTAAGGCGGTGCCGCAGAAGATGTAAGCATGGCACCGCCTTATTGTTTCAATGAATTTGATCAGAAAGATGTTGGAGAAAAGAATTTTCAGCCGCCGTCTGGATTGCCGGGTTTGCTCAAGAGCCATAAAAGGCCTCTTTTGTGGCCGTGTATAGGGTTTTTGCTGGGTGCCACTTTCCCTTCTTATGTGCCCGGGTTCGTCATGATTCCTTTGTGGATAGCCCTGTTTTGCTCTGTGTTGATTTATTTTAGAAGAATTCTTCGGAAGACAGCTGCCAAAGCTACTGTGTACTCTACAGTCTTCTTATTGGTTGCAGGAGGCTTATTGATTGGAGTAGCCCGGGCCGGTGCCTGGGAAAGCAAAATCTCAGCTGCACAAAGACTGGCTCTTTTTCACCGGCCTCAAGTACAAGGCCGGGTACCCGTTGGAAATCTATCTGCTAGGGTTGAGATCATGAGCAATCCTGGGTCCAGGGCAGGGCGGGCAGTAGAATTTACCGGCAAGATTCATGAGTTAACAAATACAGGTGCATGGTCCGGGCTACCGGGAGAACCGTCAGGTTGCAGAGGCCTTCTTGCCAGGGTATCTATCTACCAGGGGCAATCCTCGCCCCCTGTTGAACACGGAGAAATAGTGGTTATTTCTGGAAAGTTTTCAGTGCCACAGGGTGCCAAAAACCCAGGAGAGTTTGATTACAAGAGACACCTAATGAGCAAGGGGATATATCTTGAACTTAAAGGCACGATCACAGACAGGATTCCCCGGACCAATTCCAGGACTTTTTGCAACCTTGGGTTTCAGCGGATTTCCCTTTACATTGAAAACAGGATTAATAATGCCTTTGCCGGAGAAGAAAGGGGAATCTTAAAAGCCCTCTTTCTTGGTGACCGGCGTGATCTTTCTCCTTTAGATTCGGTAAGTTTTCGCCTTGCAGGCCTGTACCGGTTCATAGCCATTGCAGGGTTTCACGTTGAATTAGCTGCCAGAGCAGTAGAACGTATTTCCAAAAAGGCCATTAAGAATGTTCATGTATCCAGAATTCTAGGTATACTTGCAGCTTGTTTCTGGGCAGGCATTTCCGGTTGGGCAGTTGGGCCCCTGAGGGCTTTTCTTTGTGTACTCTTAAGGCACCTTGCATTTTGGGCCCGGCGGAAATACGATACCCTGGCAGGATCTGCAGTTTGCGGAATCGTAATAGGGTTTTGGATTCCGTATCCCCTCTTGGACGCATCTTTCCAACTCAGTTTTGCCGGAATGCTATCAGGATGGATTAGCCGTGAGTATGTGGCAGGTTTTGGAGACAGGTTCAGGGTGGGTGTTGTGAGACGATCACTCCTCCAATCCCTGCTGATGGCAGTCTTCATGCTTCCACCCCTGGCTTACCATTTCCAGGATGTGTCTGTAGCAGGCTTCTTTCTGGGAGGGATCTGGGCGCTTTTTGCCACAGCAGGGGCCCTTTCGTTTCTACCGGTACTCTGCCTGCCCGGGGTCTTGGGGAGAGCCCTGGGATGGTTCTCGTTTTTCGTACTTCATGGCATAAGGCGGTTCAGTCACATTGTTGCCCGGATTCCTATTGCATCTTTTGTCTTTCCGGCACCTGGGGCAGTTGAGTCTGTGTCATATTACGGAATTGTGGTTTTGCTGCTGGAATACGGTATGGAATTCTCCATGGAAAAAGGCAGCAAAGAGGCAGGAGAGCATCTTTATTTACTTACAGGTAACAGACACAAGAATGCAAGTCAGGCCTCTACCCGGTATCCGGGCTCCGAAAGGGCAAGGCGAGCCTTATTGCCGGCTTTGTCACTTGCCCTTTTTCTTTCGGTATTCTTGCGCAATTATTCTCCCTGGCCCCAGGTGATCTTCCTCAGTGTAGGCCAGGGGGATTGTGCGGTTTTTCGCACCGGGAGCACAGTGATTGTTGTGGATACAGGCACCCAGGACTATGCCGGCCGGGTATTGATACCTTATTTGAAAAGGATGGGTATTAAACGAATTGACCTGTGCATACTTTCTCATCTGCATTTGGATCACGCGGGAGGACTAGCTGAATTATGCAGCCTGTTTGATGTGAAACAGATCATGACATGCCCTGAAAGCGCCGCCGGTGTAGTTGAGATGATATGTTTGAACCAGTCCGCCCGCTCTCAAGGGCGTTTCCTTGGTTTCGGTGCTGCAAATGAGATCACAGACTCAATTCCGCCTATTACTGAGGCAAAAGCAGGCGAAGCATACCAAATTGGCGGTGCCGCCATTAACGTTTTTTATCCTGAAAAGAGGCATGGCAAGGATTCTAAAGGTAGTTCCGGTGTCTCACTTTCTGATGGGGGAAAGGCCGCAGGTGAAACTGCCGCCGGTTTTTCAAATGACGACTCACTTGTTTTTACCCTGCGAGTTATAGGGTTTCCAATGTATCTTGAATTTTGGGGTGATGCGCCGGGGAAAGCCGTTTCGGAACTGGTAAATGCATGGGATATGGAAATCGGACCGGGCGAAGAAGGTCAATTGGCTGTGAAAGGCCTTTGCAGTAAGGTTCAGGACGTTCCTTTGGGTGTTATCCCAATAGTGAAGGTACCCCATCACGGAAGCCCGGATTCTTTGGTTTTTGGATTTTATGAAAGACTATCCCATAGAGCCGGAATGGCGGTGATCTCTGTGGGCCCGAACTCTTACGGGCATCCTTCCCCGGATGTTCTCCAATCAGCAGAAGAAAACGGGCTTAAAGTTTTTCGGACTGACCTGGATGGAGCAATAGCCCTCAGGGCATACCGTAAAAAGGTCTATGTTAGGGCGTTTTTGCGGTGACAGGCTGCCCAGTGGTTATATACCGGTGGGATGTATCTCCTGGGTTTGGTGGTTTCTGAGTGGTAGGAATGTGGCCATGTCTGGTAGAATTGTATATGTTACATAACTCTTTAGCGAAATTGTGCAGTATTCACGGAATTGAGTCATGCAATGCAACGATACAGGGCAATCCTATTCCGGAGTGGATAATCAATGAAGGCAACCTGGGACAAGCATAGAATAGTAATTGCAATAGGGGCATTGGCATTGCTGGCTATCTTACTTGCATCTTGCGTTAGGGAAGATGTAGTCAGCCAGAACGTGTGGGCTTTTGGCGTTCCCTTAGGCGGCCTGCCCAAACACGAGGCCATGTCAGTAATCGAAAGGAAAACCCTGGAGATTCAACAAGGCCCGCTGGTGTTTAAGGCCGGGGATATGTCTTGCGAAGTAATTCCAGAAGACCTCCAAATAGTGCCTGATACTGGCCGAATAACTGAGCAACTTGAAAATTACATAGATTCACGTTCGAGACTCATGCCTTCGTTTTTCTTCAGGAATGGGCCTAAGACAGTTATGGCCAGGCCCTCCAGTGTATTGTCACCGGACCTGGGGGAAGTGGCCGAGAAGATTGCCAAGAGCCTGTCTAGAGAACCCCTGAGTGAACGGTACGGGTTTTCTGGATATGACCTTGTAATTCACCCTGCTGAAAAGTGGACAGTTACCTGTCAGGATGTTTTAGCGGCTCTTGAGAATCTTGATGGGACGAAAGTTGGGAAGTTCCGTTTCAGGAGAACTGTACCACCTAGTACGGACAGTCTGGAGCCTTTGGAGCTCATTGGATTTCATGAAACCAATTACGAATTGGATGAGACCGACAGAAACGTAAACCTTGATCTCGCTGCCAGGGCTGTTCACGGAAGGGCCCTTATGCCCGGAGAGACTTACAGCTTCAATAAAGAGGCAGGAGAAAGGTCTGTACAGCGAGGATATCGATACGCAAATGTAGTTGTAGGCAACCGTCTTGTTCCCGATGTAGGCGGAGGAATTTGTCAGATTACCACCACGTTGTTTAACGCCGCCGTTGAAGGCGGACTTGAGTTTCCCGAGATTCACGGGCACGGTATACCTGTTGACTATGCTGACCCTGGTTGTGATGCTGCAGTAGCATGGAACTATCTTGATCTTAAGGTGAAGAACACCTTTGACACTCCTGTGGTTTTTGGAGCCTGGGTTGAAGACGGAACGGTCAGCGTACGGGTATTTGGAAAGCCCGGTCAAAGCACATACGAGATACAGCCGGTAATTCTCGAGGAGTACCCTGAAGAAGGTATGAACCCGGGACTTTTGGTTGAAACCTACCGTGTAGAAAAGCAAAATGGGGAAGTGGTAAGGAGACAGCTTCTGGTCAGATCTTATTACCACCCCAGTTATCCCAGGTGATCTGCGGGGAGTCCCAGGATGCCGCTGCTTTTGGCTTTGGGTGGCAAGATGTTTACATAATATAGGAGTGAATTTCCACGTTACCCCTCGAGGCTGAAAAGGAAATCAGAATGGGCAAAACAGCCCCTGTATATTTGGTCTATGGAGATGAGGCCTACTGGCATGACAGGCTCATCAGCCTTTTGTCCAATGTTTTTCCTGACGGAACAGAGCATATATCAGGTGATGAGGCTACCTGGCCTGATATTGCCGAGCTTCTTGTTCAACCTTCTTTTTTCGGCCCGAGGCTCTGGATCGTAAGAGGGGCAAAGTCACTTTTCGACCAAAAACCTGACCGGTGGATAGATATTGTAGCACCAGGGAATTGCCTTTTGCTTTCTTCTGTAACCAGGCAAAATCCTGCTCCAAAGGGGTTTAATCAAGTTTTGGATAAACTATGTGGCAGATTGGTTCATGCAGCCCAACCGTCATTTCGGGATGCATCGTCATGGGCCCGGGGGAGGATCAAGACAGACGGCTATAGCATAACAAGAGAAGCCCTTGAGAATCTCATTGTCATTGTAGGCAGGAGCATAGAGCGTCTGGAAAAAGAAGTCGAGAAACTCGAACTCTTTGTTCAACCATCCCGTGAAATCGCTGTCTCACACGTGCTCGATTGCGTTTCTCCTGATCCAGAAATGAACACTTTTGCTTTCGTTGACGCAGTTGCCACCGGTAATACAGGGAAGGCTTTTTCGGAGCTTGAGGACCTGCGTGCCAGGGGGGTAAATCCGGTCTTCATGATTGCTGTTCTTGGGTCTCATTTCGGGCTTATGTGGAGGGCCAAGGAGGCATCACTGAAAGGAATCACCGGGAATTTATTGGGGAGAACCCTGGGAGTCCATCCGTATTCAGCGAGAAAAGCCCTGGAACAGTCCAGGAATTGGACGTTTCCCAGATTAGAAAAGGCCCTTCGGTTGCTTTGTAGTATTGACGAGTCTCTGAAATCAGGAACCACAGATCCGGTTTCTGCCATGGACTATGTTTTGATAAACCTCACACAGCGCTAGAGTGTCCAGGGTACCAGGCACCGGATTAGGCTGTTGGTTGCTGACCGGAGATTGATAACTGCAAAAGAGGCCATGCCTGAGTCGGAATTCGAGTCTTACTTCGAGCTTGAACTCAGGTAGGCCCCTTTTTGACCTTAGAGTATCCCAGACAGCCTGGACTTGTACCGTG
>JAXGOJ010000012.1:0-51275 GCA_040767525.1 Bacillota bacterium | reverse complement strand
ACTGGGCTGGCAAGTATATGTGGCCTCGAACGGAGGCCAAAGGGTACAAGACCTGAATGAAGCCGGAATTCCACATTTTGCTGCTCCGCTGCACTCGCGTTGGCCTCTCAATATGGCCCGGGCATACCGGATCATATATGACATAATCAACACTCACAGGGTGGACCTAATCCATGCCCACGCCCGAATACCGATGTGGATTTCTGAAAAGATTGCAGTGAAAAAAAGCATACCCCTGATAACCACATACCACTATCCTTTTAAGTCAGGATTTCCGTGGGTGCATTTTAGCCGTCAGGGTAATAAAACAATAGCAGTCAGCGAAGTGATCAAGGAGTACATAGTCCGAGAGTTCGGTTTTGATCCCGAAAAAATCACTGTGATTCCCAACGGCATTGACGTTGAACTTTTTCATCCGGAAAACGGCCTCAGGAAGGCAAAACTCCGTGAGAAAATGGGTATATCCAGGAATACAGGCCCTGTACTTGCATATGCATCCAGGCTGGAAGGGGATCTTGCAAACGCCGCCTTAGTGGCTCAAGATGCGGTTTTCAGTCTTTCCCGGAAATATCCTGGCATAATGCTGCTTGTTGCAGGTGACGGCAAGGATTTTGATTCGGTAAAGGCCAGGGCACACGAAATTAATAACGCCAATGGAAAAGAAACCGTTCGCTGCGTGGGTTTCGTCCTGGATACCCCTTCTTTGTATGCGGCTTCAGACATTGTGCTTGGAATGTCCAGGGTTGCCCTGGAAACCATGGCCACAGGCAAACCCGTCATAGTATTCGGGCCCGGGGGGGTATTTGGCCCGGCCTCACCCGAAAACGTCAGTGTTCTTGAAGAAAGAAACTATGTCTCCCTGAATGCTCCCTACCCTCCTACTTCCCCTGCCCTGAGCAAGTTTATCGAGGACCTGATCGAAAACCCTCAGAAGCGGGCCATCCTTGGCGATTTTGGCCGCCAGACAGTTGTAGAACAGCATTCTGAAGAAAGCGTTGCCCGAGCCACAGAGCGGATCTATTGTGAACTGCTGGAAATATAGCCCCCCTGCAGGAACTCAAACCGGTTCCGTGCGTCGAAATATATGAAGGCTTCGCTTTTGGCCTTGACAGTCCGGTAAAGTACCTTTTTTCTTGGGAGGTCTCTAATGAAATACTTAGCTCACTACAAATCAGCCAGGCATACATTCATCACACAAAGAGCCGGTAAGAGAAGAAATCGCTGTATGACTCTTCTCCTTGCACTGGCCTTTCTCGGAGCATGGCTTAGTCCCGTTGCCGGTGCCCTTGCCGGGCGATCAGAGAACATACAAGACCCTGTTGCCCTTGGTTCCTTAGATGGAGGGCATGTTTTGAAGCCCTTCAAATTCATAGTTGCCACTGACAGTCACCTGGGTTCAGGACAAGGAAACAAGAACTCAGCTCTGGCCTTCCAAGACATATTAAAGCGGCATTCAGACGCTTCTTTCCTAATTCACATGGGCGATATTACTGAAACCGGCGCAACCGAAGAATATGAATTGTTCAAGGGCCAGGCATCTAAACTGTCCTTTCCAGTCCTTGCCACCATGGGAAACCACGAAGCCCGGTGGCAGGACCCACAAGGAGCACAATTTCGGAATTACCTTGGGCCGTCAACATTTTCTTTCGATTACGGCCAATGGCATTTCATAGTCCTAAATACCAGCTACCCGGAACAAGGCCATGGAACAGTGGACCCGGCGGTTCTTTCGTGGCTGGAAAAAGATCTGGCGTCTCAATCCGGCAATAAGCCCGTAGCCATCTTCTCGCACCATCCCCTGCTCTACCAGGCAAGGAACTTTCAAGACGCAGATGATGCGGTACTGGAGCTTATTGACAAGTATCCCATTCAGGCAGTTTTCTCAGGCCACGGCCATTCATTCATCCCGTGGAAGGTTCAGGGAAGAAGCTTTTTCATGAGCGGCGCCCTTATGGATAATGCCTACACTCTCGTGGAGGTCAGCGGAAAAGACCTTACGGTATACGCTGTAAAACCTTCATTAGAAAGTGAGCAGCCATCTCACGTTGAGTCCCTTCTCATTCTGGGTGACAGCTACGCCTATGGATTCCCTTAAGAATCCTATAAAAGAGTTTTCCGTTGAAGTTCAAGACGGCATTTTGAAGGGTACATTCTCTCTTTCCCACGCCGGTTCTACCTGGTTTCAAATCGACGGTGCACACTACAACGAACTTGGCGAAAATTCGGATTCATCATGAGTTCTCAGTCGATATTTCGTACCAGTCCGGGAACCCATACGTTAAGACTCAAAGGGCAGCCGATACGTATATCGAAACATCGGAGTTTCTAAAAAGATACTGCAAAGATGGTGGTATGGAAAAAGTGAACTTGGGAGCGCTCCTTACTTGCCGGTTGCTTATGGAAGAACCGTACAGGGTGATTGCGGGCACCGGAAACTCGTGTTTATTCCATACAGACACCAAGAGCGGTGGCATCATGTGGGAATATGATGCCGGTGCTCCATGGGGCGGCGGTGCTATTGACGATCAAAGATTGTACTTTGGGACAAGTGCCGTATGGCGCAAATTCATTGCATAGATAAGAACACAGGCATCATTAAATGGAAATCTTCGATCCTCAGGGGTTTACAGAACCAAATCTCTGGTCCACGGAACCTCCGGAAGAAAAACTTTTTGTACATAGGTTCCTCATCGGGCCATTTGTACGCGGTAAACCCGGTAAACGGCAGAAAAGAGTGGGTTTATTCAGCCTCAGGAGCTATAACCAACACTCCTTCAGCAGGCCTGGGAATGGTGTTTTTCGGAGCGTGGGACCAGACGTTTTATGCACTGAAAGCTGGCACAGGCCAGGAAGTATGGGCCAAGAAACTTGGCAGGCAGATATATTACTCGCCTTCAGGTAATTGTCTATTTGACAAAAATATTGTTCTAACAGCCACTCCTGCTGATAACCACAGTGGGGGGAGCTTTTTGTACGCTCTGGACCCCTACGATGGCCGTGAAGTCTGGAAAGGGATAAACTGGCGCACTTTTCTTGAACCGTCCTTGCCACTTTATTCTCAGAACAAACAGGCCCCAGCCGGGCGCCGGTACACATTGGTGCCTGACTCAAGCGGACGTATCACTTCGTACTATACAGACAATGGGGAGATTCCATGGCACGTGCAAGGATATTCTTCACTATTTTCAGGAGTACCTAATCTTGACGGAATTTATGTAACCGGAGGCGCCCGGGGCGTTTTGGCAATACATGCAGGAAGCATGCAAGTAGATTATAAAGTCAGAGACACATTTTTATTTGTGGACCCTCTGGTTGTAAGGGTAAGTACTGCAGGCACACCAGGCTACCCTGAGTACTTTGTGGTTCAAGGAGATAACAAAGGTACCCTGTGGGCGATCAGAATTCCTATTTCTCCCCGGTAATATAATCGTATCCTGACTCTAAAAGGCTTTCCGGGGCCCCCGGGCCCCGTTATTTTTTTATCCTGGTTCCCGGCCAACAGTGAGACTCAAACCTGATTTACGGGAATCATATGGGAAACAGCCGCCTTTTCTATGGGGCAAAGTTCCAATTCGGAGGTTATTGTATGGCACGACTCTCGTTTCAAAAGCCGTCTAAAGTATCAATCGTGGGCACAGGGCTTGTAGGAGCTACCTATGCTTACACCCTTCTTCTCAGGGGAACAACCGATGAGATTTGCCTCATTGACAAACATCGGGAAAAAGCTCTAGGCGAATCAATGGATCTCAATCACGCCATGCCCCTTGTGGAACGCACAAATATCTGGGCGGGATCCTTGGATGACCTGGTAGACTCGGACTTGATAGTAATTGCAGCCGGGGCCTCGCAAAAGAGCGGCGAAACAAGAATGGATCTCCTTGAAAAAAATGCACAAATTGTAGGCGATATAGCAGAGAAAGCAGGGCGTTTATGTCCTGAATCTATCATTTTGGTTGTAACCAACCCGGTGGATGTGATGTCCTACGTTGCCCTTGAACGTTCAGGCCTATCCCCGGAAAGAGTAATAGGCTCTGGAACCGTTTTGGACACGGCACGTCTTCGTTATGTCCTTGGCGACGAACTGGGCATAGACCCTAAGGGTATCCATGCGTCTGTAATAGGGGAACACGGAGATTCAGAGATCGTAGCCTGGTCGCGAGCTACCATTGCCGGAACGTCCCTTGAAAACTGGATCCAGCTTACTGAGGCCCACAGGGAAGAAGTTTTTTTGGAAGTTCGTGATGCTGCATATGACATTATCGACCTCAAAGGTGCAACTTACTATGCCATTTCCATGGCCATGGCCAGGATAACCGAAGCCATTATCAAAGATCTCCGGAGCGTTTACTCGGTTTCTGCATACCTGAACGGTGAATACGGGGTAAGCGGAATATACCTGGGCACTCCGTCAGTGGTAGGAAAAGAGGGGATACTGAGGGTGATTGAACTCCCCCTCTCTGGCCAAGAACTTAAGGCATTCAGAAAATCAGGTGAAACTGTCAAAAAAGCCATAAAGAGTCTTGGCCTGAAACCTGCGCTTCCTTTGGCCCGGAAGTACCGGGAAGCCGCTGGATTTCACTTCTCAACTGAACTTGATGCCGGTATTTGTGAAGCCCGCGAGGAATCGACCGCTTTCCTGAAGAAGCCCAAGAAACCCGTCCCAATCAGAACACAGCGGGTGTAAAGGTACAAGGAACCCATTAAGAAACATCAAGGGTTTCCACGAAAAACTGCGCTATTAGCGGCCCCTCTCAGGGTATCTCGGAGAGTGGCTTATGGTAATGCTTGAGTAAACAAGATTAGTCTCAACAAGTTCGCCGTCCCGGTACTTTTTCGTAATTTCAGCCCTGGGAACCACCACCGTCACTTCAAAAGGCACGTCTAACAAGATCTCCCTCTTGACTCTAATGGCAAGATCTTGAAGCAACAGGTAGACATCGTCTGAAGTACCCAGGCCCTTCTTGCCACCCATGGGAAAGCTTGCCACACTGGTTGCTGCAGTGGTTTTACATGGATAGTACCGGCTAGTCCAACCGTGCCTGCAAACCCCATACTTGTCTCTGGAACCAAACCTGCCGGCCCATTTCTGCCTAATCCAATCCCAAAGGCTCACCACATAACCTCCAATAGCACTTTCTACCATGGAGGTTATGTTTACTATCTGGATTGTGTGCAGTAAAGCAAAGTCAAAAATCTTTGCGAGATACAACCAATAGCGATTACGTTACCTAAAACCCGGTAGCCTTCTTCAATGCCTGGGTCAAGTCGGCGATAAGATCATCTACATGTTCCAACCCTACCGACATTCTGACCAGGCCTTCAGCAATACCGGCTGCATGCCTGGCTTCAGGAGTCATTGGCGAATGGGTCATTGACGCGGGATGCTCAACCAAAGTGCTTGTTTCACCAAGGCTCACTGCAAGATGGCATAGCCTAACCGAATCCATAAGAGTCCTCCCTGCCTCAAATCCGCCCTTAAGTTCGAAGGCAATCATCCCACCATTACCGGACATTTGCTTCCTGGCAAGCTGGTGCTGAGGATGGGACTGAAGGCCTGGATAATATACTCTCTCAACCCCCTTGTGATTTTCCAAAAACTCAGCCATCACAATGGCGTTTTTCTCATGCTGCTTCATCCTTACAGGAAGAGTTTTGATGCCCCTTAGTATGAGCCATGCATCAAATGGTGAAAGGATTCCACCTATGTCTTTTTGAGTGGTTACTGCCACGTTCTCAATAAACTCTTTTTCCCCCACTGCAATACCTGCAATAAGGTCTCCATGCCCGCCAAGATACTTGGTGGCACTGTGTACCACTACATCAATCCCCCATTCAAGGGGCCTTTGGAAAACCGGGCTCATGAAAGTGTTGTCAACTACGGTGGTAATCCCATGCTTTTTTGCAATAGAAGCTATAGTCTCCATGTCTACCATTTTTAAGACCGGGTTAGCAGGCGACTCAAAGTATATAAGTTTGGTGTTTGGTTTTATAGCTTCTTCAACCTTCTCAGGCTCAGAGCAGTTAACCAGGTCCACTTGCACCCCGAATCTTGCCAAAATTCCGGTAAGAAATGCAAAAGTGCATCCATAAACGCATTTGTCTGCAACAATGTGGTCGCCGGCACTGGCAATAGCCATAACAACCGCAGATATAGCTGCCATCCCTGAAGAAAAAGCCAGCCCTCTTTCTCCGTTTTCAAGTGCGGCCACACTTCTTTCCAGAGCAGCAGTTGTGGGATTCCCCAACCTTGTGTAGATATATCCTTCACGTTCTCCCCTGAACCTGGCTGCCCCTTCTTCTACGTTCGGAAACACAAAAGTAGAGGTTTGATAAATGGGTGAAACAATTGAACCTGTAAGAGGATCCGGCTCCTGTCCTATATGAGTTGCTTTGGTCTCAAGTCTCATACCATCTTTATCCATGAATTACGCCTCCAACACAAGAACTTAACGACCACACTATAAATTATTCTCCAGACTTACACAGTTTTCCCTTGAATGAGAGCCAAAAAGCATGTGCAGTCCATTCTAACCTCGCCAATAACCATCTTTGTCAACGCATCCTGCACCCAATGCAATCCGGTTCAGTACCTGACCCTGGCTGTACCTGCACCCCTGGACACGAGTCTTTCCTTAATGCGGTTTGCCTCATCAAAAAGAAGCCTGTCATCATACACAAGGACTTTTCCGTCCTTCTTCTTGAAATCCCCTCCAACAAGCACATCCCTTACATTCCTGGCATCGGCAGAGTATATTATCGCAGCAAGAGGATCATATACAGGCCATGTATGTGCCATGCAGAGATCCCATACCACCAGATCAGCCTGATAGCCTGGTGCTATTTCTCCTGTGTTCTGTCCAAGGGCATTGTGGCCCTCCATGAGCATCTGCCATATTACTTGCAATGGGTAAGCACCGGCATCCTCAAGACAGTCTTTAGCCAGGAGCCCATATAGCCTGGCTTGTTCCAGGGGATTGAGAGTATTGGAGCTTGCAGCTCCATCTGTGCCAATACCCACCCTTAACTTCCCGGCCCCTTTCCTGGAAAGGTTTTTCCGTGTTTGGCTACCTGCAGTCTGTCCTGCCGGAGTACTGGATATGCTTTCCCCGTTTATGCTCTCCCATTGGAACCGGTATAGATTTCCAAAGCCAGATGACAGTTTTAGATATGTTTTAGGTGCTACTGCAAACACTGAATCCTTTCCAAGAAGGCCAAGCTCTTGTTCTTGAACCCAAATTCCGTGGGCTATGATACAGGGAATTTCAAGGAGCCCCGCTTGCTTTAGTCTGAGAAACGGAGTCTTTCCATATTGAAGAATGCTTTCTTGTACCTGTTTTTCAGTCTCTGAGACATGAATATGCACTCCAACGCCCAGTTCCTCAGCCCGTCCGGCACAAGCTTCCAGAACAACCTCCGGACATGTATAAGGTGCATGAGGCCCTATACGCATTCGTACGCGGCCATTTTCATTCCGGTTTGTGCTGTCGATAAGTAAAGATGCGTTATCAAGAGCCTCCTGCCAGTCAGGTGCCATGCCGAAAATTGTGGGGGCAATATCAGCGCGAATCCCCGCTTCCATGGCTGCACTTGCAATCTCCTCACTGAAGAAGTAATGGTCGCAAAAGGTTGTAACCCCGTAATCTAACATCTCATAAATTGCCAGCATTGCACCAATACGAATATCACCGGGAGTAAGGGTGCTCTCAAAGGGCCAGATTTTTGCGTTAAACCAATCTTCAACACTCACATCTTCTGCAATTCCTCTGAGAATTGTCATAGGACTGTGAGTATGCAAGTTCACCAACCCCGGGCTGATAAAACATCCCCTGCAATCTCTAATTTCTGTGGCCTGATCGTAGGCCCGGGCGCCAATCCCAAGATCAGTCTTTGAAGGGAGTACACTCTTAATTACACCTGATTCAATCAACATGTCGACTGGGCCCTGAAGGCTCCCGTCACGCCCGATTACTTTGGCGTTTACCAGCAGCACATTTCCCGGCATTATTCCCGGCCTCCTTGCTCAAGGGAGGTAACTGCATCGAAAATCAGTTCAATGAATCCTTCCCTGTCCAGCCCTAAAGCTACGTCACAGTTAGCCTTCCGTCCAGTGGTCCCCCTGAAATCAACCACAGTCCTGCCAAGGGTAAACTCGCCTGACGTTTCAATAGACACGTTCAGACGCTTGGTCGAGACAATATCAGGTTGCAAAACAGAAGCTACTGCAACTGCATCGTGAATTGGATTACCCTTAAACTGCTTGCTGTAGAAAATGGCGTAAAAATCCATGAGTTCAGCCAAGGCCTTGCCTACCCTGCCCAACTTACGCAAAACTTCAATTTCGTCTGGATATATAAGGGCTTTATGGGTTACATCAAGGCCTATCATGGTAATCGGCACTCCTGATTCAAAAACTATTCTTGCAGCCTCAGGATCAACCAGGATATTGAACTCTGCAGCAGGAGTCCAGTTACCCTCCAGGGCAGCGCCTCCCATTAGGGCTATGCGTTCTATTTTGGCTTTTATCTCAGGTTTAGCCAAAAGGGCTATGGCAATATTCGTCAGGGGCCCTGTAGGGATCAAGGTGATTTTCTCTTTGGAATTCATGAGAGTCCCGGTTATGAGGTCAAAAGCAGAACGGGCTGAACCTTTGAGCCCGGGCTCACCCAGCTCGGTCCCGTCCAATCCGCTTTTTCCATGAACACTCGGGGCTATGGTCAGCGGGCGAAAAATAGGTTCATCGGCTCCTCGTGCCACCTCAACACCGGCACCTATAAACGACAAAAACTTCAGTGCATTTCTATAGGTGTTTTCTCCTGTACTGTTTCCGGCAACAGTAGTCACACCCAATACGTCCAGTTTTCCGCATCCAAAGGCCAGGGCAAGGGCTACTGCATCATCGTGGCCAGGGTCACAGTCGATGATGACAGGTATCTTTTTCTCAATCATTTGGAAAACCTCCTGGTCTTGATTTGACGGCCTGAGTACACTGCAAGGGCAACAAGTGTCAATACATACGGGATCATCTGCACAAACTCCCCGGGAACTCTCAGGCTCTGCATATAGTTTGACAAGGCATCGGCAAACCCGAACAAGAGTGAAGCAATGAGTACTCCAATTGGGTGCCTCCGCCCGAGGGCTTCGGCGGCCAGTGCAATAAAACCCCTGCCTGATGTCATGTTTCGTGAAAACCAGCTCACGTATCCCATGGAAAGGTGAGCGCCTCCCATGCTTGCCAGGGCACCGCTTATTGCCAGAGCTACGAACTGGACTCTGTGAACCGAAATTCCAACTGAATCGGCAGCATCAGGATTCTCGCCTACAGCCCTGAGCCTTAATCCAAAGGATGTCTTGAAGAGCAAAAGATAGACCATTCCCACAGCAATGAGAGCCATGTAAGTCAGGGCATTCTGCTTGCCAAGGATAGCCCCCAGAACAGGAATATCCTTGATTATTGGGATCTGCCATTCAGGTATTACCTTGCTTGCCAGTGAACTGGAGACTCCTTTGTCGTGGGCTACTACATAGAGAAGAAACACTGTTCCCTCGGCAGCAAGAAGGTTAAACGCAATCCCGGCCAAAATCACGTTGGTTTTTAACTTAAGATGGAAATACCCAAGCAATAGCCCTATCAGAGACCCTGCAGCCATGCCTGCCAAAAGGCCAATCCAGGCCGACTTGGTAAAGGCAGAAACCACCACACCTGTAAGAGCAGATGTAAGCATTATTCCTTCCAAAGCAATGTTTACCACTCCAGACAGATCTGCTACCACTGCCCCTAGGGCTGCAAAAAGAATAGGCGTGGTCACTCGCAATATTGAAGCGGCAAAGGAAGGAGAGAAAATTGCTCTAAGAAGCGGATGCACGTTGCTTCACCTCTTTTAGCACCAGGCGATGTTTGTAACCTGCAAGAAAAGCTTCGGCTGTCACCAGAAGAATAATCACAGCCTGTATAACCGAGACCATTTCAGCTGTAACATCAGAATACATTGCCATAACATCAGCGCCGACACGTAGATATGCAAGGAAAATTGCAGCTACAGGTACCAAAAGAGGATTGTTCTTAGACAGAATCGAGATAATGACTCCGTCAAACCCGTACCCCGGGCTTGCCAACCACTGGAAACGCCTGTAGATTCCCAACATCTCAACGGCGCCGCCAAGGCCTGCCACAGCCCCGGCCAGCACCTGTATGGACAATATGACAGTCAACACAGGAATGCCCGAGTACCGGGCGAAGCTGATATTCTGCCCTGTCATTCTGGCTTCATATCCTTTGCCTGTCCTGTAAAGAAAATAATAGCAAAACACAACGGTCAAAAGCAGAACAAACACCCCTGCATGAAGCCGGGTATTCTCAGTAAACCGCGGTAACCAGGAACTCTCCCGCAGTGGAAAAGACACCAGGGCACCAACTGATTGATCCCGCAAATGATAGGTTATTAAGTACATCCCCAGTTTGAGAAACACATAGTTCAGCATCAATGACGATACCAGTTCCGAAGCATTCCAGCGGGCTTTAAGAAACCCGGGGATAAAGCCTCCAAGTGCCCCGGCTGCCATTCCGGCTGCAAGACATACTATGGTGTGTATGACCGGAGGTAAATTCAAATGAATCCCTGCTGCGGTGGCAGCAACAGCCCCTATGAAAAACTGGCCTTCTGCACCCAGATTAAACTGGCCGGCAGAGAATACCAGCGAAATGGCCAGGCCCGAAAAAGTAAGCGGAATAGCTGCTTCCAGGAAAGCGCCAAACCGCCTAATGGTCGTAAATGGGCCTTTGAGGAAATACCCGAATGCCTCAAAAGGCGCCTTGGAAACCATCGATGTAACAGTGAACCCGATGGCCAATGCCACACCAATAGCCAATCCGGTTCTTAGCAGTTCAAACCATGTATCTCTTCTCATTGGCCGGCCTCCCCCATCATAGAAACCATTAGTTCCTGAGGCTCCTGGCGTTTCAGGCCAAGCATGTAAAGTCCCAGTTCCTCTTCGGTTACTTCTCCTGCTTCATCGAAATATGCAACGATTTCCCCTTCGTACATGACACATAACTTGTTGGAAATACCCATAACTTCTGTAAGGTCTGCTGATACCAGGAGAACCGCGGACCCATTTTCTGTGGCTTCAACAAGATACCGGTGAATAGACTCTGTGGCTCCTACGTCAATACCCCTGGTAGGCTGATTGGCTATTATCACTTTGGGATTGGTGGAAAACTCCCTGGCTACAACAACCTTCTGTATGTTGCCTCCTGAAAGAGTGCTCACCGGCTGGCGAGGTGAAGTAGCCTTTATCTCGAATCTCTGAATAAGCTTTTTACTGAGATCAGAAATCGCCTTGAGGTTCAGGAACGGCCCGTTTTTCAGGGGTTGTTTCTTGTATCCCGTAGATATCAGGTTCTCAGATATTGAAGCCCTGGATGCCACTCCAAAAGTCATTCTGTCTTGAGGAATGTGAGATAAGCCGAGGTTTCTCACTTCTTCGGGACTTTTTCCTGTAGCTTTTTGCCCACAGATTTCAACTTCCCCGTCACTGCACATTGACAATCCTGTAAGAACCTCCACCAATTCTACCTGGCCGTTTCCTTCAACCCCTGCAATTCCCAAAATCTCACCGGATTTGACCTTGAGGCTTACATTCTTCAAAGATTCTTTATCGTCCTGAACATAGTTAAGATTCTTGACCAAAAGCCGGACTTCCTGTGATCGGCCAGGTGAAATCCGGGGACGGGATAACTTGAGTTCAACATCACGGCCAACCATCATCTTTGAAATATCCTCCAGGGTGACATTGGCTGTATTAACAGTCCCGACAACCTTGCCTGAACGCATCACTGTAATTCTGTCAGATAGATGCTTTACTTCCCGCAGTTTGTGAGAGATGAAGATGATTGTGTGGCCCAGTTCCTTAAGGGATTTTAGAGCAACAAACAGCTCACCGGTTTCCTGAGGAGTTAAAACTGCAGTAGGTTCGTCCAAGACCAGAATATCAGAACCACGCATCAGGGCTTTTAGGATTTCTACTTTCTGCTTGGCCCCTACAGGCACATCCCTTACTTTTTCAGCAGGACTAACATTGAGCCCGTATTTTTTCCCGAGTTCCAAACATATTTCTTCTGCTTGTTTTCTGTCGAACCAAACCCCTTTCCTGGGTTCTTCCCCCAGTACAATGTTCTCAGCAACAGTAAGTGACGAAGCCAGCATGAAGTGCTGGTGTACCATACCTACCCCGTACTTGATTGCCTGGTCAGGCGAAGTTATTCGTACTTGCTCACCCTTTATCAGAATATGCCCTTCGTCCGGTTTTTCCAGGCCAAACAGGACTTTCATAAGGGTTGTCTTGCCAGCGCCGTTTTCACCAACAAGGGCATGAATTTCACCCCGGCGTACTTCAAACGTCACATCTGAATTGGCAACCAACCCGTTAGGATAGACTTTGGTTATTCCTTTCATCAGTAAAATCGGTGTTTCTTTTTGAGGTTCCGTTTGAGCCTCCACGCCGTCCACCTCATCCCAGGTCAAGACTTATTTGATTTTTGGCCCCGGGGCAAGGATCAGCCCTTGCCCCGAGTACACCTAGATCTGACTACGGACGGACCGATTCCCGTAGTTCGTCCATAGCCTTGTCATCCATTACAAAGGCTGAAGATACTTCAATCTCGCCTGCCTTAATCTTCCCGGCAATTTCATCTATCTTGTTTCTCATTTCTTCAGGTACGTTCTTTTCGTAAAACTCATTATGGGCAAGTCCTACTGCTTCTTCCTTGAGTCCTAAAGTCTCCGCTTTACCGAACTCCAGATTGTCTTCTTCGAAAAGCTTGACTGCCCGTACCAGTGAATTGTCAATTCGCTTCAGCATCGAAGTAAGAATCAACTCTGCTTTTTCAGGATCTGAATCCTTAAATAGCAAAGCTTGGTCAGAGTCTACACCAATGGCATAGCAGTCTTTTTCTTTGGCAGCATCCAGCTGGCCCAACCCACTTCCGCCGGCAACGTTAAACCCTATGTCAGCACCCATCTCGTACTGGGCAAGACACATCTCTTTAGCTTTTGCCGGGTTTGCAAAGTCCTCTACATATGAGACAGCAACCTTGATATCAGGATCAACGCTCTTGGCTCCTTCAATATATCCCACCAGGAAGTCATTGATTACCGGAATGTCCATTCCGCCAAGGAAGCCAATGATCTTCTGGTCATTAGCCTTGGGAAGGCCCGAGTCGGTAACCATTGCAGCCAGAACACCGGCCAGGAACGAACCTTCATTCTGGCTGTAAAGAATCGAATATACGTTTTCGAAGGGAGCCTTGGAGTAGTCTACGGTTACGTCAAACACAATGTATTTCTTGTCGGGGAACTTGGGGGCCACTTCCTCGATTTTTTCCTGCATCTGGAAGGTTCCGCAGATGATCAGATCCCAATCCTGCCCCGATACGTCTGTAAGTGTCGGTTCCCATTTGGAAGGGTCAGTACCCATTTCAATTACCTTGGTTTCCCATCCCAAATCCTTCTCAATAGCCTTCATGCCTTCATTGGCAGAATCAAAGAAGGACTTGTCTCCTAGAGTTCCGCTGACCAAAAGCACGGCTTTGCGCTTGGGTACATCGGTACCATTTTGCGGTTCCGGTTCAGTTTTCGGGCCGCACCCTACAAGCATTACTGACGCAAAAAGCGCCACCAGTAACATTACCCCCACAAATTTCTTCAATGCTGGCACCTCCGGTTAAATCCTTGTATTAATTGCGTTAAGAAACATTGATTCTATCTTCTCTTTGTCACAGGAGAGACAGACAGATGCATTTGGCTTGCTACCATCTGCCATTCGCTCGTCAATCACAGTAAGGCCCCGGGAGAATCTCCCCCCGGTTTCAACTGTGACCTTTGCAGAAACCTCATTTTTTACTACCGTAGGATCGATTGCCACACATGCGGCCAGAAGATCGCACAGCAAGAGTCCTTCCAGGCCCAGGGTATTTTTTATCCTCTCTACTGTAAGTTCCATGGCCTGGGCAAAGGCTTTGCCGGCTCTTGATGAAGACTTTCGAACTGCATCAACTGTATCTGGGCCAAGCACAGCATCAAGGCATGTTTCCCATGGAACCATTGTGATAGGTATTCCAGAATCGAATACCACTGAAGCCGCTTCCGGATCGGCAAACACATTGAACTCTGCAACAGGGCTTGTGTTGCCTCTGGCCCGTGATGTGCCTGCCATCATGACGATATGCCTAATTCGCTTTTCCAAAGATCTTTCTTTAGCTATTGCAAGAGCCACGTTGGTAAGGGGCCCCAACGTAAGAAGACAAAGCTCTTGTGCCTTTGCAGTTTCAATTATGAAATCTACAGCATGGCCTTTTTCAGGCTTGGCTTCAGGCTCCGGCATGAATGTATTGCCAAAACCGTCTTCACCATGGAACTCGGCAGCATGCTCAAGTTTTTGCATGATAGGCCTGCTTGCACCTGGATATACAGGTACAGAACCCCCAAGAAGTTCAACAAGCCTTAGAGCATTCCTGGTAGTGTGCTCCAGTCCCACGTTTCCGTGTACGCAGGTAATCCCCAAAATATCCAACACTTTTGAGTTCACTGCGGTAATAATGGCAGACGCATCGTCAATTCCAGGATCTGTATCTATTATCCATTTCAATTGCGCTCAACCTCCGGAAATGTAGCTTACAAACAAAGGCTGTTCTCTATGGGGCTACCTTGCATTTGTGTGCCTACTTCCACCCCCTTCCAAAAGGCTCTTCAAATCCAGATTCCACCTTGAAATCGACCTGGCCGGTACATTCACCCGGCATGTGTTAAATCAGACGAAGAAACCCGTCAACTTCACTGCGCTCCGGCATTGACGTCTGCGCGCCTTTACGTGTTACAGATAATGCCGCCACTCCGTTGGCAAAGCGGCACGCTTCACCAAGAGGCTTACCTTCACAAAGGGCTACAGCCAGGCCTCCTGAAAAAGCATCGCCGGCTGCAGTGGTATCCACAACCTGTACCGAATGGCCCGGGACAAATCCAAAACTACCCTGCTCACTGTAAACTACACCGCCTGCCCCCAGTTTTATCACTACAGCCTTTACGCCCCGGGACAGCAAATCTGAAGCTGCAAGTTTTGCGCTTTCCACACCGGTTACTTCCATGCCTGTAAGGAATGAAGCTTCGTGTTCATTTGGAGTTATGATGTCAATAGTCTCGAGCAGATCCCCAGGCATGGGAATCGGGGGAGCAGGGTCGAGCATCACTTTCACTCCGCAAGAATGAGCCAACCGGGCGGCGCAACTTACTGCCCCTAATGGGATTTCAAGTTGGAGCATGAGTACTGTGGCTTTCCTGAGATACGGCATAAGTGCATCTACATCTTTCTCGGTATAATAGCCATTGGCTCCGGGAACCACGATTATGGAGTTTTCTCCTGTGTCATCCACTGTAATAAATGCAGAACCGGTTGACACCCCTGGGGTAATAACAATATGCTCCTGGCCTACTTGAGCGCCTGACAGGCTGTCAATTAAGGCCTCAGAGAAGACATCGTCTCCTATTCTGCCTGCTACTATTATTTCCCCCGTCTTTGCCGCCGCCACTGCCTGGTTGGCGCCCTTTTCCTCCAGGAAAAAGCGAAAACTCTTTGCCCGCAACAGTCTCACCCTTTTCGTTTCGCCTGGAGGCACGTACGACAAAATCAAATATTCAGACTACCCAGAACAATAATATCTCTTGTTCACGCCTTTGCCTCTTCCCCCTCATGTCGAATCTCTGATGACAAGCACAGGTTCCAGGATTTTCGAACGGGGCGCAAGTTCTTTGCCATTATCTAGTCGTTCCAGCAAAAACTCAGCCGCGATAACACCCATCTGGTAAGCAGGCTGCGCAATAGTAGTGAGCAATCTTCATCAATGAGGACATGGCAATATCATCAAAGCCTGCAACAGCCATCTGTTCCGGAACCTTTGATAGGACCGAATCAAGAAAGGATCTCATTGCACCGTACCATAAGGTCATTTGCGCAGTATACACAAGCATCAAACCCCAAGCGAATTATCTCCCAGGCAAAAGAGTAACCTGTATCGTATTTGAAGTCTCCGTTAAAAACCAAAGGTTGTCTCTCGATACCGGCTGCGCTTCAGGCAGTCCCTCGGTACTCTTTAGCCTTTCCCGGGAAGTGCTAAGATGCATCTGGTTATGTAGGCAATATGCTCCGTGCCGGTATTAAGCAGGTGGCGAGTCATCTCGTAAAAGACCCTCGGTAATTGTCTACTGTAACCATGTCACATGATACTCCCTGAACCTCCCTGTCTATGACGGCTACAGGGCAAGCCTTGCTCGCTTCCCGAACTAACTCCAACAGCCCTGAACTCCCTGTTACAAAGACAATCCCATCAACTTGCTTTTCCAAAAGCGCCCGGACAGACGATTTTTCGTGTGAGGCATACCCATCAGTATTACACAAAATAAGGGTGTATCCCCGGGCTACGGCAGCATCACCTATGCCCCGGGCAAGTGCAGGGAAAAAGGGGTTTGATATGTCAGGAAGGATGGCCCCTATGATTCCGGTAGTTCCCTTGGAAAGACTTCTTGCTATGTGGTTCGGCGAATAACCGAGCTCACTGATGACCGCCTCTACCCGTTCAAAAGTGCTCTTCTTAACATAGCTTGATTTATTAAGCACCCTTGAAACAGTGGATATGGACAATCCGGCCTTTTTTGCAACATCCTTGATCGTAACTCGTGTCCCCATTCTTTCGCTCCACTTCAAAAACGACTCTGCCTGCTGTTTTCATTGACATATCTGAATATGAAAACGTTTTCATTTTCCGTATGAAGAATTCGCCACGGGTTCTGACAATCCCTTCACAAAATCCTCCCTGTAGAAAAATACTGTAGTTGTGTCATCCAATCCTAATCAGGCATAGCGTTATGTAAAGGGTGTTTGCGGAGGCAATTATGCAGATCAACAACATCTCCATGTATATTTCCGGAGACGAGTTTAAAGAAATTCTCAAAACCGCAACGTGGCCTGAAGGCATGACTATCCTGGATTCCAGCCTAAACGAAAGGATTATTGAATTTGTTGTGAAAATGGCGTCATACTTTGGAATACCTATAAGGGTGCGAATGGAATTACAATCTTATGGAGGCTCTAAAAATTTTCTTCAAGGTTACGCCACCTATGTGCTCAATGGCAAAAAATTCACTTTCAGTTGCAGAGATGACAAAATCAACTCTCGTACGCCTCTTATGCCCTGACCGAAGTAGACCTTGTAGAACTATCCCGGGGCGGCTCAAAGATGCCGACATCTCTTGAATTGTCTATTAGCACAAAAGGTATTTCAGTCGTTGCAGAAAATGTTACCGCAGATTGGCAAGATGCGTTCTCTGCCTTTATGCCATTCCAACGGCCGCTCACCAATAGGCTGAAGGTTTCATATTATTTTGACGTAAGCACAATTACGTTAACGCAAAGGAGGGATGGAACTTGGACAACATTGTAGAAGAGAGAAACGACCTGGCAGATCCGTCTGCACCAATGGAGCACGTACATGATTACTACGGAAGAACAACCATGGATCTTGATCACTTTCACACATTTGATGGGACTACCGGGCTCAACTATGAGACAGGACGGGACCACGTCCACCGCTTTGCCAATGAAACCTCGAGGGCTCACGGCCATACTCATAGAATGCACGGCAACAGTTCCAGGCAAATCCCCGCATTTTGGGGGCATGTCCACCAAATAGCAGGTATAACCAGCTTTGATGATGGACATACCCACCGCTTTGACGTTTTGAGCGGTCTGCCCCATCGTCCCAGGAGCAAAAGGCCAAGGCTCGTACGTCTGTTCAGAGCATCCTCAAGAGATCAAGAAGCTCAATCAGAAAACCAACCGGCTATGCCTGGACCCAGGCGCAGGGGCTTCTCGGCCAGGCTCAGGCCATCCTCGCCGAAACAATAGCCATGGCCTTCTCTTTGAGTTTTTGGGCCTGCCCTATCAGGCCTTCTTTTTCTTGGACCACTTGTTCTACATAATCAGGATCCTTGATCATAGGAATGTTAATGTCGGCACTCAGCAAAACTGCCCTCAGGCTTGCTTCACCCAGGTAAGCGGCAACCCCTGCGTCACTTATGGCCATTTTGTTCCCTATCGGAGCAAGTTCACACACTATCTCGAGAAGATCTACACATGCCCGGGCTACCCTAAGGGGAGTCTCTGTAGCCCCTTTCAAGGCCTTTTGCACGGAAGCCTCACGTTTCTCTTTCTCCTCAGGTGTATTCTTTGGTAACCTGTAGGCCTCCATGAAGTTCCCAAACTGTTTGATGTCTTCGTCTACAAGTTCTTCAAAGCCAGCCAAAAGGCGTAAAGTTTGATCACGAAGTGAAGTTACCTGTGCTTCGACATCTTTGTACTTTTTCTTTCCTATGGTCAAATTTGCCACCATAGACGCCATAGAAGCGGCAAAGGCGGCGCATATGGCTGAAACACTGCCTCCCCCTGGAGTTGGTTCTGACGCCGCAGAAGCCTTCAGGATCTCGGCAAGGCTCATTGAAAACAGCTCGCTCAAAAACGATCTCTCCCTTCACATTATTTGAGTGTATGTATCAAGTCGCTTCCGGACTGTAAGCGGACTGCAGCCAGACTGCTGCTGGACTGCACCCGTTTTCCAAAAGGCTGTTTCACTGCTGCTGGATTTCAATGGCTTTGAGCAGGTTCTTCTGTAAAAGTGCAGTTGTAAGGCTTCCAACACCTCCGGGCACAGGTGTTATCGCTGCGGCAATCTCTGATACACCATCAAAATCCACGTCACCAACTGTCTTGCCGTCCACCTGATTGATACCGGCATCTACAACAATAGCCCCTGGACTCACCATTTCCTTTGACAAAAGCCCTGCCTTGCCTGCTGCAGCGACTATGATATCAGCTTTTTTTGTGTGGAAAGCAAGATCCCTTGTTCTTGTGTGACACACAGTCACAGTTGCATTTTCATTGAGAAGCAGAAAAATCAGAGGCTTGCCTACAGTATCGCCACGTCCTATCAGGCAAACATTCTTACCCTCAATTGAGATTCCATCCCTCTTCATAATCTCTATACAGCTCTTTGGAGTAACCGGGAACAAACCGGCTTTCCTGGTAAACATCAAGCCTCTGTTTACCGGGTTTATGCCATCTACGTCCTTAACAGGATCAATTGCCATCATGACACGATCTTTATTAATATGCTTTGGAAGAGGGAGCTCCACCATAATACCGTGGCAAGCAGGATCCGAAGACAACTCTCTCAGTTTCTCAATAACTTCTTCTTCCAGGGCATCAGTGGGAAAACTAAACAATTCGTAATTGATGCCCGATTTTTTACACGCTCTTTCCTTTGATCTTGCATAGATAACCGAGGCGGGATCATCACCTACCAGGATCACCGACAATCCAGGCACAATCCCTTTTGCCTTTAGACCGGCTACCTCGGCCCTGACCTCAGACCTAATCGTAGACGCAATTTTCTTTCCGTCGATTATTCTTGCAGTCATGAATTCAGACTCCTTTCCACACTCATCAAATCCGTTACTTGCTTTCGACACAATCTTAGCGTATACCTTTTCGATTTTGCCAACATCAAAAAACATGAATACCGGGCCCAATACTCATAACCCGGTATTCTACAGGTGTGAGCAACACTTGTCTTACTTGCTGACAGGGCTCCCGCATTTGGAACAGAACCTATCTGCATCGCCTAAGCGTGCACCGCATTGGGAGCAGTAGTTCATGACTTCCGGTTCAACCGGAGGAAGTGTTACATCATCATCAATAGGTTGAGGAGCAACCTCATAGCGGCCCCGCTTTTCTTCTTCTTTTCGCAACCTATCAGTTTCTTGTTTCTTGGCATCAATCTTGGCTTTGATCTCGTCTACGGCTAAAGTGGCTCTTTCAGATCGTCGGGAGTTCCACTCCTCCCTGTGAGCGGTGTCAATCTTCCAATTTCTTCAAACTTCCTGCCAAGCTTCATTTTCCAAAGACAAAGCTTCCATCTTTAATTTGCCGACACGAGTCAATTCTCGTGTTTCCTGACCAGGTCTCAGCACTTGACCTAAGTGTCTGCCCTATCTTGGCGAACAAGTCCTTACCTTTCTTTTCAGGAGATTCCTGGGACACAGCCTTCACTTTCCTTGCGCTCCTTATCCCAATTCTATATTGGATTAGCCTTTAACTTAGCTACTACTTCAACTTTTCCCAGCACAGGTACTGATAGTTATTGCAATTCGGGATTTGATATTTGCTCTGTCCAATACGATTATTTTCCGCATGTGGAGCATGTTCCGCCGGTACAGCCATTGCACCCGCTACCTGTTGTTCCTGAACCTTTCCTGATGTTTGAATTGAACATTGAAAGGAGTTTCTGTTAGTTCCTTTGAACCGCACTTCGGGGCAAACAGGAACCTCTTGTTTCCCTCACCAAAAACTCAAACTCTCTTCCGCATGATCGGCATTTGTATCAAAATAGGCATGACTCAATTCCTCCCGCTACTAGTTTAGACCCTGAAATGTTAACTCTGCAAATCCTCACTCGCCAAAACTTCAGCGTTTAGAGTAATGTATCCAGCAAGTGTATTATTTCATCTGTTGTACCTTCTCCGGTATAACAGGGTTCACAATTCCATCGCGCGATGAAATCTCTGAGATCTTTTGCCATAGATTCAATGTCACTTGCCAGTTCTCTTGATTTGGATAACCCCTTCATCTCCGCCGGATTCAGCCGTTTCATGCAACATCTGGGCTGCTTCTGCAATATCATCCAGCCTGTCTAAAAAAATGCCTACTCGCAGAAACCTCGACACTCTTCGACCCCCCTTGATTACATTTTCGTCATTCATGCAGTATTTCCTTTGATTTCGCCGAAGTTTTCTAATAAGGAATGAAAAAGTGAAAACACTAAGGAAGAAATTCATGAAAGGAGAAATTCTATGCCGAAACACGAAGACTATGCCATAGGCAGTATCGATACAAGCCAGAATCCTGCGTCCCATGTTGTTGAGGAATTGCGGCGGTCTTTCAAACCTCCAGGGGCTGGCGCACCGACTACACCTGCTGAGAAGATTGAAGAGTCTCTTTCAGAAGTGCAAAACACTATCAGGGAGCAGCAGATGACCATTGAGCAGGACCTTCAGAATTCACTCAGCAAAGCCTCAACCCATGTGGCCGATTCCCAGACTGTAGATACCCTTCTGGCAATCACCCAGCAAATTGCTTCGATAGTATCTCAGGGCAATGAAACCGTGCGTTCAAACTCTCAACAGCTTAACGACCTTTTGAATCATCTGGGCAGTCAGTTGTCCCTGCAGCAAGCCAAGATCGATAGACAGGTTGCCCAGGCACTGCAGCAGGCAATATGCAGTCTTGCCGATGCGCAAGGCGCAATGTTCCAAAGCATGGCTGCTTCAGAAATGGGCCTTTATGTGAAAGGAGCAAGCCAGATTATAAAAGACATCATTGCCCCTGGGCAGATCCAGTAACTGAAGATTGGCTCAGGTTTTGAAAACCAAATCCCTTCCGTGCAAGGGACGGGATTATCTGTATCAGGGCTTCTGCTGTATGAGGAAAACCTTCGTGAAGTAATATAATGCTCCCGTCCCTTGCACTGTTCAGCACTCTTTCTGATACTTCCTGAGGTGATCCGGCCCCAAGATCGGCTCCACCTATGTTGGTCCACATGAGAACCGTCATACCAAGCTTATTTGCTTCTTTTATCTGAACTTCATCTAAAGCTCCTGCAGGAGGACGGTACAAATACGGTCTTTGGCCTGAAGACTCAATCACACTTTCTTGCGCCTTGTAAAGATCAGAATAGACGTCTCTTACAGGTAACCCGGCAAGTACTTTGTGTTCATAACCATGAACTCCGATGACATGTCCTCTGTCTGCCATCTCTTTTACAAGTTCCGGATACTCCTCGGCTTTTGCCCCTATCACGAAGAAAGTCGCTTTGATGTTGTAATCATCTAACCGTGCTAAAATCAACGGTGTGGTAACCGGGTCAGGCCCATCGTTAAATGTAAGGCAAATTCTTTTGTCCGGGATAGGCACGGTTTCAACAGGCGGAGGCAAAGCCAGGTTGCCACCGGCGTCGCCCGACGTGTCTTCAGCCGGGTCAGAGGGCTCTTTTTCCGCTGTCAACAGTACCGTGTCCCCTGGGAATATGCGGTCAGGGTCTTTGAGGTGGTTTATTTGAATCAAAGAATAAGCACTCATGCCATACTTTTGGGCAATAACCGATAACGTCTCCCCTTTGACTACCACATGCTTTCCAGGAGGGTTCAACTTTAGATGCTGGGATTCAAGAGTTTTCTTTGTTGCAGGCCCGGCAATACCATCCTGGCTAAGATTTACTTGCTTCTGGAACTCCAAAACTGCCGCTTTGGTTTTGTTGCCAAAAACCCCATCAACACTTGCAGTGTAGAAACCTAATTCACTGAGCAGTTCTTGCAGCTGCCTTACCTCTTCACCTCTGTCACCGTGTTTCAAATGCCCGGGATTTTCAAACAAAGCAGAATATTCGGAGGCCTGGCCCAGGCCAATACTGGAAAATGGGAAAATAATTGCTGCAATCAAACACAGAACACTGAGCAGAAAAACCAATATTTTTGGCCTAAGTTTTGAAACCAAAGCATAAACCCCCAGGGGCAATAGCATTATCTGAGGGTATCATGCGTTATTTTCAGGTAGATTATACCGTTTCTAATAATTTACACCAAGAATTCCGCCACAGGCTCCTGCCAAAAGGGAGAATCCCAGTCTCTTCAGAACAACTGTAATTCCAATAAAGGGCGGGTAGATAAGAGCACCAAACAGGGACGTTAGTATGGCGTAGGCCCCTCCGATGGCCAAACCGTAAAACAGCCCGTGACTCCTGGCCATTCTCGCAGTAACAAAAGAAGCAAATCCAAGAACAATGAAACTGCCTATATTTACAAACCAGTAAAGAGTACCTTCATCAAGTTTCGTAAAGTGGACGGTTGCCGATGCAAGAAGGGTCAGCAAAAGAGCAAGGATCAAGGCGAAGACTACGCCTTTCCCAACCCGTGAAAAAGAAAACCCTTCCTGAACACGGTTTTTTTGATTCCACCGCTGGAGTCCTGATTTACCGGGAGGACCATGTTTCATGAAAAACACCTCCTGGTTTCTCTATATTAGGACTCCCACTCCTCTATTACTGAATATTGATTCTTCGAAAGTGATAGATGCCTTATACCCTGGTAGTCTGTTAAGTCAGTACATAGAGGCGTGACCGATATAAGATTTCGTTTCATGGCACTAAAATCTGTATCGTCTATCTTATCCCTTTCAACTCCGGAACCGCCGAGCCAAAACCACCACCGGCCTTTAGGATCTATTCGTCTCTTGAAGGCATTCCCAACGTACGTATGAATCCCAAGCCTGGTTATGGCGACTCCTTCAATGGACTCTTTTGAGACGGCCGGAACATTTATATTCACCAGGGAAGGGTAGTGCTCGTTCTTGAGCATCCTCAGGCCGAAGCCGACTGCAAAATCAGCAGCCGCTTTGTAGTTGCTGTCCCCATACGATCCTGCCGATACTGCAATTGACTTGATTCCCATGAGGGCCCCTTCCAGGGCTGCTGAGACAGTCCCTGAGTAAAACACATCAATCCCGAGATTTGGCCCCCTGTTGATTCCTGATATGATGAGGTCAGGAGTTTCTTTCAGGAGCCCTTCAACTGCCAGTTTGACACAGTCTGCAGGAGTACCTCCTGCCGCAAACATAGTAATCTTCTCATCTGAGTAAATTTCAGTCACTTCAACAGGTCGGTAAATGCTTATTGCGTGGCCTGTCGCACTTCTTTCACGGTCAGGGGCCACCACAACTATCCTGGCTCCTTCGACTTTAACGACTCTATCAACAACTGCCTTGAGTCCGCCGGCATTGATGCCGTCATCATTAGTAAGAAGGATTAGCATTCATTGACTCCTTTCTCCCCTTCTTTGCCCTCCTTAATCCACCGGGCAATTCTGGCAACAGCGGTTTGGGGCAAACACACAATCTTTCTTACATCCAAGAAATAGTCAGCAAAATCTCTACCCCAACCCCTTTGCCCCGGAAGGATTTTGGGATCGAGAAGCACAACTGCCAGCCGCTTAGTTGCCCGGCTCAATGTCTCTATATAAGAGTCTATTGCCAGTGCCACAGGAAGGACATTGATTTCCACAAATCCATCTTTACCCCTGGCAGATAGCTCATTTCTCCGCAACTCGTCCAATACATTAGGGGGAGAAAAAGGAACCTTCGGGATTACCAGAATTCCAGGGGAGATTCCCAGGGTAGGACTAACTTCAATTCCGAATCTTGCCAGCGCAAGGGTTTCCGGCTCCAAAAGGTGTTCAATCACCCTTGCCCCACCGTCTACACCCTGAGCAAAAACAGCTATTCCGTTTTGCTCAAGAGTGTCTGTCACAATTGAACCAAGATTTCTGATAAAGGCATATGAAGGACAAAGGCACAGGGCATTCTCCTTTGATTGGCTCATTAGTTCTTCCAAAAACTTACCGGTAAAAGTAATATGCCTGTCACCTGAAGCATGGCCACTACTATCAACTGAGATCAGGAGCACATCTTTTCTTTTGCTGCCTGAAGACTCTGCCGTCACATCTTTGTGGACAATCCGGTCATCTTCAAGGCCGTATAGCTGCCTGAGTCCTTGAAACCTGGAAGCAAAAGATAGCTCGTGAGAAACAATCACCACTTTGCCGTACCTGTCCTCCAAAGCTTTTCTTGCGTCAAGAACAGGCCACAGAACCTTTTTGAAAAAGACTATATTGTCCTGGCTGCGGTCACTATACCCTCTTTCCAGGAGACTTATAGATTGTTCATCATCAACCAGGATCCGTCTCAACTCCTCCATCCAGTATTCCAACCTGTGAAGAGTTGCCGAAAGAACGGGTGGATCCAAAGGGTACTTGATGACATGATCTGATGGGTCTTTGACCCTCTGCCTCAACTCATTAATCACGCCGCTAATGTCAGCATACAAAAAGGACAAGGCTTCCTTGATCTTGCCTGGTATGTAAGCATCTCTCCGCCTGCCCAGAACACCTAGGGACTCAGACAAGATTTTCTTGGTTTCCGGAATGAAGTGGGAGCAACCTGCATGGCTCAGAGTATCCATGAACTTTAACAGGTCTAATCTTGGCTGCATTCCCTCCCACACCCGGGCTACATCTCCCATGCCAAGGAGAATGCATGTTTTGGCTTGAAAGGGCCGGGCAAAGCAACCCTCTTTCGTGGTAAGGATTACCCTGGCTCCATTTGCCTTCTTCACTGCTTTCAGGTAGTAGCATTGATCCTGAACAGGACAATAGTCCTGGCACATAGGAAACTCGGAACAGCAAAGTTCCCTGCGCAACGCATAACCTCTGCCTGCAATCTGTATTTTGTTGAAAAGGCCGTCCTGGGACAGGCTTTTCCATACGATTACAGACGACAGGAATCTTTTGTCTTCAACATCCAAAGAGTCAAAAAACCCATTACGGGCCAAATCAGAAACCATGTTAGCTTTCAAAACACAAAGATAGTCGCCGGGCACTGATAGAAAAGAAGCGCCTTCAGGCACATCATTCAAGAACTCAAAATCCCCGGCAATCAACACAGGATGCTCAGGATTGGCTACATTCAAAGAACTCATTATTACCTTGCGTACGGTGTTTGAATCCAAATAAGCATTGATCGAGACCTGATTTGCCTCTCCCAAGAGAACATCTTCTATCCAGAAGTCATCCTTATCCGGTTGCAAGTGGTTTTCTCCAGGAACAGAATCTAAAGGAGAAAGAGCTGATGAGCCAGGTTTGTCAAGAGACATCCCGGGTTGACTTCGTACAGGAGGAATCTCAAAGAGGGACGGTTGGTGGCAAGAATCCTTCATATCCAACTCAAACAGGTGGCCGGGTACCCATTCTTTTCCCATTAACCACAAAATTTCGTGGCGCAAAGACATGGGCATACCTGCTATCCTTTCCTGAATGAGACGGAAAATAATACCTGAAGCTTCTGCGTCGTCGCAAGCCCTGTGGGCTTCGTCCAACTCCACGTTCAATTCCCTGGCAAGATCCGAGAGCCTGTACGTCTTAAACCCCGGATACACACTATGCCAAGTTCCAGGGTGTCATAAACGGGGACACCTGGAAAACCAGGAATAGGCTTGGATAAAAAGGATGTATCAAATTCAGGATTATGCCCCACCAATGGCAAATGCTCCCGAAACTCTTCGATCTTGTGACATATTGCCTCAATAGTCGGGCTCTCAGTGAGCCCTTCCACAGGTATTCCGGTCAACCTCAGAGTCTGGCCGCCTCACCTGTTTGTCAGGATAAGGAGGTCCATCTATCGACGGGAACACCATCTTGAAACCGGCACAAGGGCAACCTCAATAATCTGGTCGTCGCGGAAATGTTTCTCGGTGGTTTCTGTAATGTTTCATGTAACTGTAGGTACAGGCAATACGTTGCCGGTCAAATCCTCCAACTCCTTCAAGCATTTCTTGTTTTTATCCTACATTGCCGGCATGTTTTATCGTGATGTAGTCTCGATTTACCTACAAAATGAGAATACAGCAATTTCTTCTGAGCCAGAGGGTCAATCCCTGCATAAGTTTTGCAGACCGCTGATTTAGGATAGAATCTTGGATACGATCATACGGATACAGAAATAACACTGCAAAGCATAGAGGTGAAGGATATTGCAAGCTTCCTGGGCGTCTTAGTAGCATTCTCCGTAATAGTGATTCTTTCAATCAAAAAGTCTCGTTGGGAAAAGTCATGTGCCTTGCAACTATCATAATGGCTCTCAGTTCAGGAATTCCTTAACCCAGTCCATAGACTATTAGGTTCATTTAAAGACAGCACTACTCGTACAACTTGCACTGTCAGTGTTTGCAATCGGTTTTTCAACAATCATGAATGAAACCGAATATCTTGACAATATGGTTCACGGACTGTCATGATTCCTGGGCACCTTAAAGCGCGTTTGTCATGACAGTACTCTGCACTTGCTGGGTCCATGCCTGTTCTAGGCGGGGCAGCAGTATCAGCGCCCTCTTGTGGATAAACTAGGCGATGGGCTGTACTTTCTCCCGAAAGAAGGCCACCGCTGCGAATTTGGTATTTCGTCATGGTATGTTCTTGTGTTTCCTTTTTCACCCAGCATGATCTTGGTATCAAAACCTGATAGGAGTTCCTGTTACAAACCTTCTTGCTAAACTACTCTATGGAGTGATGTTCTGATAGCAGGATACATTTTCTTGCTCAGAAAAGAAACTGTACAACCTGATCAAACCAAGATTTTGTCAGATTCTTGTGCTTGATATTTACCTTCGATTCAGAAGGGGATTTTGCCGCCGAAAGCGCTACCGCACTAGACTTCAAGAAGATCCATGAGTCAAAAACTCAAAACTCAAGTTCTCTGTTATGGTTCCCTTTGTTATTTACTGCGCTGGGCTTTGATTCTCAACCGCCACTTTGGGCATCAATGGCAGCAGGCGTAGTTCTTAAATTTTACCATGGCACATCTTGAAAAAGCCGGTATTCCTTCTCTGAGCATCATCATAAAAGGTTCAAATGTTAACCAGGTTATTGCAATGCTGTGGATTATGGCATTCAAAGAGTTTGTCACCATATCGCCTGTGTTTCCTGCTCTGGTTAACTCTGCAAAAGACAGGGGAATACCGCCTGCAACGCTTGCCGTAATCCTTCCCATTCTCTTTGGGTACGTGAGTGCCTCTCAAACTACTACAATGGGCGTTCTGGTCCCAATTCTGGTGCCTTCTGGCAGCTCCCTGGATGCGGTTTTGTACCTCACCAGTATCATTTACGGAGCCAGTTTCATTGCGTACTTTGCCTCGCCTCTTCATCTTTGCCAGGTGCTTACATGCCAATATTATGAAATTGATATAACAAAAGTCTATAAGTTGTACTGGCCTGTCCTGGCAGCCCTGGGGGGAATTATAATGCTGTATGCCATGATTGCCACAAGGCTTCTTTGAAGACCCTACTTAAGTCAAAGCGTTTTCTTGCATAATAATTCGGCTGTTTTTGCGTAGTGCTTTAGATTCACGGTGGCATGCCGGCAGACTCTAGTCAGGGAACAGACTGACAAGGTCTTGCATTTGTTTTGCGTTTACTGCAGCCTGGCCCCGGTGGCAATTGTTAAACACCACATACATATTCTGGCTTGCTCCGGCCATCTTTTGAATCCCGGGCAGCCACTGATTTAGTTCCTCCGGGCTATACAGGTAATCATATCTTTCCCAGGCTTCTTTATGTTTGAACCACTTGGCCGCGTTTCTTCCGTGAAACCTTAGATAACCTAATTTGGAAGTTACCAGCGAAACCCGGGGAAACAGCCCTTTTAGTGCAGGTTCATCCACGCAGCAAAATCCTATTCCCTTTTGGCCTAAAGACTCATAAACCTCGTTCTTCGCCCACAGGCTATTCCTGAATTCCACAATAATCTCTGCGTAAGATACCCTGTCTACAAGAGATAATACATAGTCAATGTTTTGGGCCGTAGGCCGGAAAGACCAGGGGAATTGGAATAAAATACATCCCAATTTCCCGGATTCCTCCAACGGCAACACTCCCTGGCGGAAAGTCTCAAATTCCTGATCAAGTTGCGTTCCAGGAGGGATTTCATGGGTCTGGGTTCTATGGGCTTTTACAGTAAACCTAAACTGAGCAGGAACTGTGGCTGCCATGGCCTCCATGGCTCTAGGTACAGGTTGCCTGTAGTATGTAAAGTTCAGCTCAACACAAGGAAATTGGCTTGAGTAAAACCTGAGGAAATCACTTGATTTCATCCCCTCAGGATAGAATACTCCCTTCCAGTCAGAATAGCTAAAACCTGCAGTCCCAACATATAACATAAAATCCCTCCTTAGTAAAACGCCGGTGAAACAGCGGACGGTCCTAACGTTTCACTCCAATATCTCAAGCGCCAAACCTCGATTTATCTTCACACAAATCGGATACATAATGCAAACATGCCACAGCACCTGTTGGACGAAGGTCACATCGTTCGATCAACCTCCGTTTACTCACCGGTAATGTATTTCTCAGCCATAGACCTCCTCTTCTGCGAAGAATAGGGCAATTTCCTTTCTTGCAGAATCCTCAGAATCCGAACCGTGAACAAGATTGTTTGAAATGTCCAGTCCGAAATCACCGCGAATAGTACCTGGCTGGGCATTAGCGGGATTTGTTGACTGCTGCCTTACAACACTAATGGCAAGGCCTTCCCATACCATTGCAACTACAGGCAGTGCCGTTATGTATTCAACAAAGCCAAAAGGCTTTCCTATGTGAGCCGAATAGTGCTGTCTGGCAAGGACTTCGTCTCCAAATCCATTTTGATACCCGAAAGCCTCAAGCCTCTTCTTTTCAAAACCTGGTTATCAATTCGCCTACGAGCCTCTCGGTAACTGCATCTGGCTTTACCAGGACAAGAGTCTTTTTCGTTCACTGGTTTGTCTCTCCTTGTAAAATGATTTCCTTGGTAATGCCTTCCATCGTAATCCCTTATGGGCAACTCTTACCGGAAATAACCTTCCCGGACTTTTCGCCTAAATTCTCCTCCATATTAACGTTCTTCGTATACTTCCAATCTCCTTGAATTTCGGGATTACTAAACCATTATGGCACTCAAAATATCTAAAGGCACTCCACTTACCACATAGGGCTCGAAATGCCTGTATAAAAAGACTAGACCCTGCGTTCTTAGATTCCTCGCAGGGCCTACTCTTTTAGCGTTCCGTCCTCATCTGAACCTACAATATGCCATCACCTTTCCCGTAGCTTATTGGCTAACTGGCCGCTTCTACGGACTTTGAAAAAACCCCTCGCTTTACTTCAGTTGCCGTTACTGACGTCGCTCCGAACTCCTTGACTATGGCCTCCACTGCAACCCAGGGATCAACATGATCACCGCATGTGAACACGTCTACAGCAGCGTAACCCAGCTCAGGCCATGTATGAATCGCCAGGTGTGACTCTGATATGACCACAACGCCGCTTATTCCCTGGGGCGAAAACCGGTGGAAGGTTGTTTCTAACACTTCCGCTCCGGCGGAGAGAGCCGCACTGACCAAGATCTCTCGGATCCTCTCGAGGTCATTTAGGATGTCAAACCCACATCCGTAGACCTCAGCCAGAACATGACGGCCCAGCCCCTGCATCTTGCTCTCAGCCCCCTTTCAGGAATAAAATCCCGAGGACCAGATAAAACTGAACCAATGCCATTCTAGGTGAGGTAGCCCCTGTGTCAATGAAATATGTGTGTCCCCCCGCGTTCTGGGCCTACACCTTGCATCCCAACTTCACGACAGGCCGGAGTTATCTCCTCTGAAACGTTAGGACCGTCCCGCCGTTTCATTCCTCGCTTCTGAAACGTTAGGACCGTCCCGCCGTTTCACCGGCGTTTCAGAGAATTTACGGGTACAGAAGGAGTATTTCAGGCGGCATCGAAAATAGAGAGTAGGTAGCATCAGCACAAGCATCTTGCCATCAACCATCGAGGTAGGTGAAGACATTTGGATTTTGCAAAACTCGCCATGGCAGAAGTCCGGCGAAACCCAACACGGACACTGGTGGCTGTTATAGCTTCTGCTCTTGCAGCAATGATAGTAATCCTTCTTAGAGTCATTCCAGAAGGCTACAATATTGGGGTTGCCATGCCTGAACGAACCTTTTCAGGAGGGGATATTATCATTTTCCCTGCTCAGGCTCCTTTATCATCATCGGACAATCGCAGGCTGGTTTGGCGAAACTGGCATGGAAGGGATTGGCAATCCCACCTCCTTTACTACTTTCCTGAAACGAACTCGAGAGGATACTTTACAGGAGAGACTTGTGCAGGATGGCGCTCTATGGTTCCCGGTGAGATCTTTGATAAAGTTAAAGACATCCCCAATGTGAAAAGTATATCAGCTTACCGGTCATTACCATGTGTAGTAAGAATCGGCAACCAACAGATTCCAGCTGTGCTAAGAGGGTTTGACCTGGAGACTGAGTATTCAATAGACTCCCATGTGGCATTGGGGGATCCGTTAGATAGCGAAAACGCAGAAAACCACAGGGCTCTTGTTCCTCTACAAGCCAGAGGTTTTGGCGACATTACACCGGGTAATATAATATTCATATCCGTCCCTAAAACCGTTATTGCTGAATCTATGTCCCCTTATGGCAAGCCCCTGTTACATACCGGGATTACATGGGACGAAGCCAAAGAATATTCGTTTACAGTGGCAGGGGGATATCAAATCCAGGTAGACGAGAAACCAGACCTTGAAGCAGCAATAGACTCGCCTGGCCCTCCCCCTATGGTTCCTGTCTTCTGGATAAGGCCTGAAGTGATCATATCCATGGACGTCTTCGAAAGGATAATTGAGGATCTAGACCCAATCCTAGAGGATAAGTACCTGGAATCCTTTAACATGAATTTCCCAAGCTATCAGATCGCTTTGACAGTTGATAGAATGTCCCAGCTCAGGCAAACTACACATCTGGTAAGAGAAACCCTTGGCAGCGATTACGGAGTATACCCGGTACCGGAGGCTCTGACCTATGCTGCCAGGTCGAGAAATCACGTGGTAATGCCGCCTAATCTCCACTCAGTCTTCTCAACACTCATAATCGGATTTGCAAGCGTAGTTGTGGCCGGCAATATATATATCGTGGTTGTGCAGCAGAAACGAAAAATCGGACTCCTCAGAGTAGTAGGAGCTACATCCAGCAACATTAAAGAGTATGTTCTTACACTGGTGGCCTACGTTTCAGCCATAGGAACCCTATCAGGAGCTGTTGCCGGCAACTTCTTGTATGTAGTAACTCTGCTCGGGTCCGACCTTTCGATCAAAGAATGGTTTGCTCAAGCCCTTGGAGACTTGAGCATAATCATGGGTCTTTCTGTTGGCATATCTACAGCAATTGGCCTTGGAATCGCTTCCTGGGCGTCTCGATTATCTTGCTCGGAGGTGCTTAGCCGTGAGTAGGTGGACCGGCCCTATTATCAGCTGCCATGAAATATCAAAATTCTATCCTGTTGGCGATGGGCTGTTTGCATTAAGAGATGTAGAGGTGGATGTTCAAGAAGGTTGGTTTGCAGTGGTTATGGGCCCTTCAGGCTCAGGCAAAAGCACTTTGCTCAACATTTTAGGAGGAATAGACAGGCCGAGCCACGGTGAAGTAATCCTGAAAGGCAGGAAGTTTTCACGTCTTTCAGAAGATGATCTTGCCATTCTGAGAAGAACAGAGATAGGCATGGTATTTCAATTTTTTAACTTGCTTCCTGAGCTAACGGCAGTAGAAAACATCGGGTTACCTATGAGACTTGCCGGCTACAAAGATAAGGAGATCTCAGAGAGAACTTCATACCTCCTTGGCTCAGTGGGCCTGCTTGATAGGCAGAAACACTACCCGTCAGAACTGAGCGGCGGCGAGCAACAACGGGTGGCAATATGCAGGGCCCTGGCCACAAAACCCGCGGTTGTGCTGGCCGATGAGCCTACCGGAAACCTTGATTCGATCCGGACCAGGGAAATCATGGATCTTTTCTTAAAGTTCAACAAAGAAGAAAAACAGACTTTCATTATTGCCACCCATGACCCGGGCTTCTTGGAGTATGCAGATGTCGTAATGAAACTCAAAGACGGTGAAGTCCATGAGAGGAGCGACAGCCATGGCACCCTCATCTAAGACTTCACTAAATCAACAATCTTATAGACAGGCTTTGCAGATACAGCGCCCCAAGGCCAACTTACTCCCGGTATACAAGTTGCTTACACACCGCAGAATCCGCTATACGCCTGCATTTGCGGTTTTTTTGGTATGTGCAGTTTTTCTCAGTGTCACAGTCTCTTTCATTGTCACTGCGATTATTGCCAGGAATGTGGAAATTCTATCTGCAAAAGTATATGAAGCCTATTTGCCTTTTGACGGTTTTATGGCCTTTTCAAATCAGGCAGATTTTGATCTCTTCATGGAAAAAAACAAGTTTCTTTCACGAAGAGCAGCAATAGACGAAGTCCAATGTGCAGAAGTCGAAACCAATTTGGGGCCGCTTTTTCTAATAGGAACCGGGCTCCACTTACCGGAAGATACAATAGAACTTCTTTTTCCGTTTGACCAGGAAAAAGCCCCGGCTACATTAGATTCCAAAGATTCCAACCTTGTAGCATGGGAACCCGGAAACCCTGGGGCAAGGCTGCAATGGCTAAATGTAATCGTACCCGAAACCGGAACCAAAGCCCCCTATGCTCTTTACGGCTGGGCCTCAGTAAATCCATCTGTACTGGAAACATTCCCTGGCCGGCTTCCGGGCATTCTAATTACCGCCACCAAGACTTATTCATCCTCCCCCTTAAGAGACAGGCTTTTCAGGGAGTTAGAAAATAGCGGTTATGGAGCAAGGATAGTTACACCATTTTCAGGTAAAGTGTCTCTTGAAAGAGCAACAAAGGGCGCCTTTTCCTACTGGCAATTCATTTCTCTAATAGTATTACTGGCGGCAGCGACAGCAATCGCCTGCGTTCTGACTGTATCGTTCCTGGGCAGGAAACGTTCCCTGGGAATTCTGAGAGTACTCGGAAGCACTGTTTCAGACCTGCGGCGAATGCTGTTCCTTGAAGCTGCCTGCCTTGGTACCCTGGTATCATCATGGGGATATTTGCAGGAAAGTATCTTTCCCGGTTCCTGGAAGGAGGCTTGGCCCTGCTCTGGAGCCCATTTGCAGTGGCGGCAATCACAGGCTGCTCACTCTCAGTGCAGGAGTCTGGCTACCTCTGAAACTGATAGAAAACGCAAATTGCGACCAGCTCTTGAACAACAAGCCAGTGTATGTCGTCTCAAATCCTTCATGCGCAAATTGTGGGTTATGTGGAGGGATTTGACCGAATGGAGGTACCATAGATGCTTGAGCGCATATTAATCGCCGATGTGGGCACTAGCTTTACAAAAGTATCACTTCTGGAACATAAAGCCGGAAAATGGCTCATTCGTGAAACAGCCGCAGCACCTACAACAGTAGATTCATCGAAGTCAGATGTGATGATAGGGTTGCAGAGGGCCATCTGCAAATTGGAATCATGGACAGGCTTAAAACTTCTTTCAGAGAAGCATTTGATTTCGCCTTCCGGTACATCCGGAGGTATAGATTGGTTTGCGTCAACCTCCAGCGCGGGAGGAGGCCTTCAGGTTCTTGTGGCCGGACTCACCGAAAAAATCACAGTAGAATCAGGACACCGGGCGGCTCTGGGCGCAGGGGCAGTTGTTACAGAAGTATTATCACTCAACCAAGCCAATACAGAGCTGAGAAGTCTTGAGCGAGTCAGAAACGTGCCCTGTGACATGATCCTGGTTACAGGTGGAACAGATGGAGGCAACATATCAGACGTTCTTGCCCTGGCAGAATTCCTATCGTTGGCCACACCCAAAATACGGTTTCAAAATCAAGCAAAAATGCCTTTGGTATATGCAGGTAACATCGAAGCCCGGCCTTATTTGAAAGAGATAATCGGAGATTCACTGGAAATCATCTGTGTTGACAATATCCGCCCTTCTATGGAGAGGGAGTCTTTGGAGCCCGTGCGCCAGGCTATCCAGGAGATCTTCCTTGAACACGTAATGTCGAGTGCACCTGGATTCAAAACTCTGGCTCTTTGGGCTCAAAACAGAGTCAAACCAACCCCTGTAGCAATTGGGGCTGTTCTTACTCATCTGGCATCAAAGACTAAGCAAGACATTTTAGGAGTTGACATGGGAGGAGCCACAACTGATATATTTTCCATCATCAATGGCCAATTCTATCGAAGTGTATTGGCAAACGTAGGAATGTCCCAAAGCATGGGCAGCCTGTTCGAGGAAACGACACCAGCTCTAATCAACCGGTGGCTGCCTATGGACGAAGACGAGTACCTTGTCCGGAATTGGCATCTCAATAAGATTATAAGGCCCACAACTTTACCGCAAACAATGGAAGAACTCATGCTTGAGCAGTCGTTTGCCAAAGAAGCCATCAGGTTGTCCCTCAATCATCACCGCTTGCTTGTAACAGGCCTTAAAGGAGTAAAGATTCAAAGACAAGTGGGTGATGTGTTTACACAGCACGGCAGTGGAACTACATTGGTAGATCTCCTGAAAACCCGATCTTTGATAGGTTTAGGCGGAATTATCTCCAACGCGCCCCGCCACAGTCAGGCCCTGTCGATAATGCTTGACGGTATCCAGCCTGAAGGAATCACCGATATTTATATCGACACCGGAGGATTTCTTCCCTACGCCGGTATTCTTTCCGCCAACGGCGAAACTGAAAGCCGGATTTCCAGTATAGAACCAGCCACTTTGATTGGAACATGTATTGCACCTGTAGGCCCTCGGGTAAAACAAGGAACCACGATTGCCACTGTAGATGTTGGCAATTCGTCCCACAGGGTTGTTGCCGGTGAGATTTCCCTTGCTTGTCCGGGTAATTCGCCTGAAGTGAAAGCTAAAATCACACCAAGAAGGGATTTCAATGTCGGCGAGGGCAATGGCAATCCGGTGCAAACCACAATATTCCAAAGCGAAATGGGCTTAGTGCTTGACGGAAGGGGCAGGCCCTTGCTTTTGCCAAAAGAAAACAGCCTGCGTAAAACAACACTTCGAATCTGGTATGAAGCATTAGGTGTATACCCACTGGAAGCATTGAGGGTAGGATGCTAGAACCAGCACCCTATCACAGCAGTGAAGGATGATTATCATGGCAATATTTTCTCAGAGCACAATAAGGAGAAACACGCGCATTCTGAAAACCCGGACCCTCCCTTCACCTGGTAAGGTTCTGGTTGAAGTGGGCGATACTGTAGGGCCTTCGGCCATAATAGCAAAAACAGATTACCTGAGAGAAAGCCCCAGGGTCATAGATCTGAACGCTGAGCTCAAAACAAAGTTAACTCCGGATCTTACAGACAAAGCCCTGGTTAAACAGCCTGGCGACAAAGTGGTTTCAGGAGAGACAGTTGCGAGATTTAAAGATGAGCAAACAGGCAAAATCACAGACATATTGTCTCCGTGTAATGGAATTGTGCAGTACATTTCAAGGCTCGGGGCAAAAATCGCCCTTACAGAAGATTCAAACTCTATGAAACCTATGACTGTAGTGCCTGTGAGCTCTATCCTTGATGTTAAACCACGATGGTTGAGAAGTCAGGTGACTGTAAGAGAAGGGGATTACGTTCAAGAGGGCCAGATTATTGCAGGAACTCCTCATGCTGGCAGTTTGGCGCTGGTATATTCACCCATAAGCGGCATTATAGCAAGAATCTGTCCCAAGGCAGGGACTGTAACCATTGTAAGGCCCATGAAAACTTTGAAGGTTCTTGCCCACATACCGGGTAAAATTGTCCAACCGGTAGAAAACCTGGGAGCAGTTATCCAGGGTTTTGGAAGTCTGCTTGAAGGGGTCTTCGGAGTTGGCTCTGAGCGCTTCGGCAGTCTGACCGTGAAGGGTAACAGTCCCCAGGACGTGCTGGACGAAGCCGGAATCGGGCCCGAGGTAGAAGGAAGCATTTTGGTGGCGGGAGCCGGAGCCACTTACCAGGCAATAAGCAAAGCAATTGAATTCGGTGCCCGGGGCCTTATTGCAGGAGGGGTTAATCAAAAAGACCTGGCCACAATCGCAGGGCAAGAGATAAACCCTCAGAATACTGGAATTGAAGACCTGGAATTCACACTGATAATGACAGAAGGTGCAGGGTACATGCCCATGAATGAACAGGCATGGCAGGTCTTCAAAGAAGGGCATGGACATCTGGCCTCAGTTGACGGGACTACCGGGCTTTCAGGAAGCCTACGTCGTCCATGGATTTTCATTAATCACGCTTCGCCCGGGGAAAAAGCCATAATTGAAGCGACTGAGCCCCATATTGGACTAAAGCACTCTCTTGGCCAGCCTGTCACAGGCACAAGAGGCCATGCTTCACCCGGTGACCGTATTAGATGTTTGAGACAGCCCTATTTCGGTCTCTGGGGTACTGTGGAAGAGAATATTCCTGAAAAGGTACGTGTTGAATCTGAAGGCCTTATGGAAGCCGTGAAAGTCAGATTAGATGACGGCCGCCTGGTAACTGTTGCAGAAGCAAACATTGAGGTGATAATTCCAGCCTAAGGTATCGGCCTAACAGGGCTCCGGCCTCACAAAGTCACGGGCAGAAGCATCATGGCTGTACCAAATGATCGGAAGGCACCGATGATCACTCTTTCCCATAAGCAGCTATACTGCCTGGCGGGGCCGCGCTCAAATCCGGACTGTACCCGAGTTGGTCTAGTTTCCGGCCTATAACGCCCAAGGCTATATCAGGGCAGTTGCAGTCTATGCTCAGGTGAGCCAGGATTACCTGCTTGGTTTCAGACGTAACCAGCCTGCTCAAAGAATCAGCTGCCTGATCGTTGGAAAGGTGCCCCAACTGTCCCAGCACTCTTCTTATGAGAAACCCCGGCCGGCCGGAATTGTTCTCCATTTCCAGGTCATGGTTTGCCTCAAAAACAAGATATTCTGTCCCGCGAAGCAAATCCTCCACATATGGGGGCACAAATCCTAAATCCATCACGAAACCGACACTGGAGGATGAACCGTCAACTCTGTAACCCATAGGCTCCCGGGCATCATGGGGCTTCAGAAACGATTGGATTTTGTATCCGGAAACATCTGTACTCTGCTTGTTTTCGACACAGTGAATCAGAGATGGATCTATAAGCTGCACTGGCGAGTGTTAAACCAGGCCCAAAATCCAGCTGAGGCATATACTGGAATACCGAATTTTTGCGGAAACGGAGTTTTTAGGCGCATAGCCCGTACGTGGTTGTATGCTCATGAGTTACAAAACCCCGGCTAAATCTTCCGGGCACATGCCTATCATATCCAATCCGTTAACCAAACGCTTTAGAGACATGCCGCAATCAATGAGCAAAGGCCTTTTTGAGCTCTCCCATACAACATACGCATTACCATAAGTGCTTGAACTCGATAGAGATACTATGTGCATGACTTACCACCAATCAGTTCTGATACGCAAATATCAAAGTACCTATGCCACCCTATTCAACATGGCAAAGGTATACTCCTTCAAGTATTGATTCTCACACAGAGTTCCCAGGCCCCATTTGCCAATGCCATGTTACGGAAACTCTGGATAGCCGCTGGCAAATTACTATCATGGTGTATATAATCTTTTTGAGAGTATTGGTATTTACTGTTCAAAGGATAGAACCGATACAATTTATAGGTGATTACATGAATTGTAGAAAAAGATATACCCGGTTAATGGAACCTTGGCCTCCAGTGGGCATAGACCCGGCCACAGGCCTGCCAAATCTCCTTTCCCTGGTAACTGAAGTACCAGGACTTATTCAGTGTTCAAAAGGCTGTATTATAGCAGTTTCAATTCCCGGCGGCGATTGTCTTAATGGGTGCCTTAGGCCACAGCACGAAAACGAACAAGACATCCGTTCAGCCGAAGCAACAGCCAGGCTATTTGGACAGTTGCTTTACGAAACTGTCTTCTCCCTCAATCTTGATAACACGAGGATTTTCAGAACCGGAGTTTCCGAGTTCTTTGTTCTTGTTCAAGGGCATCAAGACATATCCAAGGTGTTCATACCTGAAATGACCCGCCACATTGAAAAGTGCGGTATTGAGCCTTTGCACAAGACTCTGGCATGCACCTGGGCCGTGGCCCATTACGAAAACGGCTTTCCTGATCTGGCAAGCCTGCTGGTTCACCTTTGGACCGGCCTGAAAAAGCACAAACACCCCGATTCGCCTGATTCTTATGACAATCCGGCAGAAATAGCCCGGCATCTTATTACCGAAATCCAAAGCACCTGTGCAGTGCTGAAAAAAACCAGAGAATTGGCATATACAGATGACATAACGCAATTGCCTAATCACAGGTCGGCCAGATATGTCATTGAGGTCTATTTTCAAAAGAGCCTGGAAAACAACACTCCCCTGAGCCTCTTGTTCGTAGACGGCGATAACCTCAAGCAGTACAACGACAATTTGGGGTATACGTCTGGCAACACCATGATACACAGACTTGGGGCAACACTGGCCTCAAGAGTTTCTCAGGATGTGCTTGTATCCCGGTGGTTTTCAGGGGATGAATTTATGATAGTTGTTCCAGAGTGCCCAAAAAACGCAGCTATTGCAATAGCCAAGGACATTCGCCGCTTTGTGCAAGAGACTGCTAAGTCATGGATCTATCCGGTAACAGTGACCATAGGAGTGGCAACATACCCTGATGATGCTTCCGCAATTGATTGCCTGATCAAAAAAGTGGAAGAAGCCAACGAGAAGGCAAAGAGAAAGGGAAAGAACCAGGTGTACGCGGCCCGGTGATTACCCGATGCTCGTTTTTCACTGAAATCTACCGTTTAAACATTAAACCTAACGTTTACAATGTCTCCGTCCTTTACCACGTAGTCTTTTCCTTCCAACCGGACAAGGCCTTTGTCCCTGCAAGCCTTCACAGAACCGAGGGCAGAAAAGTCTTCAAATGATACAACCTCGGCTCTTATAAACCCACGTTCCAAATCTGTATGGATCTTGCCTGCAGCCTCTCGTGCCTCTGTACCCCGACTAATGGTCCAGGCCTTTACTTCATCAGAACCTACCGTAAAAAAAGATATCAGGCCCAGGGTACTGTAAGCTGCCCTGGCGATCCGGGCAATCCCTGGCTCAGTAAGGCCGTACTCCTTCAAGAACACTGCCCTGTCCTCTTCGTTCAAAAGGCCTATCTCCTTTTCAACAATACCTGAAAATATGACCGGCTCGTAACCTTTGCTTTCCGGCATATGGCGAATCTCCTCACCACCAGGATAATCCCCGGTGGATAACTGCTCATCTGACACATTGAGTGCAAGAATAACAGGTTTGATTGTGTAGAATGCAAAATTCGAAAGGAAATCCGTCTCATAGGGCTGATAAGTTGCATTCCTCAAGGGCAACTCTTGATCCAGTGCTTTCTTACACTTTTCAAGAAACGGCACTTCCATCTGGTTGATAGGTTTCGCCTTATTAGCTCTTAGTTTTTCCAGCCGGTTTTCAACTGAGGCCAGATCAGCCACATAAAAGTCAGTTTCCATGGCATTTACAAATTCAACAGACTCCCTGACACCTGCCTCCCCCATGAAAGCGCCCAGAACAACAATGAGAACGTCAAGATTACGGACAGAATTAAGAAAATCCTGCCCTTTGTGTGCCTGAATATCCACCAGGCCTATCCTGGCAAAAGTGGTTTTACGCGGCTTGAATATCCTGGAGAGGACGTTTACTCGTTCATCAGGTACTTCCATAACACCTATATTGCTCTGGCTGACAGCAGTGTCTGTACCGGTAAGCAGCCTGAAAAGGGTAGTCTTCCCTGACTGAGGGCTGCCGGCTATTCCCACTTTCATCTATTAGGACCTCCAAAATATCAAACAAAATATCAAAGAGTCGGGCATCGTTTCAGACTCACCAGGTCTATCTTGAGCCTTTTCAGATGCCTGTAAAACACTTTCTATATTCTACAGTACCGGGACAACTATTCAATATCCAGGCAGAACAACCCCTATGCCTGCTTTTGACGCATATCATCATTCAGATAGGAAGCCCCGGTAAATCCCGGAGCTTCCACATAGCAGTCTATCGAATACCTGGCTTGTCTGTAACCTGACCGGTGGCCAGGTTCACTTCACCCACTCCGCCATGAATTATCTGTTAACTCAGGCAACACTCTTTAGTCAGAATCGGCAGCTGAGAAAACCCTTCTCCGGCGCGGCTTGGCCGTAGAAATCTCCCACCCATTCTGATTCGTATGGAGCAGCTTGTGAGCAAGCTCAGAACCAGGTTCACCGAAAAACTCGTTGTATATATCCTGAACTGCAGGATTTTCGTGAGAGAACCTGAGATCTGCCTGGTCGTCAAGGCCGTACAGTATCCGGGCCCTATCTCCGGCCAACTCCTCATCATCCACAGAAATAGGCTGTCCGCCGCCGCCGGCACAGCCACCGGGACAGGCCATGATCTCGACAAAATCATAGTCTGCCTGGCCCTGCTTTATTGCCTCGATAAGCTTACGGGCATTACCTAATCCGTGAGCGACTGCAACCTTGAGAGTTTTGCCGGGAAGCACAAACTTGGCCTCTTTCCAACCGTCAAGGCCTCTGACTTCAGTAAATGCCGTTGGTTCAGGGTTTTTGCCAGTAACCAGGAAGTATGCAGACCTTAGGGCAGCTTCCATTACCCCTCCGGTAGCCCCGAATATTACACCGGCTCCCGTAGAAACACCCAAGGGGGTATCCCATTCCTCTTCAGCCAATCTCTCGGCCTGTACTCCTTCTTCCTTAATCAGGGCGCACAATTCTCTTGTTGTGAGCACCAGATCAACGTCCTGACCGGCCCCTGCTTGATTCATAACAGAAAGCCCTGCTTCATATTTCTTTGCAGTACACGGCATTATGGAAATCACTGCAATCTTCTCAGCAGGAACTCCTAACAGTTGGGCATAGTAAGTCTTGGCTACCGCACCAAACATCTGCTGAGGAGACTTTGTGCTCGATATGTTCGGCATAATCTCTGGATACTGGGTCTTTGCAAACCTTACCCATCCCGGGCAACAAGATGTGAAAAGGGGCAGAGGCCCGGGCTTATGATGGCTCTCTTTTACTCCAAGCCTTTCAAGAAGCTCAGTACCTTCTTCCATTATCGTAAGGTCCGCGGTAAAACAAGTGTCAAACACATAGTCAAAACCCAGGTGTTTCAGCGTTGCGACCATGCGTCCCGGAGTTGCTAACTCAGGGGGCATGTCTAAGCCCTCGCCCCAGGCAGCCCGAACTGCCGGTGCTACCTGCACCACAGTAATTTTATCAGGATCAGAAATGAGTTCCCATGCACGGTCTGTCTCGTCTTTTTCACTCAGTGCACCTACAGGGCAATGGGTAACACATTGGCCGCAAAAGGCACAGTCTGATTCGCCCAAACGCCGTCCGTATGCCGGCTCAATAGCAGTTCTTGCTCCGGTACCTGATATTCGCCACACACCAAGGGACTGAATCTTATCACACAAACTTACACAACGATAACACATGATGCATTTCTTAGGATCCCGGACTATTGAAGGAGTGCTTTCGTCCTTCTTTTGAACAGGAAGATCCTTGTCAAGCCTTACATCCCGCACACCCAGATCATGAGCCAGGCTCTGCAGCTTGCAGTTCCCGTTTCTAGGGCAGGTCGGGCAATTGCAGTCATGCTGGGTTAACAGAAGTTCAACTGCCATTCTACGGGCATGACGAACCCTGGCACTGGCAGTAAACACTTCCATACCCTCTTGCACAACGGTATTACAAGCGGTTACTAGTTTCTGGGCATCTTTAAGCTCCACAACGCAAACCCTGCATGCCCCTATTTCATTTATCCCTTCAAGATAGCAAAGGGTCGGTATTCTTAACCGCGATTTCGTCGCAGCATCAAGGATGGTAGTCCCTTCAGGAACCTCAATAGGCCTTCCGTCTATGAAAAGTTTTACCATCTTGCAAGCCTACCTCCTTCCATGGAACCGGATCCGTAATGGTCACACCTGAGACAGCGCCGTGCTTCATGAAGAGCTTCTTTGAAATCCATGTTCAGTTCAAACTGTTTCCAGTCATGGATTCTCTCAGAACCAGGCCTTTCTCGCATGTTGACTCTACCTGTCGGTGATAAATCTCCAGGGATGGCTGCAGGTATGCAAATCGTCTCTTCAGGAATACGTCCCTGCCCACCTAGATGCAGGTCAATATTGAATGCGGCTACCTTTCCTGCTCCTATCGCTTTAATCGCTGTGGCAGGGCCGGTTACACAGTCACCGCCTGCGAAAATCCCTGGATTTGCCTGGATTGAAAGATCATCTTGAGCCACGACTGTGTTTCTTGAACAAGGAATTCCGTCTTTAGCAAGGAATCCTGATTCTATGTCCTGGCCTATTGCAACAATAACTACATCACAAAGAACTCTCTCATCAGGAGCACCCGATGGCACCGGCTTCGGCCTGCCAGATGCATCGATTGCACCTACAGTCATCTCTTTAAGCCAAATCGCGGAAACCTGTCCGTTGTCATCCTGTTCTACCTTTGAAGGAGCCATAAGTTCAAGAATATCAACGCCCTCAGCAAGGGCACCCTCTATCTCTTCGCGCTGAGCAGTCATATCCTGCATCCTACGCCTGTACGCCACACTCACTTCCGATGCGCCGAGTCTTACAGAACTGCGGGCAGCGTCCATGGCAACGTTGCCACCGCCAATAACGACTACTCTTTTCCCTTTCAGGTCTACAGGTTTTCCCAGAGCAATATCCCTTAGCATCTTAACAGCTGGAACCACTCCGGTTGCTTCCTCGCCTGAAACTCTCATTTTACGGTCTCCATGGGCACCTATGGCTACGTAGACAGCATCGTAGTTCTTTTTCAGACTCTCCAAAGTCCCATCTCTGCCTACTTCAAAATTAGTGTGAACTGTCACACCCAGACTCAATATTGTCTCAATTTCCCTGTCCAATATGCTCTTCGGGAGCCTGTACTCAGGAATACCATATCTGAGCATTCCTCCCAGTTTTGGCTGCTTTTCAAATACAGTTACGTCGTGACCCATTAAAGCCAGGTAGTAAACACTGTTAGGCCAGGGGCCCCCGCCGATAATGGCCACTTTCTTGCCGGTAAATGGCATTGGTTCAGGGACAGGTACGTCACCGGCAGCTCTACCGCATACCGCTTAGGCCCCTGATGTTAATTGCGTCATCCAGCATCGAGCGCCTGCAGTGAGGTTCGCAGGGATGCTCGCAAACAAGAGCGCAGGCTGACGGGAAGGGGTTGTCCTGCCTGATGAGTCTGACAGCATCCTGAGGATTGCCGGCCCTGATCAAAGCAATATACCCTGGAACATCTACACCTGCCGGACAGGCTGAACGGCATGGTACCGGGGCTGCAAAAGTTCCAAGACAGTGCCCTTCCTCTACATGCGAAACATAATCTTGTTCAAACTCTCTAGCGGACTTCAAAACCATGGCCGCAGCATCAGAGCCAATAACACAGTCAGCCGTATCCATTACCGATTCAGCTACTTCTTCCAGTAATTCAATTGTGTCTTCATCGCCTTTGCCATCTAGAATGTCGTCCAGAAGGTCACCCAGTCTGCCCAGTCCTATCCTGCACGGTACACACTTACCGCACGTTTGGGCGTGACAGAGCCTCAAGAACACAGAAGCCATGTCCACAGGGCATATGCCTGGCGGGGCAGCTGCCAACCGCCGTTCCATCTCCTGGACCATACGTTCCATTACGATTTCGGCATCATCTGGCGTATAGACCGTAAGTCTGCTCACCTGAGAGTGCTCCTTTCAACTTCCGTAATAATTGTGCATTCTAAAGTACAAAGTCCCAGTGAATTATAACACAAATTTGGAGATAGTGTTCACTTTTACTGAACACTTTTCAGTGAAAAAGATAAACACCCACCATACAAGGTGTTTTTGATATGTATACTTGTCAGTTTACCTGTTTGGCGACGCAGGAAATCAGTATTTACCGGGCAGAAGCTGCAAGCTGTATGGTTTCCGGACACCTTGCCGAAAAGCTGTACGGTTTCCAGACACCCATCTGGAAAAACTACAGGTTTTCAAAAAGATGTGCAATTTCCATACTGCTTTTCAGAAAGCTGTATGGTTTCCGTACCGGTTGGCTGGCAAACTACCGGTCAATCATTGGAAACCACTCTCGACGAAGAATAAGCCTTACCCGAAACTTCAGAATTTTTTGAATAGTGCTCTTCCGGAATTTCTCCCACAAGTTCCTCGAGCAAGTCGTCCATAGTGATTATGCCCAAAGGCAAATTTCGTTGTGCTACTACTGCCATGTGGACCTTATCCCTCTTGAGCGTTGAGAATACTCTCAGAATGCTGTCATCTGCCTGAACAAAGTACACTGGCCGCATTACTGCCGCAACAGGGAGTGAACCCTTCTGAGGGTTTGATACTATTTCCCGTATTGCATCTTTAATATACAAAACCCCAATGATTCTACCTTCAGAATCTGAAAGAATGGGAACCCGGCTGTACCTGTGTTCTCTAAACTGATCAATACCCTCTCTAAGCGTGGTTGAAGGCCGGTAAGTAACTACATTCTTCAGGGGCATGAAGACGTCAATAACCTTCTTGTCCTTGGAGTTAAATACACTGTCTACAACATCTTTGTCCTCGGGCTTAACATAGCCTTCTTCTTCAGCCATTTCAAACACAGCCAGGACTTCTGACTCAGGTTTCTGATATGTCTCCTTTCTCCTCCGGGAAAGAATCGAGGTCAACATGGAAGGAATTGCCCCCATTAGATATGAAACCGGGCTCAGAACTTTGACAGAACAGTCCAGCAATAAGGCAACTGAGAGGGCTGCGCTGGTCGGAGCTTTTGCAGCGTAAGTCTTGGGAACAAGCTCTGAGAACACAAAAACGAAGGCAGTTGTAACAAGCGAAACAATTGCTACAGTCAAGGGCCCTTTGAATTCCAGAGAATATGCTATTGATAGTGCAGTCACTGAAGCAAGAATCGTAAATACATTTGTCCCAACCAAAACCGCTGATAAGGTGTTTTTCGAGTTTCGTTTCATACCCTTGAGCAATTTGGCTCTTCGGTCGCCTTCCCTTGCCAGGCTGTCGATAACCCATTTGTCCATTGCCAAAAAGGCAGTTTCAGCACCGGCAAAAAAACCTACTGACAGAAGCGATACCAAAAATAAAGCTGCTCTAATGAAGATTGATGTAAAAGATACGTCACTATCCATAATTACCTGGTTTCTACCTCAATTCTCTCTATTAGTACTTTGTTGATCCTCGGCCCCTTAACATCTTGTACGGTAAAGCAGACTTTCGGGTCAATGAGACAAAATGTGTCACCGGGAAACGGAACTCTCTCAAGAAATGTCATCACAAGTCCTGCAATAGAATCACAGTCTTCATTCTCTATTTCAATACCTGTCAAACCCTCAAAGTCAGCAAGACTAATACTTCCCGGTACCCTCCATCTCCCATTTCCAAAATCCACAATTTCACGATTTTCCAGGTCGTATTCGTCCTGTATGTCTCCTACGATCTCCTCAATAACGTCTTCAAGAGTCACGAGCCCTGAAACTCCGTCAAACTCATCAATAACGATAGCCATGTGCACTCCTCTGGCTTTCATTTCGTACAGCAGATCAGAAACATTCTTGCTTTCCGGTATGAAATAAGGGGCACATGCGAACTGTTTCGCGGGGATATCCGAAAGAGCGTCTGCCTTATTAGCTGTTCTTTCACCGATGAACACTGCAAGATCCTTGATGTTTACGATTCCGGTTATGTTGTCCTTTGAATCCAAGTAAACCGGAATACGGGAAAACCCACGCTTTAACATAAGTTTGAGAACATCCAGCACGCTCTTGTCTTCTTGCATTGCAGCCATTCTTGGCCTTGGCACCATGATTTCTGATGCTTCAAGGCCCCGGGAATCTATAACCCCGGTAATTATCTCCTTTTCAGCATTCCCTATTGCTCCAGTATCCTCACCATATTCAAGGGCCGCCAGAACCCGGGCTTCAGACAAATCTTCTGTGTGCTCGGTGTTTTCGGGAAGAAGCTTTGAGAAGAAAGCAGCCACTTCCACAAGCACCCTGGAAAAAGGGGTCATGATTGCCTGAAACCATGAAAGCACGGTTATCACTCTCAGAGCACTGCTTTCCGGGTTGGACCCCATCAGAAACTTCGGTGTAATTTCTCCAAATATCAGTATGAGAATAGTTCCGGCAATCATGGCTATCAGCTCGGCAATACCTTTTGATTTTGGAAACCATGAGTAAACTATCACGGCGATAACTGAAGAAAATGTGATATTAACAAGGGTGTTACCGAAGAGGATACTTGAAAGGAAAGAACCAGGATCCCTTTTCAGGCCAACGACTTTCCCGGCCTTTGTGTTACCCGAATAGGCGCTCTTCAATTTGACCTCATCTGAAGAAAATATGGCGCTTTCTGAACCAGAAAAAAACCCGGACAATAATAGGCAAACCAATGCTATAAAGTAACTACTACCTCCAGGGTCGTCCACTCATCATCACCTTCCGAGAACCGTATTGATTACATTTTAACCCATATCCTCCATCATGACAACATCAGCATAATCAGTAACTTACAACAATGAGGCAGCAGTTGTTCTGCTGCCTCATTTCAATCTTGCCAACCAAAGAATACTGATTCCGCTACTTAATCATGTGCAGCCAGTCACCAAGCAAGAACTGCATCCTGCCAAGGAAAAGGGATACACGTGCCATAACAGTATTGCCGAAGGCTGCGCCAAAGGCTACCATCATAACCCAACGTCCCATACTGGATATCTTACCCTGAACACCCTTTTTCTCGAGGGTGAACAAGAAGTATACCAGGGCGGTAAAGGTACCCACAACATAGATAATGTTTGAGACATTCACCCACCAATCGCCTGTGCCCCAAAGGGGCAGGAAGGTAGCCCTAACCTGGTCAATGAACATGGGCTTAAATGTCGTTGACAATATATACCCAGAGCCGATTCCCAACAGAAAACAGATGTGATACCGGCTAACCCATGCAATGGACTTTACATATCTTGTGTAGATCATAAGGCCGATAATGATGGGGACAATATACCACCATTTTCCTTCTTCCATTATCTTTAACTGAAAAGTTTTGCCTTATATAGTTAAACCATTGCACCGCTACTTGATAACCGGCAAACAGTACCTACATGGTGTTCTCGGCAAAACGATAAGCCGGGTTATCTTTAAATACCACGGAAAGAAGCAATATAGTGATAATAGCCTGAAGCCAGGTACCGAATACTTCCACTGTTTTTCACCTCCTGTCAGCCGTTACGGCCAAGCGTAAGTCACTTTTCACGAGTAAGGAGATAACCCAGGTTTCCAAGAATGATAAACACAATGATCAACGCGTGGGAAAAGGATTGCGCGTCCATACCGGCTGTAGCACTACCGGGATTTCCAACAAGAGCCTCATACTCGGCTGCGCCCTTCATGCCCAGCACTCCTGCCAGAACCTGGCCTGACTGAATCAACGGCATGAGTTCAGGCACACTGACCGATACAGTGGACACTATAAAAGGTATATTGTGAGGCGATGTTACGTGCCTGATATATTCCCTTTCACCAGGGGTGCCAGTAACAAATATGAATATTGCATCTGCATCTTTGATAGTGGGTACCTCGGCCAAAAGGGGCAGTGATTTCAGGTCATTTCCGTAATGATCAACACCTACTGCTGCATCGTATATGCTTGCAAGCATCTTCTGCAGCAACACTTCTCGTCCCGGTTTGTACCCAACGTTAATCCAGTCGACTCCGTATTCCTTGTCAGGAAACTCATCAGCGGCGATAGAAAACGCCGTGTCAGCCATGTCACCGGCCATCACCCACATGCCCGCGCAAATGAACCGCAGATCCTTCCTGAATCCCTGTCTCACCAGGGACTGAGCTGCAGGCATGAGCTCAGGAATCCCTCCGGCAGAATGGTCGAACCCAAGATACACAATACTACCTGAAGGCAGTGAGTCAATAAAACTGTGTACCCTTTTTGTCTCATCAGACGGTATTATGGCAAGCCCTATAGGGTTCAGCAGTGATAGGGCAATTACAAATATCATTAGAGCGTAAATGACTCGCCTGTCAATATTAGCCAGTTTTTGCCACACTGTAATTCACCTCCTTATCATAAAGTCAATACTATTCACCGGTACCACCAAGGTGGCCACGCTCAATTCCAACAAGAATTCTCAAAGCAGTGGCAATACCGCCAAGAGTAGCGCCAATCTGAATGCCTCTCATACCTGCGGAGTTAGGCACTTTCAGAATCCAGTCTGCTGCATTGCCAACCCGATCGCCAAGAAGAACTGTACCCAGAGGTACCCGTCCAAGCATCATAATTACGGCAGCGATCAAAAGAACGCTGGCTTCCAGGTTTCTAACCCTGAAGGCTCTGTACGCGGCAGCACCAATGTAAAACACCAAAGTTGAGTAAACCGTTGCGTTCATGGGTGCTATCATCTGATTGTACATAAATTTCCAACCGACGTGGTTTGCATTCTTGGCAATAAAAACGCCGAAAAATGCCATGCCAAACATACAGATCATAAGCCACATGCTAAATCCATAGCCTTCACGCTTATGCTGTACCCGCCTGCCATGGATCTGCGCGAGGTTAACCACACCGACCGCAACTGCCCAGGCCTCTACCATTAAGAACCAGTCATCTACATATCCTTTCCATTCAGCAAGAGCAGGAATCCCTTCCACAAACATAGCAACTATAACGAACAATCCAAAGGCTAATCCAATTAGTATTGGTAATTCTCTTTTCAACAATTGTCCCCCCTCTCATAGAAGCACTCCGGAGATTAGTCGAAACAAAGGGTTCAAGTGATTGATAAAAAGACTTACTTGGCCATAATGTCTTTCAACACAGTCACGTTCATGGTTTGCAGAAGTGTGCCAAGAATGATGAAGATTGCTGCAAACATCTTGCCCCAATCCTGGACCACAAGACTGCCCATAAGGATGGGCTCCTTGGTAAGGTACGCGCTTGCAGCGTACATCTCCTCACCGATAAGAGCATAGTCACAAGCTGCTACAAAAAAGGGGATCTGGTGGGTGTTTGCGGTGCCTGCTATCTGAATTGCTCCGGCAGTAGCGCCTACTTCAGCAAAAATGAGGGATTCAGCCCAGAAGGCGCCAAGAAGCAGGTTAGCTGCAGGTTTTTCCCTGTACATTATACCTGTGACACCAGATGCATAAGCAAACTGGTCCTCTGAAATGAAACGGACGTTTTCAGGCTGGAAGTTCGCAACTTTTCCTTCTTCGATGAAAGATTGCTTCACAATTTCTTCTGATATGGGATAGACTATAGTCATTCTGTTGGTAGCAATCAGTTCAGTGTCATACTTGGCACACTGGCGCGCGACGTAGCCCAAAATTGAAAGCGCCGCCAAGGTCTGGGCATTATCAACACTTCCGATACCAGGTGAGAAATGAACAGGCCTTCCCATTTCTGTACACCGTCCTATTGCTTCATCGAGAGCATCCAAACCGGGAACCTTGTACAATTCAGGAATCTTTATGCCTTTTCGAGCCCTGGAGATCATCTGCAAAATCATTAGACAGTAGATGATCAGGGTAATAGTGGCAAACACCTGCTCTTTCGCGAAAGTCATTATTTTCACCTACCTTTCAAACAATTGTTTACCTTCAGGTAATTCTGTACCTTCAGGCTGTTCAATAATATTCGGCGGAAAATCGAAAAATCCTTCTTTCATACTAACAATAATGTGGTAATCCTTGTAATCCATGGTATACTGGAAAATTTGGGCAAATCCGCCCTGAAAATATGCTGTTTCAGTCCTGTCGGCCAATCAGGAGAAGATTCTGAGGATGGGAATCTGGAAATTGAGATTGTAATCCGGCTATTTTGTTTTTGACCCGGTGGCCCCCTGGCTCATCATAATGCTCTTCATTCCGTCAGTAGCCTGGACCTTGCCATCAGGCATAACCCATAAGGCTTCAACACCGTCAAGACTCTCCGCCAGAGGCCGGCTCTCTTCGTAGGGCAACAAGAACAGAGTTGTTGACATGAAATCAGCTATTCCTGAATGCTCTGTCATTACAGTTACCGCGCGGTAATACTCTGCAGGCATAAGGGTTTCGGGGTCAATAATATGATGATATCTTTTGCCGCCTACGGTATAGTATCTTTGATAATCTCCGCTGCTTGCCACTGACGCGTCATTAAGGTAAATAACGTCAAGAAGATGCTGTTCAGATACAATTGACTGGCCTGGGTTCTGTATGCCTACGCCCCAGCGTTCCCGAATTCCGTCAAGAGGTTTGCCTATTGCCCGCACGTTGCCGCCTGAGCTTAACATTCCTGATTCAAGCCCCAGGGCTATCAACTCCTGGGCCACCATTTCAGTTGCATAACCTTTGGCTACAGCACCGACGTCCAACCTCATCTCTTGGTCCTCAAGGTATACTGTACTGTTTTCTGTATCTACAATAACTTTGTCAATATCAGTGTGTTTCGCAGCCTCCTTCAGGGCTTCCATAGGAGGCAGCTTGGCGCTACCGGGAGCATCAAGTCCTTCCTGCCGGTACTCGTGCCATATGCGTAACACTGC
>JAXGOJ010000011.1:0-51894 GCA_040767525.1 Bacillota bacterium | reverse complement strand
GGAATCCTGTGCCCTCTTGCATATACCCTGGTACTGACCGCAATGATACTCAGTCCTGTAAGTTACATTGCTCCTGCCAGGGAGATTAGCATCCTGATTGGTTCTATTATGGGAACCCGGCTTTTATCCGAAAAGCGATCTATTCTAAAAATCATAGGAAGCGGAGCAATGTTAATCGGGCTCTTGGTCATGTCTCTGGGCTAGACAAGATCACGCTTCATGACCGGATTTGAATCTTTTGAGCCTTGAGTCTCCGGGATACTTGGTGCATCCGGGTTACTGGTGCATATTGAGAATACATACTCACTCGACCCTGAGGGCTTCTATTGGCTCAAGATTGGCAGCTCGGTTTGCCGGGAAGATTCCGAAACAAACCCCAACGGCTATTGCCAGTCCAGTGGCTATTCCAGCGCCTTTCCAGGGAAATACAGTTGTAATCTTAATGAGGGCCCCAATACCTTTTCCCAGTAGCGTGCCGGTAATTATCCCTGTTAACCCACCAATCATGCTTAGCACAACTGACTCGAGGAGAAACTGCCGGAGTATGTCCTTATTAGTTGCTCCAAGGGCTTTGCGGAGTCCTATTTCTCTTGTGCGCTCAACCACCGAAACCAGCATAATATTCATTATGCCTATGCCTCCGACCAGAAGAGAGATAAAGGCGATACCCGCCAGCATCAAAGTCAGGGACCGGCTGGCAGTTTGAACCATTTCCAGAAGCTGAGTCTGATCAAAGATTTCATATGCATTTTCGTCCCGGAAGCGTCTGTAAAGACGGTCTTGAATCGAGGCGAAAATTTGGCGCACTGAATCATTATCCTGTCCTTTAATGAAGAATACGTTGAACCCGCGTCTTCCAAGAAGGCTTTCGGCTGCCGTAACCGGAATGAGAACTTGATTGTCCTCAGAGCCGGTAAGTCCTCCGCCCCTGGCTGCCAGAACGCCTGCAACCTGAAATGTTTGGCCGTTTAACTTAATCTCTTTTCCAAGAGGATCATCTGATAGGCTGAAGAGTTCACCGACGACTTCCGGCCCCAAGAGGGCTACCTTTTGCCTTGTAGCGACATCGATTTGTGAGAGGAATCTCCCGCTGGTTACTTTGATGTCCCGGACCGTTGAGTATTGGTCGTTGACCCCAAGTACGGTGCAATCAAAGTGATGTGCACCGTATTTTGCTTTTCCGGCGAATTCAATAATGGGCGAGATCCCTGCTATGCCAGGAATGTCTCTGATAATCTCGTTCAGTTCGCTGTGGGTAATTGCCCTGTCAGGGCCCCGCCCTTTTACTGCTACTGCCAAAAGGTATGATCCCAAAGACTCGATCTCGCCGGTTAACAGGCGCTGGGTACCATCGGCTATGGCGACTATTCCGATGACCGCGGCTATCCCAATGGTGACTCCGAGAATTGTAAGGGCAGAGCGAAGTTTGTTTGCCAAAACGGCGCCTACTCCTATTTTCAAGGTCGTGATGAAGTCCATTTACCATTACGCCCCTTTGTTTTTGCTGATGTTCCCCATGTCTTCAGGCATTTGTCTGATTAAAGTTTGGAGGGGATAAACCTGAACAACAATATTACCCCGGAGTGTGAAACCCCATGTTTTCCATGCCAGGCTGCCGGCTTTTCAAGAACACCAAAACGGTATCTCCCTCTCTAAGCCCGCTGAGGATTTCTACATAGGCTGAGCTGATAAGGCCGGTTTCAACGGTTACGGCTTCTGCATCAGACAAGATGCTGCCGTCTGCAGATACAGCCGGCTCTCCTCCTGATTTGCCAGCCTTACTTGAGGGCAAATCAGGTATAACCCACACTATGTACTCGTTATCTCTCGATTGCAGCGCTTCAATGGGAATAAGAAGGGTATCATTCTGGAATCTACAGTGATCTTGACGTCACATGTCATTCCTGAGAGCAACTCCTGTTTGATCTTCAACCAGTACTGTTGCATCGAAACTTGCAATGCCCCCCGCAGTCTTTCCTTCAAGGCTGATTCCCGACACTTTGCCTGAGAATTGCTTGCCCGGGATTGCATCGGCAGTAACAACAGCCATCTGTCCGGCCTCAATCTTTCCAGCGTCCATTTCATCTACAGGAAGAGTAATTTCCATGGCCCTGAGATCACCCACGACTACCACCACTGATGATGCAGCCACTTTGTCTCCTTCCCGTACTTTCACGTCAAGCACAGTGCAATCTTCCGGGGCTTTGACGGTCTGGGATGCCAGGTCATCCTGAATTGATTCAAGATGTGTCTCAGCGCGCCGTAGTTTAAGTCTTTGTGTTTCTGCCTGTGTTTTGAGCCCTTCATTTTCGAGCGCAAGCAATACCTTACCGGCCTGAACCCGATCTCCGTCGGAAGCAAAGATCTGCCTAACTGTCCCACCGGCCTTAGAGCGCACTTCTTTGGCTATACATGATACCTCATTGGTGGTTTCAGGCGCCTTTACCGCGCCGTTGGAAGTGCTTACCTCAACGCTTGCAGACATTCCGGGCATGAGGGCTCCTTTGTTTTCTATTTCAATAGTCACAGGATACAGAAAGACTCCTCCTGTTTTTGCCACACCTGATTCGCTGACATGTGTCACAGTCCCGGGCACTCCGGATAAGAGCTCAATGAAGAAGACTGTCGCTTCTTGTCCTTCCACTATGTCTTTTGCCTGGTTCGTGTTGAAGTAGGCCTTGACTTCCATTTTGGAGCTCTGTACGGTGCAAAGTAGATAGTTTTCGGGTATTGACTGGCCCATTTTGACAGACAGGCCGGTCATGACGCCCTCACTGTCACTTTTTACTGTCAGCCCGGCTACGCTTTTCTCAAGGTCATAATAGGCCAGCCGTGCCTGTTCCAGTTCCAGTGCGGCATCATCAGCTTTGATGGCAAGTTCACGTGTGTCCAGTTCTACCAAAGGTTGCCCTGTCTTTACAGACTGCCCCGGTTGCACTAAGACACTCACAACTTCCCCTGCTGAACGAGGAGCCAGTTCCCACCGCCTGCATGGTTTAACAGTACCGGTTCCTGAGACAGACACCTCAATAGGCCCGCGAGTAACCTTTGCCAGGTTCACCATCTGGTCTTGGCCTGCTGTCATGCGGCTTTTGCAGGAATTAACCCCCCATAGCCCAATAGTGCCAACAATCAGGGCCACAGCAATCCACAGTCTGCGCCGGCGGCTAAAAACCTTGATTTTTTCAAATAGATTCGACTTCTTACCGCCCTCGGTATTCTTCATAGCAACATCCCACCTGTCTTACCTCATGTATATCGATTGGTTATCAACTTAGAATTACTTTTTGGAAAGCCGGTTCATTCGCTTGTACGTCAATAAGTCCATTCAGGTCTGAATATGAGGTTTCCGGCCGTAAAACAATCCCATGAATCCAGTCTCATACTTAGACTATGATGCCTAAACATTTTATCATCGTTTGTCGAGGCAATCATGGTATGTCAGTAAAAGTATGGGAAAAGTGTAATCACCCCATTTGAGTCTTGCTCTTTTCTGCAATAGCCATGACAATCTGTAGAAGAAGCAAAATGTATCAGGGAGTGTTGTATTTATGGCCAGAAGAAAGACCAAAAAGAGTCGAAAGGCAGCATCAGAGACAAAACCTACGGGTTCGCGCCAATCCCACGGCCAATCTCCCAAACGTCAGATTGGCCCTATTCTCCTTGTTGCCATAGTCATTCTGGCAGCTGTAATAGCAGGCTCGTTCATATTCAAGGCAAGGAAAGAAAGGGCGGACGCTCAAGTGATCGAAACAGTCAAGATTGAAATGGAACAAGGCACAATAGTCATTCAAGTTTACCCCAAACTAATGCCTGTAACCGTCGAGAACTTCCTGGACCTTGCAGGTTCAGGGTTTTATGACGGCCTCATATGGCACCGGGTTGAGAATTGGGTGGTTCAGACAGGTGATCCCGAAGGAACAGGGATGGGCGGCTCCGGGAAGACCATTAAACTTGAGACCAACAAGAATCTGAAAAACGTGCGCGGAGCTGTAGCCATGGCGCGGTCTCAGGCCCGGGATTCTGCAAGTTCCCAGTTTTATGTTCTCAAGACAGATGCGCCGTGGCTTGACGGAGATTATGCGGTATTTGGGAAAGTAGTCTCAGGTATGGAAATCATCGACAGTCTCAAGGCCGGCGATACAATGCTGAGAGTAAAAGTTGAACCAAAGTAGGTGTTTCAAGGGCCGGTGAATCATAGGGCTGACAGTCTACTTATGGCAAATCCTGTTGACAAGTATGTGGATAAGCACTAAAAGCTGTGGATAAAACTGGTTGGATAGGTATCAAAGTGTTAATATGGTAAAAAAGCTAACCCTTCTGCAGATAGCGTTGCTGGGTTTATGGCTTGTTGTATGATAAGTGTAAGTGGCTAAGACATATTGGAAGTCATATTCAGTCAAAAGGGAGCAGATCATGAGCAAGGTACCACAGGGTATTCTTGAAAGCCTTACGAGATACATACGGGAAAACCCTATCAGAATGCATATGCCTGGGCATAAAGGCATGACAACACGTCCAGTACAGGAAATGCCCGGAGAAGTGCTTGAGGCTGTAAAGGCCCTTGACATTACCGAGGTCCCCGGAATGGATAATCTCCATTACCCAAGAGGGGCTATCAGGGCAACTGAAAGGGCTTTGAGCCGGGCTTTTGGCACCTCCAGGACTCATTGCCTGGTGAATGGTGCAACCTCCGGGATACTTGCGTCTCTTTTGGCAATCAGGATGACTTTGGGAAAGGGAAGAATAATAGTTCCGAGAAATGCGCACCGCTCGATTGTCTCCGGCCTTGTGCTGTCAGGACTGGAGCCTTTGTTCGTTTATCCGGAATACGACGCGTCCCTGGGCGGTTATTTACCCCTCCAGGTTTCAGACATCAAGAAGCAGTTAAAAGGTTGGCCCAGTAACGGCAGATGCAGTCTGGCAGGGAGAATAAAGGACATAAGAGGTATGGTGTTAGTAAACCCAACCTACTTCGGAATGGCCAGGGATACATCAGGCCTTTGCCTTCTTGCAGGTGAAATGGGTATTCCGGTGGTAGCCGATGAAGCCCATGGGACCCTTTTTCCCTTTTCCGGAAGATTTCCCCCTTCTGCTATCGGGACCGGCGCCAGCCTGGTAGTCCATGGAGTTCATAAGACATCAAAGGCATTTACCCAAACAGGATTGCTTCATGTGGCCCAGACGTGCACAGACATGTTTCCCGGTTTGGCCGAAAACGTGCAGGAGGCTCTCAGACTGGTTCAGTCCACATCTCCTTCATATTTGCTTCTTGCGTCCCTTGAAAGGGCCATGGAGGATTTTTCCCAGGATTCTGAGTGGGTACAAACAGTAGTAGAATCCGGACGGGGCCTTGCCTCCAGGCTATCAAGGATACAAGGCCTTGAAGTGAGGGTTCCCTGGGAAGGTACGGAACCAAATGGGGACACCGCAAGGCCAGGCAGGGACAGAGGATTCTTGTGGGACCCTGGTAAGATTCTGGTCGGTGTGTCAGCCCTGGGCATTACCGGCCCACAGGCACAGGCAATCCTATGGGAGAAAAACAGGGTTGTCCCCGAGATGGTGGGGTTTGATTACGTTCTTCTGATGGTTACAGGTTCTGATACTTCGAGCACAATCGAAAGAGTTGTGAGAGGTTTTGAGGCCCTTTCAAATGAGTGCCTGGGGCCAGGCGCAACTGTGGCTGCTTTGCAGTACAGCCGGCCTTTACCGGGTGAAAGGGAAGGCTGCAAGTTCTTTACAAAGACTCTCGAACAAGAACCTCCCAGGGCAAAGAGGGTTATGTCTCTTTCTCAGGCCTTTTATTCAAACAGCAGGCCTTTTTCTCTCAGGGATTCAATTGGCAAAATCTGTGCAGGCACCATATTCATCTATCCGCCGGGCTCTCCCATTGTTGTTCCGGGAGAAAGGATAGACGATGCTATAGTGAAGTACCTGAACGCCGCCATGAAATGCGGCCTTGAGGTTCTTGGCCGGGGATATTCGGATTACCAAAGGGAGATGAAAGTATTTTGTGTGGAGCAGTGACAAGTGCAAATACCGGAGTTTTTATCAGCCTGGAAGGGTGTGATGGCTCAGGAAAATCCACCCAAATTGCCCGGGTTGCAGGCAGGCTTGAATCTATGGGGCTAAACCCGCTGATAACCAGAGAACCGGGAGGGACTCCCTTTGGAGAAAGAGTGAGGGAATTGCTTCTCGATGTACAAAGTCCCGATAGGGCCATTCTTTCGGAACTGTTTTTGTATGCTGCTGCAAGATCAGAGTTTGTATCAAAGATAGTGAGGCCGGCCCTTGCTCAAGGACGCATAATTATTGCTGAGCGGTATATAGATTCTACATGGGTTTATCAGGGTTATGCAGGAGGAATTTCGCTTTCCTCCATAGAAAGCATTAACAACATAGCAACCGGAGGCTTGGAACCGGATCTGACTTTGATTCTGGATATCGATAATCCACTTGTTCTTCAGGAAAGGTTTGCCTTCAAAGTAAAAGACAAAATCGAGTCTCGTAGTGAGGAGTATCATCAGAAAGTCAGACAAGGGTATCGAGAGTTAGCCAAACGGTTTTCGCACCGTACTGTAACCATAGATGCCAGCTCAGACGTATGCCAGGTTGAATCCAGCGTTTGGAGAGAAATTGTGAACATTTTATCAAAAAAAGGTTATGATCTGGTAAAGGAAGGGCATGGGAGGGAAAGCCTGTGAAACTGATAATTGCAGTTGTTCAAGATAAAGACGTTCCGAGACTTATGGATGGTCTGGTCCGTGCAGGCTACAGTGCTACGAAACTTGCTTCTACAGGTGGATTTTTGCGGGAAGGGAATTCCACAGTGCTTATAGGAGTAAACGATGATGAGACAGACAAAGTCCTGGAGATTGTAAAAAAGACTTGCCGCTCCCGGGAGCAGCTTGTTACGCCTATTACGCCTGTTGGCCCAGGTGAATCCTATGTTCCGTATCCTGTGGGAGTTGTCGTGGGAGGAGCAACGGTTTTCATATTGCCGGTAGAAAAATTCGTGAAGGTTTAATGAAAAGACTTGGATTCAGGCAGTGCAGCAGGGACAAGAAGCTATCCTGGATAGATAGGGGCTATTACCCTACCTGTGCTGTTAATTACTTTATTCTTCCTATGAAGAAACGTAGGTGGTTAGTAACTGTTGGATGGAATTATTGCCGGCCAAGAGGTTGCCGTTAAGATACTAGAATCCATACTGAGGTCAGGCCGAATAGCCCATGCATATCTTTTCAGGGGTCCAAAAGGCTCAGGTAAGGAGGCTTTGGCCCGGGAGTTTTCCAAAGCAATCTTGTGCATGGATGAAACCGAGTTTACCGGTTCCCAATCTTTTCACACCAAAAGCATTACAGGACTCTCGTGTGGGCTATGCAGGTCTTGTTATGCCGTTGAGAAAAACAATCACCCTGACCTTTACCTGATTGAAAAAGACGGGACAAGCATAAAAATAAAGGCTTCCTACAGTATGCTGAAGGAAGCTATGACAAAGCCATTTTTGTCTCAAAGAAAGGTTTTCGTCATCCATGAGGCGGAAAACCTAACTCCCGAGGCGGCTAATGCTTTACTTAAGTTGCTTGAGGAACCGCCTTCTTACGTAACGTTTATATTGACCACGGCACAAGAAACCGCAATGCCCGGCACAGTGGTTTCAAGGTGCCAGGTGATTCCGTTCAGGGCGTTACCTGCTTTTGTGATTGCAAAATTCCTTGAGGAGGAACAGGGGGTATCAGAACAAAAGAGCCGGAAGATAGCGCACTTTTCCGGGGGCAGCATTGAAAGGGCAAAGTGGCTTTTATCTTTGGAAGAAGAAAGCACTCTCTCCGGTGAGGCCCTTATGGGTGAGATTTCCTTAGAATCTCCGGTAGAGCTGGCTCTTAGGTATTCCAAAGCTGCTTACGAGGAAAAGGCCAGGATGCTTTCGGTTCTTGAGATGGAATTTGCACGGAACCTGGCCCGGGCAGTACAAAATGGCCAGGGTAGTAATGATAAAGAGCCGGATATGGGTGGGAGGGGAATCGACACTGCCCTTATAAAGCAGAGCCTTGCGGGCCTAAGGGCTGTTATGGGCTCCCGGCAGAGCTTAAGTGCAAACACCAATGCGTTTTTGGTTTTTTGTGTACTGTTTTTGGATCTTAAAAGAGTTTTCCAACTGCAAATTTGAGATATTAAGACGGGCTTAAATCTCCAAGAGGGGAAAAGACTTATGCCATTGGTTACAGGTGTCAGATTCAGAGAAAAAGGCAAGGTATATTATTTTGATCCTGGCGATATCCGGTTGAAACCAGGTGAAAAAGTACTTGTGGAAACGGTCAGAGGAGTTGAGATCGGTATTGTTGCCATGGAACCAAAGGAAGTCCCTGAGGATAAACTGGTCTTGCCGTTGAAAAAGGTTTTGCGTTTGGCCCATAAAGAAGATTTTGCCACTGAAGATCAAAACAAGCAAAAAGCAGAAGATGCAATGGAAATTGCAAGGCAGAAAATTCAAACTCATGGCCTGGAAATGCGCCTTGTGGATGCTGAATATACTTTTGACGGTTCTCGTGTAACCCTTTACTTTACTGCTGACGGAAGAGTAGACTTCAGGGAACTCGTCAAAGACCTGGCTTCTGCCCTTAAAACCAGGGTTGAACTCAGGCAGATAGGGGTACGGGATGAAGCCAGGTTAATCGGCGGGCTTGGCCCATGTGGCAGGGAACTATGCTGTGGCAGCTTCTTGTGTGAATTCCAACCGGTTTCCATAAGGATGGCAAAGGAACAAAACCTTTCCCTTAATCCTTCAAAGATATCGGGTACTTGCGGGCGTCTCTTGTGTTGTCTCAGATTTGAATCTGAAAGCACAGAAACTGCCAAAACCCAGGCACCGCCCATTGAGATAGGAACCTGTGTGATCACTCCTGCAGGGGAAGGAAAGGTTACTGGATACAGCCAGTCAAGAGGAATCTTGATTGTGGAATTGGAAGACGGTACTGTATCTGAGTTTCCTGAAGAGGAAGTCGACGAGAAGAAATGTTGAAAGAAGATAGATACAGCATCCGGGATGATGTTTCAGGTGCCGGGGATGAAGCAGGAGATACCGGTAAAGGACTTTTGTATGTTTGCGGAACGCCTATCGGTAACCTTAAGGATGTTTCATTCAGGCTTCTTGAGGTTCTCAACCAGGTTGATTTGATCATTTGTGAAGATACAAGGCGAACTATGAAACTTCTTTACCATTATGGGATCAAAAAGCGCCTTGTGGCCTTTCACGAGCACATAGAAAAGGAACGTACAGGGTTTGTTCTTGATGAACTGTCAAAGGGGAAAACCGTGGCTATGGTTTCAGACGCGGGAATGCCCCTGATTTCAGACCCAGGGGCATATTTGATAAGAGCCGCCAGGGAGCACGGGTTGGAAGTTGTATCAGTTCCCGGGCCATCAGCGGTAACCACAGCCCTTGCTCTTTCCGGGTTTTACTCATCTCAGTTTATTTTTGCAGGTTTTCCTCCCCGCAAACCCGGCAAGCGACAGGATTTCTTCACCCAATGGATAAGGCCTGATGTCCCAGTGGTGTTCTTCGAGTCTCCATACAGACTCTTGAAGTGTCTCGGGGATCTTATTAAGGTGTTTCCCACAATCCAGGTTAGTTTGTGCCAGTGAAATGACCAAGATACATGAAAGTGTAATTATAGCCCGGCCCAGGATGTTTATGAGCAAATGAAAGATTGCCGGATTCAAGGTGAATGGGTAATTGTGGCCTACCTGCAGTCTCAACTAAACAGCGAGGAGGCAGGATAATCCCGCCTCCTCGTAAGGATGCAACACTCTTCGCTCAGCTATTAAGTTAAGTACGGGCTTGGCCCCTTTTGCTCTTTAGGTTCCGCTGAAATGAGCAATATCTCGTATGTTACTGTATCTTCATCAAGCTGAAACCACTACCTGGCAGCTAGTTTCTCTCTGACAGCTCAGCCAGACAGTCCTGGCAAACGCGCTTTCCCTTGTATATTTCTACACCAGCGGCGTTTCCACAGAAGACACAGGCCGGTTCATATTTCCTCAGGATAATGCTTTCCCCATCGACGTATATCTCTAAAGAATCCTTCTCGCCGATGTCAAAAGTGCGCCTGAGTTCTATAGGAATAACTACTCTTCCCAGTTCATCAACCTTTCTGACCACTCCGGTAGACTTCATCATTTATATTCACCTCTCTTCTCAGCCGGTTCCCCCAAATTTCGACAATGGCATCATTAAATAGATACCAGACGTGCCAGAAATCGTCAAGAGATTTACCGCCAATTTAGGCGAAAAAATGGCTGTAATCACAAAACTTTGATCTCAAGGCTTTAAGTGTTAAAATTACGTAAAGCCATTTTTCAGGAGGGGGAGCATGAGCAAGACTTATTATATAACGACACCCATCTATTACGCATCAGGAGATCTGCATATGCCATTCTTATACTACATTGGCTGCTGATTGCGTATCAAGATACAAACGACTGAAAGGGTATGAGGTTTTCTTCCTGACCGGGACAGATGAACATGGTTTAAAAATTCAGAGAAAAGCTGAATCTTTTGGCTGTGAAAAGAAATATGTCGATAAAATTGTTGGGAGTATAAAGGATTTATGGGATACTCTGAGCATTTCCTACGATGGTTTCATTCGAACAACAGACGACGAACACGTAAAAACTGTTCAGTGGGTTTTCAAAAACATGTACGACAATGGAGATGTATACAAAAAGAACTATGAAAGCTGGTATTGTGTGGTTGCGAGTCTTTTTTCACTGAAACTCAAGCAAGAGCCATGCCAGGAATGATATGCCCGGATCACGGAAAACCCCTTGAAAAGAGTGGAAGAAGAAAGCGGTTTTTCGAACTGTCAAAATACCAGGATAGGCTCCTGGACCATATTGAGTCGCACCCTGACTTCATCCAGCCGGTTTCAAGACGAAATGAAGTGGCATGTTCGTCAGGCGGGCGTTTATGACCTGTGTATTTCGAGAATGTTCTTTTGACTGGGGCATAAGGGTTCCTTTTGATGAAAAGAGCGTTGTCTACGTTTGGGTGGATGCTCTTACCAACTATATTTCGGCACAGGGATACCCCTTTGATATGGAAAGGTTCAACAAATGGTGGCCGGCTGATGTCCACTTAATCGGCAAAGAGATTCTCCGGTTCCATGCTGTCATTTTGCCCATAATTCTCATGGCCCTTGATTTACCCTTACCCGGTCGATTTTTGCCCACGGATGGCTCAATTTAGGAGGCAAGAAAATGTCAAAAAGACCATGGGAAACGTGGTAGATCCTAGTCAACTTGTGGCAAAATACGGCCTGATACCATTCGTTATCTTTGTTCTGAGGGAAGTGCCTTTGGAGCAGATGGCGACTATACAGAAGAACTCTTGCTGCCAGGATCAATTCTGATCTTGCAAATGATCTGGGCAACCCGATCTACCGCACCCTTACCATGGTCAGAAGTTCTGCAAAGGAATAATTCCGAGCCGGGAAGGGAAGAAGAACTTGATCGGGAGTTTAAAGAAGATTGCCTGCCCTGAAGGGCAAGGTGGAACAAGAGATGGATACTTTTTACACATATAAACCTTGCCATAGAAAAGATAATGGGCTCAAGGAACTGGCGAGAACAAGTACATTGACGAGGCAAGTCTGGCGTTTGAACAAGCAAAGAAGACACCAGGCTATTTACTCTGTGATGTACAACCTGTGCGAGTGTATAAGAATAATTGCCCAAGTCTTGCAACCTTTCTTGGTGAAAACTCCGGGGCTCATTTGGAGTCCTCGGTATGCCTGAACCCATCGAAAACTACTCCTGGGAATCATCGGTCGGTTGGGCTTTGCCGAGTTGGAGCTGCAGTCCAGAGAGGGAAACCATTGTTCCCAAGAATTGAGGTTGAAACCTGTGAAGACGGAGGTAAGGACAGTCAGCCCGGTAAGTCCCGGAAGGAACCGGAGAAGGCACCGGAAAAGGTACCCGGTCCGAAGCCTGCAGCAGAAAGGGCAGGGAGTCAGGGGGAAATCAAGCCCGCTGAGCCTCTCATAACCATAGATGAATTCCGCAGTGTGGATTTAAGGGTGGTTGAGGTAGTCGCGTGCGAGAGGGGTAGAAGGCACAAATAAACTGCTAAAACTTAAAGTGAATGCAGGTGAAGAACACAGGCAGATAGTTGCAGGTATTGCAGAGCATTATGAGCGAGACCTAATAGGAAAGCAGATTATAAGTGGTTATGAATCTCCCAAACCGGCGCTAATCAGAGGGGTTCAATCCAACGGTATGCTCCTTGCGGCCAAAGACGGTGAAGTCCTGGGAGTCTTGACTCCTGATAGAAGGGTTAAGAATGGAACCAGAATATCGTGAGCCAAACAATGGTAAGCCCTGTATATTTGATACTCACGCCCACGTATCCACTGATGCTTTTGACAAAGACAGGTGCCAGGTCTTAAAGCGCGCAAGGCTTTCCAGGGTATCTTTCATGGAAGTAGGATTCGATGAAGACTCGTCCCGGAAAAGCCTTATGCTTGCTGAAAACACAAAAGGTTATTGTGCTGCAGGGATTCATCCCCATGAGGTAGCAAGGGAGCAATGCCTGGAAAACAGGTGGAAGCATATTGAGGAGTTAGCGTCTCATTTTAGGGTTAAGGCTATTGGAGAGGTTGGGCTTGACTACTTTCGAAACCTATCGCCCCAAGGAGTTCAAAGAGATGCCTTTGCCATGGGTTTGGATTTGGCCAGGCGTTTAGGACTCCCGGTCATAATACACCAGCAGGATGCTTCTGGAATGTGTTATCTTTGGTGAAGGCACATAACCCTGGTACTCCCCTGGTGTTCCATTGCTTCTCTCAAGGCCTGGATTATGCCCGTAGATGCCTTGATCTTGGCGGCTACATTGGGCTCGGCGGCCCATCTTACCTACCCCGGAACGGGTATCTCCGTGATATGCTCAGTTTCCTTCCGCCTGACCGTCTGCTGGTAGAAACCGATTGCCCTTACCTTGCTCCCCAGGCGAAGCGGGGCAAGCGGAACGAACCTGCTTTTATAGTCGAGGTGGTTGCGTCTATTGCGGCAATACTGGGGAGGCCCCCTGGTGAAATTGCTAAAATCACCTTTGACAACGGCAGGCGTGCATTTGGCATTACCGGATAAACGTGGTAGAGTCTATGATTGCAAAGACAAGCAAGCACGAAAACGGAAAAAGAAGGATATTCTGGGAAAAGTTTGACATAATTATATGTAGCGCTGTTTCGTAAAGGATACGGCGGTCCGGAAAAAGCTACCAGGCATTCCTGAAAGGTTTTGTCTGGTGCCTGTGGAATATCCATATTGGGAGGTGTCGGCTTGCATACCACATGGGAGATTGTGAAAAGCAAGCGACCTTTAATAAGATTTGTGACTTTAGTCGTATTGCTGGTTGCTGCATGCACAGGGTTGCTGTTTTATACTCAATCCCATAGCGTAAGAGTCTCTGCATGGGACAGAGAAATTACGCTGTTTACCCGGGCATCTACAGTGGGAGATGTGCTGCAAAGGGTTAATGTATTTCTTGGCCCGGGAGATCTGGTTGACCCACCCCAGGAAACCGAGATTACAGAGGACATACATATCAGGGTTGAGCGAGCAAGGCCCGTATTCATACACCGGCAAGGCAAAAGCCTTCCGACCTTCACAGCAGAAAAAAGCGTATCAAAAATCCTTTCCACAGCCCAAATTGAAAAGAGTCCTGATGATGTAGTGCACCCTGGGTTAGAGGAAGAAATTACTGACAGTAATATTATAAAGATTGTCAAGGTAACCTACGGCGAAGTAAGTGCAGAGCAGGAAATCCCATATTCGACCCAGAGACGTGAAGACCAATCTCTCGATGCCGGCCTTACGAAGGTGTATACACAAGGGATTGCCGGCATAATTGACATCACCTATGAAGTTAAGTATGAAGACGGCAAGGAAGTTTCCCGCCGGGAAAAATCGAGGACTACGGTGAAAGATCCGTCTCCCCTTGTACTGCTTGTAGGTTCCAGGCAAGAAGTCTCACGTGGTGGGCAAAGCATCCGGTTTCACAGAGCCATCGAAGTTACTGCAACTGCCTATTGCCCTTGCAAGAAATGCTGTGGCCAGGCATCAAGCGGAAATACTTCGACTGGAATTCGTGCAGGCAGGGGAGTTATTGCCGTGGACCCCAGGGTGATTCCCCTGGGATCGAAAGTGTACGTTGATGGCTACGGATACGCAGTGGCCGCTGATGTTGGCTCAGCCATAAAATCAAACAAAATCGACGTTTGCTTTGACACCCACCAGGAGGCTCTTGACTGGGGATACAAAAAGACCAAGGTATATATCTTGCGCTGATGCTGAATCAAACTTACGGAGAGGTCATGAAAGAGTACGGTGTCAGGCTCAAAAAGCGTTTGGGCCAGCATTTCATGACTGATCCCGGCCTTTTGAACACTGTTGCGTCTTTGATGGTACCGGATAACAAATGGGTGGCCCTGGAAATAGGGGCCGGTATTGGGACTCTCACAAAACAGTTGTGCCAAAAAGCAAAGTGGGTATATGCCCTCGAGATAGACAGGGAACTTGAAGAGCCGGTTGCAAAGACCACTGGTTCCCTTCAGAATCTTACATGGATATGGGGTGATGCCCTGAAATTTGACCTTTCCGGAAGGTTCATTCAAGACAATCACCCTGAGTCACCTCTCTTGTTATGCGGTAATCTGCCCTACTACGTCACATCTGAGGTTTTATATTCTGCCCTGGTCAAAAGATCTGAATGGAGCCGTCTTGTGTTTGTGGTTCAAGAGGAAGTAGGCAGGCGCATGGCTGAACCTCCCGGGTCCAGAGATTTCGGGCGACTATCTCTATGGTGCCAGTACAGAGCCAGTGTCCAAATCGAGAGAAAGATTCCCAGGGGCGCCTTTATGCCCCCGCCTGATGTAGGTTCTTGCTTGGTCAGTCTCGATGTGTTCCCCGAGTTTCCGCTCACAACGGTAGAAGAACAGGTTCTTGATGAGATTTCAAGGAAAGCCTTTTCCCAGAGGCGAAAAACCATGTTGAACAGCCTATCACTGTTGGCTGCAGGCAAAGAGGAATTGCTCCGGCTTGGAGACGATTATTCTGTGGATCTTTATAAGCGGCCTGAAGACATGGCAATTGCTGATTATGTGGTTCTGGCCAAGGCCATGACTCCCCTTGTTTTACCTCGCCTAGGCCTTCGGCCATAAGGTGTTCCAAAAAGTCGCGTTATTCCGGCTATCTCTCAAGCCCTTGATTGAAGTGCCAGCCTGCACCCTACCTGGCAATTGTCGGAATTGCTTATACAATTGCGTAAATGCTAGAAAAGTGTTAATATTAGTCAGGTAGGAGGCTGTGAAGGAGGGAATCGCATTGCACTTCGTCAGTCCCACCAAAGGGCCCATGAGTTTCCTTGCGATGTTTGAAGATATGCTCAACTTCGTATCAGAAAACCCTGAGTCCCAGTACAAGCTCATAGTCGGCAGCGATTCCCAGGCCAGAGAGCAAATCTGTTTTGTTACTGCAGTTGTGATTCACCGTATTGGCAAAGGTGGAAGATATTACTACAGCCGCATACGTAAGCAAAATGCCCAGCATGAAGCAGCGTATTTTTTATGAGGCTCACTTGAGTCTAGATGTTGCCAGCAAGATTGCAGGTGAACTGTCACGCACAGGGCATAATGATCTAAATGTCGAGATCCATCTGGATGTAGGCCGGAATGGGGAAACAAGATTTATGATAAGGGAACTTGTTTCTCAAATTGTTGGCAGTGGTTTTTCTGCAAAGATTAAACCTGATGCCTATGGCGCATCCCAGGTAGCCGACAAACATTCCAAGTAAGTTGAAAAGGGGGGACAGCCGTTGAAGCAGATAAGGTCTGTTGAGTCTATTCGGAAAAAGCTTAACCGCCATCTTGGAGAACGAATTAAGGTTCGGGCCAATGAAGGCCGCAAGCGCATTTCAATAAAAGAAGGAATTCTTGAAAAGACATATCCCAGCATCTTCGTGCTGCGACTGGACGACGAGTCTCGCCGTGCCGTGACATGGAGCTACATTGACGTTTTGACTGATTCAGTGCAAATACAATTTCAAGAAGAAGCTCAGAGTGTACCTGCAGATAGCTGAGATGGGCCGGAGCTAACGGTTCTGGGGACGAGCATTTTGGCATAAACTCCTCGTCCTAATTTGCTGTTATTCTGTGTTGGCCCATAGAACCCCAAAATATTGGTGCTTGTTACGTTGTTGTCAAGCCCTCAGGTTCGCTTTCCCTAATCTTTGACCGCCTAGAACCTCTCTACCCTGTTTTACATAAGGTGTTGATGCAGGAGTCCTTATGAGAAGGGAGGGAGGGACGATGGAGCCCGTAGTCAAAGCGCTTAAGGCGTGTGGCCCAAGACTTATGGGATTGCCCAACGTGGTAGGCGTTGGGTGCGGGCACAAACACGTTCGCGGTCAGAATACAGGAAAAGCATCTCTGGTAGTCCTGGTGGATAAGAAGATACCCAGAGATGAGTTAAGGGCTAACCACATCATTCCCCAAAGTATGAACCAGTGCCTCACAGACGTAATAGAAATTGGAGAGGTAGTGGCTCTTGACCGGACCGACCGCCAAAGGCCGGTCAGACCTGGAGCCAGCATAGGGCATTACCGGGTTACTGCCGGCACTTTTGGCGCTGTAGTCTATGATGTTAAGACAGGCGAGCCTCTGATTCTTTCTAACAATCATGTCCTTGCAAATTCCACGAATGGCAGAGATGGCCGGGCAAAGGTAGGAGATCCTGTGTTACAACCGGGCAGGTATGACGGCGGAGCTGATGATGACGTTGTGGCCCGTCTTCTCCGGTTTGTCCCAATTGAACTTGAGCTATCCCAACCTGATTGCAAGATCGCCGGGGTAACACAGAAACTTTTGAACAAGATGATAAGAAGAATCAGGCGGAATTACGAAGTCAAAATTCAACGTTTTGCCGCGGAAACTAATCTTGTAGATGCTGCTGTGGCCAGGCCTATATCCAGAGATCTCATAACACCGGATATTATCGATCTTGGAGTTCCACAGGGCACCTCAGAGGCCGATGTAGGGCACAAGGTTATAAAGAGCGGACGGACCAGCGGGACTAATTCGGGTGAAGTTAAGGTGGTTCATGTCACTATCAAAATAAGCATGGGAGAGATAGGGACAGCGGTTTTCGCCGACCAGGTGCTTACTACCCGGATGGCACAACCCGGAGACAGCGGTTCAGTGGTCTTAGATGAAGAAAAGCGGGTTTGCGGCCTCTTGTCAGCAGGCTCAGATACAGTCTCGGTTTTTGCACGGATTCATAATGTATGCGAGAGTCTTGGAGTGAGATTCTAGAAAAGGATTTGGGCAGCATTATGAAGAAACTGATGGTGTGTTGTATCAAACCAATCATGTTCAAGTGGTCAAGTACCATGCATACGCCAAGATTAACCTTGCCCTGAGGGTTCTGGGAAGAAGAGAAGACGGTTACCACGAGGTGAGCACCTTGATGGTGCCCGTAGATATATCTGATCTTGTCTACGTCGAGGCCAGGCCTCAGGGCCTTGAGGTTATTTGTCCTGAATTACCCGGCCTTGCCGGGCACGACAATTTGGCTTACAGAGCTGCCAAATCCTATTTTGCCTTCAGAGATATTACAGGCGGATTCAAGATTTCAATTCAAAAGAGTGTTCCTGCCGCGAAGGGTCTGGGAGGGGGCAGTTCAGATGCAGCGGCTGTTCTTCTGGCCATAAGGGATCTAACCGGTGACAGGGCAAGGTTAGGCCCGGAGACTCTAATGGATATCGCTTCAACTATCGGTTCAGATGTTCCGTTTTTTGTTGGAGCCAATTCAAAGCCTCCTTTATGGCATGGAGCCTTATGTACAGGCAGAGGCGAGTGCATCCATCCGGTTGAAGGCGGGTCTTATTGGATAGTCCTTATATTTCCGGAAGCAAGGATTGAGACAAAGGCCGCGTATGCCCGGTGGGATCAACTATTTCCCGGAGAGTCATTAATATCATCCAAAAGAGACAACTCTGATTGTGCTGTTTCCCTTGACCTCAAACTACACAAGACTATCGAGGCCTTTGCTTCCAGGGACCCTGAACGTCTCGGCAAGAGCATTTTCAATGATCTTGAAGAACCGGTGTGTTCATCTTTCCCTGAGTTAACTATAATCAAAGAAAACCTGTTGGTATCAGGTGCCTGTGGAGCTGCTATGACCGGAAGCGGTTCAGCTGTGTTCGGTATTTGCAGTTCGCGTGAACATGGACTTGAGGTCAGAGACAGATTCCTGGGATTGTCCCAGGGGTCATCCATAAGGCAGGCTGTAGTTACCAGGACGGGAGTGTGACTTAAATGGATATCGATGCCGTTGTCTTGGCCGCAAGGGCTAACACAGGGAAACTGGCGTCTGAGAGCGACGAACTTCTTGAAGCCAATATCGACATTTCAGGAAGGCCTATGGTGAGCTATGTGCTTTCTGCTCTGGAGGACGTCCCTGAAATATCCAGAATTCTATTGGTAGGGCCCAATGATGGGCTATCTGGTTATGCCAGTGGAAAAGTAACTATAGTTGAGCCTGGAAAAGATCTTATCGACAATGCCAAAATCGGGATTGCCCATGCTCAAACCGAGTTCGTTCTTGTATCATGTTCTGATATTCCCCTTTTGACAGGTGACATTCTGAAAGATTTCATTGCGGGCGCTGTGGCGGAAAACGCTGATTTTGTTTATCCTGTGTCAACCAAAGAAGACTGTATCAAGAAATATCCCGGTGTACAGCGCACCTATGCCCGGCTAAAGGGAGTAAATCTCACCGGGGGCAACCTATTCTTTGTGAGAAGAAGTACAGTAGGGAAGACATGGCCTGTAGTTGAGAAAATGATCGAGTACCGCAAGTCTCCTTTGAAGATGGCTTCGTTTCTGGGTATCGGCCTTTTGCTCAGAATATTCCTGGGGTTTGCCGGAGTCCCGGAAATTGAGGAGTATGTAAGTGATATGCTGGGCATAAAGTGCAAGGCTCTTTTAGCTGTACCTGAAATCGGTTTTGATGTAGACAAGCCACAAGATCTGGAGCTTGTAAAAGCTGTACTGGGAAAGTGATATAATACCGTGGGAGAGATTTAGGATGTCTCATGAGTCCAGATTAACAGTTTTAATACTGGCTGCCGGGGAAGGCACACGGATGAAATCTGACACCGCCAAGGTTTTATTTCCTGTTTGCGGGCGGCCAATGATTGAATATATCCTCGATGCCGCCCATGCAGTTGCACCTGACAAGATAGTGGTTATTGTAGGCCACAAAGGTGACGAGGTACGCCGGGAGGTTACCGGTGAATGGGCCCCAGGCCGCAATATGCCTGGATATATTGACTTTGCCTGGCAATTAAGCCAACGGGGCACAGGCCATGCCGTAGCATGTGCCAGAGGCCATATGCACCCTGATTGCAATCATGTGATGATCCTTTGCGGTGATACCCCTCTTATTACCGGAGAGATGCTGCAAGAATTTGTTCAATCTCATCTTTCTTTGGATGCCGGCCTGTCGTTTATCACCACTTTTGTGGATGATCCAGGTTCTTATGGACGTGTACGCAGAGACGGCTATGGCAACGTTTCAAAGATCGTAGAGGCAAATGAACTCTTGCCCGGGGATGAGTCTATCAAAGAAGTCAACGCAGGTATCTATGTAATCAAGAAAGATCTTCTTGAGCATCTTTTGCCCGGGCTGAAAAGTGACAATGCCAAGAATGAGTTTTATCTGACTGACATTGTTGAAATGGCAGTACAAGACGGCAGCAGAGTGTCTGCTTTTGTATGGCCGGAAAGTTCAATGGCCCAAGGGGTCAATGACAGGTACGCCCTTGCCCTTGCCGAATCTCAACTCAGGGAGAATGTATTAAGGAAGTTTTGCATGTCAGGGGTTACAATCCGCGACCCAAAGAATACTTATATAGATTTTGGAGTTGAGATTGGCAAGAACACGGTTATAGAACCTGGCACTTTTCTTAGAGGCAGGACAAGAGTGGGACAAGGGTGTGTTATTGGCCCATGCAGTGAGATCATCAACTCCAGTGTGGGAGACAAAAGCAGAATATGGTTTTCCGTTGTTGAGCACTCAGAGATTAAGGACGGGGTAGAGATAGGCCCATACGCACACTTAAGGCCGGATACTGTTATTGGGCCGGAGGTTTTGGTGGGAAACTTTGCCGAAATTAAGAACTCTGTAATAGAATCAGGTGCTAAAGTCCATCACCATTCGTATTTGGGTGATAGCTTTGTTGGGCAAAAGGCCAATATAGGTGCGGGAACTGTGACTGTGAACTATGATGGGGTAAGGAAGCACAAAACAGTGATAGAAGAAGGCGCCTTTATTGGTTGTAACGCCAATCTGATTGCTCCTGTTAGGATAGGAAAGGGTGCCTATGTTGCTGCAGGGTCTACAATAACCGGTGATGTCCCTGACGGCTCTTTAGGTATTGCCCGGGAGAGGCAAACAAACAAAGAAGGATGGGTAGCAAAGCGGAAGGAAAAGATGGGTTAGGAGGTAAGGTCAGTGTCGCCCTACAGTGATGAAAAACTAAAAGTATTTTCGGGAAACTCAAATAAAGAACTGGCGGCCGAGATATGCAAGTATGTAGGAGTAGAAGCAGGTGCAATAGAAGTCGGTAGATTTTCAAATGGTGAGATTAAGGTCATCATAAATGAAAATGTCCGGGGTACTGATGTATTTGTGGTTCAACCTACCTGCAATCCTGTAAATGACAACCTTATGGAACTTCTGATTATTATTGATGCCTTGCGAAGGGCTTCGGCCAGCAGGATAACAGCTGTAATGCCATGTTATGGTTATGCCCGCCAGGACAGGAAGACACGGGGCAGAGAACCGATAACTGCAAAACTGGTTGCAAATCTCCTGGTAACAGCCGGAGTAAACAGGATTCTGACAATGGACCTCCACGCCGGGCAGATCCAGGGTTTCTTCGACATACCTGTAGATCACCTTACCGCTGTACCGCTCTTGTCTGACTACTTCAAAGGACAAGGACTCACCGATGTAGTAGTGGTATCTCCTGACGCAGGTGGAATTGCCAGGGCCAGGGATATGGCTGAAAGGTTAGGGGCTCCTGTAGCTTTTATCGACAAGAGGCGCCCTGAACCCAATGTGGCTGAAGTCATGAACATTGTAGGAAAAGTAGCCGGTAAGAACGCTATTTTGCTTGATGACATTATAGATACCGGAGGAAGCATTGTCCATGCAGCCAAAGCCTTAAAAGCCAAAGGGGCTGCATCTGTAATGGCGTGTGCCACCCATCCGGTGTTTTCTGGTAATGCTCCAATTAATATGCGTGATGCCAAACTGAGCCAGCTGGTTGTAACAAACACTATACCTATTGCAGATCCCATGAAATCTATGGTAGAAGTTATTTCTGTGGCACAGCTTTTGGCTGATGCCATAGTCAGAATTCACGAAGGAAGGTCTATTTCCACTATGTTCCGGTAAAGATACTTGATTGGATGTTGTTGGAACTTGAAAGGACGTGACGTTGTTGGAACAGGAAGTAATCTCGGCAAAAACAAGAAGTACAGGCACAGGCGCGGCAAATGCCTGCAGGAGGCAAGGGCTTGTTCCTGCCATTGTTTACGGCAAGGGCATAGACTCTATACCGGTATCTCTTGGGCCCGGGGAGATCAAGAAGATTATGGGCAAGAGCCTGGGCCACATCCACCGCATCAAGGTTGAGGATGCAAACCTGGATGATAATGTTATGGTTCAGTCCATAGATCGCAACCCTATAACCGGGGATATCATCCATATGGATCTTCATAAGATTTCTTTGACGGAAAAAGTCAAGGTCGAGATTCCCATTGTTTTCATAGGCGAAGAAGAGCTTACCAAGCAGGGCCTGGTCTTGCAAAGACAGCTCAGGGATGTGTCAGTTGAATGTTTACCCGGTGATATTCCCGGAGAATTCGTCGTTAATGTATCTGACTTGAATCATGGCGATACAGTGCTCGCAGGCGAACTCGAGGTGCCCGGAGATGTCCGGCTTATTGCCGCCCCTGAAGAGGTTGTGGCTGTGGTCGTAGCACCCAGAACAGTCTCAGAGGAGGAAGAGGCTGCTGAAGAAGGAGAAGACGAGCACGAAGCCGCAGATGAACATGAACCTGAAACCGAGGTTTACTAATAGTCCAGGACAGGTGACTTCTTGCATGAAATGCGTGGTGGGGTTGGGGAATCCAGGTAAGAAATACGCTTTGACCAAGCACAATGCAGGTTTCATGGTGCTTGACCGAATTTCAGAGAAACTTGGGTTGAAGTTCTCGGAAAGAGGGTTCAGCAACATAGCCCGGGGGATTGTTTCCGGCAAAGAACAGGGCACCACAGGGGCTTCTGAAACGCCTACCGAGGTTTTGCTGGTCAAACCTGGCACATACATGAATAGGGCCGGATCGGCCATAGCCGAACTGTTGATGGATTTCCCAATCCTACCCGCGGATATGCTGGTAGTTCATGATGACATGGATATTCCTTTCGGCAAGATCAGATTTAAGCACAATGGTAGTTCAGGGGGACACAAAGGCATTCAGTCTATCATTGATTTTTTGGGGGGCAAAGACTTTGCCAGGCTTAAGATCGGCATAGGAAGGCCCGGGCCATTTGTGGACCCTTCAGTTTATGTGTTGGCCCCCTTTGAAGGCCAGGATCTACTTTCCTCTATTATTGAAATGGCTGCCTGTGCCGTTCTTGACTCACTGGTTTCAGGCCTTGACCAGGCTATGAACCGCTACAACCATAATTTGGGCTTTGAGGAGAATGATGATAAGTAATGCCTCATCCCGGGCTTCTGGATTTTTTCTCAACATCTCATAGCGCCTCTAAGGCCATTAAATCTATTTCTTTGAACCGGACGCCGGTATTGCTCACCGGTGCCACCGGATATGCCCGTACAGTCTATGCCGCATCTGTTTGCCGAAAATCCAAAGGGCCTGTTGTAATAATTTACGCCAGGCCCGAAGACGCAGTTACTGCGCACCGGGATCTTGGGGACCTTTTGAGCCCTGAAAATGTTGTTTTGTTTCCTGCTCGTGAGGTAATGCCTTTTGAAACCAGAGATAACCATGAGGCTTTGTGGATGAGAGTGTCTGGTTTGTCCAGAATGCTTTTGGATAACGATCAGCCCCTGGCCCTGGTGATGCCTGCCACTGCCCTTTTGCGAAAGGTTATGGCAAGAGAGGCATTTATGAAAGGATGCCTGGGCATGCGCGTTGGCTCCCAGTTGCCTCCGGACAGGCTTATTAGGGCCTTGGTTGAGTTTGGCTATGAGCGGGTTTCTTTGGTTGAGATCAAAGGCCAGGCAGCATTAAGAGGTGGGATACTTGATGTTTTTCCACCTGTTGCAGAGAACCCTTTCAGGATCGAGTTCTTTTATGACGAGATTGATTCGATTCGAACCTTCGATCCTGAGACTCAAGTATCCAGCAAGGTTGTTGAAGAAGCTTTCGTGGTTCCTGCCCTGGACAGCCCCCCCTTGAAATGGGACAGCGGCCAGGCCGGTGAGGATGCGGGTTTTACCGGTTCAACAGGTTCCGGTAGCGGAGCCACTGTGTTTGACTATTTTTCCAAACCTCCTGTTATTTTGGTAAATGAGTATGATAAGTGTTGTGAGGCACTTGAGGAGTTTGAGAGGATTGGCCTTGAAATTGCGTCTGCTCGAATGATAGCCGGCACCATGGAATCTGAAGAAACTTCGATATATTTCCCTGCTTCTCTGACCCAGGGGTACTTGTCTGAAAGTTCGCTGGTATTTACGTCTTTGCCGCGCAGCTATCCGGACTTAAAACCAAAAGAGGTAATTGAATCAGATACTGCCATGCAAGCCGGGTTTGCCGGCCGCTGGCAAGAAATGATTCCCGAACTAAAGCACTTGATATCAGAGGAAAAGAGGGTGGTAATTCTTGCAGGAAACAAAGAGCGACGGGATGTGCTCAAGAGATGGCTGGAAAAGGAAGACATTTCGGTTTCCGTTGATGAAAAGATTACCAAAAGGCCTGAGCAAGGAGTTGTAACCCTTTCCCTTGGAAGTGGAGAAAGCGGCTTTAACTGTGATTCATTAAGATTATCAGTGTTTACTGAAACTGAACTTTACGGCAGGACAAAGGTTCGCAGGAGCAGGCGGAGACTTTCGAAAATACCTCTGGATTGGCGTGAGCTTCTCCAGGGGATTATGTTGTTCATGCAAACCATGGTATAGGCCAATTCATGGGCATTAAGAACATGACTGTAAACGGAGCCACACGAGACTATCTTTATCTCAGATATGCCGCCAATGATGCTTTGTATGTTCCTACCGATCAGGTAGATATGGTGGAGAAGTATGTGGGCCCTGAAGGCACTCGCCCATCTCTTCAAAGACTTGGCACCGGGGAATGGCAGCGGATAAAGGCACGGGTTAAGAAATCAGTAGAGGAAATGGCCCGGAAACTTCTGATCCTCGAGGCCAAGAGGAAGTCCAGGCAAGGCCATGCCTATTCTCAGGATACACCCTGGCAGCTGCAGTTTGAAGAAGGTTTCGAATATGAAGATACAGAAGATCAGGCTGCTACCACAAGGGAAATCAAGGCTGATATGGAAAGAAGCTATCCTATGGACCGTCTTCTTTGCGGTGACGTAGGATATGGCAAGACTGAAGTCGCTATGAGGGCTGCTTTCAAGGCAATTATGGATTCAAAGCAAACAGCTGTGTTGGTGCCTACTACGATCTTGGCTGAACAGCATTACGCCACTTTCGTCAGGAGATTTGCAGATTATCCCGCGTCTATTCGGGTATTGAGCCGGTTTCGTTCAACCTCAGACCAAAAGAGGATACTCAGTGATGTTGCCCTGGGCGGGGTGGACATAATCATTGGTACTCACAGATTGTTAAGTAAGGATGTCAAGTTTAAGGATCTTGGGCTTTTGATAGTCGATGAAGAACACAGGTTTGGCGTGGCGCAAAAAGAGCGTTTGAAACAAATGGCTGAGGCCTGTGACGTCTTAACCCTTACTGCCACGCCTATTCCAAGAACCCTCAACATGGCTCTTACAGGCATAAGAGACGTAAGTGTCATTGAAACCCCCCCTGAAGGACGGTTTCCTGTAGAGACTTATGTTGTGCCATATAATCCTTCTTTGGTATCCCAGGCCATCCGCCGGGAGATGCGAAGGGGCGGACAGGTGTTTTATGTTCATAACAGAGTTCATTCCATATCCAGGGCGGTTCACAGAGTCCAATCCAGTGTGCCTGAAGCAAGGATTGCCGTAGGCCACGGAAAAATGAAAGAACAAGAGCTTGCCACAACCATGCAGGATTTTTTGCAGGGAAAGTATGATGTTTTGATTTCCACTACTATTATCGAATCCGGCCTGGACCTTCCCAATGTAAACACTCTGATAGTGGAGGATTCAGACAGGCTTGGGCTCGCCCAGCTGTATCAATTGCGGGGCAGGGTTGGAAGGTCAAGTCGGATTGCCTACGCATATTTTACATACAGGCCCGACAGAAATCTCACAGTGGAAGCCGAGCAAAGACTTACTGCCTTACGGGATTTTGCAGCTCTGGGTTCAGGTTTTAAACTGGCCATGCGTGATATGGAGATCCGGGGAGCGGGAAATCTTCTCGGCCCTGAGCAGCATGGATTCATGACTCTTGTTGGCTACGATATGTATATCAGACTTCTGGAAAAGGCTGTGGGCAGCCTCAAAGGCCAGGAAGTTGAGAGGCAGGAAAGGATAGCCACCTCAATTGAAATTCCTTGTGATGCCTACTTTCCTGAATCGTATATCACCAACCCTAAAGAACGATTTGCTTTCTACAAGCGAGTGGCAGGGGCAGAAGATTTGGATTCGCTTTTCGATATTGAACTTGAACTCGAGGACAGATACGGAGACTTGCCGGACACGGGAAAGAACCTTCTCGATGTGGCCCGGTTGAGGATCATGTGCTCTTCCCTGGGAATCACCCAGGTAGTTTACTCAACAGAGGATCTTGTTTTAGGGAAGCACCGGCTGAGTTTTAGGATCGAAGTTCCTCATGTGTTCCCTTCAGATAAGCTCCCTCTTCTTATGAGAGAATTCCCCGAGGTTGGCCTAGACTCAAAGTCTTATCTCTTGAGCATGGTGTTGTCCCGGGAAACCCCTGATATTGTACTGGACAAGGGTATCAGACTTATTAAAGAACTGTCTTGTAGGTGAATAACGATTCCAAAACACCTATATACTAGCAAAAGACAGGTTCGCACCGGCCAAAGGGGGTGGGATGAAGTTGAAAGCAACAGGAATAGTAAGAAGAATTGATGATCTAGGAAGAGTGGTCATACCAAAGGAAATAAGGCGCACCCTCAGAATACGTGAGGGAGATCCCTTAGAGATATTTGTGGATAGAGACGGCGAAGTAATTTTGAAGAAGTATTCCCCGATTGGAGAGTTAGGCGACTTTGCCCGGGAGTATGCAGATTCTCTTGCAGAGGCCACCGGAAAAATCGCAATGATTGCTGACAGAGACTCGGTAATTGCAGTATCAGGTACTCCAAAGAAGGAGTTTCTCAACAAGAGAGTTTCACCGGCTGTAGAAAGGATAATGGAGGATAGAAAGCCCGTTTTGATCAGCAGGCCAGGTGAGGACCGTTACTGTAAAGAGTGCTTGACGGAAGATGATTCAGGCTGCAAGTTCACATCAGAAGTCATAGCCCCTATTATTGCCGAAGGAGATCCTATAGGCGCTGTCATTATATGTACAAGAGAAAACGGTGAAACTGTGGGCGATATAGAACTCAAACTCGCCGAGACAGCCGCTGGGTTTTTGGCCAAGCAAATGGAAGAGTAAGAAGCCAATCCACCAATCGAGCATAAGGTTTGAGTCAAAACATTTTAATGCACCGGCCCAACAGCAAGGTGGCACTTTTTGCCACCTTTCATTTATAATCTAAGGGAGAACTCTAGGTCAGGGAAAGCTCTTGAAAGGTACGGTCACCGCCAATGGGAAACAAAGATGCCCGCTTTCTAAAGAGTGCTTTTACCCTCGCCATTGCCGGATTTGTGGTCAAAATTATCGGAGCAGTTTACCGGATTCCCCTGTATTCAATTCTTGGCAGTGAAGGGATGGGCCTTTTTCAGATGGCCTACCCGATTTACGCTATACTACTGACAGTCTCCTCGGCAGGCCTGAATGTGGCTATTTCAAAGGCAGTTGCTGAGCGGTGGGTACTAAAAAAGTATGGTGCAGCACAGACGGTATTCCGTGTATCTTTAATTCTCATGGTTGTTCTGGGATTGGCAGGGTCAATGCTTTTGTACTCTATGTCAGGCTGGATTGCAGAGAATATGGCAAGAGACCCCCGTGCCCGGCTATCTATAGCCGCTATATCTCCTGCCCTGTTTATGGCGGTGGTGCTGTCTGCTTTCCGGGGTTGGTTTCAAGGTATAGAGGAGATGGGAGCTCCGGCAGTGTCTCAGGTTCTTGAGCAAATTGGCAGGCTTGTGACAATGTATATCCTTGCCAGGATGCTACTGCCCAGAGGAATTGAGTACGCAGCGTCAGGGGCAACGTTCGGTGCAGCGGTAGGAGCTTTTACCGGAATCTTGTATATAGGAATTGTATATTTGGCGCTGGCCGGAAATTGGGCCCACTCCAATGGAGAAGAAAGGGACTCATGGCTCGGTATTGCCGGGGAAGTCATGAGGATTGCAATTCCAGTATCTTTGGCGTCGGCGGTGTTCGGAATAACTGAGCTGATAGATCTTGGCCTGGTACCCGGCAGGCTGCAAGCCGCAGGAATTCAGCCTGACGAGGCTACCAGGCTCTTCGGTCAGCTATCCGGTGGGGCATTTCCGTTTCTGAACATTCCCACAATCTTTACAGGGGCTCTTCAAGCCGCTCTTGTGCCTTCAATATCCGGAGCCGCGGTTTTGAGAGACAGCGAAAGCATTACCAGACGGGTCAAAAAGGCCCTTAGTATCACAGTGGCACTGGCTCTTCCTGCTGCTCTGGGGCTATATGTGTTGGCTGAACCTGTACCTGCCCTGCTCTTGAAGGATTCGGGTATTGGTAGAATACTAAGGCCTCTTACACCGGCAGTTGTCTTTTTGGCCCTGCAGCAGGTGACTTCAGGTATTCTGCAGGGCATGGGGAAGCTGAAAGCACCTCTCATTAACCTAATCTGGGCTGCCCTGATAAAGGCTTTATTAACATACTCCCTTGTTGGAATGCCTGCTTTGGGTATTGTAGGTGCGAGTATTGCAACTACGTGCCATTTTGGGGTAGCCGCTATTTTGAATGTCCTCTGTATTCAAAGGGAGTTGGGTAATCCTCTGGATTCTGAAAGTATTCTCAAGATTTCCTTGTCCTCTGCGATAATGTCAATAGCAGTATCACTGGCTTATGTTAAAGTGCAAACTATGGGTTCCTGGAAACTGGGAACGGTAATAGCTATTGTAGTTGGTATAATTACTTATGGTGTCTTAATTATGGTTCTGGGTGTTATCACCACCGGCGATTTAGAGAGCCTTTCGTTTGTGGGTAGTTTTATCAAACGGTTTAAGCGCAGAAGGAAGAAAAGATAAGAGCAAGACTAAGGAGCAAAAGATTCTATGCATTCAGAAGAAGCTAAAACCCGTGCAGCCCATTGTGATGACTCTGACTCCTGGTGCAGGTTTGTGTCAATTCTAAGGAGTTTGCGGGGGCCGGATGGTTGCCCCTGGGACAAACAGCAGACTTATCAAACCCTAACTGGTTTTGTGCTGGAAGAGTCTTACGAAGTTGTGCAGGCGGCATTGGAAAAAGATGTGAATAAACTCAAAGAAGAATTGGGAGACTTGCTATTGGAGATCGGCCTTTATGCCACCATAGCGGGAGAGTTGGGCGATTTTACTTTCAAGGATGTATTAGATGGAATATCGGACAAACTTATAAGAAGGCACCCTCATGTTTTTGGCGGCCGGGATGCCGGCAGTCCTGAGCAAGTTGAGAGACTGTGGGCTGAAATAAAGCGGAAAGAACCTGGAAGGTATGCAAGAGGGCACTCGTTGATGGATGAGGTGGATAAGGGGCTTCCGGCTCTGATGAGGGCTCAAAAGCAGCAGGCTGTGGCTGCCAGGGCAGGGTTTGACTGGCCTGATGTAAATGGAGTGTTTGACAAGGTTCAGGAAGAGATGTCTGAGATTAAGGAAGCTTACGATAAGGGTAATAAGACGGAAGTCATGGATGAGGTAGGGGATCTTCTTTTTGCATGTGTTAATTTGGCAAGGCACCTGGGAGTCAATGCTGAAGTGGCGCTTTTGCACACTGTTGAAAAGTTTTCACGAAGATTCCGGCAAATTGAATCGTATCTGAAAAGCCGTTCTCTGAAGATGGAAGAAATGGGGTTGGATGTCCTGGACGAACTGTGGGAAAAGGCCAAAGAGGCTGAGGCCAAGGAGGGAGAATAACACGTAGATGCAAGTGTAAGGTGATGTTATTTCAGGAAGCACAAGAACAACAGGAAAAAATGACAAACCTGGCAGACAGGTGTATTATCGTGGAACGTAGATTGTTTCTTACATATCTGTACATTTAACGTATGGAGGGATTTAAGTGAACAAGACAGAACTTGTAGGTAAGGTAGCAGAAAAAGCAGGATTGACAAAGAAAGATACCGAGAAAGCAATCAATGGTTTTATCGAAGTTGTTCAGGAAAGTCTTTCTGAAGGCGACACAGTGGCTCTCCTGGGATTTGGTACTTTTTTGGCACGAGAAAGGCCTGCACGGGAAGGGCGTAATCCAAGAACCGGCGAACCAATTCAGATCCCTGCTGCAAAAGTGCCTGTGTTCAGGCCAGGCAGAGGGTTAAGGAATGCTGTAAGCGGCCAGGATAAATAGCCCTGGCAGGTGATTTGCCAAACTGGTATTAGAGATTGATCCGGGTTCAGGCTTCGCCGGGCCCGATGTTTTCCGTTGAAGGGGGAAAGGCAGTGCGGTTGGATAAATACTTAAAAGTCACCCGTATTGTAAAGCGCAGAACTCTGGCACAGGAACTGTGCAATGGCGGTCACGTGACCAAGAATGGCCGCACTGCCAAACCCTCGGCCAATGTGGAGATAGGAGATACTTTGGATATTACCCTTGGCTCAAGAAGACTCTCTGTGGAGGTTGTTGCCCTGGCAGAGAACGCTGATAAGAAAACCGCCGGCTTGCTATACCGGCGGCTTCCAGTCTCTGATGCAGGCCTAACCCGGACCCGGGAATAGGCCGGGTGCTGGTATGTAGTTATTCCCCTTTATCATCGTTTACCACAGGGATGTATTGAACTTCACCTGGCATTACCAAACCAAGTTTTTCCCTGGCTATTTTTTCTATGTGGTCTCTACTTTTGAGGGTCTCAACTTGTTCCTGAAGAGCACTGTTTGACATACGAAAGTGATCTATTTCAGCTTCTATCTCTGCAACATGTCTTTGAATACGTATTACCTCGATTTGCCTGACCACAAATGTTATGGCCATTAGCCCGATTACAAACCACAAAGCGCTTAGTCTTATGCCACGTATCTTTTTTTGGCGCATAGACTATTCCTCCCCTGGTTCATCTCCGCCGAACAAGTTCAGCGGATCTCCGGAAATTACTATAACCACCTGGTAGCCCTTGGTTTTTGCCCTGCTATATAGGGTGGCTACGGTGGACTGGCTAAGACCTAGCCTCTCCGCTATTTCCTGAGCCGAATAGCCTGTTTCCTTCAAAACGACTACTTGTCTTTCCCGAAAGCTCAGTCTTTCTGCTCCCCGGATTTCGATTTGCACAGTTTATCCCCTGGTTATCCACAAATTATCCACAGATTGTGGACAAATCTAGTACAAACTTATTCTACACTAAAATCAGATCTCCTGCATTGAATCATACGAATTCGTCTGGTTTGAATCTAAACTACTGAGGTAATTCCGGTTCACCTGGAATTTTTGTTGCCATCAGTGCCGTTTCCCGGAGGTGTAGGCCGGAACAGCAGATTTTTCAAGGGTGCAAGAACTCTCTTTACTACTGTATGCACGAGGTTTTTGATGGTCTTGAAGCAAGATAGGGCAACAGTGTAAACCAAATTCCCTACAAGAGTATTGGCTATCAGAAACCCTGCAGATATGGAAACAGGGATGTATAGCCTCATTTCTCCGTAATTTGCAATGAATACCACACATGCAAGGACTGATAACACCAATGCAGCCATAAGGGTATCGAATATATGACGGGTGATCTTTCCGGGTGAGACAACCGCTCTTAAAGCTGTATAGGCCCGGAACAATATATTGAAAACGATCCCTGACAAGCACAGGATCGAGACTCTCCATAGCTGAAGTTCCACGGGAGTGTGCATGGCTAACGGAAAATTCTCTTCAAGAAGCTGCCTTCTTTTTGCCTTCCTCTCATACGATCTAAATGCGAATATTCCAGCGACATGACCGAGCCCTCAAGGACCATCAACCCTTTGTCCAGATCAAGACTCGTAATATGAAAGCCTTCACCCAGTAAAGCAAGCATACCCATATCTGTTTCAACGACTACCTGTCTTTCGTCAAAACTTTCAACGTGAAGGATTCCTGTAAGGCGAACTGACTCTCTTTGCAGAATTTCAACCCTATGGGTTTTATCATCAAGTTGGTACTGATCCAATGCTACACACCTCCATGTTGAGCCTGTATGTCTTCATTCAGTATCCTAAATATGCTGAGCGTAGTAATATATGACAATTGGATTTTGGTGGGTGGCATAATCAAGCGAAAAGAGATACAGTAATATTGTATGAGGTGATGCAGGGTATTGGTGTGAGGAAAGCACTGCTAGTTCCCTGAAAACTGGCGATTGAGTCACGTTTGAGTAATGACAGTGACTGGATCGCCTGCAATTCTTGACACTTAAATTATCCATCACCTATAATCAGTTTGCCGGATTTATCAAAAGATGCCGGGAGGAATGTCGGAGGTATGGCCCTCGAAGTAGGAGCGATTATAGAGGGAGTCGTTACTGGAGTTACAAATTTCGGTGCCTTTGTGAGCTTGCCTAATGGCAAAACAGGCTTGGTTCACATCTCTGAGATCGCTGACGCGTATGTTAAGGACATTAATGATTATGTAAAGAGGAACGACAGGGTTAGGGTTAAGGTTCTGTCAGTGGATCCTTCAGGTAAGATTGGACTGAGTATTAAGCAGGCCAGCCCAACCTACCGTCCAAGGTCCGCTCCTGATTCCCGCCGTTCAAGGGCAAGTTTTGAAGACAAGCTTGCGCGCTTTATGAAAGAAAGCGATGAACGTCAAGCTGATCTTAGAAAAAACGCAGATTCTAAGCGTGGAGGACGCGGATCGCGCCGGGAGCTCTAGATAAAGCCGGGGTGTTGGAATCGGTAGACAATGGGGACTTAAAATCCCCTGGGCCCTGGGCCCGTGCGGGTTCAAATCCCGCCCCCGGCACCACTCTATTAATAGAATCAATGGGTTCCTGTGGATCTACGGAACCATGGTTGTCACGACCATCTCTTGCTTGCCAAAATCTTACCGGGGTTACCGTTTCTTACAGGATCCAGACCGGGTAATCCTGGATAACTGCTGCATATATTCTTGTAGCCCTGTTATTTTCACAAGAGCAGCGGGTGAGTGCAAATTTTGAGAACTGTAGAAGATGCGGTTTGGACATATTTCGGGTACCCCAGCAAGTTTTGGCAGGATAAGTGCAGCAATTGTCGTGAGAAGATATTACAGCGGAGTATGCCGGTATCTGAAGTGCCGGAATGCCTCAATTGCTGGAAAATCGAGGTATGGAGCCAGAGCCCCTGGTTTTTGGAGTCTGTATCTCGTCTTCCTATGTGGGCTTTTGAAAATGTCCTCGATTATATGTCTTCATACCATTGTGAACCTTCACACGGTGATTCAAATAATCATAGCGATTTCAGCAGCTCCTTGATCCCTCTTGATACATCTGACTCTCTTTTTGGATTAGCTTGTAATCTGGCGATGCATTCCGGCGAGTTGTTCGTCGCAAAGCTGGCCAGGTACCCGATTCAAGTAGTCAGGTCCGGAGAGCCTGGCAATCAATACCCTAATGTTGTCACTGATAGGCTGCTCATGGCCTACGCGTCTACAATCAGGGAAAGAGAAGGACTTCGACAGGCAATCTGCAGGCAACTGGCCATGAATCCCTTGAAGGCCGAAGATATTCCTGTACGCCGTGGATGCTGGTTGTATGATGATATTTTGGGTCCGTGGCAGGGATGGTATGAAATAGACAAAGACAGTACGTTGTAACACTCTACCTGGAGGCGGCCGTGTTAATCCCTTGCCAGAGTAAAGAAGTAATCCATAAAGCCTATCTATTTGTGAATTCGGGAACAAAGTTCACACCTTGTGTGTCATAATAAGTAGAGTGGAACTGGGCAAACGGCCTGTAACCAGCAAAAAGAGAACCTCAGATTCATGCTGGAAGATCTTTTGCCATCAAGGCTATTCTATGTCATGTGAGGCTTCTGCAGCATTAAATAAACTATAAAGGATGTGATTTGTTGTCAAAACGCACTTCAATTTTGCTAGTTGCTACAGTTGTTTTTTTGTCGGCTGTCTCTGTCACCCCACCTTCGGTTAGGGCAAGTGGCAATCAGATCAGTCTATGGATGAACGGTGAACTTATGTCCTCTGTCTTTGCGGTTCTGGAACGGAACACTACCATGGTGGATCTAATAACCCTGTGTGATGCTCTTGGGTTTGATCTTGAAAGAGAAGGAGGCCAGGCCGAGGTTACAGGCAGAGGCAGTAAGGTAACAGTGATTCCCGGTGAAGGCTCTATTCTTTTCAATGGCTGCAAAATCTGGACTTATCCTGAGCCTCGCCAGGAAGATGGAAGAATACTTGTCCCCATAAGAGTTTTGCTTGAAAACATGGGCTACCGGGTTCATTGGGTTTCAAGAGAACTGGGCGTCGTTTTGACTCCTATTGAAGGGAATGCAAGCATTTCCGTAACCACATGCCAGGAAGAGATTAGCACTGCGAGTCTTCAAGGCGAACTTCAGTGGCCACACATTTCGGGGCTGCCGTCTGAACCGGGCGAATCTATAAACAGGTATTTTAGAGATAGGCTATCGCCACTGCTTGAGGAAGGGCGACAGGCAGGAGAGGATCTGGCTTCTGCGGGAATCAAGGACAAAAGGGCAGAGGTAGTCGCAGGGTATAGGGTTATGAGCAATGAGTCCGGGATAGTCAGCATTTTGCTGAGTGATTACATTTACACTGGCGGTGCACACGGAATGACCTTCCGTACCGGAGTCACCGTTAACGCCGAAACAGGCCGGGTCTATGAGTTCAAGGATTTGTTCAAGGCCGGATCCGATTATGTGGACATCATAAACGATGAGATCAAGAGGCAGATTGATCAAATGGGCATGACCGAGTTACTTCTTTCTCCGTTTGAAACCATTGGCCCGGATCCGAATTTCTATATTCAAGATGATAACCTGGTTGTGTTTTTTGACCTGTACGAATACACCCCATACGCTTTTGGATTTCCGGAATTCAGGATTCCGTTGACATTGCTGGGCAATGTTCTTTCGGACGAGTTTGCCACTGCTGCCCTGCCTCTGATTCAAGAGTCACAGTTGAAATTTGCCATGGCTGATTGGCTAAGGACTGAGCAGTCCTCTTCAGATGAAACGCTGGCTTTTTATGCTCTCATCGACCTTAACAACGATGGCCTGAAAGATGGCCTGGTGCTTCTTGGCGGGCCCAGTTGGTCGGGATCCGGTGGAGGCACACTGCTTGTATTTGAGGCGGAGCAGAAGAGGCAAGGCGGGTTCGAACTATACACTCCCTTTGAGTTCGTCTCAAGGACTACGCTCATAAATCCTCCGATTGTTGTAGGCGAGATTACCTGCAATGGCTGGAAAGAAATTTACGTGTGTGTATCAGGTGGAGGAGCCCAATCCGGTTGGGTGGCTCTAAGGTTTGACGGTTCAGAGTACCCACTTAATCCATCTATACAAGAGAGATTGTCTACAGGCCGGCAATTAGAGGGCGTTAGGGTGTTTCCATCTATAGCGGAGTGATATGACATGTCCGGGCTGCCACTCTAGCTGGTTTGCGAAACTGGCAGTGAAGAGGCAGGGCACTTACCTTTGTGGGGAGTCCCTGCCTCTATGTTATGTTTTTCGGGAACTCGGCGGCTGGGCCTTGGTAAGCTTACTATAGCAGTTGATGCCAGTTACTGCGTACGAAATTCCAGCCTGTGGCGTCCATTTCGATAAGGAATTTGCTAAGGTAGTTTGACAAGTATTCTACGATGAGTTGGCCCTTCTCGGCAGTTGCGTTTTTGGGGTCGCCTGTCGCACCTGTTTTTGAGATTTCCGGAATTCTGGTAAAGAGTTTGATTTCCGGCGGTGATTTCGGCCATTCACCCTCGGCTATGTTCATGTCCACAAGTTCAGGAGCCAGATAGAGGGCCGTGGATGTTTCGGCTTCACCTGCGTGGCCTATGCCAAAGTCCTCGCCGAATACGCCTGGAGGGCAAAGCTTCGGGCCTGATATCCACCATGCCATCGATGCTGCGATTTTGGCATTAGGGTATGCCTTTCTGATTTTCCGTGTTGCTATGTCTATGGCAGAGTTATTGCCACCGTGTCCATTGATGATCATAAAACGGCTTATTCCTTGTTCAATACATGATTCTATTGCCTCGAAGATGACCTGTGACAAGGTTTCGGCAGTAAGGGTTATGGTGAACGGATACGGCATTAGGCCGTCGCTAACACCAAAGTGAATAGGGGGCAGAAGGAGAGCGCCAGGTGTTTTTCTGGCAACCTCTTGTGCCACTCCATATGCGGCAAAGGTATCAGTACCCATTGGCAGGTGGTATGCATGATTTTCAGTGGCACCGGTGACCAGGATGGCTTTGTCGAATTGCTGTTTTTCGAATCTGTGCCGTGAGAGGCATTCCAGCCTGAATTCTTCTTTTGTGTGTCGACATTCCTTCATGTTGTGAAGACCTCCTGTATTCAGATTACTAGCCAGCAGGTTGTATACGCTGATCTTTCTCCAGTCCTGTCGCAAAACCCTTGAGTAACCCCAAGATGTGACTATTTGCGCTATTGGAAACGCCGGAGATAAACACATTTGGCTGAAAGTATAATGCACCTATTTGTCCGAGAAGGTTAGAAGCAATTCAAGGAATTTCCGGTCTTGATCTGCTCGTGGATTTTACGGAAAGTGATAAACGGATGCCCGGCAAGGGAAGCATTGGCACTATCTACCAATCTTGGTTAAGGAGATTTCTTCAGTTCGAAGATTGCGTGACTGAGGATCGCACCCTTTGTTGCAGTTAGTTTTAACTGCCGGGTTTCCATTGTGCCAGAAACGCCAATCTAGCGTTAGCGACGTGTTGTCTGGCTAATGCCTCTGCTGTTGCCGCGTCTCGTGCCAATAATGCATCTACTATCTGAACATGTTCTTTCCAGGATTCTTCCTGACGTCCTATGGTAGCTAGACTCACGCCGCGCAGACATCGAAGCTGACTGGAAAGAGTATCCATGAACTGAGCTATCCGCTTGCTCCGGCTGGCACCAATTATGACAGAGTTAAACTTGATGTGAGCTTCGATGTAGGCTTTGTGATTTCCAGATTGTGGACGCATTTTCTCGAGATGGTAACGAAGCTCTTCGAGTTCGTTTTCTGTAATATGTGTGGCAGCGCGCCTGGCGTTTAGTCCTTCAATGACTTCTCGAAGGTCATAAATTTCGACTGCATCATCTCTGTCGAGCCCAGCTATTATAGTGCCCTTCCTGGGAATTGTTACAGCCAGGCCGTCCTTTACAAGCATTATGAGAGCCTCGCGCACAGGTGTACGGCTTACGCCTAGTTGCTCAGCCAATTGGGTTTCAACAAGACGTTCTCCTGGCAAGAGCTTACCCTGTATGATAGCATTACGCAATGCTTCATGGACGACGTCCGCGACCAAAGGAAGATCAGTAACGTCGACAGGTGTGAGTTCAGTCACTACTACCAGGCCCCCATTAGTCCAACAATCATCTCAATGTTAGCATATCCGGCAACTGTGTCCAAGTCCTCTGGCTTGGAGGAATGGGTTTGCCCCGGCTCGGTGGACATCAAAATACTGTTCTACCCTCGCAAGTTTTTGCATAGCAATTCGGGCCACAAAATGTTACGACATAGGAAATTTCTTAACTACCTTAGAAGGATTTTTTCGGACAGTTTAGAATACTGGATCCAGTATGCATGTATACAGTATTCTGTACATACCAAGACTGCATGCTTCAGACAAGAAAATGTGGCAATAGGTTTGGCGGAAGAACGGTTGTTGTCCAGCTGTGTATTTTTAAGGAGGTGAGTTGTCTGCAGTGTTCCTCACTTCTCGTAAGGGGAACAGGAACGGGTTGGCTGTTTTGGGAGTTTCGAGAACAGCATAGGAAGGAGAGTCCTGATGAGACTAAGAAGGTCTGTAGCGTACACCCATGGCCACGACTTTGAAGAAACCCGGGAACTGATTAATGGCGTTTGTGACGTAGTGCTTATTGACTTGGAAGACGGTGTCAAACCCCCTTTTAAGCCAGCGGCTCGGAAGGGAGCTCGAGAAATGCTCCAAACCTGGGATTTTAAGGGTAAAGAGCGTGTTGTACGGATCAATCCTGTTGACACTGAGTACTACGAGTTAGATATGAAGGAAGTCGTTGAGCCTGGCCTTCCGGATTCGGTACGATTGCCGAAGTGTGACAATGTTGAGACAGCGCTGAAGGTAGACGCCGACTTGGCTGCCATAGAGAAACGTAAGGGACTCCCCCCAAACACAATAGAATTATGGGCGATGATTGAGTCCCCTATTGGGCTTCGTAATGCCTACGACATCGGTGTTTGCTGTGATCGCATAACAGTGCTGACGATCGGCATGGAGGATCTGCACCGCTCCATGGGTTTGACCCGCTACTATGTAGATTCAGACTTGGATCTCTTGTACGCTCGTCAGAAGTTTGTCCTTGACGGGAAAGCTGCGGGAGTACAGGTATTGGACACTGTATTGCTAACCCGTGATGATGAAATCAACTGCAGGTTTACACTAATGTCCAAACGAATGGGTTTTGACGGCCGAGCTGTTCACGGAAACAGGGAAGCAGCATTTGCAAACAAGGTCTATTATCCCTCACCGGAGACCTTCGAATGGGCAGAACGAGTGGTTGCAGCGTACGAGGAGGATGCAAAGGATAGTGATAAGGCTACCACGACTACTGTGGTAGATGGGCAAAGCATTTGTTTCGCTGTCTATCGGAAGGCACAGAGTCTACTGGAATTACGTGAAACTACTGAGGGGAAGCAAAAACCATAAGGAGGTTTACATTGTGGCAAGGTACCGGGAGATATTTACCAGGTCCCCTAACGCGTATGAAAGAGGAGTACAACATGGTGAGCAGGTAAAGGCAGAAATTCTCGCTGTTATCGAGGGGTACAGGGACCTGTTCTCAAGAGCAGGAGGGTACACTTGGAATGAGCTGAAGGCAATCGCAGAAAAGTATATTGCGTACCTGTCAGGTAAAATGGACGACCTGCTAGATGAAGCAAGAGGGATCGCCGAAGGAGCCAAAGTGGACTTTGCCGAAGTGATGATTCTAAACACTCGGTATGAACTGCTGAAATTTCCTAAGGAGAATTCCGAGTGCACGGGGTTCGCATTGACCCCACAGGCTACTGAAGCGAAGGAGACAATTGCCGGGCAGAATTGGGATACCAGGGCTTTCGTTGGGAAACACATCTATGTTCTCCATATCGACGAGATGAATGGTACCAAGATCGTTGGGCTGACAGAGCCTGGACAACTCATCCGCAGCGGTATGAACAGTCATGGGATCTCAACCAACTCAATGAATTTGCTGTCGATCTATGACACAAGAGATATTGGGATGCCAACGAATTTCGCTAGAAGGCGGATTCTCCAAAAGAAATGCTTCGCTGAAGCAGAAGAATTTTTGAAAGACTGCGAGTTTACGGTATCGTGCAATTACCTGATCGGTTCCAAGGAGGGAATTGTGGCTGATTTTGAGGCTTGTCCCAAGGAATTGTTTAAGGTACTTCCTTTTGATGGAGTGTTAGGACATGGGAACGATTTTGTAATCGATCCCAGTGTGGACCGTGACTGTCCAGTTTACAGCAAACATCCAAGGCATTTCCGCGGGCAACGGTTGCACCGCTTGCTTTTAGAGGAACGCGGCAAGATTACCGTCGAGTACATTCAGTCATGCTTGAGCGATCATTACAACCATCCGTATTCTGTATGTTTTCACGGTGATCCTAACGATAAGCGGACGGCGGATATACATACCATCGCGTCGGTATTGTACTGCCTTGATCGCGGTTATGCCCTTATCTGCAAGGGTAATCCATGCGAAGGGAAATACGAGCAATATGATCTTTAGTCTGCCATATGTGATGGCCACGTAATCACAATAGGGAGGTAGTGGAATGAGTTTACCAATTGTTGTCAGCATAATCAGTTTTCTAATCTTTGTCACTATCCTAGCGACTCCTAAACTTCCCAATGCCCTTGTATTCTTTCTGGTAGGCCCGCTGGTGGTTTTTACCGGAACAATGAAAGCTTCTGATGTGTTTGGCGTCATGGCCAGCTCCAGCCTATTCCTAATGATGATCATTGGTTTTTTCTCCCATCTCATGAAAATCTCAACTTTGGATATGAGTATTGGGACAATTGTTAACAATCTAACAAAGAAAGCGAAAGGGAAACATCAGGAGACCTATGTGTTCTTCATTATTTTTGTTGTTGGCGCGCTATTCTCAACGGTACTTCAGAATGTCAGCGTAGCTATGGCTATGCTGCCTGCCCTCTTTGGAATTGCCAGGACTACTGGCATCAGTCGGTCAAAAATGGTACTTTTCATAATCTACGCGACTACACTGGGAGGAGCTGTTACCCTTATTGGCACTCCCACAAATGTTTTTGCAAGTGGCGCTTTGGAGGCTGCGGGCATTCAGCCATTCGGCATGCTGGATTTTGCCTGGGTCGCATTGCCCATCGCCATTCTTGGCGGCGCCTACATGATCCTGATGCACAATAGGTGCGCCTCCTATGATGACACTGATAGTGGAGACCTAGAGGTTTTGTCAGAGGTTACAGATCCCGTCCGGGCAAACCGTCAGAAATCGTGGGTGAGTGCCACCTTCGGAGCTTTTGTCATGGCATTGGTGGTAAACAGTCTCTGGCCCAATATTGGCGCCTATTTCAACCCATACATGGTTGGCTTTTTCGGTATAGGGGTTATGTTTTTGTTCAAAGTCTTCACCTGGGACGAGATTATGGATGGCTTCCCGTATAGGAATGTTCTGTTCACCGCTGGTATTTTACTGGTCATCAGGATTGTCAGCGGAACCGGCCTGGGTGCGGTGTTTGGAGATGCTGTGGTTCGGATTATTGGAGACAGTACCAACCTGTACTTCATCACATCAGTACTCTTTATTGGTGCCGCAATTGTTACACAGTTTATGAATAATATGGCTACTGCAGGTGCTCTCGCTCCGATCGGCATATCCATTGCAGAGGCCATGGGGGCAGACCCCAGGGCTATCGTAATGGCAATAGCCATTGGTGCCGGTTGTGGTTATCTCACCCCAATGGCCTCCGGAACTAACCAAACTCTGATTGCTTTTTCAGAATTACAGATCCAGGATTTCGTCAAGTTTGGGTGGCCACTAGTGGTTATTTCATTCATATGCTGCGTGCTAATCCTGCCCCAGGTATTTCCGTTCTTCCCGTGATAGGTGAGGAGTCGGGGCGAAAACCACATAACTTGAATATCCACGGGGCGGGATTTTGTCCGCCCCGTGGACACGAAGTCTGGTGTTAGAGGATAGACAACGTTAAGGGCAACGAATTGTCAAAGAGGTGAACTGGAGTGTTGTACCGACGAGCACAGGCAGGAAGTCTTGAATCTGGAGATGTAATGGTTAGGGTCGCTCCTTCCGATGGAGACACGGTTACTGTGCTAATTGAGAGCAAGGTATCACAGCGATTTTCAAGCTCCATTCAGAACACAGTACGAGAAGTAGCAGCGGATCTTGGAGTCTCAGGTGTCAGGTGTGAGCTGATTGATCGAGGGGCCCTGGATTTCGTGATCCGGGCCAGAGTAGCCACGGCCTTGAGACGCGCCATGGAGGAGGTTGATACCAATGGGTAGACGCCTACGTAGGAGCATGCTTTTTGTTCCAGGCAACAACCCCAGCATGATTCTGAACGCTCCGGTTTTTTGTCCGGACAGCATAATCTTGGATTTGGAGGATGCAGTATCGATTAACCAGAAGGACGCCGCGCGAGAGCTGCTGGTTCAAGCTTTGAGGACATTGAATTTTGCAGCCTGTGAAATCGTCATCCGTATCAACGGACGACACACTCCATTCGCGGTTGATGACATAGCTGCAATGGTTCCAGCACGGCCTCACGTACTTCGCCTAGCGATGACTGAGCAAGCAGAGGACATCATCTGGGCAGACGAGCTGGTGACAAAACTGGAGGCCGAGAATGAGATCGAACCTGGTTCGATAAAGTTGATGGCTGCTATAGAGACAGCTAAAGGGGTCCTAAATGCATCCGAGATAGCGACTGCTTCCAGGCGCCTGGTTGCAATGTCGTTCGGGGCCGAGGATTTCACAAATAGTATCCATTCTGAGCGCACCGCGGATGGTTTCGAACTGTTGGCAGCCAGATCGACTATTGTTTTAGCTGCACGGGCGGCAAACATAGACCCAATTGATACAGTATACTCTAAGGTGGATGACGATGAAGGATTCATCAAAGATGCTCTGCGGGCCAAACAAATGGGGTTTGCCGGCAAAAGCTGTATCCATCCGCGCCAGGTTGAGCTTGTGCACAAAGTGTTCCGGCCTTCAGGCGATGAGATTCAAAGGGCCATTGCAGTGATGTCAGCTATACAGGAGGCTGAAAAGCGTGGTTCAGGGGTGGTTTCGGTGGATGGCCACATGGTTGATGGCCCGATTGTGATGAAGGCACAGCGTGTACTGCAATTGGCACAAGCAGCTGGTTTAACGAATGGAGGCATTCCCAATGACAACGGTAATGAATAAAATAGGACGTTCAGTTCCTACCTACGTGGAGCATCTGGGCGAATTCAAGCCTTATGCTGGAGTGTTTGCGACACCACCGTCTGGTCGCAAATACGCACCATCGATTCGTCATTCAAGGAAGAAAAAGCTCGTTCCTTCACTCCGAACTGCCATTGAGGCCAGTGGTCTGAAGAGTGGGCAAACGATCTCCTTCCACCATCACTTCCGTAATGGGGATCTCCTTGTGAACAAGGTAGTAGACGAGATCGCCGCCATGGGTATCTGTGATATTACCTTGGCAGCAAGTTCTCTTCAGAGTGTGCACCGATCTTTGATACCTCACATACGCTCGGGAGTTATTACAGCTATCACTACAAGCGGCCTACGTGGCGAACTAGCCGAGGTCTTGTCACGGGAGACGTTGTTGAAGTGTCCGGTACTCATTCGATCACATGGTGGCCGGGTTAGAGCTATTCAATCGGGCGATCTAAAAATTGACGTTGCTTTCATTGCGGCTCCAAACGCCGACGAGTATGGCAACTTAAACGGGATTAATGGTCCAACAGCATGTGGGTCATTGGGATATGCGTTTGCAGATGCCGAGTATGCTGAATGCGTAATTGCAGTGACAGATACGCTAGTACCCTATCCGGCCATTCCCATCAGCATTTCGCAGACTCAAGTCGATTACGTCGCTATTGTAGATAAGGTTGGTGATCCGCAGGGAATTATGTCCGGAGTGACTCGAATCACCCGTGATCCTTTGGAACTGTTCATTGCTGAAAGAGCTGCCGAAGTGATTGCAGCATCTGGGTTATTCACAGATGGCTTTTCCTTTCAAGCGGGAGCCGGTGGATCATCGTTGGCTGTGGCCAGATTCCTCACGGAGAGAATGATGAACACAGGAGTGCGTGGCAGTTTCGCAACCGGCGGAATCACTGGTTATATAGCCAAAATGTTGAAGGAAGGGTTCTTCCAGACCATACTGGATACTCAGTGTTTCGACCTAGCTGCTGTAGAAAGCTTGAGGACAAATCCACGCCACGTTGAAATGTCAGCGTCGTTCTATGCCAATCCGCACAACAAGGCCTGTACAGCACACATCACTGATATTATGATGCTGGGTGCTACTGAAATCGACCTCGAGTTTAACGTCAACGTATTGACTGGTTCAGATGGTATTATGATGGGTGCTTCAGGTGGGCATTCGGATACAGCAGCTGGGACTAAACTAAGATTAGTGGTAACTCCGCTGGTTAGAGGCCGTTTCCCCATTGTAGTTGACCGTGTTCATACAGTGATTACCCCTGGAGAGTGCATCGATGTGCTGGTAACGGAGCGCGGGATCGCTGTCAATCCAGCAAACCCGGAACTGCGAGAAAGACTTTCCGAAGCAGGCATAGATACTGTCAGTGTTGAGGAACTTCAGTACCGTGCCGAGAAATTGACTGGTAAACCCGAAGAATTAACCCTGGGAGATGAGGTTGTAGCGTTAGTTGAGTACCGTGACGGAACTCTTATAGACACAGTGAGGAGAGTAGACGGTGTACGGCATTCTTGAGTCTAAGGCAGATTTGTACCATTTGCAGTGCCAGCTTCTGAGGAAATGGCCGACAGTCATACAGATCAGTCTCTGCTTACCTGGCGGTTACTCGATATACCCATACAAGGCCCTGTTTAGCAGTGCAGTGGAGGTAGCTAAGGTAGATCTTATGGAGTTCGGCGTCCGCATTGAACAAGAAACTTGTGTTGAGACAGCGATCGGTCCAGTATGTCTCTTGGCTACGCGGACTAACGGCCGGGCAATAAAGATGCGAATGGTTTCTGTGGAGGAAAATGCTCATTGGGGACGACTGTGGGATATCGATGTTATTACTACGGAAGGCCCCATAGATCGAACAACCCTTGGCTTATCGCCAAGAAAGTGTTTGGTCTGCAATGAAAGTGCCCATATCTGCCGAAAACTGGGCGCACACACGCTTGATAAAGTGGTTTTGGGTGCTAGGAGAATTCTGGACAGGTGGCAACCATGATGCAGAAAAACCAAACCAGGCGACTTGGTATCTGCTTTACAGCTGCCTCGTTGATTGAGGTATGTGTTCAACCATCGCCCGGACTAGTCAGCCCTATGGATGCCGGGGCACACATAGATATGAGCTTAATCACGTTTATGGTTGGGACTAGTGTTCTAGCACCGTATTTTACATTATTTGCTGACCTTGGCTACAGTAAAATAGACAGCTCCCCGGCTGAACTATTCAGAGAATTGCGAGCGTTGGGTAGTCAGGCCGAAAGGGATCTCCTCAAAGCGACGGCAGGAGTAAACACGCAGCGAGGTCAGTTGTTCCTGCTGGGACTTGCGTCAGGCATAGCTGGACTGTGTATCGCAAGAGGCCAGACAATTCCGTCGAAGGAGTTTTATTCTACAGTCAGGGAAGCGTGTGCCGGTCTATGCGGCCGTGAACTTGCAGGAATTGGAGCCGATGAGGCTAAGACTACCGGCGAATTGCAGTATCTCAAACTGGGTGTTGTTGGTGTAAGAGGAGAAGCCGAGGCAGGTTTCCCTACCGTAGAACAGGTGGGCTATCCGGCTCTTGATCTAGGAATTCGGATGGGTCTTAGCCTCAACGACGCTGGGGTACATGCTTTGATCAATATAATGTCAGTGTTGGTTGATACGACGGTGTTAGGTAGGCTGGGTAGTGAAGGGCTTATCACTATGCATGAGACTGCTCGAAGAATCCTCGTTTCAGGAAGCGTGTTCACAGAGTCAGGTCGAGATATGATCCTGGAGGCGCATAGACAATTCTCCGTAATGGGCCTGAGTCCCGGTGGAGCAGCGGATCTATTGGCGTTGTCCATGGCCCTTTATTTCATAGAACACGGACTCCCAGAGTCTGAAGTTATCCTAACTCCCAGCTTGTTCGATGCCTAGTTTGCTTTGAAGGGATGATGCATAATGTGGCTACAGGAGTATGATGTGCAAGTTGCCCGCGATAGAAATGAAGTGGCGGCTTTCCTCCATGCTCTTGGGCTCGGATACGACTTTGACAGTGATATTTCGGTAATCATCAGGCGTGGCAACGAATTAGTTGCTACCGGTTCGCTTCGCGGAGATGTTCTACAGTGCATTGCTGTAAAGCAAGAACACCAAGGAAAAGGCCTTTCAGCCAGGATTGTCGACTGGTTGGTGCGAACCGGATTTGACCGCGGACTCACCAAACTGTTCGTGTTCACTGGTTCCGATAACACCGAAGTCTTCCGTGACTTAGGATTTAGACAATTGGTGGTGACTCGTTTAGCCGCTTTTCTTGAACTGGGCACTCCTACTATTGATGACTATGTTAAGGTTCTGTCAACTTACGCAGTAAACGCGTGTGGTCCCATTGGCGGAATTGTTATGAACTCTAACCCGTTTACCCTGGGACATAGATACCTAGTGGAAAGAGCGTCGCAGTATTCAAATCATGTATTTGTTCTAGTTGTCGAAGAGGATCGCTCGGCGTTTCCGCTCAGTGTTCGTTTGGAGTTGGTCAAGAGAGGAATAGCCCACCTGAATAATGTAACCGTGCTGCCCTCAGGCCCCTATGTTGTATCTCTTGCGACCTTTCCCAGCTATTTTAGTGCAGAAGAGACAACCCATGCATTAGCCGGTGCTAGCATCGATGCTACTCTCTATGGCAAGTATATTGCCAAAGCCCTAGGCGTGACGCAAAGGTTCGTCGGTACAGAACCGTTTTCGCCGGTAACTGCAATCTACAATTCAACCATGGATAGAATCTTTGCTGAGTACGGCCTCGATTTGGTTGAGATTCCCAGACTGGAAGTCCGGGGGAGAGCCGTGTCAGCCTCTCTTGTGCGAGAGGCTCTGCGTACAGATAACTACCAATTGATGGACATGCTGGTTCCTGAAAGCACTCGGGAGTTTCTGTTGTCTTCTGAAGCTACGGAGATAATTGCAGAATTGAAAGCACGTTCAGGCAGACACTGATTGGGTGATTCGTTAAATGGCCCCACCTTAGCAAACTGTCATTTCCCATCCCAGTACAGATTTGATTGGTGCTGACGCATTAGACTGCAAAACTCACAGATTCTTTGAACTACGTAAACTGGATATTGTCCCGGAGAAATTACGAAGCCCCCGGGCTTGGGCCGGGGGCTTCAAGGCAGCCCCGAGAGGTAGTGCCCTAATCTGATGCCTCAGTTTAGAACTGACTCCATGAGTTATCGGGTAAGTTCTCCGTAAACCGCTGCAAGATAGCAGCTACCTCAGCCCGGGTGGCGACGCTTTGGGGATCAAGGCGGTTACCCGGTTTTCCGTCGATTAGTCCTGTTGCGACGGCCCATTCCATGGCTTCGTCAGCCCAAGGGGAGATACTGTCCCTGTCCACAAAGCCGGACAGGCCCTTTCTTCTTCCATCAATGGAAATGCCAGCTGTCGTGGCATAACGGAAGAGCATAGTCACCAGCTGCTCCCTGGTAATGCTGTCTACCGGACGGAACCCGGATTCATAGCCGGTAACGATGCCTTCTCCCTCTGCCCAGAGGACTGCGTCAGTGTACCAACTGTTTTCCGGCACATCTGCAAAGGATGTTCCGGTACCGGGAGGTTTGCCTGCCAGACGGTGGAGTACTGTTACCAGCATGGCCCTGGTCATGCTTTCTTCAGGCTGGAAGGAGTGATCAGAGACGCCGACAAACAGGCCGTTGGCGCACACAACTTCCACACTGCTGTAATACCAGCTATCAGCACTTACATCCTGAAAGGGATTTTCCCACAACAGCACCAGGGGAGGCTCGGGCTTTGGCTCGGGCGGTACCGGACCGGCGCCACCTCCACCATTGCCACCACTGCCCCCACCGCCACCTATTACAGTCCATTTGGCGTGCAGAGTAACGGTTCCGTCTACTGGGCCAAGATCACCGGTCACAGGAGTGCTGCCTGTTACTTTTGTGCCGTTGCCGTCCTCTTCGGTGTACCAGCCGCCAAAGGTATAACCACTTTTGGCCGGAGGTGTGGGAAGAGTCACTGTGTCCCCTTGCCGGACCGCCTCAACTCTGTGGTACTCTGTACCGCCGGTGAGGAAGCGCACGCTGTACTTGGGGGTGCTATCGACGACGCTGAGGGCGAGCGTGACAGTCTTTGACGCATCATCCCGTCCGTCACTGAACACAAAGAGGATATTATGAAGTCCTTCAGCCAATGAGGCGAGATAGGCTGGATACAGTGTAAGCTCCCCGTTACCGCCCTCAACAACAGGCAAGCCGGAGAACACATAGTCGGTGCCCTCCTCCAACACTGAATACCCGCTTTTCAAGGAGAGCAGGGTGTTTCCGAATAGATTGAGGGTCACCCGGAGGCCTTCCTCTGAGGCGCCGGCTTTATCAAATGAAGCGGTGACAGGCTCAATACCGGAGTCACTGACAGGGAGACGACCTACGTCGATGTGGATGGTGACAACCTGGGCACTGTCAAACTGACCGTCATTTGCCCTTATCACAAGCGTCACCTGTGTTCCCGCATCAGAGATCCCCGGAGTATATGTAAGGCTATCTCCATCGGTTTCCGCGGTACCGGAGCCTGTGACTGAGGAGACAGAATAGGTCAGAGCATCGCCATCGTCGGTGAACCAGCCGGATACGATGGCCACATAGGGAACCGCCGGCGTTTTGCCATCATAAGAGGAGGGCGCAGCGGAATCCGACTGGAACTCCTGTCCGTCAGCCACAAGAGGAGCTGCATTCTTTGATACAACAAACCGGATCGTATACTCTACTATGCCCGTCCCGGCTTCAAAGGTCACGATCCAAGCGGCACCTCCGGACTCGGGGACCGGTTCGACAACGGCGGTTTCTCCGTTGGCAGGGACAGCCTTGATGTCCTCAGCAGTTATGGCGGTAAGATCCGTGCCGTGGGGCAGCTCGGCAACATAGGTCATGCCGGTATCGTCACTGTTGTCTGTTACGGCTGAGACTCCCAGAACTGTGACGCCCGAGAGGGCTGAGTCAGCTTTGTTGAACCACTTGGCGTAGTAGGTCAGATCTCCTACTGAACCCGGGGGTACGATAGTCAAAGCCGTGCCTGTACAGCTCGGGTTATCATACCATCCCCCAAATGTGTACCCGTCCCGAATAGGCACAGGAAGGGTAACCGCGGATGACCGGTCAACAGTGTAACTCACTGGATAATCTGTCCCTTCTTCGCCGTCAAGGCTCCCGTAGCCGCAGTCGTAGTTGATGGCATAGGGTTTGGAGAGGGCCTGAACCAGGCGGCCGATATTCACCAGGCCGTAGCCGTAGGAGGTATCGTAACCGGCGTCGCCCCGGTCCTCTGAAGAGTCGCGTAAGAGTGTTCGAAAACTCCCGCCATCGATGGCAGCGTCTGTTTGCTTGACAATGACAGCCATAGCCGAAACCATGGATGCAGCATAAGAGGTTCCGGTGCCCGTAACGTAGGGGCGTGTGGCAGTGCAGCCCAGGCCGGAAACTCCACTGCCGGGCGCGGTTACAAAGACGCTGGAATTGCGCTGAGACTTGGGGTCTATATTACCGCTTTCGTCCACCATGCCTACCCCGACTACACAGTCAAAGGCAGCAGGGTAATAGAGTGTGCTGCTACCGCCGTTGCCTGCAGCGGCCACAAGGATGATTCCCTGCTCAGAAGCTTCCTGAAGTTTTTCCGCAAGGGGAAGGAGTGCTGCTTCGTTGGTGCCGCCGAAGCTCATGTTGATGACGTCTACATTTTGCTCCATGGCATAGCCGATAGCACTTAGAACAGTGGATACCATGCCGCTGCCACTGTTGTAATCCCCGTTGCCATCGCTGCTGAAGCACCGCAAGGACAGAATATTCACATGGTCAGTCAGGCCGGCAAGGCCCTTTTCATTGTTTCCCTGAGATGCCAGGATACCAGTGACAAATGTACCATGGCCTGTGCGGTCATCGTAGGAGGCGAAGTTTTCCGGAAGCCCGAGGAAACTGTATCCTCCAATGAGTCCATAGTTTAAGTCCTCATGCTCCCGGTAGATCCCTGAGTCAATGACAGCCACTGTAACACCCTCACCGGTCAACCCGGCCTCCCAAGCACCGGCGGCTTCTATAAGGTCCAAATACCATTGCTGGGCCACCAGAGGATCATTGGTCAGGGGATCACCGGGCGTGGTATCCAGAAGTTCCAATTCGGCATTAGGGCCTGCATATTCGACCAGTCCCGCGTCCAGCAAATCCCTGATATCTTCCAGGCTCTCCACTGTGTAGAAGCCCTCGGCAAATGCAACGGGAACCGGGCCTCGTTCCATGGCTGTGAAAAGGGAAAAACGCGCGGGAACGTTATCTTTCAGACGGATTATATAGCCGTTCCCTTTCCCGGAGGCCTCCGGGAGATCGGAAGAAAGGCCTTGGGTGGCAAAAGCCACTGTTGAGGTTGCCGGCGTGGCGACCATAGAATCAGAGATTTTCAAAGCTACAGATTCCGGGCCAGAAATTGCAGAACCGGCAAATGCCAGAGTGGTCACTGCAGGAGTTGCGACGCCGAGACAAATCGCTGTTGCCAGGAGCATGAGAAGCATACGTGAAATTGCTTTCATGATATCCCTCCTTGGTGTTGCAGATTGTTTTGGATTCAATAAGCAGGCGGGACGTGAAACCAAATCTACAGCTGTCTCGCCTACCCCAGGGGAGGCCGGAGTCTGTGCCCCGGCCTCCCTGGATTGTGTGTTAGTTGCTCAGGATGCTCAGAATCAAACGCATATAGATGGCAGCCACCTGGGCACGGGTAGCCAAACCCAATGGATTGATGCGGTTTTCGCCCATACCATCTACAAGGCCGGCACGCTGGCAATATGCCACCGCTTCCAGTGTCCAGCTGCTTATGTCGTCAACGTCGCTGAACTCTGCTGCAGGGTTCTCCGGCAGGGTAATTTCCTGTTTTCTAAGGAAACGGACCAGCATGGTGCACATCTGTTCACGGGTGACAGGGTCGTTGGGGCCAAAGCGTCTGTGGCCATAGCCGTCTACGATGCCGTTTTGTGACGCCCATAGGACAAAGGCACTGTACCAGGTGCCGGTAGGCACGTCGTCAAAGGCCTTGCCGGTGTACTCTGACTTGCTTACGCCCATGAGCCGTCCAAGTACTGTGACAAACATTGCCCGGGTCATAGGGATGTCCGGTGAGAACATGCCGCTTCCGGTACCCAAGAACAGTTCCCTGGCCGTGATAAAATCAATGTACTTCTTGGCCCAGTGGCCGTCGATATCGTTAAAGGCCTTGCTGTTTTGCTTAACCCTGTACATTCCCACAGACGGGACTATGAAGATTACGTCGCCGTCTGTCACCAGGCATAGCGGCACGATATGCTCATTGCCGTCAGCGCCGGTGTAGGCCACTACGCAGCCGGATGCGACTGTAGCAGCGTCCAGATCGGGTATAAGGCCATTGATGTTGTCATTGGATTGCAAAGTTCCTGCTGGGATTATTATCGTTAATCCGTCGGCTTTCAGGATGACGTCTTTGCTTGCGTTTTCCCCTCTGATCTTGCGCTGGTCTGCAGTGTTCAACCTGGCACGGGGGCTTCTGAGAGTGAATGTTACTCTGCCGGATGTTGAGTCGTAAGCAACTGAAAGGATCCCGCTTGAATCACCCTCATGTACTGCATAGCCCAGATACACCATTTCTGTACAGGCATTGTCCCAAAGGGCCGGGTCGTTTAAGAAGGAAAGCGCCACGGCGCTGTCTGTTTTCGCAACGCAAGAATTGTAGTCTCTTTCAGCTGTGTCCCTATTTGTTTGAGCTGCGGCTATGGCTGAATCGGCCGCCGAGAGAGCGTTGCTATAGTCGCCTTCAACGGTTACCGGATCGCTTCCGGCCTTGCCAAGAGTGTTCCTGATCAGCCCGAGTAGTTCGGATTCCGCCCTATCCTTGGCAGCGGCCAGACTCCCGTCTGGGTCGCCTGTGGAATCATCGACCAGTGCTCTGGCTGCAGCATCGTAAGCCGCCTTTGCCGTTGTGAGCAGGTTTTTCTGGGCCACTGCCGATTCGCAGGAGGCAGAGGCGATTGGCAGCATATCCCGCTTGGAGTGCAACTCTTGCATCTGTGCGGCACTCACGCCGTACATACCGCGCACGGCGATTTGATACTGGCCTGTGCCAAGGCCCTCAAAGGTAGCTCTTGCCAGGGAGAGGTTTGCATCACCGGCTGTGACCCAAACCAGATGGCCGCTGTCTATTGCAAGAAGGTTCTTGTCCGTCAAGGGCGCTATGGCGAACTGGTAGGTGTTATTGCCACCCTTGCCGCCTGCGGCTACCACTTTTATGGAGCCGTCTTTTGCAGAGAAGCTGCTGGCATTGTCTGTGTACGTTTCGAAAGTGATTGCTTCGTCGGCTATGGTGATGAACCGGCTATAGATGATACCGGTGTCGGTGGGGTCTTGTGCATCGCGCATATAGAGAACATGCTCTCCGGGAACCAGGCCGGTTGTCTCTACTTTGCCGGTAAGTGAAGCCCACGTGAGGCCTTCAAAGTATTCAGACATTGCGGTATTGTAGGCGACCAGTTCTTCTGCGGTCATATCTGAGGTATCTTCGCAGGCAAAGGCGTCGTCTGCCGGCTGCAGGCTGTATTCATAGCTACCGTAGTAGCTGGTTTGAGAAGGCATAACTACAAACATGCCGCCGGTTACCTTGTCCTCATCTATAGAGACACTGCCGTTGTTTCTGTCCTGATTGTAGGCCCCCACAACGTTGACCGCGTTACTTCCGTTGATACCGA
>JAXGOJ010000010.1:0-62594 GCA_040767525.1 Bacillota bacterium | reverse complement strand
TAAGCAAATTGGCAGTCTTATCACCCTTATCGTTTTTCAGTATAGTCAAAGCCCGGGATGTCAGATACTGATGAGTGTGATTTACTCCCTTGCTTGCCCACTGAATGGAACATCACCCTGGGATTCTGTATCGCCGTCGAAGGGTACTCCCCCACCAACCAGATAATCCTCACCAGCTGCGATTGCTTTGACAATTTCAGCATTCTTCTTCAAACCCTTTAGATTGCTATCATTTCCACCTGCAAGGGCTACTGCTGAAGTCATGAATACCAGCATGAATACCGTGACCAGAGAAAGCAGTTTTTTCAATACTCATTCGCCTCCTGAAGATTCATTATGATAAATATCTATCATGCTCAAAGCACATTCATTTGCTGAATTATGCAATGCCAGAAGAAAGAATATGCGGTAAGCTGTTGCTTTATGACGAAACGAGTCGGGCCTGTACTGGTAAACGAGACTGCTTCACTTTACCGGCCCACCCACAGGCACAGGCCGGATAACAGGCAAGATCCAATAAGATTCGGTGACAGATAAGTTAAGGGACGCGGTATGGAATGAATTAGAGCCTTTGTATCTTGAAAAGACTAAGATACTTATTGATGAGTATGAATTCGCAAAAGCCAGGGGATTGGCCTCGGATGATCTATCTGAGATAGCACAAGCTGCATTGCACAATAACATCAGGTAAAATAGTATCGGGAAAAGTCAATCCTGTTTGGAGAAAGCAGACCTAGAACATCCCGAAGTAGACGATTTGGTGTAGTTGTACTTCCCAAGGAATGAATGCCCACTCAAACAGGGGCTGCGGCGATCCAAAGATACTGAAGCATGTGATTTCAAGAATGCTTGTTCTTAAATGCTGAGCCGTTTAAGCCGGTTTTGAGCTTTGCTCAGGGAATCACGGCTTTGGTGAATGTTCATTTGTAGTGAGGGGGGTGACCAATGGCCGGTACGGGTCTGTATGAAGTAATGTTTCGAAGGAAGTCTGTCCGTAGATACCAGAGGCATTCACTAAGCACCAAGACTTTGGCACAATTAGGGGACTATATTGACAGACTGGAGCCGCTCTTTCAAGATATTGAAGTTGGGTTTGCCTTTGCCAGGCATGATGAGGTAAGAAATGTATTGCCGGTCAGGCCCCCTCATTACATATTGATTTCATCTGAGAAAAAAGATAATTACCTGTATAACGTTGGGTTTATGGGCCAGCAAATCGACTTGTACCTTTCCGCGAATGGACTGGGGAGCTGTTGGTTGGGCGCTGCAAGACCGGTTCAGGCCACAAAGGAGCAAAGCGATCTAGATTTCATTATTATGCTGGGATTTGGGAAGCCTGCTGAACCCTTATATCGTACTGATGCCTCTCAATTTGGAAGAAAGCCCATGTCTGAAGTCTCACTTGTTCAGGGCGGCGATAAGCTGTTGGAACCTGTGCGGCTTGCCCCTTCTGCAGTAAACAGCCAGCCCTGGTGCTTTTACGGAACTGCGTCGGACTTACACATAGGTAGAACCAGCCTTACTCCTATAATGTCTATACTGTATGACAGGATGAATCAAATAGACATAGGGATCGCTTTATGTCATCTTGCCTTGAGTGCGGAACATATGGGGAAATCAGTTTCTTTTAGTTTCTCTCATTTGCCGGAAACCGAGCCTCCTGAAGGATACATATATGTGATTACGGCCAATGTTACCTGAAAAACGTGGGGACGAACTATGACCTATCTCATTACGGTTTGAGCAACCTGTCTTTTTGAGAATATTCTTCACATGGAATTTCACAGTGTTTTCTGATATATAGAGCACCGAAGAAATCTCGCTGTTTGAAAAATGTTCTTTATGCTTCTTGAGTAAAGGAAAAAACACCAGGTTCTCCCGGCCAACCAGGTAAGAGTGGGGCCCTTGCTTACTGTACAGAGGCAGGGCCCACTGTTGGCGTAATAAGCAACTTATGGTAATTCAAGTGTGCACACAAGACTGAATGGAGCAGGTTCACCCCAAAGTCACCCTTTCTTCGCCCGAAAATCACCCCTGGGGTGATTAAACCCGTTTTCGAATTCAGGATAATAGTAGCTGAGGCCAAGAGGAGGGTTGTGAGTGAATGATACTAAATGGATATTACGTAGTGAATGTTGAGGCTGCCATCTACAATGATGACAAGTGGCTAATTGTCAAACGGAAGAAACAAGAAGGGCACGCCTCTGGTTCGCTGGCTTTAGTAGGAGGAAAAGTAGAAGTCCTTTGTAGCAGTGATAATGGTTTGGAAGAAACATTGAAGAGAGAGGTCATGGAAGAGATTGGCGCTGAAGTAGAGGATATTGACTACCTGGAAAGCAAGACACTCAGGACTGACGAGGGGCAAATTGAAGTACATATTGTCCTGGTATGCAGGCTCAGTAGCAGGAGTTTACGGCTGTCCAGGCAAAGATGGGATTGCTGAAGTATACTGGCTGACAGTAAGAGAAGTAATTCGAAATCATAATGCTCCCTGGTATCTCAGACAAAGTATTGCACGAGCAGAGGAAAAAGGCTTAGCAAGCAGAATCCATAGTTGCGATATCCAGTGAACACCATTTGAGTTCAGGATTCATCTGCAGATCCTTTTCTGCGGATCTCATTAGTATGCGCCACGGTGAGACCTCACCTGAAGGAATGCCAGACAACTGCACTTTTAGTCATAGGGTAAAGTTGTTCACAGATGCAGTAGCATGCCGGGGTACCACAACCCGGTTTCTTGTACCACACGCTCGAGCTTGATAAGGGACCTTCCTTCCAGGTGCCCCGGCGGTACCAAAGGTAGTGAACACAGCGCCAAGGACCCAGCTCATAAGCAGTGAAAAGAATATGGCATCAGGCGATCCTGCCGGGTAGGTTTCACTCCTGTCAGCCAGGCTAAAAGGTAAGCCAGGGTACGCGAATGCCAACAGTGGTGCACATTGAAATCCACATCGAGGGCATAGTGTCGCCAGCCCCCCGCATAATCCCCCCAAAGATCTGGGATATTGCTACAGCCACATAGCCTGCAGAGAGTATGCGAATTTGCCGCACGCCAAGAACAATGATTTCTTCTGTGGTGGTAAACATACGAATAAGGTTCTCACCGAAAACCAGCAACAAGGCCACCAGTGCCAACGATGTAGCAAGGCTTATTTTCAGAATATCCCTGGTTCCCTGAGATACGCGATCCATTCTGTTGGCCCCTATGTTTTGGCCGACGAAAGTGGCAATTGCCATTCCAAAGGTGAAGTTCGGCATCATTGCAAATCCATCTATGCGCATAACTGCTGTGGTACAGGTGACGACCCGGTAGCCCATACTGTTTGTAAGTGCCTGTACGAATACCATAGACATTGAAAAAATGGCCTGGGTGATGCCGGCAGGCAACCCCAAACGGAGCAATTGGCCGGTGAGTTCCTTATTTGGGAGCAGAATCGACCGGGTTATTTTGACGATGTCCTTCATTCTGAGTAATCTGATAAGACAAAGCACCGCGGAAACGGCCTGGGAGATAATCGTTGCAAGGGCTGCGCCTGCAACTCCCATATTCAAGCCTGCAATGAACCAGATGTCCAAACCGACATTAAGTAATGATGCAAGCAGCAGCACCAGTAAGGGGAAAGTCGAGTTGCCTAGCCCGCGCAAGATGCCTGATATTATGTTATAAAACCCGGTGAACAAAACACCGGACAGGATTATTGTCAGATAGGAATTGGCAAGATCAAACGTTTCTACAGGAGTGTTCGTTAGCCGGAGCAATGAACTTGCGGTGGGTATTCCAACTGCCATAATCAAGACTGAAGATATAAAAATCATGGTCATTGCATTGCCAATTGAATAGGACAGGGTTTCCTTCTCTTTGGCTCCAAAATACTGTGCCACCATGATGCTTGTACCGGTCGAGATTGCCATGAACAGGACCAGCAGCAAACGGACAACGGGAAGTGTTGTACCAATAGCTGACAGCGCTCTGTCGCCTACGTAACGTCCAACTATTATTGAATCTACTGTACTGTACATTTGCTGTGCAAAGTTGCCGATAAGGAGGGGAATGGAGAATTTCAGCAAGCTGGACATTGGCCTTCCGACTGTCATGTCTTGTGTGCCGAGCAGTGTGTTGATTTTTCTGAGCATATATTGAGCCTCCTTTTACCTTGATGATTATGTCACGTAAATCCCAGTCGTGCAATGTGATATGGATAGAGGTTTGTTTGATTATTCCGGGGCATATAGAGGATATTGAATTGCCCAACGCACTCAATTATTATCAGGCCTTGGGAAATTTCGATTCTACTTGACAAAGAGTATACTGGGATGTCATCGGTTGAAATACGAGGAATGGCCTTATTGTGAAACAGTCCAAAGTAATATGCCCATGATACCAAAATGACGGTTATGTCACAAAATGAGAGGGGTGCCGCTATGCACAGTGGCTCTGCAGAAGACACGGTTCCACTAATCGTCCGCAAGAAGAGCATAGAGTTTGCGAGATCTCTTTTTGGGAATCCGTTTTTCGCATCATTGGCGTTAACATTTACTACAGGCAAGATCGTGGTCAACCGGGTTTGTGGCGCAAGCTGGGTGACGGCGTTACGCAGCGGGCTGGTAGGTATGTTTGCATACGTTTTCGGATGTTATCTGATTCACATGCTGTCAGAGTCCTCGAATGCTGATACTTCTGGCACTGACAATTACGGTACTGTCCAGAGTCTCAAGATCTTTGCCGCAGTCATGGCGTGGCTTGCGGTGACCTGGGTCATCCTTGCAGTAACAGTGTTGAATCGTGAAGGAAGAGTTGATTTTAAAATTCCTCTGTGGAGTCAACTTCTGGAAAACTGGAGGAGTTTCGTGCAGAATTTGGCCGATAACAGTACTCTCATCGAGGGCACAGGCTTGTTTGGCTGGCCCTATTTAGTACTCTATTTGCTGATCCCTGCAGTTTTCTTGCGGAAAAGCAACCTTGCATTTCCCCGGTTTTTTGGTATGAAGACAAGTAAGCCTGCACTTCCCTTCGTAGCTGTTTATGGCGCCGGCTTTGTAGCTGTTAGAGGTATACATGTCAAGAGTTTGCTCACTCTCTTGTTCGTTATAGTATGGCCTGCTCTGGGGGAGGAGTTCCTGTACAGAGGAATTGTACAAAGGGTTTTGTCAGGCTGTACCAAGAACCCGGTTACGGGTATAGTGTTTGCTTCGTTTCTGTTTGCATTAAGTCACATACCTGCATATGTTCTAGGGTCTTCTCTGCCTCCGATTCTGGCATGGTCATCTTTATTGCCGGTTTTATTCACCTCATTCTTTTGGGGATATGGATATTACCGCACAGGGGTACTCTGGCCATGGATACTCATCCATGCTGTTTCCAATCTCAACGGCCTTTAGTACACAGGCTTCTGAATCATGCTGATACTGTCGATGATGTAGGAGCCATGGTATGTCAGCAGGGCCCTGTACAAAGACCACAACCGCGGGGTACCTCCTGGTACCCCGTCAGAACAGCAGACACAGATTAACCAGGTGATTTATGCTCGGGCTGGCGTGTATGGTTTTGATATTCCCCTCAGATAATGCCTCGTTTTTTGACAGGGAACTAAAGCCGTGATTGAATTGGAGAAGTCAAACATACACATATTTTGAGCCATGAAATGTGAAGGCAATAGTCTTGGTAGGTAAAGGGCGCTGGTAATGGCTTGAAGGGAGCGCAGAAGAGCATGTCCAGTACGTCACCTCTGCTTATACTAATACCTTTGTCTATATTGACAGCTGTAGTTGCTGTCGAGCGTTTTATTGTGTTGCGGGCCAGGAATGTAATTGCAGGAATGATATTGCCTTTGGCTTTGGGCTCTGCATCGGTATACTACTTATTCTTTTTTCGTGAGGAACGGCCAACCATGAAGGGCGGAATGTACGGTACATTCTATCTTGTCTGTTGTCTGGTTAGCTTTGTTACGTTTCTTGCGGTAAAATTCACTTCAAATAAGGAATGAGCTGGCAGCGGGGAGGAGAGTCTTCCATGAGGAAATGGCAGTTATGGATGTTGGCATTATCGCCCTTTGGGTTGGGTTATCTTCTTGATTCCGCAATGATGAGATTCGGCTGGTATGGTAGAACATTAACTTTTATAAGCGTTCTGTTTTACGTTTATTGGTATTGCGTAGGATATGTGTCTGTCAACTGGACGAAATCTGCAAAGGAGTCTATTCTGGCAGGCAACAGTTTCGCCATTGTAAGTTTCTTGTCAATCACAGTCCAGCAAACGATTCTTAAGCGGTTTCTGCCTAACATAGTAGGGCTTTTCCCTCAGATGTTTTTTCTGCCGTCATTGAGGCTGGCCGCCCAGATAGAAAGCGTGCTGCTATTCTTCCTGACGATCCGCTATTTCTGGGCGACTTGCTTTGTCTCTTTGGCACTCATGGTCCTGGTTTACCGTGCAGGGTATAAGGCAGGCTCTAAGAGGAAAAAAGGTTCATAATGGTTTCGGAAAACTCCAAACACGGAAGACTTGTTGAAACGTTAGGACCGTCCCCGGGTTTCACCTGCGTTTCATTGTTGGGCCTGTTGGACCTGGGTGAAACGTTAGGACCGTCCCGCGCGTTTCACCGGGCTTCACTGCACGCAGCTAATTATCACTGAACACTGAGTATACTAAATGTATAGAGTTTAGTAAGTTTGTGATATTGTACGAATATTTTCGTCGTAAGAACCAGTCTCCTGGGGCTGACCCCTTGATACGATATACCCCTAGGTAATGCTTTGCAGATTACTGCGATATACAGGTACTACAAGCAGATACATAGCTAGGGTACCGGCAGTTCTCCTCGGTTATTCCAATGTTACCTTCTGGCATAGGGAAGATTTCCTCAATTGCAGGCTTACCCTCTTCATGATAGACTATTCAAGATAGTGGGCACTATCACAAACAGAAAATTCCATTCCAGTAACTGATAACTAAATCAGTAGACATAGCACCGAGTTGAATCAGGATCCGATATCTTTAAGTCGATAAGTCATAGATTGGCACAGTCGGAAATTCGGAACCGGAATAAGAATAAAAACTTGGAACCACTGCTTGTTTAATTCAAGGAACTCTTGGCCTTGAACGTTTTGCACCCTGAAGAGCGATCAAAGGGAGCCTGATAGACTTGAAATTGACCCTACAGACTATTGTAAGAACAGCAGTACTCGCAGCTTTGGCTATCGCTTTTCAAGCCCTTAACCTTCGTCAGCCTATTACCGGCCCGGGCATAAATGCTATTTTGTATGTTGCTTCAATTTACGTTGGCCCGTTAAGTGGCCTGATGGTGGGGCTTCTGACTCCCTGGGTCGCATTGTTGATGGGAATAATGCGTTTGGCTCCTGCCGTACCTGTTATCATGGCAGGAAATGCAGCTTTGACCCTGAGCCTCAGGCTATTTGGCCAGAGTAAACAGATACCTCGGAATGGGCTTGGGTGCAGTATGTAAATATGCAGTAATGACTCTGGGTATCAAATACTTGATTGCACGGGGTACCCAGATTCCTGCTCCTGTTTATGGGTCACTGACTATAACCCAGCTTGTAACCGCAATTACCGGTGCTCTTTTGGCTTCTGTCATATTAGCTGGACTTGGGAGGTTTGGCACCAAGGGGCATGACGATATTCCCACCTGAGAGACTTTTATATCAGTATGCTGTGAAACAGGGTGAGTTTGGAAGAGTAGGCGAGGAAACATCCAAACTCAAACGCGCCTTGCTTAGTATTGGTTTTCCTGTAGATGCGTCAAGACGTGCTTTAATTTGTGGCTATGAGTTAGGGATGAATATTGTGATTCATGCCCTTGAGGGGACAGTACGAACCCTTTGGAAAGACGGGGCCCTTGAACTGGTTGTTCAGGATACCGGCCCTGGTATAGACAATGTTGAACTGGCAATGAAAGAGGGCTATTCAACTGCTCCTTCCCATGTGCGGGAGTTAGGTTACGGTGCAGGTATGGGATTGCCCAATGCCAGGGCCAGGTCTGATCATATGAAAATTACATCGGTCTCGGGTAAGGGCACTTGTGTGGTGTGTCAAATACTCCCAGGGCCGCAAGACATTAGCGGTTTGCCATATTTCCATTCTGTGAGGCTTGAAACTGAAAGATGTAAAGGGTGCACAAACTGCATAAAGAGTTGCCCTACTGAAGCAATACGGGTTAGAAACGGAAAAGCTTTTATCTTGGAGGATAGGTGTATCGATTGCGGGGAGTGTATCAGGCGGTGTCCCAACCATGCCAAGGTGGCAGTCACAGACCAATGGGACGTACTTGATCGTTTCGACTATAAAGTAGCGCTGGTAGCACCTTCTTTCTACGGGCAGTTTCACGATATTTCACCTGGACTGGTGAAAGCGGCCCTGTGTGTGGAGGGAGGTTTTGATGAAGTATTTGATGTGTCCATTGCTGCGGATCTGGCAACAATTGCTACCAGAGAGTATATAAGGGTCAGGAAAACCCCCAGGCCTCTTATATCCTCTGCCTGCCCGGCAGTTTTGAGGCTCTTGCAAGTGAAATACCCTTCCCTCTTAGAGTATCTCATCCCATGCGAAGCGCCTATGGAGATTGCAGCATGGTTGGCGAAAAGCACATGTAGGAAGAAACACCCTGAAAAAACTCCGGCGGCGATATTCATCTCCCCATGCCCTGCAAAGATTACCGCAGCCAGGCAGCCTGTGGGCAGGGGCAGATCTGTTGTGGATGCTGTTTTGTCTATGACAGCAGCCTATACATGGGTCCACCAGCATGTTTCCCAGATCACACAAGAAGCTGAGTTTCCCAGTGCATCGGGTTATGGAATCGGTTGGGGAAGGTCAGGCGGAGAAATGTTGGCCACAGGTGTAAGGGGGTTGGCAGTTGACGGCATACTCCAGGTTGCGTCTGTGTTTGATGAGATTGAGAAGGGAGAGTTGGCTGACATAGATTTTGTCGAGGCTCAAGCCTGCGCCGGTGGTTGCGTAGGCGGAGCCCTTACGGTGGCTAATCCCTATGTGGCTAAGACCAGGATCAGAGATCTTGCTGATACCCATAAGGATGCTCCAGTAAGTCCCCTGATTGAGGGTATTTCTGAAGATGATCCAGCAATCTGGATGAGCATAGATCTCCTTCCCAGGCCAATCTTTAAATTGAGTGAAGATGCACAGGAAGCGAGAGACAAGCTTTCAGAACTCGAGAATATAGAGGGTACTCTTCCGGGCCTGGATTGCGGAGCGTGTGGTGCACCCACATGCAGGGCATTTGCAGAAGACATAGTTCTTGGAAGGGGCCTTTTGTGGGATTGCACGTTCAGGTTGCGAGAGCGGCTTGAGTTTCTTGCCCAGGAAGTAAAAGACCTGGCAGGCAAGCGGCCTCCTGCAATGGGATGGCCTAACGAGAGCAAGAATGAAGGTTAGAAAGGACAGATTCGATGCTGGTACAAGACTTAGTCTCAAAATTTGACTTGCAGGTTAAAGCTATCTCCAAAAAGGGTAGTCTGAGAACCATTGAAGGCGGCTACTCAGGCGATGTGTTGTCCCACGTGATGGCCTGTGCCAAGCCCGGTTATGTTTGGCTGACAGTGCAGACCCACGAGAACATCGTGGCTGTGGCAAGCCTTCTTGATGTGGCATGTATTTTAGTGTGCCAGCGAGAACTGCCGGAAGAAACATGCGAAAGGGCAAGAAGGGAGGGAGTTGCTGTTTTGTGGACTGATCGCGGAGATTTTGAGATGTCAGGATTGTTGTATCAAAGTCTTTGCGAGGAAAAATGTAAAGATGTGGAACTTTACGCGGAGTAACTACAAAGCCCCAGTCCAGAAATGAGCAATTGGTGTGACGGCAGTTATTGGAAGTAAGCCGGAAAAAGATCCGGTGCGGCCGGTATCATGTGGCCTGTGGATAAATTCAGTTCATCAGGGACTGTATCATCGGAAGGAGGGAATTCAGTGTCCGGAAACACAGAGCACAAATGTGAATGTGCTGAAGCTTACCTGGAGATAGATCGCGTTATTCAAGAGAATAAGGGGAATCGGGGAGCTTTGGTGCAGGTGCTTCATTATGTCCAGGAAAGGCTTGGCTATGTTCCCAGAGACATACAGGTCAGAATTGCCGAGAATCTTGAGGTTTCTCTGTCTGAAGTATACGGAGTAATTACTTTTTACTCACTGTTCAGAGAAAAACCCAGAGGAAAGTATGTCATCTCTTCTTGTCAGGGTACTGCGTGTTACGTGCGAGGCTCGCCTGAAGTTCTTGCAAGGCTTGAGAAGGAACTTGGAATCAAGGCAGGCGATACCACTGAAGACGGACTATTTACTATCGAAGTTGTTAGATGCCTTGGGGCATGCGGATTGGCACCGGTTATGACTGTAAATAAAGATACTCACGGTAGAGTAACCGAAGACCGGGTACCGACCATTGTGAATCTTTACAGGAAAAAGGCAGAGTCTGAAACCGTTCACGTTGCCGGCAGTTAATTCACTGGTGAAGCCACGGGGTTGGCTTTTGAAACAAGGAGGTGGGTAGGATTGATAGATTTATCCTTGCACCTGCTTGATCTTTTGCAAAACAGTGCTCATGCCGGGGCTCGGAATGTCCGTGTCGGCATTGTAGAGAGCGTTGAAAGAGACCTTCTTGAGATAACAGTCTCAGATGACGGAAAGGGTATGAGCAGCGATGAACAGGCTCGGGCCCTTGATCCCTTTTACACCTCGTCAGCTAAAAAGAAGGTAGGCTTGGGCCTTCCTCTTGTGGTTCAAGCCGCCAAGATGGCGGGAGGTTCAGTTTATGTAGAAAACAACCTGCCACGGGGAACCCGGGTCATAGTGAGGTACAGACTCAATCACCCGGACAGACAGCCTATGGGCGACATAGCAGCAACCACTATTTCGTTTTTAGCAGGCAATCCAGCAGTAGACGTTCTATTTTCCTACCAGGGTCCAACCGGAGTGTTCGACTTAGACACAAGAGAACTAAGAACTCAGGGTGATAATGAGAATATGGGCCAGTTGGCTTTTCTTTGGATGATAGAGGAGAAATTGAGGGACGGACTGGACTCAGCAGGCTATCGTCCCGACAGGGGAGGTTTTGTCCTTGAAATCGATGGAAGACCTTGAGCGCCTTAAGGAAGAGACACTTCAAGAAATACTTCTTCGCTCGTCTTCCGGCAGCCCCCGAATTGTTGTGGGAATGGGGACCTGCGGCATTGCGGCAGGTGCCCGGGAGACAATGCTTGCCATGATTGATGAACTCAGAAAGAGGAAGAAACTGGATGTTACCATAACAGAGACCGGCTGTGTGGGCCTTTGTGTAAAAGAACCTTTAGTTGAAGTTCACATTCCGGGCCAGCAGAAGGTAGTGTATGGAAACGTAGACCCTTCCCGGGGAAGACAAATCGTACTGTCTCACATTATTAATCACAAACCTGTAGACGATTGGATTCTGAATATAGAGGAAAAGTCCTGAGTGAGAGAGGAGAGGCCTGATGGAGTTTTACAGAAGTCACATTCTTGTATGTTCCGGTACCGGATGCCATGCATCGGGCAGTATCGTCCTCAAAGAGGCTCTGGAGCAGGAGATAGCCCGAGTCGGACTGGATAAAGAGGTAAAAGTAATCGAAACAGGGTGCTTCGGTTTCTGCCGTTTTGGCCCGAACATGATGATATACCCTGAAGGAGTCTTTTATTGCCAGGTCCACGAAGAGGATGTTCCTGAGCTAATCGAGGAGCACTTGGTTAAGGGACGGGTTCTTGAAAGACTGCTGTACACGGAGCCTGAGACTCAGACAGCAGTAGTAGATTTTGAGGATATCCCGTTTTTTCACAAGCAAACCAGAATAGTACTTGAAGACTGCGGGATAATCAATCCTGAGTCGATTAAAGAATACGTTGCACGAGATGGGTACTTTGGCCTTGCTAAAGCACTCCAGATGAAGCCCGAAGAAGTAATTGATACGGTTAAGAAATCAGGACTCAGAGGACGGGGGGGTGCTGGATTCCCCACAGGCTTGAAATGGGGATTCGCAGCCAAAGCCAATGGCTCTCCGAAGTATATAGTGTGTAACGCTGACGAGGGAGACCCAGGTGCTTTTATGGACCGGTCAGCAATTGAAGGTGATCCTCACAGGCTGCTCGAAGGCATGGCCATAGCAGGATACGCAGTAGGCGCATCCCAGGGTTATGTTTATGTACGGGCAGAGTACCCCCTTGCTGTTGACAGGCTGTATAAGGCTATAGACGATGCCCACGAGTTTGGCCTTCTTGGGAAGAATATCCTAAACTCCGGGTTCGACTTCGACATAGACTTGAGATTGGGAGCCGGTGCCTTTGTGTGCGGCGAAGAGACTGCCCTGTTGAATTCGATTATGGGCAAGAGAGGGGAGCCGAGGCCAAGGCCTCCATTCCCGGCAAGCGAAGGTTTGTGGGGAAAGCCCACTGTTATTAACAACGTTGAGACCTTTGCCAATATCCCTGTGATATTGAGAAAGGGCTCTGAATGGTTCTCCAAAATAGGTACTGAGAAGTCCAAAGGTACAAAGGTGTTTGCCCTTGCAGGCAAGATCAATAACAATGGCCTTGCCGAAGTGCCCATGGGGACCACAATCGGTGAAATTGTTTTTGATATAGGCGGAGGACTGCCCAATGGCAAGAAGTTCAAGGCAGTTCAGACCGGAGGGCCCTCAGGTGGCTGTATTCCTATTCAGTATCTCAATACTCCTGTTGACTATGAGTCATTGGCGGAACTGGGTACCATCATGGGTTCCGGCGGTTTTGTGGTAATGGACGAGGATACGTGTATGGTTGATCTCGCCAAGTTCTTTTTGGAATTCGTTCAGTCTGAATCTTGCGGAAAGTGTGCGCCATGCAGAATAGGAACAAAGAGGATGCTTGAAATCCTCCAGCGGATTAGCCGTGGAGAGGGTAAAGAGGGAGACATTGAGCTCTTGGAGGAACTGGGCCACGCGATTAAGGAAAGTGCCTTGTGCGGTCTAGGCCAAAGCGCTCCGAACCCAGTGCTTTCCACAATCAAGTACTTCAGGCATGAGTATGAGACTCACATTAAAGATAAGAAATGTCCGTCTTCAGTGTGTGCTGCTTTGTTTACCGCACCGTGCCAGAACACGTGCCCTGCCCACGTTGATGTTCCCATGTACGTGGATCTTATACGCCAGGGCCGGTTTGATGAGGCCTACGAGGAGATTCTGAGGGAAAATCCCCTTCCGGTAGTATGTGGCAGAGTCTGCAATCATCCGTGCGAGTCAAGATGCAGGAGAGCCCAGCTCGATGAGCCTATTGCCATTAGGGAACTCAAGCGTTTTGCCTCAGATTACGCTGTAAGCCTCAATGGGTCCAGGCCCAGGCCGGATATCAAAGCACCTACCGGTAAGAAAGTCGCTATCGTAGGGGCAGGCCCCTCCGGGTTGTCGGCGGCTCATTATCTGGCACTGCAGGGGCATTCAGTCACAGTGTTCGAGGCTCTTCCAGTTGCAGGAGGAATGCTTGCAGTGGGAATTCCCCAATACAGGCTCCCCAAGGATGCTTTGAACAAAGATATTGACCTTATTAAAAGCCTTGGCGTGACTATCAAGACCGGAGTCAGGGTAGGCACTGATATTTCATGGGAGGTCCTTGGCAATGACTATGATGCCACCTTTATTGCCATTGGTGCCCATAAGGATCAACGGATGGGCATACCGGGTGAGGAGCTTTCAGGCGTAATACCAGGCGTTGTTTTTCTGCGGGATCTTAACCTTGGGAAGATGACCGGTATTAGAGGTAAGAAGGTAGTTGTTGTAGGCGGCGGAAACGTTGCCATGGATGCTGCTCGTTCCGCAAGAAGGTTAGGGGCAGAGAAAGTTACAGTTATCTACAGGCGTCGCAGAGAAGATATGCCCGCCGAAAGGGAAGAAATCGAAGCGGCCACGGAAGAGGGCATTGTTTTTGAACCTATGGTCAATCCTACGGAAATTGCGGGTAACGGCAAGGTCGAGAAGGTCAGATGCGTTAGGATGCAAGCCGGCGAGTTTGATTCTTCAGGCCGCCGCAGAACTTCTCCTATAGGCGGCAGTGAATTTGACCTTGAATGTGACTTGTTCATTCCGGCCATCGGACAGGCTCCTGAGACCAATGGCTTTACCGGCAACGGGCTGGAGATCAAGCGTGGTGGGACTTTTGCAGCTGACCCAAGGACTATGGCTCCAGACGTACCCGGTGTTTTTGCCGGAGGCGATTGTGTAAGCGGGCCTGCTACTGTAGTTGAAGCTATTGAAGCAGGAAAGAAGGCTGCAGCTGCCATCAATAAGTTCCTGGGAGGGAGCACTGAAATAGTGCCCAGATCCAAACATGCCCGGAAGCTTAGCGTGCCTGTAATTGAGGAAAAGATGGCAAAGGTACACGCAAGAGTCTTGCCATGTCAGGACCGGGTTAACTCATTTGCCGAAGTGGAACTAGGTTACGATGCCCGTGAGGCTCAGCGCGAAGCACAGCGGTGCCTCCGGTGCGATGTGAAAGAGTAAGGGGGGATACAGATGGCAATAGTAACCCTGACTATGGACGGGAAACAGGTAACCGTTGAAGAAGGTACTACTATAATCGAGGCGGCAAAGTCAGTTGGAATTGATATCCCTTCTTTGTGCTACTTGAAGGACATTAATGTCATAGGGAGCTGCAGGGTATGCGTGGTTCAGGTAGAAGGGGCCAAAGCTTTGCAAGCTGCTTGTGTAACGCCCGTATCTCCTGGCATGGTGGTTCATACTAATACCCGTGAAGTGAGGGCTTCACGGAAGGCTACTGTTGAGATGATCCTGTCTGATCATCCGTACGAATGTCCCACATGCCCGCGGAACCTTAATTGCGAGCTTCAGAAGCTGGCAGAGAGGTTAGGTATCAGAAAAGTCAGGTTTGAAGGCCATAAAGAAGATGTACCGGTTGATATGTCCACGCCGGCCATAGTGCGCGATCCGAATAAGTGCATACTGTGCAGGCGATGTGTGGCAGTTTGTGAGAAGGTCCAGTCTGTAAACGCAATTGGGCCTTTTGGCAGAGGGCTTGACACCCAGGTTGGCCCTGCCTGGAGCGAGAACATGGGCGAAAGCTCCTGTGTCCAGTGCGGCCAGTGCACGTTGGTATGCCCTGTGGGAGCTCTATATGAGAGAGACTATACTGAAGAAGTATGGCGGGCCTTGTCAGATCCTGACAAGTTCGTAGTGGTTCAGACTGCCCCTGCCACAAGAGTTGCCATCGGAGAGCCTTTTGGAATTCCACAAGGCAGCATAAGTACAGGTAAGATGGTCAGTGCCTTAAGACAGTTGGGATTTGATAAGGTATTTGACACTGATTTTGCTGCTGATCTGACCATTATGGAAGAAGGCTCTGAGCTTCTTGACAGGTTGGCAAACGGCGGCGCTCTTCCTCTAATAACCTCCTGCAGCCCGGGATGGATTAAATTCATGGAAGAGTTCTACCCGGATCTGGCGGAGAATGTCTCATCGTGCAAATCACCCCAGCAAATGTTCGGGGCTCTTGCCAAGACCTACTACGCTCAAAAGGCAGGCATAGATCCTTCCAATATGGTAGTGGTCTCAATCATGCCTTGCACAGCCAAGAAATTTGAGTGTCAGAGGCCCGAGATGAATTCGTCAGGGTATCAAGATGTTGATTATGTTCTTACTGTCAGGGAACTTTCACGGATGATAAAGCAAGCCGGAATTGACTTCAGGAATCTTCCCGAAGAAGAGTATGATGCTCCCCTGGGAATTTCCACAGGAGCGGCAGTCATATTCGGCGCAACAGGTGGGGTTATGGAAGCGGCAGTTAGAACTGCATATGAGATTTACACAGGCAAACCCTTGCCCAGGGTAGATTTCGAGGTGGTTCGCGGCCTTGACGGTGTGAAAGAGGCCGCTGTGGACCTTAACGGTACCACTTTAAACGTGGCTGTAGCCCATGGTTTGGCCAACGCCAGGGAAGTTTTGGATAGAGTCAAATCAGGTGAGGCCCAATACCACTTTATAGAGATCATGACCTGCCCCGGAGGCTGTATCGGCGGAGGCGGCCAGCCTATTCCAACTGATACAGAAATCAGGGAAAAGAGGTTAGCTGCTATTTACGAGGCAGACCGGAATATGCCTCTGCGCAAGTCCCATGAGAACCCGGCGGTTAAGGAACTCTACGATACTTTTCTCGGCAAGCCCCTGGGGCACAAATCTCACCAGCTTCTGCACACCACTTATTCCTGGCGTTCGCCTTTTGGAAACATGGTGTACAAAGATGATCAGGGTGTATGGGCACTTGACAGGGTAGCGGCAACGTCAACAGATGTAACCGGTGACAGTGATTCCTAGGGAACTATAGGCACCGGTTTGCACGAAGGGCTCAGGCTTATGGTGGCCTGAGCCCTTTTTGGTGTCAGCATCCAGAGATATTCTCCGGGTGTGTGGATTGAAATTGTATAATAGGGCCAGTATTGGAATGTGGGGAGGAAAGTGATAGCATGCCAGGGGCCTCAAAGAAGATAATCAAGGAAATCCGTTCCCTCAGGCAGAAGAAATTCCGTGAAGAAACGCGATCCTACTTCGCCGAGGGCATTACCATAGTCATGAGCGCCATTCAATACAACGCTCCAATTCGTTACATCGTTTACAGTCCTGAACTGCTAAAAAGTGCGGTGGCTTACAAGGCCGTTTCACAAGTCCAAGGCCGGATTCCTTGTTACGAGGCCGGAGTTGAAGGGTTTCAAACCATTTCAGGCCGTGACAATCCTGTAGGCATAGGTGCGGTTGTAAGCTATCATGATCGGGCACTTGATTCGCTGCAGCCCCTTGCTTGCCAGGCATACATTGCTTTGGACGCAGTTAGGAGTCCCGGTAATTTGGGCACTGTTATTCGCACTGCCGATTGCCTGGGCTTTGCCGGTGTCTTTATTTGCGGCGAGTCCACGGATCAGTACCATCCTGAGTGCGTCAGGGCAAGCATGGGTGCTTTGTACACTGTGCCCACAGTGAAAATTGACAGTTGTGCTGTTTTGATGGATTGGTGTGTTAAGCACCGGATGGCACTCGTTACAACTTCGAGCCGGGCCAAACACGACATAACGCAAATACCCGGTTATCCCAGGCCGCTTTTGGCCGTTATGGGCTCAGAAGGTACAGGCCTTTCAGGCCGGATTTTGGAACGGGGCGATCTTCAGGTAAGGATTCCTTTGCGCGGTTCAGCTACTTCTTTCAATCTTTCAGTGGCTGCAGGTATTATAATGTACGATATAGCAAGCAAACCAGTGGGATGATTTGATGCTGCCTCTACCTTCACGGTTACCTGTGACAGGGGAAGGGGTCAATGTCTTGACATAAGTGATTATTTTATCTATACCTAGTAGTATAGGCTCACTTAGAAGGAGGTTGTGAAGGGTGCCTATCTATGAATATAAGTGTGATAAGTGTGGTAAGTTTGAGAAACTTCAGAGGATGTCCGATGCCCCTCTAACGACCTGCCCCCAATGTGGCGGGCCTGTGAAGAAATTGATAAGCCATAATGTTGGGATTATCTTCAAAGGGCCTGGCTTTTATTGTACAGATAACAGGTCTGCTGAGTATAAGGAAAAGTCCCGGGAGGACAAGGCTGCAGATACCTAGAGTGTAAACCCCTCGTTCTTAACGAGGGGCTCTTCATTGGCAGGTAGACGTCAAATGGCCCCAGTTCCGGCCTAATCAGGCCTTCTTGTAACGAATCGACTTCCGGTTCGCACTCTTGAGTCTTTTCCCGGTAATCTTAGATTGCAATAAACATCGTAAAAGTTACCGGCATTTGCTACCGCCAGGGTGTAGATCCTGGCTTTGTATTTTCCTGAACACACTTAGAACCTGCCATGAAAACACAGCTATTACTGAATCCATGGCATGGTGCACCAAAGTGCCTCCGGCAACCAGGCCAAAAAGCGCCAGGGGTTCTGATTTTCCGTAAAGCAGGCTTGAACTTCCAAAAGTCAAAAACGGCAGTACAATCAGCCCTTCTAAAAGGGCGTGAATTGGCCCTGTTATACCAAGAACCAGCGGGTAGGAGATGTTTCTTCTTAGCAGCTGAGCCCCTGCTATTCCCACAGGAATGTGCATTGCGGCCCTGAGCCCAATGACGGGGCCAAGTTTTAGGAAGAACCCAATTGCTGATCCCAAAGCCACAACTCCGGCAATGAAGGGGCCGTAGAACATAGAAATCAGCAGTGGCACGTGGGAGGCAAGGGTGGCCGAGAAAGGGCCTATTACTACTCCCAGGACTCCTCCGAGAGCCATGGGTATAATAAGTGAAAGAGCTAAGAGCAGGGCTCCAACAGTCAGGCTTTTTGTGTCAAAGGACTGCACATGACTCATCTCCTAATGAATCCATATTGTATGTATTGATAATCCGCTTTGCCGTGCTTGCTTACCGGGGCGCAAATAGTATATCAGGTGTCTTGTCACCTGTAAACATTATTCTTAACACTTCGGGGTTGATGGCTGCTTGCCTCATTCTTACCTACAAAAACCCACAAACATTTTCCTCATACTGAGTGTCTGGCTGCCGGTAGACTTTCTTGAGCAGGTTTACCTGAACGGGCCCGGCGTGTCATAGTCTCTGAAAGTGAAACGTTAGGACCGTCCCGGCGTTTCAGTGTTTCGGGAGGCACCGGGGAAGAGGGTTCTTCCTACCGGTGCCGGTGAAGTTCAAGTCATGCTTTGCTTGCGGAAACCATGGTGGGTTTGATTACATGTCTGTTTTTTGTCTGCAAAGCTTCTATATTTTCTATCGCGGATTAGTAAGTGAACCAGTGATTGCCGATAGCCCCAATGGCCGGTTTTGACCACAACCAGGAGTTAGAAACAGTGTGATAGTTGAAGTAATACAGGGCCCCTCCCGTGGGATCCCATCCGGCAAGGGCGTCCCTGGCAGCCCGTATTGATTCTTGGTCAGGATAAGAATTGAACAGCCAGTTGCCTACACATGAAAACTGCCATGGTTCGTATACTACACCATATATGGTGTCAGGGAAGATTGGGCTTTTAACCCTGTTCAGGACGACAGCACCTACCGCTACTTTGCCTGTGTAGAGTTCTCCGGCTGCTTCTGCGTATATGAGCCTTGCCAGGAGCATTAGCTCGTCCTGAGTGTAGTTTGAGTTCCATGGGCTGTATGCAAGAGCTGTTCTAGGGCTGGCTACCAAAAATGCACTCATCACAACAACTAACGCCAGTCCTGCATAGACCGATTTTCTGCGCATGCAAATTTCCCCCTCTCAGGCCTCCGGAGTTAGCTTATGGGTTCGGTGAAAAGGGTTTAGCCCTACCGCCTACATGAGGCGGATTCACCCAAAAATGGTTCCTCCGTACCCGCCAATTTTTGGCGGGATTCGGCACTGGCATACGATGTACGGATTGTAGCACCCTTTAAAGAGAGTTTCACTAGTAAGTTGCTGGAAATGGGGGGGCAAGGCCCTGGCCGCAACCCCATGATGGCTGCGGTGTTTTAATCCATAAGAAGAAAACCTTTCCTTCCCAGGGCCTCTTCCAGTATTTCAATCTGGCGTTTATGTGATGCTTTAACGGTATGAAGGTGAATCCCATCGGTAAGAGACGATAAAAGGCCTGCTTGTGTGCGCTCCATGGTTTCCATGAATCTTTGTACGTCTTCCCGGGTTCTAATCGACAACTGCCCGGTCAGTTGGCCATAAACAGGGTGTTCTACTATGGCATCTATGACCTCAACACCGGCATTGACCATGATTAGCAATTCCTCGCGAGTTTGAGCAAAGTTATGTTTTACCGCAATGAGCTTAGTTACTCCTGCGCGTCTGGGCTCGGCCCAAAGAGTGTAGCCCCTTGGAGTGGCAAGGATAGCCTCGCCTTTTGCCCTGAGGATAGCCACATCCTGGACTATCACTTGCCTGGTGACCCCAAGGGCCGAAGCCAAAGAAGCCCCTGTAACAGGCTCAGAGGAGGAAGAGAGTAATTGCACTATTTTGTTTCGCCTTTCATAAGCTTCCATGTGATCACCGGAATGATAGTAAGAAATCCAACTATTTGGCAAGCACTAATGTGAATTGTTCTGAGACGATCTTATATTGGTTTTCAGGGCACGGCAAGTAATCCAGGTTCCGAAAATGCCGAAAGACTTTATCTTATGAACTGCAATACTTGTTCCATCATGGTGAAATTTCCTCAGTTTGCTTAAAGTGTGGCAAAATGAACACTTCTTGATCGACAAAGCTTTCAGAGATGCGCAAATAATGACGGCTTTTGTCGAATCAAAGAAGGGTTAGGCCATAAGCTTGTCGAATAGAGCGATAGTTTGGGCGAATTACCATTTACTACGTAGAAGATTTAGAAAATTCGAGATTTAAATGCAGCACAGATAGTACTAGGAAATTTACCTCAGGGAATTCGCCCGTATGTTTTCCTAATGTGAGTAAGTATGCAGATTTCCAGATTGCCCCGCAGGAAACGGATAACTTGTGGAGGGGGTGATGCGGAAGCTGAAAGAAATCTAGTACTTGCATTCCATTTGCGGCGACCAAGCAACCTGCACGAGACACTGTATGTACTCAGTAGGTTGCCTTCCTGGACTCAAGTATCGTCTTCAGTAATGAGGGCCTTGTCTATGGAGTTTGAGCCTTTTGACAGGCCCGCAGGAGCCGAAATTGTGGCCAGAGTTTCTGAGATTTTGTCCGGTATGCAAAAGAAGACCATCAAGGAGGGCTAGTTATGGTAGAAGGCCGGATAACGCTGTTTTTTGCAACGATCTTGATATGCGGCGCCATTTTACTGCAAATTCAGAAGGCCAAGAAGGGCAAGGAGTACCAACTTAGGCCAATGCCTGCTCTGGATGCCATTGATGAAGCCATTGGCAGAGCTGTCGAGATGGGTAAGACAGTTCATTACACACCCGGAGTAGGGAATTTGACTACATCGTCTCCCCCAGTAATGTTTGCGGCGTTAGATGTCCTCTCATCGGTTGCGGAAAGAGCAGCTCGCATGGATGTGGGTTTTATTACTACCACAGCAGCCGGTGATGTGCAGACTGTTAGTGAGGAAATCGTGAGAAGCGCATATTCAAAGGTTGGGAAGGCTGATGCTTACAAGATAGAGAATGTTCGGTATCTTTCTACAGACCAGTGGGCGTACGCGAGCGAAGTTGCCAAGATAGTCCAAACCGAAGGAGTTCAAGCGAATATACTAATCGGCCAGTTTGCTGCTTCTACCCTTGTCATTGCTGAATCTGGCTACCTGGCAGGGGCGGTACAGGTAGCGGGCACCACCAATACGTTCCAAATGCCATTTTTTATTGCGGCCTGTGATTATGTGCTTATAGGACAGGAGGTTTTGGCCGCATCTGCTTACTTATCCGAGGATCCTGTTACCATTGGCAGTTTGGTTGGTGAAGACTTTGGAAAAGTACTGTGTCTTGCACTCATTTTTCTCGGAGTAATACTAAACACTTTCAATATCACATTTCTGAACGACCTCATAACTAGATAAGGGGGTATACTGTTGAAAACTTTAGCTCCACTACTAACGACGTTTTTTATTGGGGCTGTAATGATGATCGAATTTTTCTTTGTGGCTCCTTGGGCAAGTAGCATTTCGGCTCTAATTCGAAGTTGGACCCCTTTAATTACAGCTTTTACTATTGTAGTAGGTACCGTAAACCTCATTCTGGTGCACGGGAAAAACGTAAACCGAAAATCACCCGGATGGTATAAGAGTGTATTGTTATTGGCGGCATTCTTCACAATGACAGTAATCGGAATGACACTAGGGCAAAACTCCGATCCATATACATTCCTTCTTGAGAATGTCCTAAACGCAACAAGCAGTTCGATATTTGCTCTGAGTGCGTTTTACATAGGCTCTTCATCGTTTCGTGCGTTTCGTGCTATGAACCTGCACGCCGCTGTCTTGCTGATTTCAGGTGCTTTAGTCATGCTTGGCAGGGTTCCCATTGGAGAATATGTATCAGGATCTATGCCAGATATCGCTCAATGGTTAATGGATATTCCGAATGTAGCAGGCCAGCGGGGATTAATGATAGCCATGGGGATTGGCTTTGTTTCTCAATGCTTGCGCGTATTACTGGGTTACTCTCGCCGGCATTACGGTGCCACAGAATAGGAGGTCGTAGAATGTCGTGGTGGGAAAAGATCCTGAAAATAGATCCAAGAGTAATTTATTTTATCATGCTTGTAGGTGTTACAGTACCCTTAATTAGTCCCATTGGACTTCCAATGACCATTGTCGACACTACAGTCCAAGCGTATGAAGAGGTTGAAAAACTTCAACCAGGTGACCGCGTTCTTGTGTCTTTCGATTGCAGTCCAGGTGGGGCTGCAGAGCTTGAACCGGTTGCGTATGCCCTATTGGCTCATTTTTTGGAAAAGGATATTAAGGTGTACGGTACCACATCGGTTCCCGAAGCGATAGCACTTTCTAGGAGAGGTCTTGAATTCTATGAAAAAGCGGGCAAAGCCTACGGTAAAGACTATGTGAATCTAGGCTACTTTGCCGGTGGTGAGAACGCAGTTGCTGCCTTGAGTGAAAACTTCCGAAGTGTGTTCAAGGCTGACATTAACGGTACCCCTTTAGACCAGATTGAGATGATGCAAGAAGTGAAAGACATGAATGATATTGACATGGTTGTGTCGATCAACTCTGGCCCCGGAGGTAATGCTACTTCCGATGTATGGGTACGCCAGGTCGCAGTTGTCTATCCTGATGTGCCAATGATCCTTGCGGTCACCGCAGTTATGGCACCTGGCGATATGCCTTATCTGCAGTCAGGGCAAATTAAAGGGCTCCTTGGTGGGCTCAGGCCGGGGGCTGAATATGAAATGCTTCTTGAGAAACCGGGCACAGCTGTAGCAATGATGGATGCCCAATCGGCTGCACATATCACGATTCTTGTGTTCATCTTACTTGGAAATATCGCCTATTTTGCCACCAAGTTGAACAAGGCAAGTTAACTGGTTTGATTAAGGAGGTCAGAGAATGATAGGGGATATCAGAATCCTAATTCCTGCTATATGTACGATTGCGGCGCTGAGTTCAGTGTTTTTCAAAAAGAACCCTCTTTTTGACGTTGTTCAGGCTATTTTCCTCGGACTTACCGCGGGACATGTTCTTGTTGTCAATGCCGGTATTATCAAGTCTTCGGGGTGGAACAGGCTTATGAAGGGAGAAATTGCTGCACTTGTTCCCCTCGTATTGGGAGTCATGGTATTGGCCCGCCTGGTTCGCCATTGGTCGTGGATGGGCCGAGTACCATTGGCCATCATAGGAGCCACCGGAGCTGCTTTAGGGTTAAGAGGAGCTGTGCAAGCTCAGGTTATTCAGCAAATAGGAGCTACGCTTGTGCCATTGACAAGCTTTGATAATACTTTGCTGTTCATCGGCGTGTTTACCACTTTGACGTACTTTCTCTTTTCGAGCCAAGCTACCAAACCGTTCAGCCAGAACATAGTGCTAAAATACATTCCCGAGATTGGGAAGGTGATACTGATGGTTGCTTTCGGCGCGTCGTTTGGTAATGCCACCATGGGTAGATTGTCGCTGTTGATCGTCCGGGTATCGTTTCTGCTCAAGGACTGGATAGGACTGTAATTGAGAACTACGGTACAATATCAATTGGTAAAAGTAGGATAACGTTTATTGGTCTTTGACAAGGGAAAGGGAATAGTAGGTTTTAGCCAAGGAGTGTTCTTCAGCTTCGAAGTTTCCTGATTGGCCATTTAAGAGCACTTCTTTCCCAAACAAGACTGGGCGGACCTTGACATCCCAGTGCAGGCTCAACCTCGCAACTTTGGAACTGAAGAGCCTGCCTGGGGTGCATACCGTAGACGCTGAACTACGGCCTGATAGGCAATCTGCATCCTACGAGCCAAAACTCTTGGTATTGGAGCCAGGGAGTCATTCTTCGCCAAGAAGTCACGGTGCCAAACGTGCTATAGTGGGATATAGACTCCCCCGGATCGTTAAGTCGATCGTGTCAGGGTGACTGCCCAATTTCCAGTGAACAACCCAATGAAACTTGGGATTAATCAAAGTATACGAGGAGGGTTTCATTTGAAAATCTTTATATCTTGCGATCTTGAAGGCATATCGGGTGTAGTTGCCAGTCAAGCGCAAACCTTTGATGAAGGCAAAGACTACGGCCAGGCAAGGGAACTTATGACAGGAGAGGTTAATGCGGTTATTGAAGGAGCTGTGGAGGCAGGCGCTACCAAGATTTTGGTCAATGACTCCCACGGTTCAATGCGGAATATTCTAATCGAGAAGATTCATCCGGCTGCAGTTTTGCTTACAGGTTCACCAAAACCCTTTTCTATGATGCAAGGGATAAGCGACGAATTTGATGCAGCTATTTTCGTAGGCTACCATTCAAGAATGGGGACTCCCGGCGTTTTAAGTCATACGATTTCAGGTTGTGTGGCCAATATCTGGATTAATGATATTCTTGTTGGTGAGACGGGAATGAACGCTGGTATTGCCGGTTTTTACGGGGTGCCGGTTGTGCTGGTTTGCGGTGATAACGTAGTGGCAGATGAAGCCAAATCTTTATTGCCCCATGTACATACTGCTGTAGTTAAGGAAGCTGTAGGCCGTTACGCTGCAAAATGCCTGCCGCCCGCCAAGGCAAAAGAACTTCTGGCCAAATCGACCAAAGAGGCTTTGAAGAGCATTGGAGAGGCAAAATTGTGGCTTCCTGGTTCACCTGTGACTTTCAAGATAGAGTTTACTGACTCAGGATTGGCCGAGGCAGCGGCACGTATGCCTTACACTAAATTGGAAGATCCCAGAACGTTATCGTTTACTGCCGACGATTACATGACAGCATTTTTGGGTTTAAGGTCTATGATCGCGCTTTCCAGAGGTTAATTGGTTTTTCCAGTAATCGTGCCCCGGGGATAAGAGCCATACCCCGGGGCGTCTGGTTTGCAGGTGCTTAAATCTTCAGCATAAGGCCGGCAATAACTGCTGCCCTATCTGGAAGGCTTGATATCAACGTGTATTCCGTAACAGCGTGGCCGTCATCACCTACTGCACCAAGCCCGTCAAGGGTAGGAATACCCAGGGCAGAAGTGAAGTTGCCGTCGCTTCCCCCTCCGGTTCCTGATTCCGTAAGCTCTATGCCCATCTCGCTTCCAATGGCTTGAGCAAGCCTGAAGAGCCGGAGATTCTTTTCATTTCTCTCCATAGGCGGCCTGTTCAATCCGCCCTCAACTGATATAGTGATTCGTGGATCAACAGGTTTAAGGCCCTGAATCTTGGATACTACCTCTTTTGCAGCCTCCATGGTTTTCACTCTTATGTCAACGTCAAGTACTGCTTGTTCAGCGACCACATTGGATCTGGTGCCTGCCCTGGCAACACCTACGTTCACAGTGGTGCCTTCCTCCAGGTTTGTAAGGCCGTGCAAGAAGAGTATTTGATGGGCTGCTTCTTGAATCGCAGAGACACCTTTTTCGTAGTCGGCACCTGCATGAGAGGCACGTCCCTTGATGGAGATTGTAAAGCGGCCCACACCTTTTCTCCAGGTCTTCAGTGCTCCGCCTCTTACAGACGGTTCAAGGACCAAGACTGCTGCCGATTTCTTTGCTTCTTCTTCAATAATTGGCCTGGAAGATAAAGACCCGATTTCCTCGTCGGAGTTATGTAGTACCACGATCCGTTTTTTGGGTGAAAGGCCAAGCTCATTTAGGGCTTTTACTGCGAAAAGAGCCTGAACGATTCCGGTCTTCATATCGTAAGCACCAGGTCCGTATGCTTTTCCGTCTGCAACACGGAAAGGCCTTTTCTTTGTTTCTCCCGCATCCCATACAGTGTCCATATGGCAAAGGACCAGGATGCTTTCGTCTCCTGTTCCCCACTCAGCCTTTACGTGATTTCCGTATTCTTCTTGAGGCAGTATGGTAACATGGGCTCCCAAAGCTTTCCATTCCCCGGCAACCAGGTTTGCAAACCTATCCGTGTGAGGTTTGTCGGTGCTCGGCGAGTCGGTATCAGTGAATTTGCCTAAAAGCTCAACCATTTCGTTCTGACGTGATCTGAGGTACGAAAGAATTTCTTTTTGCTTAGACACTGATTCATCCCTCCTGATGATGCTTTATACTCTTAAATGCTGTGATTTCCGCCCAGGTGCCAATCCGGCAGGTTTTGAGGTTATCCGGTTGTTTTGTATTCTGGCTGGCCTGGCATAACAGGAATCCCATGACCTTCATTAAGTCTACAATTGGTTCAGGATAACTATCCATCCTGACAGAGTCACCAGGCTGAATAACGTTCCCACCAGAGTAACCTGAGAAACCAGATCCGGTTTTGCATTGAATTCCTGAGCCAGAATCGTTGCATTTACAGGCGGCGGCATTGCAGCTTGAAGCACAAGGATTTTCCAGGGCAACCCTTCCATACCCAGCAGTTTTCCGAGTATCGCAACCATGGCGGGTGCCAGGACAAGGCGTGCAACGGTAACGATTCCGGGAATCTGCCACTTATGTGAAGGCTTACTATTAACCAGCTGAAGCCCCAACACAATCAGAAAGACTGATATTGCTGCTCCGGCCAGCATTTCAATTGGCCTGGCCAGCACCTGGGGAACCTTTATATCAAAGGCCTTCACAACTATTCCAAGCAGGGCTCCGTACAGAGTAGGCATACGAATGACCTTTCCAAATGCGTCCTTCGGTTCCATTTTGCTTGAAGCGGCTATGAACACACCCAGGGTAGATATTAAGAAACTCTGCACAACCATATATACAACACCCAGGTCCATGCCGGTCTGGCCAAAAGCGAAAAGGCAAATAGGCAGCCCGTAATTGCCTGTGTTTGAGAATATGCTCGGGAGAAGCATAGAACGAGAGGTGTCTTTACCCCAACCCAGTCGTGCAAACAGCCACAAGAACAGGGGGGCAAGAATCACAGGCACCAGGAAAGATCCAAGCGCCAGGCGCCATACTCCCCGAAGGGCCACACTCGAGTTAGCCAGTGAGTTAAATGTTAAAGCCGGAGTTAGTATGTATAAGCATACTTTTGAAAGGGTGGACGCATCAAGGGAGAATCTCTTTCCCACTAAATATCCTGTAGCTGCAATGATGAATACCGGTAGTACTGCACCTAATGCCTCAGATTGCAAAGAGTCTCACCTACATTCAATAGTTAGTTTGCCCTGCGAACTAACTTCAATTATACATCTAAGCTACCTCAATGGACAGGATAACCCGGCGTAAAGCCGAATCATAATGATAGAATTGTGGAAGTGAACTAAAATCAGAGGTGAGTTTATTGGGTAGAATAAGGAATTCTCCCGGAGTCTTGCTGTTTGATCTTGATGGGACTTTGCTGCCTGTAGGTCCTGATTTTTTCATTAAAGACTATCCCGACGCAGCAGCGCCGTATTTTGCTCACATAATTGATCCTGATAGGTTCAAAAAGGCTTTGTTTGAATCTACATTTGATATGGTGAGCAATACTGATCCTGAGATCACCAATAGTACTGCCTTCGGAAGGTCCTTTGAACGTAAGTTAGGCCGAAAATGGACAGAAATATGGCCCATCTTTGAGCGGTTTTACCAAGAAGAATTTCCCAAACTGGCAAGGTTGGTGCCTGAGTCAAAGACTTCTTCCTGTGTGATCTCGGCCTGCATAAGTCAGGGTTGGGAACTAGTGCTTGCAACCAATCCGGTTTTTCCGGAGACAGCAATCAGAGAGAGAATGAGATGGTGCGGAGTGGAGAAGTTTCCATGGCTGTTCATCACTACCCTTGAAGCCATGCACTTTTGTAAACCCCATACTCAGTATTATCAGGAGATCATGGACAATCTTGAGCTTGATCCTGAAAGGTGTGTAATGATAGGCAACGATGTACAAGAAGACATGGTAGCTGCAGAGCTGGGCATGGAGACTATTTTGGTTGAGGATTACTGTATAAACAGGGATGGCCGTAGAGCAGTAAACGGTGACTCGCAGTACATGAGAGGGCTGTTGAAAGATGTCCCCGAAATCACAGGACAGATCATTAAAGAGATTACCTGAAATATTGGGCGAGATTTCACATAGTGACAGTAACCCGGGCACTACTTCCCATAATTGCCAAAAGAGTCTAACAAGCACTCGGGCTGTAAAGCCCCTTGATCTGCCTGCCCATGTGAAAATTCAAGGTTCATGTGACGCCCTGGATTCTTTAGGCGGGTTTCAGATTGAATTTGACGGGCCCCTTGATCTTGAATCTACCCTGGAATGCGGACAGGCATTTAGGTGGGAACAGGCCTCAGGCCCTGATGGTTACACGTGGCATAAAGGGGTCATTGGTTCTTGTGCATTGATGGTTAGATTCAATACAGGTTCATCCAACCTGCTGGTTTTACATGACAAAGAATTGGGTTCATTCGAGAGCAAATTGGGGCAAAGCCAGATCAAACTGGCCAACAAAGTACTTCACTATTTTTCTTTGGACGATGATCTGAAAGCCATTTCCAGTTATCTGACCAAAAGAGGCTCTGCAGCAAGAGGGATAGTAGACCCGGTGATCAAAGAAGCAATCAGGCATGCCCGGGGCCTCAGGATTCTCCGCCAGGATCCGTGGGAATGCCTTGTTTCGTATATAGTTTCGACCAACAAGAACATACCTGCTATTTGCAAAATAGTCCGTTATTTCTGCAAGACCCTTGGTTTGCCTGCTGGATTAGGCGAATATACGTTTCCTTCCCCGGAGGCATTCCTGGCAGCCGGCCATGATTGTATTAGCGATTCAAAGTGCGGGTACCGGGCCTCGTATGTTCTTGATGCCGCTGAAAAAGTTGCCGGAAACCAGGTGAACCTTGATTTTCTCCGGAGCCTTCCGGTAGATAATGCCTGTCAAGAACTCCGGAAAATTAAGGGGGTCGGGCCCAAGGTGGCCGATTGTGTTTTGCTTTTTGGATATCACCGTCTAGATGTATTTCCCGTAGATGTATGGATTGCAAGGGCTATGTCCCGGTTTTATTTTGACGGCAGAGAAATATCTCCGGCGAAGGCACGGGAAGAAGGCATGAAGCGCTTTGTTGCCTGTTTGCCGGTTATGCCCAGGAATACTTGTTTCATTATGCCAGAAATGTCCTTGACAAAACATGAAACGGGGGGACAGTCCTAACGTTTCTTTCAGGGTTCTTCCGGCAATCCAGACCTGTTGAAACCCGGGAACGAGCCCTAACGTTTTATCAGGTACACTCAAGGAAAGCCAAAGCCATGCCGGCTTGTTCGAATACAGAAGGAATCATGTTAGGCTAGTTCGAATATAGGTGAGGGGTATTTAAGTGAGCGTCACAATTCAAGTGTTTGGCAGTCTGGTCAGATACAGTCCGTCAGGCCGGGACTTATTCGAACTCAAAATCCAAAAGCCAATTTCAGCAACGGAGCTCCTGGATATACTTGGGATTCCTGAAAGCGAAGTATGGATGATAACGGTTAACGGCACCCATGCAAAAGGTGACCATATGGTCAATAATAATGACAAGGTTATGATATTTGAACCTGTCCTGGGAGGATAGCCTGAGGGCCACTTGTTTCCTGTCATATGTACCGGCAGGTTTGGCTACTTCTCGGAAACAAGGAAGCGTTAACCGGTGACACCGCGGAACATGCTCTGTACTGTCAAGTAAACACCGGTAACACATTCGAGATGGGAGGAATTTTCATGCCAGGATACAATGGGAAAGTCCTACGTGTTGACCTTACCGAAAAGAGGATAACGATAGAAGAGAAAGACGATCTGTTTTACCGCACCTATTGGGGTGGGAGAGGACTTGTAGCTTATTACCTCCTTAATGAAGTCCCCCGGGGAGCTGATCCCCTCGGGCCTGACAATGTCCTTGTATTTGCTGCAGGCCCTTTGACAGGGGCGCCTGTGGCAGGAGCAGGCCGGAATTCGGTAGGGGCCAAATCTCCGTTGACAGGCGGTTATGGCGATGCTGAAGGTGGCGGTTTTTTTGGCGCCGAGCTAAAGCGGGCCGGTTTTGATGCTATCGTGGTTACGGGCAGGTCTAAGCAACCTGTTTACCTTTCGATCAGGGATGGCAAAGTAGAACTTAGAGGTGCTTCTCATCTGACTGGAAAGACTACTTTGGAAGTGGAAGCAGCCATTAAGGAAGAACTTGGAGACAAACTGGTAAGGATTTCCCAGTGCGGCCCTGCAGGAGAAAAAATGGTCAGATATGCCTGCGTTGTGAACGATTTGACTCACTTTGCAGGCCGGAGCGGGATGGGTGCTGTAATGGGTTCCAAGAATCTCAGAGCAGTGGCAGTCCGGGGCAAGGGGCAGGTTTCTTTGGCCGAACCCGGGAAGGTACGGGAGCTGGCCAGGTGGATGGTGGAAAATGCCCCAATTCTATCGGCAGGCCTTACAGATACAGGAACCGCAGGAGGTACTGTGGGCCTGAGTGTGGCAGGTGGCCTTCCTACAAGGAACTTTCAGGAAGGCAGTTTTGAGGGTGCAGAGAAAATCTCAGGGCAGACCATGCGAGACACGATTCTTGCAGACAGAGATACTTGCTGGGCTTGTCCAATCAGATGCAAAAGGGTTGTAAAAGCTGAGTCTCCCCATAAAGTGGATCCCAGGCTAGGCGGCCCTGAGTATGAAACCATTGGTTCGCTCGGGTCCAGCCTTGGTATCGACAATCTTGTTGCTGTGGCCAAAGGCAATGAACTATGCAATGCTTATGGGCTGGACACCATATCTACAGGCGTGAGCATAGCCTTTGCCATGGAGTGTTTTGAAAAGGGATTCCTTACCCTTGAGGATACAAACGGAATTGAGATGCGGTTTGGCAATGCTGAAGCAATGCTTGAGGCCATTGAACTAATAAATGCAAGAAAGGGTTTTGGTGAGTTTCTTGGTTTAGGCGTAAAGGAAATGGCGAAAAGACTCGGCCCAGAGGCAGCTGAGATTGCAATGCACGTAAGAGGCCAGGAAATCCCTATGCACGAGCCAAGGCTAAAATATGCTTTGGGAGTTGGGTATGCCCTTTCGCCCACAGGAGCCGATCACTGCCACAACATGCACGATACAGGGTTTCAGACGGCTGATTCACGTTCCATGCAGGACATGAGATCCCTGGGAATCTTGAACCCGTTGCCGTTTGATGATCTTTCCCCTGAAAAGATGCACATGTATTGGACTGCGACAAACCTCAGGGTTTTTGCGAACATCGGAGTTATATGCAGTTTTGTACCGTGGACGCCTATTCAGCTTGAAGATCTGGTGCGCTGTATTGTTGGTTGGAACACTACTACGACAGAAATCCTTACAGCTGCCGAGAGAGCAAATACCCTGGCTCGAATATACAACATAAAGGAAGGGCTCGATGTTTCTCTGGAGAAACTTCCCAGACGGTTCTTCCAGCCGTTTGCTGATGGCCCCCTGGCTGGAAAGGCGGCAGACCCGGAGGTTTGGCAAGAAGCAAAGCTATCAGCATACAGGCTGGCAGGATGGACAGACAAGGGAATTCCAACAAGGGAATGTTTGGGAAGGCTAGGTATCAGTTGGGCAGGTAAGTTCCTGGGTTGGCGCCAGTGAAAGTACTATATACATTTTAAGAATTATAGAAGGAAGGGAACTCTGTGGAACCTTCGCAAAAGGTATGCATTATAGTTAACCCTACGGCAGGCCACGGCAAGTCACGGAAAATGCTACCTGAAGTCACCGGGTTACTTACGGGAAAAGGAGTCAAGTTTGACGTAATACCCACCACCGGCCCAGGGCATGCAGAGTTTTTAGCCAGAGAGCTTTCTACCAGTGAATACAAGGCACTTGTTTCTATGGGTGGAGACGGGACTTTGGGGGAAGTGGTAAACGGAGTAATGGCTTCCGGGCCAAACCGGATTGCTCTTGCCACTATTCCTGCGGGAACCGGAAACGATTTTGTAGGCGGCAATCGTTTGTTTTCCAACTGGCCTGAATCTATTGACGCTATTGCACAGCCTGCCATTAAGCAAATGGATGTAATGCTTGTCAGGGATGGGACAAGCCGGGCCCGGTACGCAATAAACTCTATAGGTGTCGGCTTTGATGCTTACGTGGTTAAGAGAGTATCAGAGCTTAAATCGAAAAGACTTGGGAGTATTAGCTATGCTATTGAAGTAATAAGGGGCCTGTTTGCGTTTCAGCCACATGATCTGCAAATCGTCGTTGATGGTCTGGAAATGCATGTAAAACAAGGGTGGCTGTGCGCGTGACCAATTCGGAAAGGCTGGGCGGTGGGATGAGGATGTTTCCTGGTGCAGCTTCGACGATGGTTTCCTTCACATAGGATATCTTTCCGATACACCCAGGTTGTCTTTGGTCAAATTGCTTTTCAGTGTATTCAAGGGACAGCATGTTGGGAAGCCGGGAGTACATATTAGCAGGGGATGCAAAGTCAGCATAGATGCTCCTGGTTACTATCCTTAGCCATCTGACGGAGATGTTAGGGATGTAAAATTCCCTTGACTGTGGAACTGATTCCTGGCGCAATACCCTTTCTGGTAAAACAATAACATGACTAGCCGTCGCTGCAATCTGGAAGTATATCTCTTGCAGTTTCTATTTCTTGTTGCATAAGGGGTAGGTGTTGCACGCAATGATAAAATCACCGGTTAAGGGAAACGAGTTATATAGTCTGTTCCAGGATTTCAGTCCTTTCGATCCCGCCTTCACTGTGAAACCAAAAGACGAAAGAAAGACCATCCTGGCAGCCAACGCGAACTTCCCATTTGAACTCCAGGTTCCGGCTTTCATAGGAGCTGCTTCTCTGGAAGGTGGTTCTCCGCTTATAATTCAGTTTAGCGGAAATGCCCTTGCTGTAGCAGGGAGAGGTATAGGGACGGCCGGGAGAACCGGGTTGTCCCACAGGCCCCATGGCGAACTTCCTGACATTGGGGCTCTCAGGTACGGTGCCAGGCTGGCTATGACAGTTTCCAATACATATATTGCCAGGTACAGCCCGCCTTTTGTGGCCCTGGCCCTGGACCATTTTGCAGTGCCTTCTGTAAAGAGGGCCATACAAGTTCAGTCATACAAACGGGAGGAAGACTCCGGAGTTTCGCCTGAACTTTTTGACGCTGCCTCCGAAACTGGCTTTCAAGAGGCAGAAAAATACCTTGTATCAAGAAAAGAGGCTCTATCAATTTTGAATCATGCCTGGGCTTTTGCATCCATGTGCAAAGTCCCCGCCCCCGGCCAGGACGATCTTAACACCTGGGCTGAGTACCTCAGTTCTTTTGCCTATGCCGGAGCTGTGGCCGGTTTCATGGCATGTTTGGAGGAAATGAACCCTGCCTGGGCTATGATCGACACTGAAGAGATGCCTCCGATTTTGAACTATGCTGTTACCAGGCAAATTTGCGATTTGGTTAAGGAACGAGGATTCGATACTGTCCTTGAAGCTGAATATGGCTCTACGGGCCAGGCCGGGGGCGAAGAAGGCTACCTCGGGCTCCATGGGGATGAGCTTTGTGGGTTTGCCCGGCAGGTTGCAGGGTTTGTGAAGTATACAGGAGCGAGAGGAATTTCGTATCCCATTGGGATGGAACATGCTGCCCCCAGTGGCCAAAAACACGAACCTGATTTGGAGCGCCTGAAGGCAGTTCAGCGTGAGATTATTCGTGAAGTGGGCTACTATGTACCATTTGCCCAGCATGGGGGAACAGGTGCAAAGAAATTGGCAAGGGGGCTTGTAGCCAAGAACAATATTAACACTCATTTCCTGGTTGCAATGGCCCAGAATCTGCTTGGACATTTCGCTGTCAGCAAAAGAACTGTTGAACAGGGCGAAAAAGCAGCTTGCGGCTCTGATATATACGTTTCTGCTTCTGAAGCGGTATTTGTTGCTGCTGTAGAGAAACTGATAGAGACAGGTACATATGGATGGTTTCGAGACAAGCGATAAGAAAACCGTAAAATGTCAAAAGACGTGTGCTTAACTACATAAAAGTAGACTTGATACTGTGAGAGTCCCGTTATACCTTGGCGGTTTTCCATTTGCCGGTCCTGAACCTGAGGCTGATTAGTGTGCCTCTGAAAACCTGATCCAGAGCCATCCCAAGCCAGGCCCCGGGAAGTCCCAAGTCTACTACATTTACAAAGAACCATCCGAGAAACACCCTGCCTGCCCACATGCCAATTAGAGTTGAGTACAAGGGGTATTTCGTGTCTCCGGCACCTCGCAGCCCCCCTGCCAGGATAAATTGGGTTGATTGGAAAGGCTGGGCAAATGCATATATTTTTAGTATTGATGCCGAAACTAGTACTACGTCGGGATTATCTGTGTAAAGCATGGCTATGTACTTTCCGAAAACCAGGAAAATCCCTGCCATGCAAAGGCCGATAGCAAGGCCCATATTACGGGAGGTGTTTCCGCAACGCTCTGCGTCGTCAGGACGTTTAGCACCCAGGCACTGTCCCACCAAAGTGGTGGCAGAAGTCGCGAAAGCCAGGCCGGGCATGAAGGAAAGGCTGAGGATATTCATGCCTACCTGATGGGCTGCAAAAGTCACAGTACCAAGAGAAGATATGACCTTGGCGAACATGATCTGGCCGGTTCTCAAAACCAGCTGCTCCACTGCGGCCGGGAAGCCGACATTATAGATCCGGCCGAGGATCTGGCTGTCCAATTTGAATTTCGAGGAAAGATCCAGGCTAATGTTTTTCTCGCCTCTAACTGCTATTACGATAAACAGGATGCAGGATACGATCCTGGCAAAGGTAGTTGCTATACCCGCTCCGAGAACCTCCAGCCTTGGAAAGCCGAACTTGCCCCAGATCAGAATCCAGTTGAAAGGCACGTTTATACCATTGGCAAGGAGGTTTACGGCCATGGGAGTTCTTGTGTCTCCTGCACCCCTGAGAGCGGACCCGATGGCCATTGCAACAGCATTGAAGACAAAACCCGAGGCAACTACTCTGAAATACGGAGTGCCTACTGTAACCACGTCCTGCTCGGCTCCCATAAATTGCAGAATATAAGGTGCGGTTATGCCGGCGAAAAGGGATATTATCGAGCCCAGAAGAATAGTAACCACAAAGGTCTGCCTGAGAGTATCCGATGCTTTACCGGGCTCTCCCATACCGGTGAACCTTGCTACGAGAGCCGTGGTTCCGACATTGAGCGCCTGGAATATGGCCTGCAGGAGCATGATAGGCTGATTTGTAAGCCCTACGGAGGTGATAGCCGAAGGCCTGGCGCGTCCCACCTGGATCATATCTGCCATGCTGACCAGCGATATGAGGACCATTTCAATGAGAGTTGGTAAAGCAAGGGCCCAGACTATGTGCCTTGCTTCTTCCTTGGTTATTACCGGTTGGTCTTGCAAGGCAACCTGGGGTTGCGTTCTTTCCAAAGACGTTCCTTCTTTCCATAGAGAAATGTTTCTACACACGTAAGTTTAGTGCAATGTTGGATTTGTTACAATACGCTAAGGAGGTTTGGATTAGTTTGGCAAAGACCGGTGAAAAAAGGCTTCTTCCCGCCTCAACTGCATTATACCCTTTGCCTGCGGTTTTGGTGACATGCGGTGACTATATGGGGGAGATGAACGCAATAACCCTTGCATGGGTGGGTACTGTGGCGTCAGAACCTCCCACCATTGCTATTGGCGTTAGGCCTACCAGGTACTCCTTTGGGCTCTTGCAAAGGTATGGTGATTTTGTCGTCAATCTCCCCCGGGTAAACCAGGTGGACATATTGGGCTACTGCGGTTCAGTGTCAGGCAGAAATGAAGATAAATTCAAGACTTCAGGGATTACTCCCATGAGGGCTGACAATGTCAGAGCACCTATAGTAGCAGAGTTTCCTGTGAACATAGAGTGCAAGATCAGAAACAGGATTTCCCTGGGGAGCCATGACCTGTTCCTAGGTGAAGTGGTATCGGTTCATGCAGACCCAGACATTCTGGTGGAAGGAGACATAGATCCCCATAGGATGGACCCGGTGGTTTACTTTAAGGGGCAGTATTTCGCGCTGGGCGACGTTGTCGGGAAAAGAGACTGATTTTTATTCTTGCAGGAGGGAGAAGGGTGGAGAGGTTCGGAAATCTGCGGGACTTGAGAGTTGAGCAAAATAGCGGTGCTATAGTCATCACTATTAATAGGCCGAAGTTTTTGAATGCCCTTAACAAGGAAGTCCTGGAGGAACTTAGCAATGTAACGGATATCATCGTTGAGGGTTTTCCTGGTATTCCGGTAATTATCACAGGAGAAGGCTCCAGGGCGTTTGTGGCAGGCGCAGATATTGGGCAAATGGCTGAAATGTCACCTGATGAAGCCCGGGAGTTTTCCAGGTTTGGCCAGGGCGTTTTCTCGAAACTTGAGGGCATTCCAACAGTCACCATTGCTGCTGTAAACGGGTATGCCCTTGGCGGAGGAAATGAGCTTGCCCTTGCGTGTAATATCCGGATTGCCTCAAGGAACGCAAAGTTCGGCCAGCCGGAAGTGGGACTGGGTATCATACCTGGATTCGGCGGAACCCAGAGGTTGCCCCGGATTGTCGGTAAATCCAATGCTCTTGATCTTATTTGCACAGGAAGGGTAATAGATGCACAAGAGGCTTTCAGGATAGGGCTCGTACATAAAGTGGTCGATGAAGGAAAGGCCCTTGAAGAAGCATTGTCGTATGCTGCTTTGTTGCAGAAAAACTCACCTTTTGCACTTTGCCGGGCAAAAGAAGCCATTGCCGGATTCGGCTCACCTGACCCTGGCGAAGGCATGGAAGCTGAAGCAGAACTGTTCAACCGGTGCTTTGACTATCCTGATCAGAAAGAGGGCATGAAGGCTTTCATGGAAAAGCGCCGTCCTGTTTTCAAACAGATACCCCAGTAAAAAGGGACTTCAGGTGTAATCCGGATTTTCTCGGGAGTACTTAACTCAATGGCGTCTTTAGGACGATATAGAGTAACGGGGCGTTTTCAGTGGCTAAACCTGGATTAGAAAAGGACAAGGACCCAAAGCAAGCACTCAAGAGTATCGCAAAGGCCCTTCTTCTGATTGTTCTGGCGGCAGGCGCTTTTTACCTGGGATTGACTGTCTACACAATGAGAAACAGCCACAAGGCTGTGTGCTTATCCATACCGTCAGAAGAAGGGCTGCTGGTTTACAACTACTGCCCTCCTGGCAAGGGCCCGGATAGTCTGGATGAACCATCAGACAAAAGCGGCCTGCAGCCCCGGGTTCCTGACGGTAAACTGGATTGGGTCATGGTCGAGTTTGGTTCGAAAGTGCGCTTCTTGGATGCAGCCGGCAAGTCCTCTTTACTTGAGGATATCTTCGGAGATCCCCCTGAGAAGACAGTGGTCGAAGTAACAACCGGGCCTGAGGGGAAAATCGCCCGAGTCTCAGGTGTGCCAGGGAGTTTTTGCGTTCAGGGGCCGGTTCAGCAGGTAGAAACCGGCCAGATTACTGTCGAAAAAAGCAAGTACACCCTTGAGGTTCCGGAGTCTTTTTCTGGAGAAGAGGGCGACGTAGTCAAATTGTACGGATTCGACGGCAAGGCCATATTTGCCGAGATACTAAGCAAAGCAGGTTCAATTCAGGTTTCAGCTAACATAGAAGGAGCCAGGGTGTTTCTTGACGGGGTATACAAAGGCAAGTCCCCGGTAAGTTTCAAAGCCCCTCCTGGTTCCAGGGAAGTAATGGCAAAGCTAGATGGCTACAAGGCAACCATAGTACCGGTTGACGTTGAGTCACAAAAAGAATCAGAGATACTTATTGAACTGCCCCTTATTACAGGTACCATCGAAGTTGCCTCAACACCTCCAAATGCTGAAATTTACATCAATGGAGAGCTAAGAGGCGCCACTGATTCGAAACTCCTGCTTCCACCGGGTGATTACGACATTATGGTCAAATTATCAGGTTATTATCCCAGGAAAGCCAGGGTCAGGTTGATTCAGGACACAGAAGTGCCCCTTGGTTTTGAACTGGTGAAAGAGACATCTGGAATATCTTCCGGAATAGGCATTACGCCCGGAGGGCCAATTGGAGGGCCGTCATCAGGTGCTCAGACAGGCTCAGGCGAAATACCAGGGAATAGGGTGACAGTAGTTAGGTTCGATTCTGCGTCCAGAATTCTTGAGGCAGTTGATGCCAAAGGGAGCCTGATGAGTGTTGAAGTTCCGGGCAAGGTTTCCCTTGAGACTCTGCCTTTTGGCCGCACATCGTGGGACAGGCTTCTTCCTGGTGAAGAGGTGTCCTTGACAACAGGGGACTCAGGGGTTTTGGAAAGGGCCATAAAGGTTTATTCCCATGGTTTTTCCACAAGGGGGACAGTCTTTGAGAAAGATGGAAACCAGATCACCCTTGGAGACACCTGGACAAAGGTTACGTTAAATCCTGATGTCTTGATCCATCACCGGAGCCGGGATGTGCTTTCCGGAGCTTTGGATACAGGAGATCTTGTCATAGTTCACGGAGGATCGGCTGACGATATCAGGTACGTTGATGTTGAAGACTCCCTGGGAGAGAAATCTTCCTTTGAGGGGTATATTGTAAAAACACAAGAAGGCCTAAGAGTCTTCGGCGATGATAAAATCTTATGGTACACGGTGCCTGAGAATATCGATGTAGTTGATCTGGTCAACCAAAGGAAAGATAAGGCTTCGGCAGTACCATCAGGTTCCAGGCTCAGGTTCTACATAAGTCCTGTAGGCGGCATAGTGTGGGCCGAGTATGTATGGAAGGCCAATGTCTCAATTGAAGGTCAAATTGCTCTTTTAACAGGCCCTGTCGTTTCTATAATGCCTTCATGGGAAGATGTAACAGTGTCTCAGGCCACTACTGTGTTCCTCGACAGAACCAGACGGCCGTATTACGATATTAGAACCGGTGACAGTGTTCTGGTTGCAGGCCCGTCCCCTGCAGATGCCCGCTTTATCTGGATTAAGCACAGGGTTTCCTTCGATACCTCTGTTGAGGGATTTATGGGTGCGCCCAGTGGCAGACAGGGAAGAGTGTTCCATGAACTCAAGCGGCCGGGCCTGGCAACACCGTGGATTATCGATGCTGATTTGACTTTTTCATACCCAAAAGAGCGTAGAAGCTTATCCTTCAAAGAAGTGAGAAGAGGCGACAAGGTGCGCCTCTGGCTCGGAACTGGCAGACAGCCTGAGTGGGGAGAAATCATTGAGAGGAATGAGATTAATATAAGGGGCCACTACCTGGGAGAAGATGAGGGACTCTTGTATTTTTCGGGATTTTCGGGTTTTACGCCTGCCAGGGATCTGACTATTGTAGGGCTTTACGGTTCCAAGGAGCTGCAAAAGGGTTCCCTGGTCCATATAGGCGGCCAGGGACAGACTGTAAACTACATAGAAGTTGAGAGTGCCAATGAACCTGTACGCTGGGTTGACGGCACTGTTCTTTCAATAGAGAGAAATGTAATGAAAGTGAGGGTAAGGCCTGGGTTTGTCACTGAATACCCGGTTTCCAAAGATCTATGGTATGCAGATTGGGGTTCGAGAATAGACGGAAGTATCCAGGATTTGCATACAGGTGATGAGGTGAGTATAGGCCTGGATTCAGACCGGCAGGCTTTGTTTATGGAGAGGAGTTACTCACCTAAATTCAAAGCTGAAGGAACGGTAACCAGTGTTTCGGGCAGAGAATTAACAGTATCCGGCAATTACGGAAAATTGAAAGTGGTTATTCAGCAAGATGCGATTGTGTACAGGAATAATGAGATTACGGGATATTGGGCAGTTCAAAAGGGAGACAGGGTCAAATTGGCAGGGCCCCGGGCAGAACTTATAGAGATTGTGGTATGCAGCCGCTAATTCGCAGGCATAACCTTTTCCATCAGGAACGCCTCATCCAGATCAGGGTTAGATGAACCGGTTTCCCTGGCTTTTTGCAGGCAGAATTCAAGAAATCCTGCTGTGGTTTTCTGGGCTCTGGCAAGAAGTTTCTTTGTAGGTTCGCCATAAACGGAGATATCCTTAGGTGTCAGAGCATCTATAAAGGCTTGTGAGAAGGATGCATTGGCAATAACCCAACCATCAGGATTACCGGATACACGGTAAATGCCGGTCTCATTTATTGCGTAGCGCCTTTTATTCTTGTCTACCCAGGTTTCGTATTTTTGATGTCCCTTCAGCATAACGCAATTTGAATGGTACGGTTGGCACGCATCCTGGACAGTATGAAGACTGGCTCCCATCAAGAATACCGCCTTCAGAAGGTTGCCCTTGCTCCAGGCATTCAGGGCACCTTTGAACCAGTTTCTGCATTGATCATGAGCCCCAGGCCATATCCACAGCCCTTTTTCGGTGATTGGGTTGTAATGGTGGGTTGAGTTCTTCCAGAAAGCATCAGCCCAGTAGTTTCCCTTGACTAGAGTATCTGAGAAAGCATTGAAAAACTTTTCGGCTTCGATCTTACCGTCTCTTTCAAGGATAGAAATTCCCTGCATTGTGAGGAAATTATGGGTATCGCCTTTTTTGTCGATCAATCTTTGGAAAGGGATGCCTATAATACGCAGGATTGTCTGGGCTTGCAAAGCCCTGGCAATCCCGTTTCCCAGTTTAATGAAGAATCTCTCAGTTGGAATAGCTTCCACAGTCTGCTTCCTCCGGCATATTGAGACGTAGGTTGTAGGCCCTTTTCCGGCAACAGAATCCATTCTACCATGCCGGATGTTTGTCTGTCCCATGACAGGCCGGATTTTTGAGGTCGAAGAGATTAGATTCGGATAATTGAAAAAGTGTTATAATAGTGCGCTGGTGGTGAAAACAATATATGCTTGTTAATCCGGGCATGAATAGTGGCGATGCAAATATGAATACCGAATTCAATGACAACATACGAAACGTGGCGGTGATTGCCCACGTAGATCACGGGAAAACCACTCTGGTGGATGCCATGCTCAGGCAGACCGGGATATTCCGTTCCAATCAAGTGGTTGAGGATAGGGTGCTTGATTCCTCTGAACTTGAGAAGGAGCGGGGAATTACAATTCTGGCCAAGAACACATCCATAAGTTACCGGGGGGTAAAAATCAACATAGTGGATACTCCCGGCCACGCGGATTTCGGTGGAGAAGTCGAGCGCACCCTGAGCATGGTTGACGGAGCTCTGCTATTGGTTGATGCATGTGACGGGCCAATGCCTCAAACCAGATTCGTGGTGCAAAAGGCTTTGGAACATGGCCTTAAACTGGTGCTTGTCATCAACAAGATTGACAGGCCCGATGCGCGTATTGACCAGGTTTACGGAGAAGTGTTTGACCTCCTGGTCAATCTTGGTGCCGGTGATGAGGATGTGGATTTTCCTGTTATATATACTGAAGCAAGACAGGGATTTGCCACAACCGATGCAGAAATTGCAAAAAGGTACCCGGAAATGGACGGGAAAGCAATGCTGCCTTCTGATATTTCTCCGGTTCTTGATGCAATTCTGGCACGGGTCCCGGCTCCTTGTGCACGAGTTGATATGCCTCTCCAGATGATGGTGAGCACTCTGGCTCATGATGATTACGTAGGCAGAATAGCTATCGGAAGAGTTCAGGCAGGTGTTTTGCGTAAGGGTGATCCAGTTGCCCTTTGCAGGCCTGACGGAACATTAGAGTCAGGCGAAATTTCAACCTTATGGATTTTCCAGGGGCTAAAGCGGATTGAAGTGTCTCAGGTTGAAGCCGGGGATATTGGGGCGATTTCCGGTATTGAAGAGATTGATATAGGAGACACTGTCACGGATCCAGAAAGGCCTGTGCCTCTTCCGCCTATACGAGTGGAAGAGCCTACTGTTAGGGTTACCTTCAAGGTAAATGACAGCCCCTTTTCAGGTGATGAGGGAAAATATGTTACATCCCGGCACCTTCGCGAAAGGCTTTTGAGAGAGTCCAGGAAAGATGTGAGTTTAAGAGTTGAAACCACTCAAGAGCCAGACAGTTTCAGTGTATCAGGCAGAGGGGAACTCCACCTTTCGATTCTGATTGAGACCATGAGGCGGGAAGGTTATGAGATGGCCATTTCCAAGCCTGAGGTTATATTCAAATCAGATGGCGGAAAGCGAAAGGAGCCATTTGAGTACTTGACCGTAAATATACCGGAAGAATACATGGGCAGGGTAATGGAGGAATTAGGGCCAAGGAAGGCTGAACTTGTCGACATGCATACAGAGGGCGATGGCAGGATAAGGCTGAATTTTCTGATTCCCACAAGGGGAATTTTCGGTTTACGGCCTGGGTTTCTTACCCTTACAAAAGGATCCGGCATTATGCACCATGTCTTTGATAACTACAGGGACTATGCAGGAGATATTGTGACCAGGAGGTCAGGAGCCATGATTTCCTGGGAAACAGGGATTGTCACTGCCTATGCCCTCAGAAATGCTGAAGAACGGGGTGAATTGTTTGTTGGCCCGGGGGAAAAAGTGTATGCAGGCCAGGTGGTAGGTGAGAACTCCCGGGCAATGGACCTTGATATAAATGTTTGTAAGAAACGGCATCTTTCCAATGTGCGGGCGGCTTCTTCAGAGGAATTGGTTAGGCTAACCCCTCCGAGGAAAATGACTCTTGAGGAAGCGATGGTTTGGATAAGCCAGGATGAACTGTTGGAAATATCCCCTAAGTCTATACGGATCCGGAAGACTGTTCTGGATAGGCAAGACAGGTACCGGATGAAGAAACCTGACAGTCTCCACGAAAATAGCCATGGATAGCCCTGGGGGTATCCGGGTGTCGAACCACGTTGTGGCACCAAGCTCCTCTTTTCAGTATTTTGTGTTATAAGTAGGTAAGGTTCACTTCCCAAGGTAAAGACAATCTCGTGGTCAGAGGGGGTTGGGCATATGGAGATTACTTATGTGTCAGATCCCTCATACAGGCTGGCCTGGGACGAAGTAATGAAAGCCTGCAAGGCCATTGCTGTGGCAGCAGATTCTACATTCGGGCCCAATGCTGTAGTGGGAATTGCCAGAGGTGGCTTGATTCCGGCCACCATTATCTCATCTATTCTGCAAGTGGATCTGTTTCCATGTGTCGTAACTCGTAGGAGGCGGGGAAGGGTCATATTTGACCGTCCTGAGACCATTGTGTCTGTAAATGAAAGGGTAAGGGGACAGCGAGTCCTGGTTGTCGACGAATCAGTGATCACAGGTGAGACAATGCGTATGGTTTCAACCCAGTGCAAGAAACTTGATGCGAAACTTGTAAAAACAGCGTGTATTTGGGTATCGTCTGAGAGTTGGAAGCCAACTCTATACTATATGGAAGGCCCGGGGTACATGATGTTTCCCTGGGATTATGAAGTCTTGATCTCAGGGCGGTTTGTTCTGAATCCTGTTTACCAGGAATACATTGATTCCCTGGAGATGATACACCATTGGATCAAGTGAAAGAATTGCGCCTCGATGACATTAAGCATAACCCTACGGTTCATGCCTATATTATTGCAGGAAACAATCACTTAGGGGCCCTGGGGTATACGGATCATGGTTTGAGGCATGCAGGGCTTGTATCATCTATCGCAAAGAATATTCTGGAAAGATTCCGTTTTTCTGAAAGAGAGCAGGAACTTGCGGCAATAGCCGGCTATCTCCATGATATTGGAAATTTGGTTTCACGCCACTACCATGCACAAGTAGGGGCCGCACTGGCAGAAAGGATTCTTTCAAGCATGGGCATGGATCCGGCTGAGGTTGCAGTCATAATGGGCGCTATAGGGAGTCACGATCCTGAAGATACATGCCAGGCAGTGTCAACGGTATCAGCTGCAGTCATTCTTGCTGACAAATCAGACGTTCACCGCTCCCGGGTTAGGAATCCTGATATTCACAATTTCGATGTACACGATAGGGTGAACTACGCGGCGTCACGATCTTTCCTTGAAGCCAAAAACGATGACAAGGTAATTTCTTTACAACTTACCATTGATACTGATATTGCTCCTGTTATGGAGTATTTCGAAATATTTCTTACCAGGATGATTGCTTGCAAGCGAGCTGCTGAGTTTCTGGGAGCCAGGTTTGAACTTGACATAAACAAGACCAGGCTTTTGTGATTCTGCAAGAGGATCCCTCCAATTATTCATCTTATAGGGGTGCCGAATAGTTTTCGGCAGCTTCGTTTCAGATTCCATGACTTCGCTCACGGGGCTCAAAGCTGATATTTATGCGCCGTCTCACGGTACATGCTTTAGTCCGGGCCTGAAGGACTATCGTTAAAGAATGGCAACACATGCTGGATTGCACCTTGTATTATTGTAGTATATCCTTGTTCTAGGTATTTACGGTAAGCACGTTCAACTAAAGGGGCATTTGATTTCCCCAGAGTATTGTTTGTGTGCACATATCAAGAATTGTGGCTGCTGAGTAGTGGTTGAGAGCAATGCGCCAGGTTGAGAGAGGAGAGGATGAAGTTTGCGTTTCTTGGATGAAAAGGGCCGGATATTTGGGAGAGTCAGCATTATCGACTTTGCTGTTATTATAGTATTGGTTGCAGGGGCTGTTTGGTTCGGCTATTCAATGTTTGCAAGGAATCTCAAGACTGACGTAGCTGCAAGGCAGCAGGATACGGAAATTGTTGTGGTGACTACCGGTATACGTTCTACTACGGGAGAAGCTATTGCAAAAGGCGGCAAAATATTTGAATTCAAGACCGGAGCCTGCATTGGAGAGATAACTGACGTTAAGGTCGAACCTACACATGTGTGGCTGGTAGAAGGTGATGGTAAGTGGGTAATGACCGAGTCCAAGGACCGGGTTGATGCTTTTGTGACCATACATGGAACAGCCCGCATAGGTGAAAACGTCATCACTATGAACGGGGTAGAAATAAGAGTGGGCGGGAGTTTGAGCCTGAAAACCAAGTTTGCAGCGTTTCAGGGGTATGTTATGACTATGGACCTTGAATTGGGAGGCACTCCGTAGTGATGGGTTCATTTGTTACAAGTGAAGGGCCAACAAAAATCTTGCGCTCCGGTGATGTTCGTCAAGGCAGCCAGGCCTACCGTAGCATTGAGTCGGCCACCCGGCGACTGGATAGTATCATATGCGCCTTTTTTTCCTGGTTTGACTGTGTTTTTCACCATAGTCTGATAGGTGAGGGCGTTTTATATTTGGGACAGAAAGGGGCTACTTGGGTTTCCTCGAGTTTCTTTGCAAAGTGGAGCGGTTGGTTTCTCAGGTTGTTATTTACTCCCTGTAATCAGCCTGTAACCGAAGGCACTTTCTTTGGAATAATTCTTGCCCTGGGTGCTTTCGTATCCACTGATATGCAGATACTCTCCTTTGCTGTGTTCTTATTCATACTGCTATGGCGCAGGGTGACTTTGGAGCAGTGTGGGAGCCCTTTGGCACATCTTCCGTTTCAACTGGTTCTTCCTTTCATGTTTTTGTTTTTGTTCATAGCCGGTGCTACTGTATCGTCGGTGGCCCCAGGACAGAGCCTTATGAATTTTGTGTTATGGTGTTTCAACGGGTTAGTCTTCCTTGTGGCTTTCGATACCGCCTCAAGGGGCAGAGAAGACAGTGTCATATGGCCTTTTCTTACCGGTGTTACGTTATCGAGCATGGTAGGTATATACCAGCATCTTTCCGGCTGGCAACCGCCCAGGTCATGGCTTGATGCTAAATTCGAAGATGAAATCGTACGGGTTGTGGGAACGTTTAGGAACCCTACGTTTTTTGCTGAAATGATAGGCCTGGCACTTCCTCTGAGCCTGGCCCTTCTTATTAAGAACAAGAGTCTCAGAGACAAGGTTGTGTTACTGGTTTATGTGTTGATACAGGGTACAGCTTTGGTTCTTACCTGGTCACGAGGTGCATGGCTTGGGTTTATTGCTTCTTTTGCAATTATGGCAGTATTGTTTGATAAAAGGCTCTTGATCGTGGGGTTGGGTTTGGCTATAGCAGGTGTTATTGTAGCTCCGCCTGTGCTTGTGGAAAGGCTTCTTTCTTCATTTACTTTGGATGACAGCTCTAACAGTTACCGGTTGTTCATATGGCGGGGTTCAATTGCCCTTCTCCGGGACAACCTGTTCAGAGGTGTTGGGCTTGGAGCTGAGAGTTTTGTTCAGATATATCCTGAATACATGATAATACAGACTCCGGCGCCCCATGCTCATAGCACTTATCTGCAAATGTTGATCGAGCTTGGTTTGTGTGGCTTCCTGGTTTTGATGTGGTTGCTTCTGGCATGCCCATGGTATGCTATGGCCGCGCTATTTGCCGAAAAAGGGCGGGGTTTTGAAAGATGGGCGTATACAGGAGTTTTGTCAGGAGTAGTTGGGGCTGCTGCAGGGCATATGCTTCAGGGCGTTGTGGAGCATACCTGGTATAACCCACAGATAACTGCAATTTTCTGGGCATGGCTGGGGGTGGCTGTTGGTGTATCTTGCGCGCTGAGATCCAGGGGACCCGGTGAGGCCCCGTGCAAAGAAGCCCCGTGCAATTAAGCCCCGTGCAACTAAGCCCTGTGCAAAGAAACTCCATGCAATTGAGCCAGGCAGTTGCCACAAAATTGATTGCAGTGAAAACATCAAAAACATAAGAGTGGTGGTTCTTATTCAATGAAAGTCCTACACGTAATAACCGATACCAACATAGGCGGGGCCGGGCGTTATTTGCTAAACCTGTTAACCCAGGCGGCCTTTGACAATATTGATGTCATTGTTGCGTGCCCCGACGGCCAACTTGCAAAGAGGCTTGACAGGGCTGGACTGAAGAGATTCAACATATCCGGGAAAGATGTCTCATTTTCCGGCCCTCTAACGATTGAACTCGGGAAGCTCATGAGAGAAACTAGCCCCGACCTTGTCCATACCCACTCAAGCTTATCGGGAAGGATAGCTGCCAGGGCGATGGGAATTCCGGTTGTTTATACCAAACACAATTTGGTGAGAATCCCTTCTGTATCAGGGAAAGTGCCTCCGCCTGCCGGTGCATTGAAACGGAAGGTTAACGGAATTATTGCCAGGACTTTGTCTGATGGAGTCATTGCTGTTTCCCGGGGCGTATATGACGAATTAGTAGAATCAGGAATCAACCCATCTCTTATTTCCTGTATACAAAACGGAATAGATCTTACTCCGTATAAGCCTGTGGATTTACTTGAAAAGCGTCATAAGAGCAGTGAAATACTGGTTGGTACCGTTGCACGCCTTCATCCTCAAAAAGCACTGGAAGTCATGCTGGAAGCAGCCAGAATTGTGATAGCCTCGTTACCCCAGGCAAGGCTTCTTATAGGAGGAACCGGGCCATTGGAAGAATTCCTCAAGGAAAGAATCCGTGATCTGAGACTGGAACATTATGTCAAGATGGTAGGCTTTGTAGAAGATGTTCCGGGTTTCTTGTCAAAGCTTGATATTTACGCTTTATCGTCGGACTATGAAGGACTGCCCCTTGCTGTTCTTGAAGCCATGGCTCAAGGGCTTCCAATTGCATCAACTTCAGTGGGTGGAGTTCCTGAAGCGGTAATTGACGGGAAAAACGGTTTTCTAGTTTCCCCCAGGAACGCCCGGTTGCTTGCGCAATCTATTGTAAGGCTGGCAGTTGATCCTGAACTTTCTGCCCAAATGGGAGTGGCCAGCCGCAAACGAATGGAAGAGCTATTTGACGCCAAAATCATGGCCCGAAAAACCGTAGATGTATACCACAAAATCCTTAAACGCGGGGGATGAAACGCCGGGACGGTCCTAACGTTTCAGGGATGCCGGTGAAACACGGGGACGGTCCTAACGTTTCACTTCTATACATGGTATCTGAACATGGTATCTGCAACACAGTAGTGAAATTGTTTTATCCATGACGTAAGGCATTGAAAGCGCTCCAACACAATCCATTACTGAAATCCCAGGGCTCCAAGGCTTGTTCAGCTTCGCTGGGCACGGAAGACAGTGGCCTTGGAAAGCCCAGTGACCCGTGCTATTTGGGAAAAGCTCACTCCTGGTATGGTTCCCAACTCACGAAGTATACTGTCTCTTTCATCTTTCGGCATGTCTTTCAATATACCGGTGGATTGACTAGGGAGCAACGAGCGCAAGAAGGCGCGAAGCTCATTGTCCGAGATCCTGAAAGCCTCCTGAAACATAATATCGCAGGCCGTTTCCTCAGTATCGTCCCCTGGTGTATTCAAGTAATCCAGCAATTGACGCAACCCACCTGCAATCCCTATGGCCAATGATGTATTGGTTAAGCTGGGAATGCGCTCAAATCCGTTCTGATCGTAAGCGCTGTGGCTGCTCCAAGGGTATGCAAGACATGTGGAGGCAATTCCTGCCTTGACCGGGTTTTGATGGATGTAACGTAAGACTGCTAAGAACTGTGGGTCTTGCTCAACCGGTACGCTAAGGAATCTTCCCTGAAACAGATGGCCAACTCGATCATACTTGGAATTGAACCAGCGGACATAAGATGTGCCTATGCGGTGCATCGTTTGGCTGATAGATTCACCGGGGCTTTCCATGAGCAACAAATGTATATGATTTCCCATAAGGCAATAGCCTAGAATATCAAAATCGGCCCGGTGCTTCGTTTTATCCAGAGTTTCCAGGTAACGCATACGATCTTCTCCGGCCAAGAATACGTCTTGTCTGGCAATTCCCCTAACCATGATATGGTAGATTCCGCTTTGGCTTCGCGCCCGAGCGGCTCTCGGCATTATTGCTCCCTCCCCGTATATTTTGACAAAATCCGCAGTATTCGTTGTTACACGCGTAACCCTGGATATGCCTATGGACATTGATCCTAGCCATGTTGTGAAACATTGCAGTTGCCCCTTTTGAAACGTGGAAATCCTTGCCTCAGTCTGCTTGCATATGTTCTGATATTTGCTTTAGGATGCTGCTACGAAGTAAGTGACATCGAACGAAACCGGCTTCGCGTCTATTCCAGAATTCTCGACACCCCGGGCATGTTCCTGCTGGGATTCAGTGAAACGTTAGGACCGTCCCGGCGTTTCACCGGGGGCTCTGAAACGATAGGACCGTCCCCGTGTTTCATCCCCCTGTTTCACCTGGGTTTTTTGCTCAAGAGCGGCGGAATTGTGCCTGGTACAAGTTGGCGTACTGTCCTCCGAGTGCTACCAATTCTTCGTGGGTGCCTGATTCTGTGATCTGCCCGTCTTCGATTACCATTATCCTGTCGGCTGAGCGTACAGTTGACAGCCTGTGGGCGATTATGAAAGATGTCCGGCCCTTTAGCAGTGTTTTTAGAGCCTGTTGTATAAACTGTTCTGTTTCAGGGTCAATGCTGGAAGTTGCTTCGTCGAGAATCAGCAGTCGTGGATCTGCAAGAATTGCTCTTGCAAAGGCCAGAAGCTGCCGTTGCCCTGCCGACAAGTTTGTGCCCCGTTCTGTTACTTCTGAGTTGTACCCTTTAGGCATGCTTTCTACGAAGTATTTAATGCAAGCCGCTTCGGCTGCCCTTTCTATTTCATCTACAGAAGCGTCTGGTTTGCCGAAAAGAAGGTTATCTCTTATGGTACCGGAGAAAATCAGGGCATCCTGAAGCACTATTCCCAGTTGGCTCCGGTAAGACGGAAGGCTTACCCGTGCAAGGTCATACCCGTCAACCATGACCTGCCCCGACAAGGGTTCGTAGAACCTTGCCAAAAGGTTGATGACAGTGGTTTTGCCTGCGCCGGTCGGGCCTACCAATGCAATGGTTTCCCCGGGGTTTACGTTGAAACTTACATTCTTGAGTACAGGTTCTCCGGCCTTATAGGCAAAGGATACGTTGTCGAATACCACTTCGCCATGTAACCTCGGGAGGCCTACAAACCCGGTTGAAGAGGTTTTTGCTATTCCGTTATCTGTATCAGAGTCAGCGGCGGTAGACTCGGCAACAGGATTGGCCGGGACAGAGCCGGCGGCAACAGGACCGGCCGCGACAGAATCAGATGCTAGAGATCCAGCTGCAACAAAGCCTGCAGGCAGCAGAGAATCATGAAGTACTTCAGCACCGGCCTCAGGCTTCAGGTCAAGAATTGCAAACACCCTTTCTGCAGAAGCCATGGCCGAAAGGATCTGGCTCCAGAACCTTGAAAAAGTGCTTATAGGTGCCCAAAACTTACCCAGGTAGCTCACAAATGCCCAAACCATGCCAATAGTCATGGTTCCGGCAAGTACTCCTTTGGCGCCGTACCAAATAACAATAGAGGTGCCTGCTGCTCCGACTACATCGGCGAGGGGCCAAAACCCTTGATCCAGATGTATGGCCCGCATATAGGCCTCGAAGTATTTTCGGTTAAACCCTTTGAATTTATTGCTGTTGCTCTCCTCATATCCATAGGCTTGAATTACTGATAGCCCCTGGATTGTCTCATTGAGATGGGCGTTTATGCTTGCAATTGCCTTCCGGGTATCTCCCCAGGCATCTTCAAGTGCCCACCTTACCTTGGTAAGTACCAAGGCAAGGAGGGGAACGGTCACAAACGACAGCAAAGCCATTTTCCAGTCCAGGTAAAGCATTATCCCTACGATACCAATAAGGGATAAAAGCTGGCTTATCAAATTGACCATTCCTGATGCTGCCAGGTTGCCTATGTGGTTTACGTCATTGGTAATCCTCGAGACAACTTTGCCAACAGGACTGTGATCGAAAAAGGAAAAGGGCAAAGTTTCTATATGGGCAAATAAACCTTGCCTGAGATCGTAAAGCACTTGCTGGCCTAAGAAGTTTACCGTTTTTATCTGAACCCTGGATGTACCCCACTGAATAAGACGCAGAACAACAAGTGTCGCCAATACCGCTATAAGGGTCCGGCTGTCTTTGCTCATGACCCCCTCGTCTATTGCTTTTTTGAACAGCAATGGCTCCAAGACTCCGATTGCTATTCCGGCAAGGGTAAGAAGTGAGGCCGCAATTGCCGGATTTTGGTATCTCCGGGTATATCCGAGTATTCTCTTGAAATACTCCATGTTAAACGGGCGTTCTTCGGCGTCGTCGATAAGGTCAAGGTCGTATTCTGACATACTGCAGGCGGCTTGTTTCACACCCTATCCTGAGCCGCCTGGCACCCCCCTTCGGTATGGTCTCTGCTCTCCTGGGCTCCATTACCCAGTTCCAGGTTTAGTGCCAGCTCAACATCTTCTTCTGCAAACTGGCTCTGGAAAAGTTTCTTGTAAAACCCGGGCTGTGATAGGAGTTCCAGGTGGGTTCCTACCTGGGAAATACGTCCGTTTTTGAGAATCACGATCTTATCTGCGCCCCTTATTGTCGACAGCCTCTTTGCAATAATTATGGAAGTCCGCCCTTCCATTACTTCGCTGAGGCCTTCCTGAATCAAATACTCGGTTTCCGTGTCTACGCTGGATGTTGCTTCATCCAATATTAGAATCTTGGGATCTGTCAAAAGTGCCCGGGCCAAAGCTACCCTTTGTTTCTGCCCGCCTGAAAGGCCGATGCCTCTTTCACCCAATGGCGTATCGTACCCCTTGGGAAATTCAGAGATGAACCGGTGAGCTTGGGCAAGCTCTGCAGCCCGCCTAACTTCCCGGAAGTCGGCACCTGGTTTTCCCAGGGATATATTTTCTCTTACCGTGGCGGAAAACAAGAAATTTTCCTGCAAAACAAGGCCCATGTTTTTGCGCAATGATTTTAGACAAATATTCTTCAAATCATACCCGTCTAGGGTAATGCGGCCAACTGATGGGTCTATGAATCTGGGAATTAGGTTAACCAGGGTGGATTTTCCCGATCCCGTTCCCCCCACAATTGCAACCCTTTCACCTGGCAGAATCTCAAGATTTATGCATGCTAAAGTTTCCCGGTCGTCACCTGGAAAGGAAAAGCCCACATCCTCAAATGCAATGTGGCCTGTTGCATGTGGAAGATGGATAGGTGAAGGGCAATCCCGGATTTCCGGTTGGGTATCAAGAAGCTCAAAGAGCCTGGGAGCCGCGGCAAGGGCCTGTTCTGCCATATTGACAAGCCATCCCAGCATTCTAACAGGCCATATAAGGCTCCACAAAAGGGAGTAAAAGGCGAACAGGGTTCCTACTGTCATTTGCCCTGACAGCACCAGATAACCTCCGTACCCAACCATGATAACCGCTGACATCCCTGTTAGGAACTCTAGAAAGGGCTGGGCTTTTGCTTCTATGCCCGCGCGTTCCATATTGGCGTTGTAGTGCTCAGTGTTTTTCCTGGCGAATTTCTCAATTTCCACCGGTTCTCTGGCGAAAGCCTTTACTACCCTGATTCCGGTTATGTTTTCCTGAAGCGCCTCTGTTAACTTACCCATTTTCTCCCTGACGTTCTTCCATGCCGGCCTGATGGATTTGTCGAACCGGAATACCGTCTGTAACAAGAATGGAAAGGTTATAATAGTGGCAAGCATCAGACGCCAATTCAAGTAAGCAAGGTAAGAACTCACCCCAATTGCCATAAGCACCATGTTAATGAGAAACAAGGCGCCCCAGCCGATGAAGTTCTGAACTGACTCAATATCTGAGGTGAGGCGTGCCATTATTTGCCCGGTTCCCATAGTCGCAAAGTATGAAGGCGGCAGGGTTTGAAGGTGGTCATGGATGTCTTGTCTCATTTGGTATATGATTCTTTGCCCAATCAGTTCAGAGGTACACCATTGAACGTATAACACAAGCCCTTTGAGTATTGCTACGCCCACAAAGGCAAAGGAAAGTCTGGCAAGCAAAGACAGGTCCTTTTCCGGCAAAGCCGTATCTACAATCTTTCTCAGGAGCACAGCCGGTGACATTTCCAGCATTGTGGAAACCAGCATTGCCAGGACCACAATTGTTACAGGCACCCAGTGTTTTCTTAGATATCCAAGAAGTCTCCCCAGGTTTGACATGAGTGATTGCTCCTTTATTCCCGGTCCGGCCGAAAATCTAAGGGCCAATAAGGAATCCATTGAACTAAGAACGTGTGAATTATGGTCCGGGCCAGAATTCAGATAAAATCAAGGAATAATTGGGGCCGCTTACTGAGAGTAACCCCGATTATCTCTGGATGGTTCAAGAGGTATTATGAGGTGCTCACACTTTCAACCCCTCAAGAGAAGTTTTCGTTGGATGCCTTATACCATGAATCCTCAAACATAAATACCACAAATCACCAAGAGACACAATACCTATTAAATAGTTTGTAATGCTGCTCTCAATCCCGTCCCACAGTCGATCACTTGGAGATAGGCCTTGAGACTGTAGCCTAAATTGATGCATAAATAAAGAACCTCCGGTGCCAGCCCATCTGGAATCCGAAAGTCCTTCATTAGTTTGTGCTCAAGCAGTTTGTGCTTATGACCGGCAAAAGAGATTATTGAATCAAAACCATAGTACATCCCTGTCTTGCCGGTTTATTTCAGCCCCCAAGTTTGCTTAAGAGCGTTTCCAGGGATGCCTTTGCATCTCCAAGGAGCAGCTCAACATGGGGCATTTCATAAAGGGGATTATCTACCCCTGAGTAACCTGGATTAGTATCAAGGTTACATACGATTACGTGCCTGGCTTTGTCTACATCCAAAACCGGCATGCCGTAGATAGGCGTATCTTCGGCAGTATTGGCGGCAGGGTTAACTACGTCACACGCTCCTACCACTACGGCTACATCAGTGTCTGGGAATTCAGGGTTAATGTCATCCATCTCTCTGAGTTTCTCGTAAGGTACGTCCACTTCTGCAAGGAGGACATTCATGTGTCCCGGCATTCTTCCGGCTACAGGGTGGATGGCAAAGTCAACCTCTGCACCCCGGGCTTCCAGAGCATCCATGAGTCTCTTTACATGGCCCTGTGCCTGCGCAATGGCCATGCCATAGCCAGGTACCACGATAACTCTTTTTGCCTCTGTAAGTACTTCTTCCAGCGGTTTTCTGCCCGGTTTCTCAGAGCTGTCCAAAGAGCCCTCTGAACCGGCAGTGTGCCGGGCATCGCCTCCAGCTTGGTCTTCCGGGCCTTCAGTCCGTCCTTCAACTGCATCCAGGAGCGTATCCAGTGATGCTTTGGCATCGCCGAGCAACAGTTTCACATGGGGCATCTCATATAGAGGATTATCTACCCCCGAGTAACCCGGATTAGTATCAAGGTTGCAGACCACTACATGTTTGGCCTTGTCTACGTCCAAAACAGGCATACCGTAGATTGGAGTATCTTCTGCAGTGTTTGCAGCAGGGTTAACCACGTCGCACGCTCCTACCACTATGGCTACGTCAGTGTTCGGAAATTCAGGGTTAATGTCGTCCATCTCTCGTAGCTTTTCGTATGGTACGTCTACTTCTGCAAGGAGGACGTTCATGTGCCCTGGCATTCTTCCTGCTACAGGGTGAATGGCAAAGTCAACCTCTGCGCCTCTGGCTTCCAGGGCATCCATGAGTTTTTTTACATGGCCCTGAGCCTGGGCAATAGCCATTCCATAGCCTGGAACCACAATGACCTTTTTGGCATCTTTCAGAACAGAACCAGGGACTTTCTCGGGTTCTGGGGCCTTGGCCGCCTTGTCCGGGCTTTCAAGAGGCTTTTCTGCAGATGCAACCTTGGGCAAGGCCTTTTTTGCACCGGCCTGGCTCTTGGCACGGGACGGCTTGGCAATGGCCCCGCTCAAGACGTGTGCCAGGGACCGGTTCATTGCACGGCACATTATCTGGGTCAAGATTAGCCCTGATGCCCCTACGATGGCTCCTACAGCCACGAGCAAGGGCTCTGATATGGTAAAGCCCACGATTACGTGCTTTGCCTTGTCAACATCGAGAACCGGCATACCGTAGATGGGAGTGTCCTCGGCAGAATTTGCGGCAGGGTTTACCACGTCGCATGCTCCTACCACTAGGACCGCGTCAGTTGCTGCAAATTCAGGGTTAATGTCGTCCATTTCACGAAGTTTCTCGTAAGGTACGTCTACCTCAGCAAGGAGGACGTTCATGTGTCCTGGCATTCTTCCGGCTACAGGGTGAATGGCAAAGTCAACCTCTGCGCCTCTGGCTTCCAGGGTGTCCATGAGTCTTTTTACATGGCCCTGAGCCTGGGCAATAGCCATTCCATAGCCTGGAACCACAATGACCTTTTTGGCATCTTTCAGAACAGAACCAGGGACTTTCTCGGGTTCTGGGCCTTGGCCGCCTTGTCCGGGCTTTCAAGAGGCTTTTCTGCAGATGCAACCTTGGGCAAGGCCTTTTTTGCACCGGCTCATGGCTCTTGGCACGGACGGCTTGGCAATGGCCCCGCTCAAGACGTGTGCCAGGGACCAGTTCATTGCACGGCACATTATCTGGGTCAAGATTAGCCCTGATGCCCCTACGATGGCTCCTACAGCCACGAGCAATGGTTCGGATATGGTGAAACCTACAATAGTCCTGCAAGCCCTGAAAAAGAGTTGAGCAACGATATGGTTATTGGCATATCGGCACCGCCAACCCTTACGTGGCGAACAGAATGCCGTATCCAAGGGACAAGCAGCATAACCAAGAGGGACAACGGTACAACGGCAGATTCAAGTGACAGTGTAAGTACTGCCAGGACCAGCATAAGTACAATACTTCCGTTGGATATGAGGTTATGGCCTGTAAGGACTACCGGCCTTTGGCTCATGCGCCTGTCCAGTTTTGCTGCGGCAATCAGACTTCCGCTGAGGGTTAACCCACCTACAATGAGAGCGAGCTGGCTGGTCATTTTGTTGAACGCAGCCATTTCACCGTATTTGTCCATAATCTCGGCCATTGCCACCAGGGCCGAAGCTCCTCCGCCAAGTCCGTTGAGCAGGGCAACCATTTGAGGCATTTGTATCATGGTTGCTCTTATTGCCATCCAATACCCTAACGCACTGCCTATTGCCATAGCAATCCAAAGCAGAGGCACACTCAGAATGGTGTTTTTCCATAGCACCAGCAATATTGCAGCCAACATGCTGAGGGCACTTAGCCTGTTGCCACGAACTGCGGTCCGGGGAGAACTCATCCACTTAATGCCAAGGAGGACCAACCCTGCAAGGATTATTGACAATAGAACGTAGTATATCTGATCCATCTCGACACCCCGTTTGTTAATTCTTGAACATTCTCAGCATGCGGTCTGTAACCACAAAACCGCCTACCAGGTTAATGCAGGCGAGTATGATGGCTATGAAACCAAACAACTTGCTTCCTGAGTTCACTGCCACTGCAGTAGAAACCAGAGAGCCGAGAATGGTCACTCCTGAAATGGCGTTTGTACCTGACATGAGAGGGGTATGAAGCAAAGAAGGTACTTCGCTTATTACCTTGTACCCAAGCCAGGTTGCAATTCCGAAGACTAGTATCAGTAAAAGCGCGTCCATTATTGCGCCACTCCTTGCGTACTTAGTTAAGTCCCATAGCCTCCCTGGCTCCGGCGTGAACCAGTTTGCCGTCTTTGCAGACCAGTGATGAAGCGGTGATTTCGTCGTTGAGATCGATAACGACCTTGCCGTCCTTCACAAAGTTGCCTGCGTAGTTAAATATGTTCCTGGCAAACATCATGGTGGAGCTTGATGGAACCATTCCAGGTATGTTCTTGGTGCCGTCTATGCTGACACCGTACTTTTCGATTATCTCTCCGCCTGCGGTAAGTTCGCAGTTTCCACCCTGGTCGATGGCAACGTCTACAATGGCAGAGCCGGGTTTCATTGCTTTGACCATTTCTTCTGTTACCAGTACAGGAGCCAATCTTCCAGGAACAAGGGCCGTGCATATGACAATGTCTGACTTGATAATGGTCTCTTTGATAGCTTCCTGTTCCTTAAGCAGCCATTCTTGAGGGAGGTGCTTTGCGTAGCCGCCATCACCCATTGCTATCTGTGCCGGGACTCCTGTTTCAACAACCTTAGAGCCAAGGCTCTTGGCATGTTCTGCTGCATCGGGACGAATATCTACTGCATGTACTACGGCACCCAACCTCTTGGCCGTTGCAACTGCCTGCAGGCCTGCAACTCCTGTGCCCAGTACTGTAACGTTAGCCGGAGGAATCATGCCTACTGCTGAACCGATCATTGGAACGAACTTGGGTAGACGGTTCGCTGCCATAAGTACTGATTTGTATCCGGCAACTGTGCTCATGGAAGTAAGGGCATCCATAGCCTGTGCCCTGGAAATCCTGGGGATTCCATCCAGAGTCAGTCCGATTACACCTTTTGCCGAGAGGTTCTTAATCATTTCGTGGTTTGGCGGGGCAGCTGGATGCAAAAATGTGACCAGCACCTGGCCTTCATGAAGCATATCCACTTCGTGTTTATCTCTTTCTGAGTTGAACAAAGGTTCCTTTACTTTTAGGACAATATCCGATTGCTTAAGAAGTTCTTCAACATCATCCATGATTTTGGCGCCTGCATTGGCATATTCTTCATCTGCAAAATATGCTCCTTCGCCTGCGCCTTTTTCTACCAACACCTTTGCGCCGCCGGCAACAAGTTTCTTTACTGTTTCGGGAATTGCGGCAACGCGCCTTTCTCCCTGCATAATCTCTCTTGGTACTCCAACAGTCAAACCCTTGAACTGCATGACCCATGACCTCCTTGACATTTTTGGGTAGTGTCATTTTGATTTAATTATGCACCTGTTTTTTTCCGAGAGCTTGTTTTGAAGTTTTCACCGGTGCTCCCGTCAGACTTTCTTTTCTTCTATATCATACAGGAAGAATCCTCTTTTACGACAGCTGCATGAGCTTATGCATTTTTGCGTTGGATTACACCCTGGGGTGATTGTTGCAAAGGTGATTGGTGAAATGATGGAGGTGTCACATTGTTTTGTCACCTGGGGGATTCATGAAACGATAGGACCGTCCCGGCGTTTCAGTCCCCGGGCCTTTGGCCGGCATCTTGTGGTTTCCCGGGTTTCCAGGTGCAGAAGCGGTCGCAGCACAGGCGCAGATAAGGTATTATAAACACAAGTTTCCTTTGCGATTCCTGTAAGAGAGGGAATCTAGCAAAGACTTTGCTCAATATACTGAGTGACTGAAAGGGATGGGATAGTGTCCAAAAAGAGCATGGCCCGGGCAACATTGATCGTGGCAATTTTGGGGATTCTTTCAAAAATAATGGGTTTTGGGCGCGAGCAGCTTATCGCATGGTTTTTCGGTGCAACAGGGCTTACTGACGCATATTTGGTGGCTCTGGCAATACCGACTGTGCTCACGGGCCTAATCTCAAACCCGGTTTCTACGGCGTTCTTGCCTGTATTTGCATCGTATGTGGCCCGGGGTGATAATAAAGGGGCTTCAAAGGTTGCTTCATCTGTTATTACCCTTTCAGTTGGTACATTTCTGCTTGTAGGCATTGCTGCCAGGCCTTTGGCACCTCAGCTGGTAAGGCTTTTCGCTCCTGGGTTTTCCGGAATTGTATTTGACAGTGCCGTTACCCTTACAAGGCTGTTTTTTCCTGCTTTTGCACTGCCTCTTCTGGCTGCTCTGTACAAGGTTATCCTGAACTCATACAAGCAGTTTTCCATACCCGGAATTGGCCCTTTTGTTCAGAACCTGGCCATTGTCGCGCTGGTGATTTTGTTGGCGCCTACCCTTGGACTGCCTGCGCTGGCTATAGCTACGATAGCAGGGTATTTAGCTCATGTTTTGGTTCAGCTGCCATCAGTCAGGAAACTGGGATTGGATTTCAAGTTATCTATAGAGATAAACCAGGGAACCAGACAAGTACTCAATTTATCCATTCCTTTGATGATAGGCGGCCTTGCAACCCAGCTGTATACAATGATCGACAAGAACCTGGCTTCAAGGCTTCCCTCAGGCTCAATAGCAGCCCTTAGTTTTGCCGACAGGTTGAGATTACTTCCTATGGATTTATTTGTATCTGCTGTCATTACCGTGATTTACCCGTCTCTTTCAGAGATGTGGGCAAAAAGAGACAGTGCAGGTATGGGAGATACTCTTCTTACAGGAGCCCGTTATGCTATGTTTGTTTGTATTCCTGCAGCTTTGGGCCTTACAGTGCTGGCAAAGCCCATAGTAAGGCTTGCTTTTGAAAGAGGGGCTTTTACCCCTGAAGCTACTTTACTCACAGCAAAGGCCCTGTCTGTTTACTCTTTCGGTATCGTAGCCCTGGCTCTTTCCAGAATCGTAGGGGTTGCCTTTTACTCAAGCCAGGATACGTGGCGTCCGGTCTTGCTGGCCCTGGGGACTTCAGGTTTGAACATTGTGCTGGACATTCTTCTGGTAGGCCCCTTTGGCCATACAGGCCTGGCTCTGGCCAATGTCCTGGCATCCTGGGCAGGAGCTATCATGGGCATAGTGCTGTACGTCAGGCATATTTCCCCGGTTTCCCTCAAAGAACTGGCACAGTCAGGCTCTAAAATCCTTATGTCAGCAGGGATAATGGGAGCTTTTGCCTGGGTGGTTGCCGGCTATTCAGGCTTTCTGGCCGGCACCGGAAATCTAAGGACAGACCTGGCTCTGGCAGTAATTGTGGTTGGCGGCTCAGTGCTTGTGTATTTAGGAGCTGCCCTTGTATTCAGATGCGAAGAGATTCTTCTTATTACGAGTATAGCCAAACAAAAATTAGGCCATTCGAGGAAGAGGATTTGATCTTTGGAAAACGGAATTAGTGAACCAAAAAGAAGTGGCTCATTTGATTCCGGCCATGAAAGGAGACTTTACTATGAGACCTGTGAACTCAGAAGACTTGTATTCTATGAAATGGGCACAAGATCCCCAGGTATCGCCTGATGGAACCAGGGTTTTGTTCGGGCTTAAATCAATTGTCCCCGGAGGTAGGCTGAAGGGGTACAAGACACAGATTTGGATTGCCTGTGATGACAGGCTACGCCAATTTACTTCAGGCCCCAACGACACGTCTCCCAGGTGGTCGCCTTGTGGAACCAAAGTAGCCTTTTTGTCTGATCGAGACAAGGGCAAGAATCAGATATACATTATGTCCCTTAAAGGCGGAGAAGCTGTAAAGGTTACATCTCTTAAGGGTGGCACAGGAGAACCTGTCTGGTCTCCCGATGGCAAGAAAATAGCCTTTTCTGCCCTGCCAGATGATGGGAGCGCCTGTGACGAGAAGGATGAAGAAAAGTCAGACGTAAGAGTAATCAGTAAGATCAGGTACAAACTCAACGGCCGGGGTTTTCTTCCTGAGGCTCATTATCAAATCTTTATATTAGATGTAGATTCGGGAAAAACCACCCAGGTTACAGATGGGCTCTACGACTGCCGGGAACCTGAATGGTCACCTGACGGTAAGCAAATATGCTTTGTATCAGCCAGATTTGAAGATAATGATCTTTCGTCAATAAAGGATCTTTGGGTGGTACCGGCAACAGGTGGAGAGATGAAGAAACTTACTGCAAGTGATGGCGTGTTTTATTCGCCTTCGTGGTCTCCTGATGGGAAGTACATTGCATGTTACGGGCATGACAATGAATACAAGGGGGCTACAGTTCCCGGCGTATGTCTGGTGCCCCTACAAGGTGGGCCTGTCAGCTTCCTGACAAAAGCCTCACAATTGGGTGTGGGCCAATCACTGTCAAGTGACGTAGTCTCACCCCTTGTGCCTAAACCTGCCTGGTCATCAAATGGAGAAGGAGTCTTTTTTGCAGCCCTGGACCGGGGTAGGACGGCTCTTTACAGTGTCAATGCCGAAGGTGGCGAAATCCAAAAGATTACCGGAGGAGATTGTGCTATCTACGGGTGGAGCAAAGGGAAGGATTCAGAGCGTTTCGCCCTTGCTGTTACGTCCCCGGGGCTTATTTGTGACATATGGGCCCTTGATTTGGATTCCACCGGTCCAGGCCAGGAAGACAATGTTCTGACAATCGAAAACGGCCCTGGCTGGTTTTTCAGGCTGACGTGCCTGAACAAGGAGTGGCTTGAATCTGTTTACTTGAGCATACCCGAAGAAGTAGAGGTTCGCGGCCACGACGGACAGAAACTTCAGGCATGGGTCATGAAACCCACGGGAATACAGGACGAAAAGAAATATCCCATGATTCTGGAGATTCACGGAGGCCCTCACACTGCATACGGATTTACTTTCTTACATGAGTTTCAGCTACTTGCATCAAGGGGTTATGGAGTAATCTTCGGAAACCCAAGGGGAAGCACAGGGTACGGCCAGGAATTTGTGGCTGCTACCCACCATGATTGGGGAGGCAAAGACTACGAAGACGTAATGGCCTTTGCTGACTATGCAGCCAGGCTTCCATGGGTAGACGAAGAGCGAATGGGAGTCACCGGAGGCAGCTACGGAGGTTACATGACCAACTGGATTGTGGGCCGCACTAACAGATTTAAGGCAGCTGTCACCCAAAGAAGCACTTGTAACCGCTTTAGCCAGTTTGGAGCCAGCGATGTGGCTTTCATGAACGGTGAATTTGAATTTGATGGAGACCCCTGGGATAACCCAATGGCTTACCTGGACAGATCCCCCATTATGTATGTAAGAAACATAGAGACTCCGATTTTGCTTATTCACAGCGAAGAGGATCTCAGGTGTCCTATGAGCCAGGCTGAAGAGTTCTTTGTTGCCCTGAAGAAACTCAAGAAACAAGCAGTCATGGTCAGATTCCCAGGAGAAAGCCACGAGCTTTCCCGGTCGGGTAAGCCCAAACATAGAATAGAGAGACTGGAATACATTCTTGCGTGGTTCGACCGGTATATCCGGCCTTATGCAGGAGACTATTCGATATCACCGGCAGAACCTGCTAAGGTGAGCCAAGAGCTTCCTGAAAACGTTGGTTGATATGGCTATGGCAGCATGCAAAATTGAAAGAAGACGTGGCCGTTGAAGAAAGGTTCTCGCAGAAAATACTCGGCCGGTGAAATATGGGGTTTTCATAAAGACACTCCCAGTGAACTTAAATTGGCCAGGGCACTTAAGAAAGCCAGGATTTCGTTTAAAAGGGAAGTCCCGGTTAAGCAGTTTACTGTTGATTTCCTTATAGATGACTGGCTCATTGTTGAAGTAGACGGAGAAAGCCACCTTACAACATCACGGCAAAGAAAGGACCGCAGCCGCCAGAAAGTGTTGGAGACTTCGGGTTTCACTGTGATTAGAATTCCCGCCATGGACGTATCTAACGAGGCGGGTTTGAGGGAGTGGGTCAGCAAGATCACACAGGCCCGGAAAAAAGGGCCACCGGGTTTGAATCAAGCAGGGTTTGAGAACATCCATTTGAAGAACCAGGTTGAAGAGGCAAGGCGTAAGCTTACGGAGCAAGCCCGGAAGGAAGGCCTTGCGGCCGAGAGGCACCGCAGGGAAGAAGCGTCACGGTATGGGCGGGAGGAGGCAGGGGTTTCACGGCCCCGTTCAGGCACCGTGGAAAGCATGGATGATTATTTCGGCCCTGAGGCCTTAGATTTCAAGAGGCTTCTTGACGAGTATGATTGGAGCAAGGCTCCGGTGAAAGATGAGCCTGAAAAGAGGCAAAACCCTTCCAGGCGTCGTAAACATAAGTGATGCCGGTGCCCGAGGATTCAGGAATTTGGCTGAGGGAAAAGGTGTCTCAGGGAGGTGCAACCCATGCTTGTCTTAGTGATAATCTTGCTCTTACTAGTAGTCGTGTTTGCCGTTCAAAATGCCCAAATGGTATCCATAGGCTTTCTGGGTTGGAGCTTATCGATCAACATGGCCCTTGTGGTGTTGGGATCTTTATGCATTGGATTGCTGTTCGGGGCGGTTTGGACTTGGTTCAAAGGCGGAAAGACAAGGGGCCAGGTTAAGGAGCTTACAAAGGCCCTCGAAGC
>JAXGOJ010000009.1:0-66415 GCA_040767525.1 Bacillota bacterium | reverse complement strand
CAATTAGACCCGGAAGCCGGGTATGATTGTGGCAAGGTCTTTTGGCGCCAGCTGTTTGGGGTTCGGTTTTGTGGCGTGGCCGCCAGAGCTTTGACTAGCAAAAAAGGCAGTGACGAAGATGAGTCAATTCACCGTAAAAACAATACTGCGGTTTAAACATCCAGTTGCGGTAGCGTTGCTCATGGTATTGGCTATTTCCGGTTGTCAGTGGCACAAGCCCCGGTATACAAAGTATACTGACAGTTTCTTCAACACATTTGACACTGTGGTAACCGTAGTCATGTATACCAGGACCGAGCAGGAATTTGATTCGTACTTTGAAAAGACTAACGTGCGTTTCCAGGAACTCCACCGGTTGTATGACATATATAACAGCTATGAAGGTATTAACAATATAAGAACAATCAACGATAATGCAGGCGTTAAGCCCGTCAAGGTAGACAAGGAGATAATAGATCTGATCGTTTTCGCCAAGGATTGGCACTGGCGTACAGGCGGCCAAACTAACATAGCAATGGGTTCTGTGTTGTGCCTATGGCATGAGTACCGCCAGCAAGGGCTTGATGATCCTGATAATGCCAAACTCCCCCCGATGGCTGCGTTACACGAAGCTGCAAACCATACTGATATTGACAAGGTAATAGTTGATACTGAAAACAGCACTGTTTTTCTGGCAGATAAAGATATGAGTCTCGATGTCGGAGCAGTGGCAAAAGGTTATGCTGCTGAGCTTGTGGTCCGCGAACTGATGGGGGAAGGGCTTGAATCGTCAATGATAAGTTCAGGCGGGCAAATACGTACGATTGGGAAACCCTTGGATGGCGTACGTGAGCGGTGGGGCGTAGGTATACACGATCCCAGCCAATCTATTCTGTCAGAGAAGAACCTGCTTGATGTGATATTTGTCAACGACGCCTCAGTGGCAAATAGTGGCGATTACCAGCGATACTACACCGTGGACGGCAAGGTGTACCACCACCTTATTGATCCTCAGACTCTCATGCCGGCAGAGTATTACCGTGTGGTTACGGTAATGGCTGAGGATTCCGGGGCGGCTGACTTTCTGTCAACTGCTTTGTTCCTGCTGCCATATGAAGAGAGCCGATCTCTTGCGGAAACCCTCGACGGAGTTGAAGCCATATGGGTTATGCTTGACGGCAGAGTAGAAGCTACTCATGGAATAAAGCAGATAATGAGAAGTCATGGTGCCACAGGGTCACAATCCCAATAGTCTGCTCACAGATTCCTGTTTCTACTCGTTGTTTTTGCGATTCAGTGTGCCTGTAGTAGAGGCATGTATATATACTGCAAATATCATTGGGTGCTTACTGGTCTGACGCAAGTCCTGGTCGTAGACTACTCATTCGAACAACGATTCAACAGATTAGTACCTTGTGCTGTACTTCTTGAGTCTGCAGTACAGGTTGCCCTGCTAATGCCTAGTATTCGTGCTGCCCTTTCAACCTGGGCTGCCCTGCCTGGCCGCGCCTGCTCCATGGCGTGTTGTATGGCTCTTTCTTCGGAAATAGCGATTTCTTTGAGACCGCGCCCAGATGGGGTGCTTTTGGCTGTCAACCATCTTGCAATATGAAGTACACTGGTCATTGATATCAAAGAACCTTCTTCCATGTTAATCCCGTATTCGATGGCATTTTGCAGTTCCTTACATTACTGGTAAATCATAAACAGGAACAAATCAAGCACTTCTTGAGTAAACCCTCTTTGCTTTTCAGGTTATACGGGTATATCTGTCTAGGTAGTGTTTGAGCATTTGAGGCAGGATATCCTCCCGGTGTTCTCTCAAAGGAGGTATGCGAAGGGTATCACGCTCAACCTGAGTAAAGGTCTTCCCGAATTCCTTTTCCCGCATCATTTTCTCAAGGTCGTAGTTGGTGGCAATATGACCCTGATGTCTACTATTCTTTCCCTATTAGAACCAAGGCGGGTTATAGCGTAATCTTGAAGTACTCTGGAAACGCTTGGCTTGAAGGTGCAGAGCATATCGCCGATTTCATCAAGGAAAAGGTTCCTTTATCTGCCAGTTCGATCTTGCCTGGCTTTCCTTCGCCCTGCCCTGTGAAAACCAGATGCATATCAAACTCGCTTTCAAGAAAGGAGGCTTTCTGGGATCGCACTGCAGTTTACCGCTACAAATAGTACGTCACCGGGAACTTGCCTGGTGAATAGCCCTTGCCAGAAGGTCTTTGCCGGTACGCACTTTCTCCGGTGATAAGAATAGTCGAGTTCCCGAAGGCTACACGCGTAGCACGGTCTTTGAGTCTCGCATTGCGCCGCCCGAGCCAATAATCTCATCGAAAGAGCGGCTTTCTTTCTGCTCAGTAACCGAGTAGGCAAGGCCTTGAATCTCTCTTGCATCTTTTAGCACAATAACGCCGCCGGCAGGAATGTCCTTAACTTCTACCGGAAAAATTGAAACGTAAAGATGCTTGTCCTGGCCGGAGTCTCTCGATGGAATGAATACTTCTTGATCGACAAAGGGGCTGTTTGATTCAACAGCCCGTTCAATGAAACGATTGAGAGAACTCATGACCTGAGATCCACAAAGGTCAGTGCAGTAAGAAAATTGTGGCAGATGCTTTTCTTGACTTTTGCAGTGAGTTGTAAAATGTTTTCGTCGAGAGTAATCACTCCTTCGCGCAGAAAACATCTATGGTAGTAAAATTGCACCATGTATAAGTTCAAAAGACTTTCGGGCACGTCTTTCATAACTTTTACAAGCAAAAACTCATCCTTCTGAAAATTCCATATGAGTACCTAGATCGTCGAAAATCACCTGGCGCTGCTCAAGTCTCGTGAAAGTATGACACTTGCAACTTGTTCATATGGAGATGGGGCAGCATATGAGGCCTGTTTCAGGGGTATTCCGGTAAGGGATGCAGGGTCGTATGTTGGATCTTCCTTAGAGGTTTCAGGACAACGTACTCATTTCCTGTAATGGCTCTGCCAAATACAAATCCGTTTTCGATTTTCCGCCTTCTTCAGTATGTCCGATATGTCGCAGTAGGTAAGTAGCGGCAATAATCCTGAGATTCGAGTCGATGATCTCTGTCTCTACACTAAGGGCGGCGGAAACAGCTTCTGCAATTTGCTGGCACGATTCTTTGATCTCCCACAAATCTGAATGAACGCCTTGGGTATTGCCATGCTCCAGATTCTTGCTCTTGATTGAATTTACACGAGTACCAGTGTGCATTGATTGATCGCCTCGTTATATAATTTCATAATTTGAGTCACCTGTTGATTTCACATGCCTACTTGCGTGTTTCGGAATTCACGTGTGTCATCTCAAATTTCTTAATATCTCCAAGCCTATGTACTGGTTCCTAATGACTCAAGACTCATTGTTTTTTGAGTAGTCTGTTTTGCAGTGTCTCGGAAATTGTATCAATCAATGAGATTTTGTATAAAGTATATGATATATCCTAGGGAGAAATTGCAGAGGCAATGGGTACGATACCGAAAGACTTGTAGGTGATGTGACCAAGACAGTATTGCTAAGTTTAATCAGGTGACAGGGCGCTGATGCGATATTTCGCCACGGCCCTCTCAATTCCGTCTTTTGTCCTGGTATGGTTTCTTCTTGCTATCAATTAGTAAAGAGAAAATAACTAGCATTCAGTCGTACATCTGAATAGCAAATAATCTTGTCTTTATTGTGTTGTCGTATTCAAGAGGCGTATAGGCAGCTTATACGTTTCGAGGAGGTAATTTTCTTCGCCCTTAAACGGTAAGATCAAGCGGTGATTCTTCCGGAAAAATAAGGCTGCTCAAATTACCGTAACTAAAGCTTGCTATTAGTTGAGGGGTTCTTCACGAGTTACTATTCTTTGTTCGACGCTGCAAGTGTGGTTGCGCATGTTTCTCAGCACATTGGAGCGGCTTTCAACTGGCTGATTGGACTGGCTCTGCTGTAAGGCGAGTAGGGACTCCACCTGCCTCCAGGTATTTGTCGGCTTCTGGTTTCAAGGCGGGTTAGACGGTCTCCTCGTAAGATTGTGTCTTTTCAGTGGTCGGCTACACTGTTGTGGTTCTTGCCCCGCTGGTAGCGCATTTTCTGGGTCCCGGCATTGCTCTTGTTTTTCACCGTGAGCTGGCTATGCTTTTCGTTCGGTGATGGTGCTTCTTTTGTTCCGTGGTCTGATACTGTAAGCACAGCCATAGGCAGGCAGTGCAGCAAGTTTCTTGGAGCTTACGGAGTCGCCGAAAGCTCCGGGACCATGTTTGCAGGAGTCATGTTACATCTGTTTATACGGATGGGTGTATTGGACAGGAGCCTGGGTTATGTTTTCGTTTTTGGGCTGGGCTCCTTAGGGTTGCTGATGACTGTTCCAGTGCTTAGACGTGTCGAACAGCACGGGAATAAGGCCCTTAGCAAAGCATACAGACGAAGTTCGAGGGCAGATCAGAATGCCAAACATGGTGTCGGGGAAGTGACAGATGGAGAACCTGTACCCTCAAGTACTATCGCAAACGTGATACACAATTCCAGTAGACGGCTCAAATTGTTTTTCGGCGCGCGGTTGCTTTCAATGGGAATTCATCTTGTAGCTCCCTTTATTCTTCTTTACGGGCTTAACGAGATCGGGCTTTCAGATAAGGTTGCAGGTCTTCTTGTGTGGGCTGAGATGGCCGGGATTTCCCTGGGAAGTATGCTTGCAGGGCGACTTGCGTCGCGATTTGGCAGCAGAGCAGTGGTAAATTGAAGCGCCGCTTTGCATCAGCAGCAAGTCCGTTGTTGCATTATCATCTGTTCACAGTACCGCTGGTTTCTGTGGTTTGAATTGTTCAGTGATGATATCTATGCTGTGTAGGAAGCGCAAGTCTTCGTCGTGGGTAGGATGTACAGGGTATGTGGTGGGCGATGCTCAAGAGAAGGATCGTCAACCGGTGGCTGGCATGTTGAACCTTTTGGCTACCTTTCTTGTGTTTGAGCCCGGTAGGCGGGTTAATCATTAAGCACGTGGGATATGTCCCGGTGTTTGTGGTGGTAATGCTGGGAGTCGAGTTCAACAATGCTGGCACTTCGTATAGATTGATACTAACAGACAGAGTACTCTTCCGTTGATCGTATAGTTACTCATACCAGAACATACAAGGCAATATGAGAACGTCTTCTGCAGTGCTACTTCTGCCAGTTTGCGGATATTGCCATATAACAATCATTGAATAAAATAGAAGGATTCTATGAGAGGTATGTAGAACGCGGTAATGTACCATTGGGGTAGAACGTACCACGAATGCACCATGTAGTCTATGCAAGTTAGCAGATACCACATACGAGACGCCGCCAATTTGAAGTAGCGCTGATAAACCAAAACAGTCATGTAAGCAAGTGATTTCTCCCATGAGTAGGACTACCTGATGAACAGGTATCGACACGCCCAGTAAGTACCAATGGGTGCATGGGAAATTCGAAGGCGCTTTGATTCAGAGGATGGGAGGAGGGAGTGAAACTTAGAAAAAATACTCTTGTGTTAAGCTTGAAGGAGTTTTCAAATTGACTTCTTTAGGACGAAATGGCTGGTGTGACTCTGAGCATGTTGATTGGCTGGAAGGCTCACGGTATCGACGATTGCAGGGAGGATGAGCATTGCTCGAACCAAACAGAGTGTTTGTCCATGATTCTCCTTGTGGCGGCAATACTGTATAATATCCGGTTAGTATGAGAGAAAAGATTTTTATGTTCAGGATATCCCGGAGTCTGGCTGTTATTGAGGAGTTTGTTGATGCGCAACCGAGATGGGTCAGTAGGATTTCACTTCTCCTCCGGTATGCAGGTACCCTGACTGGAGCCTCGGCGCCAGAAATGTTTGCCGGGCTACAAGTACGTCATACCTTGCAAGGCTCTGTGCCAGGTACGATACCCGTCTCATAAGCTGCTTACCTGCCAGCCGGACACAGTTTTCCTGTCAACAATTGAAACAGTTCGCCAGGGCTATGTTGAAGAAGGTAAGCCGGAAAAGTTCAAAGAAACGGATGTAAGATATCTCTCAACGAACCAGTAGGTATACTCTGCGGGGATCATTGGTATTGTATCCGTGAGGAGGTAACACCGACATTCTTATCGGTGCGTTTGCTGCCGAAACGATGCTATTGGCTGAGCGTCTTTTCAGGCAGGAGCCACCCAGATTGCAGGCACTACTAATATGTACCAACTACCTTTCTTTGTAGTATCATGTGATTTCACCTGATAGGTGAAGAGATGTTTGCCGCAGGAAGCACCTCTATCTGAAGGTTCCAGTTCAGCTGAAATCTTGCCGAAATTACGCTGGTAAAGCCACCTTTGCGGTATTCCTGGTGCTTTTGGGGATCTTCTCGCAGACTCGACATTGATTGGTTAAACTGATGAGACTCTAGGGGGTGTGGCTTTTTGAGGAAGCAGATTATTAACCTCATAGGTTTCCTGTGCGGTTTGCTTATGCTTCTTGACTACTACTTTAAGGCTCCGCTCTTCAAAACCATGGCCCAGGAGATACGATCTTGGGCGGTGGTAATATCAGCCTTTGCAATCGGATTAGGCGGTGTCAACCTTGTGCCGTCCATTCATCCAGCATCAGAAAGAAGCAGCAGCCCTTTTTCAGCGGTGTGTCGCTCCTCTGGGGCTTGCAGTTACTATCATTGTCGGATTATCCCTGGGAATTGACTCAAACCCATATGTTTTCTTATTTGACAACATAGTTGTAGCTTGTGGAACAACAATGTATTCGATGTTGGCTTTTTACCTTGGCTCCGTCGTACCGGGCATTTTCGACAGAAACGCCGAGGCTGCGCTACTTCTTCTTGCCGCCATACTGGTAATGATGGGAAGTGCCTATTAGCCGTCATCTCTCCATATCTGCCCGTTGTGAGCGAATGGATCGCATGAATATCCCTAACACAGCGAGCCGCGCTGGAATCATGATTTGCAGCGCTCTGGGCTATCTCTATCTCTTTACGGATGCTTTTAGGGTTAGAGAGAGGATACGGAAGTTGAATAGGGGGATGATCGGTGCTAAGTAAACTGGAACGCATGGACCCACGAATTGTTTATCTGCTTTTGGCTGTGGGAGTATCCTTGCCGCACGATTTATTGATTGGATTACCGCTTGATATCAGCCTGAGACTCAGCAGGTATTTGACCGTATCGAACGCCTTGCTGAAGGCGCCAGGTTATGCTTTCGTATGATTATTCAGCTGGCGGACTTCCGGAATTAGATGCCAGTGTAAGGGCAATGCTTTCCCACTTATCGAAAAATGCCAAAGTCGTGGCTGTGGGCTTCCCCGACTACGGAAGGAAATGTACAGCCTCCTTGCTCGGGGTGTACGAAAGTCTGGGGAAGAAATATGGTGAAGACTATGTTAATCTCGGCTATTTTGCAGGAGAGAATTAGGCTTTCCGCTCTTTGCAGAGACATCAAACAGGTGTTCAAAAAAGACTTTCTACTTTCACGGTACGGACGTAGATAGTCTGGAACTAATGTCTGCAGTTGGGAATGTGAATGACTTTGACCTGGTTGTTCCTTTGACATTGGTCCTACAGATGGGGCAACTACACCTGCATGGGTTAGAATGATTACAACGAGTATGGTGTATCTCTTACTACTCCTTTATGTCGTTACGGTCATGGCACCTGCTAACATGCCGTACCTCCAAGCCCGCCAGTTGGACGGACTGCTCTCGGGTTTAAAGTCCGGTGCAGAATACGAACAACTGCTGCAGGAACCTGGGAGTGCTGTCGCGGCTATGGACATGATCGTCTCACATCTTATAATTGTCGGACTTGTAATTCTCGGGCTAATGTGCCCTATTCGCGACCAGACGAGAGGGGGTTGTAGGTGAATGAGTACTGTGCAACTTGGAATCTGGGTTTCGGCTATAGGTACACTGGCTATGATGAGTCTTCTCGTCAAAGAAAACTCCTACTACCGGTTCTTTGAGCACCTCTTTATCGGTGTAAGCTTGCAGGACATGCCAGGTGCTTGGGCTTCAACAACATAAGGAATCTTGCAATAGTACTTGTTCCAGAAAGTGGTACGCATTAATTCCTCTTGCTGGGATGTGCCCTATGCCAGGTACTCCAAGAATATCGCCTGGAAGTAACAGGATTCAGAACGTACTGTCCTTAGCTGAACCGGTGCTGGACTTGGAATCAAGGTTCAGTTCAATCTCAGTTCCTGGACAAATTGCTGCGACATTTCTTCCATGATCTCTGTAGACAACTTTTTGTTTGCAGTTAGGGCGTTAATTACCGTCTGGTATTTCTTCTTCACGTACAAGCAATGACCTCCGCGGTACCGCCACTGGATATCCACTGTCGGTAAAATTGGACGATGATGGTAACTTTTGGAGCATCATTTGGGAATGCTGCCATGGGACGTTTGTCCCTCTGATCAACGGAGTTTTCAATTCTGGCAGAAGGATTAACACGTAATAAAGTAACTTGCCAGGATACATAAAAATCGACAGACTAATTTTATTGAAGGAGAAGTGAGGAGAGCAGCCAGCAGGACTGATCTCCGCACGGGCGTTTACAAAGCCTGAGCGCAGTTCGATAGAGGTTTTGCGAGTCAAGACTGCTTGACAACGCGTCTTCACCCTCAACGTAGAGGTTTCAGGGACTCATTGTTTTGTCTTCTTTTGGAGTTAGAGTACCGAAAAGCATTTTCGTACTCTAACAGCATATCTTTGACTTCTTTATACACCATCTGCGTAATATGGATTGCACGCTGTTTACTTGGTTTTCTGCACCGGTGATCGTTGTTTCCACTACGTAATCAAAGCCTTTAAGTATATTAACGAATCCTGTGTTCTGAGCCAGTTTGGTAAGTACCCTTAACTTACATCGTTTATTACCCGGCTGCCCACAACCGGTATCAGAACAAAACGGAACTGGAGCCGGAGAAGTAGCGAGAAGAAGGCTGCAATGGAAGACCATTTACACATCAGACGTTAACGGTAAGAAGTCAGATTTGGTAAGATCGTTAAATCAGTGTCAGGATCTTCGCCCGGTTTCCGTCGCTTGCCCCAGAAGAAGGCTTTGGGATATAATCAAAATATACGGAGGTAATGATATGGAAGAAATTATTTCGCATTTGGAACGGCGAAAATGGATTGACGATTCCGTGTGTTACAGATGATCCGCAAATTGCCAGCTCGACCTACTCTTGCAAGTACAATGTATTCCGTGTTCTGAAAGAAGGGCAAGTTTTATGCAACCGGTGAAGAAACAAGAAGGACAGTGATTATCAACCGGAATCGAAGATTAACGAGGCGATTCTTTCGCCTGATTGCCTAGACTAGTATGATTCACAGCAGTGGTGGTTGATGTATCGATTAAACAATATGCTAGGGCTAATTGATGCTCATTCATATGTCGTACACTGGGCAAGCATCACCATAACCATTGCTCAAACACAGCAGACAGCACTCTACGTTCTTGGAGGAGCGAGCTCCAGGTTTTACTAGAGCGGAGTAACCGATGTTCGTGATGCTGGATCCCATTTTGAAATGTTTCCATTTCAAGTTAAATTCTGGATTAGAGAAAACCGCCTTCCTTTGCCAAGAGTCTTTGCTGCGGGTTGTCTCATAACGGTACCAGTGCGTATGGCGCAGAAGGCTTATCGCCTGTTGCTGCAGGATTTGAGAAAATCCAGAAACCAGCAGAGCCCGATGATTGAAGCACGGTAAAGAGACAGTTCAAAAAAGTGATGTGATAAAGATTTACCACGGCGTCAGCGGTCGTGATGAAGTTGCTGCTGCTACCGACGAAATTGCGCCTGGAGCTTAAAAGCGGCAATGACGCTGAGACATTTTACATACAGTGGGCTGTTGGTAAGTGTGGTGCATCGAGCACCCGTACACTCGAACAGACGAAACTATTCGTCTCATGGCATTAAGGGGCACTCAATCTGCGCTGCACCCTGATTCCATACTGTATCATCATCATTCAGTTTGGAGGATGTTTTCGGTTCGACATCACGGCGTTTCACCATGAGTAAGGAGGCAAACCGCCCGGGAAGTCCGTCGTATGCGGCAGGCAGAGAAGTAACTGTTGGTGTCAGGGCAGATATTGTTATGGATTAGTTTTTCCGGTATCTGCAGGCTTCGCCAGAAGAGAAACTTCGACTGTATGTGCAAGCAGGTTTACTGTGAGTGGAAAGCGATTTGGGCTGCAACAGGTCAACGCTCAGATTTTGGACGTAGGCGAGATTCTGGGCACTCTTGGATAGGGAAACTTGCTGATATGCTTGTTGTTGATGGATGTCCTGATAAGGATCTTGATGACAAAGAATGTCAACATGGTCATCAGGATGGACATGTGGTTCTTTCAGGATGGAAAATTTATGTTGAACGCCACCAGGTTGGTATCTTGACAAAAAGAAAAGCAAAGCCAGTTGGTAAGTTTATGGTTTAGCGCTGTAATACGAGCGCAGATCGAAGGACTTTTTATCGTAACCTATAGAATGCGCACCCACAATGGATCATGTTTGCACCGCGAAAAATCTCAGGAGGAGGTTTATCGGCGAGTATGATAGTTAGTGATTAGGAGCAAGTTAAATGCCATGCACCTTTATGGTTGTGACCTCTTACAGTACATGATTCGTCGGGAGGTGTTACTCAGTAGCAAATAACGGCACTCAAAAGAAGGTGTTTGAAGGATGTTGTGTGGATAACGACTGCAAACACTTTTGAGTGTTTCTCATATGTCTGGCCTTATTCTTTGCTTTATTTGGTTTCTTGTCATGGTATGCGCCTGCTTTATTATTACAAGCATATCTACGAAGGCGCTGATTGGACAACCAATCCAGTAGAAGCAGAACCTATAGGTACGAGCCCGTTCAAGTTTGTCTCCTGGAAGAGCAAGGAGAGAGTGTGGAATTTAAATTCAAATAACCCTGGTGAAAGGCAAGAAGGCTGCGTACTCTGTACCTTCATCTGCTGGGGTTACTTGAGCATTTGCACTATGATAAGATTTTCTGCATCACGCAACTGCAATGTGAGGAACTCCTCTCTTTTCATGCTCGCCAGAAGGTACTCTTCATTTCCAGAGAAATCGGGACTCTTTTCAAAGGCGTATGTTTCGAAAAGTTGTAGAATGCTGGTAAGTAAAGAAGGAAATTATGGCACAATTGGATAAGATGATTTTGTTACATCAGTGACAAGGATCTTCTGGATTCAAAGATATACAGAAGGCAGACGTGGTGTTTTTGAGGAGATTCAATGTTTGGGCAGCGGATAGTTTCGGCATGAGACGAAGAGGAGATGGGAGTAATGGAGTATATGAAAACAGGACCTGGCTTGAAGTTGATCTCGATGCCATAGGCCGCAATTACCAAACTGTCAAAGAACATATAGGGCCGGATTGCCAGGTTATTGCTGTGGTCAAGGCGAATGCCTATAGTATAGTGCTGTTGCAGTTGCCCGTGAACTCGAATCCCTTGGTTGTGCCCATGTTTGGAGTGGTGTGCATGGAAAGTAGCCCTGGCATTGGGATATTCGCGTATAAGGCACCGATACTCGTGATGCGGTAGGCGATCAATCCTCAGCATACTAGGCTGCACTACAGCAGCGGTGGATGAAAGTATCGAAGTTGCTCTAACAATAAACCTGGGACATGCCGGGGCTTTGTCTAAAGCAGTAAAAAGCCGCAGGTAAATCCATAAAAGGAGCACATCAAAATAGTCTGCTCCAGGCGGCTGGAACCCTGTGGAGGGCAGGTCAGATGAGGTTGGCAGAGATACTCAAATGGACTGCTCTAAAGGGATAGATGCAGTGGGATTGTTTACACATTTCACCGCCTCTTCTGGGATGCCAGGTTCTGACGAGTTCAATGAAAAGCAGATGTCTTCCTTTGCTGAAATAGCAAACAGGCTTGACGCGGCAAAGATACACCTCAAAAAGCATTGTTCAAGCACTTTAGCAACAGTCCGGTATCCTGATTACCGCTATGACTATGTACGCGTCGGGTCTTTGCTTTATGGGTTGCGTCCGGATACCTATGGAGGCCTTGATATTGATGTGACCGTAGAGATGAAGACCCGGATATACCAGATAAGAGAAGTCAAAGCCGGCTCGCCGGTGAGCTACGGCCCTATGTTTCATACATTAAGGGATAGCAGGTTGGCAGTGGTTCCAGTTGGTTTTGCAGACGGTTTGCGACGGACTATTGCAAATCGAGGTTCCATGCTGGTTCATGGTAAGAAGGCACCAATTGTAGGCCAACTTTCATCAGATTACACAACACTTGATGTAACAGACATTCCAGAAGCTAAAGAGGGTGATATTGTCACAGTATTCGGTTGTGACCACGGAGTTGCTCAACCTGTATATGAGTTTGGCGACTTGTACCCTGGCACACCCGCTGAGGTTACCGCCGTCATTAGTCCACGAATTCCTCGCTACTATCTAAAAGGAGGTCTTTTTCAACAAAAAGCAAACCTAAATTGAACGCCCGGGTTTTGACGGTCTTGATCAATGCACTAAACCAATAACCGCTGTAGTGCCGTTGTAGATGAGGCAATCAGATATTAAGCAAAGAATCAAGGAAGGGACTGAGTTTAAGACGTGAAAAGGAAACTTGCAGGTTTGCTCGTTGTGATTCTCCTTTGCTCACCGGTATTCGGAGGTTGTGCCAGGGAAACTGGCGAGACAGGAGAACAGGGAAGAGCCGATAAGACAACCCTTATTGTGAGCCACCGTGAGAATCCAGGGAGCTTTAACCCCGACTGGAAAAGCGATGACCCGGCATACTCTATTAACCAGAATATTTTCAATAAACTTGTTACACTTACTGGAGACTTCGAGATTAGGCCCGATTTGGCCAAGGATTGGACAATTTCGGAAGACGGTTTGACCTATACTTTCTATTTAGAGGAAAACGTGAAGTGGCACGATGGCACACTCTTTACTTCTGCTGACGTCAAGTGGACGCTAGAGGCAATCCGAGAGAACGCAGGTGTTATGTTAAATGAGTACAAAAACATTGAATCTGTTGAATGTCCTGATGAGCATACTGTAATTCTCCACATGTCTCAGCCTGACTCCGCCCTGCTTAGTTTTTTGTCCTGGTATGGATGCTTTATCATGCCTAAGCATATTTACGAAGGCACTGACTGGACAACCAATCCGGCCAACCAGGAACCTATAGGTACAGGCCCCTTCAAGTTTGTCTCATGGAAACAAGGCGAGAGTGTAGAACTAGAGGCAAATGAAGATTATTTCAAAGGTGCACCGGCCATAAAGAGATTGGTGTTCCAGATTATTCCTGATCCAAATACTGCACTCCAGGCCTTCAAGAACGGAGAAGTTGACATACTAGGCTATGGTGGGCCGCCGCATTCTGAGATCAAGAATTTACAGCAGGATCCCAAAACTACTGTAATATTGAAAGAGTATCCCTCCAGATGGTACCTTGGGTTCAACTTTAAGAACGAGGTTTTGCAGGATCATCGTGTAAGAGAATCTATTGCCAGGGCTATCGATCGTTTGGAGATTTTGGAGAAGGCTTTTCATGGCATTGGTTCTGAAGCATGGGGGTTCTATACACCTGCTATTGCCTGGGCATATAACGATGAGGATCTTGCACCGGAATATGACATAGACAAAGCCAATGCTTTGTTGGATCAAGCAGGATACAAGCCTGATGCCGACGGATTTCGCATGACACTGGATTTTGTGCACTTTCCTAACCCTGTAGTACCTGACAGCGCTGTCATTCTCAAAGAGCAGTTCAAGAAAGTCGGCATTAACCTCAACATCATACAACTTGAAATGGCAGGGTATTTACCCCGTGTCTTTGAAGAGATGAACTTTGACCTTACCATGATCAACGGTTTCCACGGCCCGGACCCCCACAACCTGTTCAGCAGGATTGGCACCGGTGGTTCAATCCGCGTTGTTGGTACCTACAGTAGTAAAGAGCTTGATCAAGCACTCCTTGATGGGGTAAAGGAAAGTAACCAGGCTGAGCGAGGAAAGTTGTACAAGAAGGCTCAGAGGATTATGGCAAAGGACCTCCCAATTGTCCCCTTAATTGAAGTCAGTAGTATTATTGTTTATTCAAGTGATATCACCGGTCATCCCCAGTCTCCTGAAGGTTGTGCAGCAGGTGTGACATTCCAAGACTACAGCCTGATCAAATTCAAATAACCTGGCCCATGGTAAGAGAGCTGAGCGCTCAGCTCTCTTACATTACCTTTCTAAGAGGTGAAATCCTCAGGCCACCCTGAGTTTGCTCTAGAGTCTGATATTTTTCAAGAACCAGTGTTTCATCAACATTCTGTATTGACAACTTCAAACGTTGGTAATACATTTGTGATATACCACAGATATATCACAAGCAAAGAGGAGGGTTTTTGTGCGTACAAATAAGGATAAAGTCATCAAGACAGTCGTGTCCGGCGTCATCAGACATCCTGCATGGCCCGAAGGCTTAGAGGCTAACAGGGCAGGAGGCCTAAGCGCGCTTCCTGGCTGCGGCGGTATTACATACGATATTATGGCGGGCGATTCTGCATACGGTTGGGCAGCTGACCATTTGGAACCAGGCGCATCTACCCATAATCCTGACGAAAAAGAGCGCATGTGCTACTACACTGTCTGCTGTATGGGGAACAAGGCTGAGGTGATAGGAGGCAATGCTGAGGGAGCAGAAGGTTACGTGGTGGCAAAGCACGCGGGGGCGTGGCATGTAGTTATTGAATTTGACCAGAGGGACCTGCGTGAAATGCATATTAAGGACCAGGTTCAGGTAGTAGCCTATGGTACTGGCTTGAAACTTTTGGATTACCCAGACGTACACGTGAATTCCATCGATCCTGAATGTCTGGAAGCCATGGACATAGAGGAAAAAGACGGTAAGCTTCACGTACCTGTGGCCGGCGTGGTACCTGCCGTCCTTATGGGATCAGGTATGGGTAGCTCCAGGCCCATGGGTGATGTAGATTTTATGACTTCTGACTGGGAGCACATAAAACGGTGCGGCCTGCACGAGCTTAAACTGGGCGACATAGTAATGGTCAACGACATCGATACCAGCTACGGTGCAAAGTTTCAGGAAGGCGCCGCCAGCATTGGCATTATCGTCCATGGTGACAGTGTTTTCAGCGGCCACGGGCCAGGCATTACATTCTTTATGGCCAGCGCAAAACCGCTTTTGATACCGGTCATCGACAAGACCGCGAATATCAGGAAATATCACGATAAGGCATATGGCCCAATTGAGCCAATGAAAAGAAAGAAGGTCAAATAGTGGACTGGGTAAACAGACTGCGCGAGCAGTTTCCAGCCGCGCAGAATACTACATTCTTAGACATTGCTTACGAAAATTCCGGTTCGCTGTTTGCAAAAGAAGCTGTGTACCGGTTCTTAGAGGATTGGTCAGATGTTTCGCCTGAAATAGTCAAGGCCTCAGGCGCCGGAAAGGGCAATATAATAAGTGTCGTGGCCGAGACCCGTCAGCTCTTAGCTGCACTGCTTGGGGGAGTAGATCCAAAGAACATAGCCTTTACCAAGAACACCAACGAGGGCATAAGCATGATACTTCAGGGTTTTCCGTTTCGTCCTGGAGACAATGTGGTCACCGATGATCAAGAACACCCGTCAGTGTTGATACCCTGTCTTAATTTGCAGCCCAGGGGAGTAGAGTGCCGGATAGCCGTATCCCCGGATCAGGTCAGCGTGACCCCAGACTTGCTGTGGCAGCATGTTGACGGTAACACCCGCATGATAGTCATCAGTCATGTACAGTCTTGCAGCGGATACCGGACAGATATTCAAGAATTGGCCCGCCGCTGCCGCGAAAAGGGCATATACCTGGTAGTAGATGCCATACAGAGCCTTGGCTTCTGTCCGTGTGACGCTGAAGCCTGGCAGGTTGATGCCATATCATCTGCTTGCTATAAGGGTATGCTGGGCACTGAGGGTATAGGTTTTCTGTATTGCCGTGATGAGCTGTTGGAGCAGGTTTGGCCGGTATATGCGGCTGCCAACGATTGTATTAGCATCGACAAAAGCGGTGATAGATGGGAACTTGTCCTAAAGGACCCCAAAGATGCCCGCAAACTTGAAAACTCTACAATGAACTTTTCCGGGATCTATAGTCTAAATGCAGGACTCAAACAGGTAATTGGCATTGGCGTGGATAATATCTATGCACATATCTCAAATCTTGTGGAGATGCTGTTTGACGGCTTGCTGAATCAGGGTTATGTTATAGCCACTCCCGCGGACAAGGATCGGCGTTGCCACAGTATAGCTTTTGAGATGAGCGATCTTAAGGCAGGGTATGAGTATTTTCAGAGAAGCGGTGTATTCTTGAGCCTCAGTGCCGGTCGCTTCATACGTATGTCTGTGGCACCTTTCACTATTGAAAATGACATAAGAAAGGCACTTGAGGTTGCCCGTAACTGTCCCATAAGGTGAAACGCCGGGACGGTCCTAACGTTTCATCATGGGTGACTGTAATTAGGAAGCCGTCGGGACGACATCAGTAAGATTCCCTTGAGGTGTGGTTAGATGACTGAATCCAAGACTTCCGCCATTTACAATTCTTTGAAAAGGGCCATTATGGCAATGAAATATGATGCCAGCGAACCTATCACGGAAAAAGAAGTGGCGATGCATTACGGCGTCAGCAAAACTCCCGCACGGGAAGCATTGAACATATTGGTGCATGAGGGCTATCTGCGAAAATACCCGCGTTTGGGATACTTCGTTAACGAAGTATCGGAAAGCCAGTATTACAAGCTGCTCTTTTTACGATACACACTGGAACAAGGTGTGGTTGCCAGCATCATTGCCAACTGCACCGATCAGGAAATAGAAGGGCTTTACAGGGTTTGTCAGGACAAATGCGTAGCCTATGAGGAGTTTGCAGAAGCAAACTTGCGGTTCCATTTTGCCATGGCCGAAATTACCGGCAACGAGTACCTTGAAGCGGCAGTGCAAAACGCATTTGCCAAGCTTGTCAGATCCCCAAGCCGGAGGTTATACCAGGAGTTTTGCCAGGAACCCCATCGAGAGCACAAGAAACTGATAGGGGCTATGCTTATGCGTGACAAGGATGCTGCTATAAGAATTCTTCGTGAAGAGTGCCGCAGGGATGACGACATTCAACTTTGGTTCTGAGGAGGACAATATGCCGGAGGTAATGATACTAAGCCAAGAAGACATAGCATCTGTTCTTGATATGAAGAGCGTTATTGAGGCCGTAAGGCAAGCTTATGCTTATAAGTGCAGCGGCGAGGCCCAGTTGTTCCCTTTGGTCTGCCACTCATTTGAAGATGGTAAGGCAGAGATGGATATAAAGAGCGGTACCGTAGACGGTGCCGGTATATTTGGGTTGAAGCTGGTAAGCTGGTTTTCAGGTAATGTCCGGCTGGGGATTCCTGCCCTTACCGGTACCATCGTTATCTTCGACCGTGAGACCGGCAAGTTGAAGAGCGTGATGGATGGTACCCGGATAACCTGCATGCGTACAGGTGCCGCCGGCGCGGTAGGTGCCAGGTACCTGGCCCGCCATGATTCTGAAAACTTGTTGATGATAGGTGCCGGTACACAGGCTATCAACTTGATTATGGCTACACTCGAGGTCATGGAGGGTATCCAGAAAGTCACTATCCACGATCCCATGTCCTTTGAGCAGGCAAGAAGATTTGCCGCCGGACTTAAGGACAAGATGGTGAACGAGTATGTCAGTCACTACAGGGGAACCCCTCATTACGACCTGATGATTGGCCGGATGGACATCGAGTACACTGTCTCTGAGAATTTGGAGAGGGCTTGCCGTCAGGCAGACATAATTCTCACAGCTACCCCGTCCCGGAAAGCGCTGGTGAAGACAGAATGGGTGATGCCGGGCACACACCTGTCGTGTATCGGTGCAGACATGAAAGGGAAGCAGGAAATTGAAGAGAATCTGCTGGGCATGGCCCGGGTGTTTGCCGACGATACCTCTCAAGTGATTGCCGTAGGAGAATGTGAAAAAGCTCATAAGGGGGGGATATTGAAAAAAGGAGATATTGCCGAGATAGGAGACGTTATCAGGGGTGTTATTCCCGGCCGGCGAAGCAGGAATGAGATAACTCTGTTCGATAGCACCGGAATTGGTATACAGGATCTGATGACGGCAGAGGTAGCTGCCCGTTTGGCTTGTCAAAAAGGGCAGCACAGGCTTGTAGCAATATAAGTACATAGCTGCTAACCAGTGTTTTGTTCGAGAGACTTTCCTGGGTCAAAAGCGAAAGGAGAATTGAGTTATGATCACCAAGAAGACACGTTTCCTGGTAATGATACTTACCGTTATGGTTTTTAGCCTTTTGGTGACAGGTTGTTCGCCTACTCCTGTTGAACCTGACGACGATGTGTCTGGGGATGACAAGTACGGCGGATGGATGACCTTACGTCTTAGGCAGGATATGCGGCAACCAAACTTCTATTTGACCAGAGATGGAACAGGCGGTTTATTGCGGGGTTGCATGCATGAGACATTGTTCGCTAAAGATGCCAACGCCAATCTTGTCCCAAGGCTGGCCACGGGGTACGACCTTTCCGACGACGGCTTGACGTATACAGTCCATTTGCGTGAAGGCGTGAAGTGGCATGACGGTGAGGAGTTTACCGCTGACGATGTAGTATTTTACTATGATTATCATGAAAAAGTCGATAGTGTTGAGAAGTCCCATGATTACAGTGGTTTTACTGTAAACAAGACAGACACGTACACTGTAGACTATGTTCTCAAACAACCGGACCCCTTCTTTCCCTGGAATTTCATGGAGTATTGTGTTCTTCCCGAACACATTTGGAGCAAAATAGACCCTACCACATGGGATCAAGTCTCTGATTCTTCGGCTTTCGTAGGTATCGGACCTTTCAAGTGGGTCGAATACAAAGTTGGCGAATACGTAAAAGTAGAGCGTTTCGATGACTACTGGGATGGCAAGCCCTATCTTGATGGGATTATACTCCAGTTCATCGGCGATACTGATGCCGCGGAGGTTGCTTTTGAATCCGGCCAGGTGCAAATAATGCAGGTTTCGTATCTTCTCGCCCAGAAACTAGACGGTGCTGATGGCTGCAGTTTTGCCGGCTTTCCTTCAGGAAACATGCGGGTTGTTATGATGAACCATGCTGACCCAAGGCTGAGCCAGTTACCTGTTAGGATTGCTTTGAGTTACCTCATGGATCGCGAGAGCCAGATCCTTGCCAACCAGGAAAGAGCTGTTCCCATGGCAAGCTGCTTTACCCCTGCGGATACCTATTATAACCCGTCAGCTGCTGACGCATTAGCCTTCGAGTTTAGCGTAGAAAAAGCTATTGAGGTTCTAGAGGATGATGGCTGGGTGCTGAATTCAGAAGGTATTCGCGAAAAGGACGGCCAGGTCCTTGACTTTGAGATGATTACATCCATCGCCGATAATCCCAGCATCGTTGTGATGATTGACACATGCAAGAAGGCCGGCATCAACATTAGATGGAATCCCGGAGATATCCCTGTGTTCACCCAGAGGGTATTTAGCCCCGAGAGGGATTTTGAACTTGCCTATAACGGCATGACCATGGGCCCTGCTGCCTCCAGATATAAGGGGATGTATTCTGAAGGCCAGTACACTACGTATGTAAACGACAATATAAAAGCGAAATTTGCTGAAGCCATGGCTGCAACAGATGAGGCCACCGCAAAATCGTTGTGGGATGAAATTCAGTACGAGGTTACCAAGGACCGTGCTATGCTGTGGCTCTATTCCGCCGAAAGGATTTGGGGTACCAATTCTAACGTAAATCTTGATGAGTGCGGTATGTCCGGCCTTTACCAGGGCTGGATCAATATTGGCAAAGCCTACTTCGAGAAATAGGCTGTTTTTTTGTGTAAAGGAGAGGGGCAATGCCCCTCTCCTGCAATTCTAATTTGAAGGCCACTTATTTTGCTGGGACCGGTTATGGAATCATTGCAATCATACCTGTCATTTGCTTAAAAACACATGACATACAGAGGGGAATGGTGAAATGAGGAAATATATCTTGAAGCGCCTGCTCTTGATGATACCGATGCTTCTGGGAATAACCATAGTGTCGTATATTATCATGAACCTGGCACCAGGCGATGCTGCTGCAATGTATGTGGATCCTGAGATGATGAACATTGATCCTAACGCGATTGAAATGATACGCGAAAAGCTTGGCCTTAACCAACCAGTGCACGTTCGGTACATAAAGTGGCTCAGAGAAGTCCTTACCGGAAACTTCGGTTATTCTTACATAAGCAAGCAGCCTGTAATAAAAGAGATAAGGAGCCTCTGGGGTACCTACCCTGTCTTGGCTTTCTTGTCACTTACAATCGAAGTAATTGCCGGAATAGGCCTTGGAGTGTATTGCGCCAAGAATCAGTACAAGCTGTCTGACTATGTTTTGTCGGTATTTGCCTTTACCGGCATGTCCGTTCCAAACTTCTGGTTTGCAATGATGCTGATTCTGCTGTTCACTCTTACGTTGGGGTGGCTCCCATCCATGGGTTTAGTCACTGCAGGCATCAGCGGGCCATGGCATTTGATGCTATGGGACAGAATAAAACATCTGATAATGCCGGTGGTGGCCCTGTCTTTGCGAGGCATGGGCTCGTGGATGCGTTATCAACGTTCCAGCTACCTCGAAGTTATGAACCAGGATTACATACGTACAGCCCGCAGCAAGGGCCTTGACGAAAGCACCATAACCTGGACCCATGCATTCAGAAACGCGGCCATACCTATTGTAACTATGCTAGGCGGGTCACTGCCCACCCTTATCGGTGGTTCTTTTGTCATAGAGAACGTATTCGGCTTTCCCGGATTGGGGCGATACGGCACACAGGCAATACTGGCTAGAGATTATCCTGCGGTTATGGCTGTTACCTTCTTTTCCTCCATATTGGTTATGGTTGGCATATTGATTTCGGATCTTTTGTACGTGTTAGTTGACCCGCGCATCAAGTATTCGTAGGCAGAGGAGGGAAGGTACTATGACCGAAGATGGCAGAGCATTGACGATAGTTCCTGAGGATATTGAGGATTCTTTTTTTTCCAGCAGAATCGAGAGTTTTTGGATGCTTGTTTGGAAACGGTTCAAAAAGCACAAGTTGGCCATGGGAGGCGCAACGGTACTTATAGTGCTGATACTAATGGCAGTATTTGCCCCTTACATCTGCCCTTATCCATTTGATGAGCTGCATCTTGAAGATGTGCCTGATGGAAAGCCTTTATCATTCAGCCGGAAGTACTTGTTTGGTACGGATCAGTTTGGCCGTGACTATCTTACCCGTTGTATCTACGGTGGACGGATCTCCCTGTCTGTTGGCCTCGTTTCAGTGGGTATATCTATGTTAATCGGCATTCCCTTGGGGTGCGTTGCCGGATATTACGGCGGTATGGTTGACATGATAATAATGCGGTTTACAGAGTTTCTGAGATGCATCCCCACGTTTTTTCTTATACTGACCGTTAATGCCATGGTCACTTCCAGTATTTACAACGTGATGATAATAATTGGAATCTTTGGCTGGATGGGAATTTGCCGTCAAGTGAGGGCGCAGTTTTTATCCCTCCGTCAGCAGGAATTTGTCCAGGCAGCCTTTGCTCTGGGATACAGTGACGTAAAGGTGATTTTTCGTCACATATTGCCAAACGCCCTTGTCCCTGTCATCGTCAGCGGTACCATGGGGGTAGCCGGTGCAATAATGACAGAATCATCCCTGTCTTATTTAGGTATGGGCGTTCAAGAGCCAATACCCAGTTGGGGGGCAATGCTGAAAGTAGGTCAGAAATTCTTGCGCACAAGTCCCAGGATGGCCATTATCCCCGGAATACTGATACTTATCGTTGCCCTTTCGCTGAACTTTGTCGGTGACGGTCTGCGGGATGCGTTGGATCCTCGCGTGACCAGGGGTTAAGGAGGTACTGGCATGAGCGACAAAGTATTGCTTCATTTGGACGATCTTCACACCGGTTTCAAGACCGCAGATGGGTTTGTTCCCGCTGTAACCGGTGTTAGTTTCGATATAAAAGAGGGGGAATCAGTTGCTCTGGTTGGTGAGTCCGGTTCGGGTAAGAGCGTTACCGCCTTATCAGTGCTGCGACTTTTGCCAATCCCTCCGGCAGAGATAAAGGCAAATGCCATAACTTTTGGTAAAACCGATCTGCTTTCGCTGGAAGATGAGGATATGAGGAAGGTCCGGGGCAACGAGATATCAATGATATTTCAGGAGCCTATGACCAGCCTTAACCCTGTATTGACTGTTGGCTTTCAGATTGCCGAGGTTGCTCGGCTGCACCTTGGCCTCGATGAAAGACATGCTACGGAGTATGCTGGAAAGATGATGAAGAAAGTGGGTATTGCTGATGCTGAAAAACGGGTTAAGGACTATCCTCATCATATGTCCGGGGGTATGCGCCAGCGGGTTATGATAGCCATGGCTTTGGCTTGTAACCCAAGGTTGCTTATTGCCGATGAGCCGACCACCGCACTGGATGTGACAATTCAAGCGCAAATATTGGAACTCATTGGTGATTTACAAAAAGAAAGAAACATGGCAATGCTGCTGATAACCCATAATCTTGGCATTGTGGCGGAAGTGGCCGATAGGGTCATGGTCATGTATGCCGGTCAAATAGTAGAAAGCACCGATACCGAGAAGATTTTCAACAGGCCCCGGCATCCTTACACTTACGGCCTGCTCAGCTCCATCCCTTCGGTAGATGAGAAGGTAGAGCGTCTTAACGTGATACATGGCGTGGTGCCCTCTCCCATGTTTTTCCCCAAGGGGTGCCGTTTCAGTCCCAGGTGCCCCCACGTCCAGGAAAGATGTGTAAAAGAGCAGCCCGGGCTGCTTGAACTTGAAGGCGGGCATTGTGTGCGCTGCCACTATCCGTTGATCGGCGAGGGGGGGCAAACCATTGAATAATGCTGCAAATACCATGGAGGTTAAGAACCTTTGTCAGTATTTCACCATAAGCGATGGCATAATGTCTGATAGTAAGGCCATTCTTAAGGCTGTGGATGATGTGAGCCTATCCATCCGGAAAGGTGAGACTTTTGGCCTTGTGGGGGAGTCGGGCTGCGGTAAGACAACCCTGGGCAAAACAATGCTTCACCTGATAAAGCCAACCAGTGGAAAGGTAATCTTTGAAGGAAAGGACCTTGATGATCTTTCCAGGCAAGAAATGCGCCGTGTACGAACGCGCATGCAGATAGTATTCCAGGATCCCTACGGCTCCCTTAATGTGCGAATGTCGGTGGGAGCCATATTGCAGGAGCCCTTGCTGTACCACAATCTTTGCACCAAGAAAGAAAGTGAAGATCGGGTGAAAGAACTGCTGAAGATGGTTGGCCTGCGCCCCTTTCATGCCCATCGCTATCCTCATGAGTTTTCCGGTGGGCAGAGACAGCGCATAGCTATCGCCAGAGCTCTTACTGTTAATCCGGGCTTTGTTGTATGTGATGAGCCGGTTTCGGCGTTGGATATGTCTGTGCAGTCGCAGGTTCTTAACTTGCTCAGCGATTTAAAGCGGGATTTGGAATTGACATACCTGTTCATTTCCCACGACCTTAGCGTTGTGAGACATGTTTCTGATCGTATTGGAGTTATGTATCTTGGCAAAATAGTGGAGCTGGCCGATGAGCGTGAGCTATACTACAATCAACTGCACCCTTATACAAGGGCGTTATTTTCTGCAATGCCGGTACCCAAGCCAGGCAGGAAGAAACAGCGTACCATACTTCCGGGAGACCTGCCCAGCCCCATAAGCCCTCCGAAAGGGTGCCGTTTCCACGGTCGCTGTTCCTACTGTATGGATGTATGCAAGAAGGTGCAGCCCCAGTTCAAAGATGTAGGCAACGATCATTTTGTCGCTTGCCATTTGCATTAGCTGTTGGCCGGCGGCATGGTAAGAGGTCCGGTTATTGCTACCTTTATGTTAATCGGGAGGAGAAACAATGAGCAACATTCAAAAACTGAGCAAAGAAGTAAAACGGCGTGGCCTGGATGCCATGATGATTCATACCAATTCTCGCCCAAACCGCCGTTATTTGTGCGGCTTTTCATCTTCCGGCGGAGTGCTAATCGTCCACAAGACCGGAAGCGCATGGCTTATGATAGACGGCCGGTATACTGAGGTAGCCGGCAGGTATGCTGCCAGTCACGGTTACCGTATGATTGGGATTGCTCATGACAGTGAATACAATATGCAGATCAACAGCCTGTGTCGTGATGCAGGCATAAAGACATTGGGTTTTGAAGACGACATCACTTCAGTGGCAATGTATAGCAGCTTGAAAAAAGCCCTTACCCCCGAGCTAAAGCCTGCTGGCGGTATTGTGGAAAGTTGGAGGCAAATCAAATCCCGGCAAGAGGCTGACGCCATTCTGGCGGCACAGAGAATCGCCGAAGCCGCTTTTGAGGACATTCTAAGCTTCATACGCCCTGGTGTGACCGAGCGGCAGGTGGCCAACGAGCTAACTTTTGCTATGTACCGGCGTGGGGCTGACAATCTATCATTTCCGGTTTTCAGTTTGTCTGGGCCAAACTCAAGTATGCCACACGGCGTTACCGGAGACAGGGTGATAAAAGCCGGTGACTTTCTTATGCTGGATTTTGGCGTAGTTAAGAATGGTTACTACTCTGACATGACGCGCACTCTTGCTGTGGGGCATGCCACTGACGACATGTGGGAAGTATATGAAACTGTACTGCAGGCACAACGTTTGGGTATAGCCGCGGCCAGGGCAGGGGCTACATGTCATGACATAGATGCTGCTGCCCGGGACTACATCGAGAGCACAAAATACAAAGGGCAATTTCTCCATTTGCTTGGCCACGGCCTGGGCCTTTCTGTTGCAGAGGCCCCTTATTTGGAAGTGGGTGCTCACATCCCGCTAAATCAGGGAGCCGTGGTCACTATAGAGCCGGGTATCTATATTCCTGGAAAGATGGGGGTACGTATTGAAGATATGTTGTATGTTGGCTGTGACGCGGTTGAAAACCTGACCCATGCCCCGAAAGAACTGTTGGTACTTTAAGAAAGGAGATAACCCATGGAGAAGTTCACTAACGAAGCTTTTAATGAAATCCAAAACGCCTGTGATGCCGCGATCTCTCCCAATGGTAAGAACATCATTTTTGGGGTAGCCGGCCAATGTCTGGAGGAGGACAAGAATGTCTCGTATCTTTGGGTGCATAACGTGGAAAGCGGCGCAAATCGTCAGCTGACATACTCGGGAAATGAAGGCCGGGCCTTGTGGATGGACGATCACAATGTGGTATTTTCCGATCTGCGTGATGAAAAGGATAAGAAGCAGTTTGATAATAAGAAACCACTTACTGTTTTCTATGCCCTGGACATAACCGGTGGCGAGGCAAGGGAACTCTTCCGGGTACCTGTGGCCGATGCCCAGGCCAAGAGGATAGACCGGGACAGATGGATGGTCTACGGTACATTCGACAATTCTTCAGATCAAGACGGCAACCAAGAGCTTTATGAGGTGTATGATGAGTATCCGTATCATGCTGACGGCAGGGGCTATGTAAACAAGAAACGGTCAAGGATTTACATATACAACATGTCTGATGGACAACTTGTTCCGGTGACAAAGCCGCTGTTTCAAGCCAATCAGATAATGAACTCCCGGGTAGTGCCCATTTTATCACGGGACAAGAGGCAAGTCTATTTCTGGGGTGAAGAAGTGGCCGGCCAGACTTCCCGGGCAGGCGATGCCTACGCCTATGACATTGAAAGCGGCAAGACTATCTTGCTGTTCAAAAACGATAAATACATGTTGATGGATTGTGTGGAATACGGAGGCAGAGTGTACTTTCGTGGATGTGACCTGAAGGATAGTTTCTACGGTATGGACCTTATGTCGGTTAGTCCTCACGGAGGTGATTTTCGTGTGGATTTATCACCTGACGAACACCTGATAGGTATAGCTGCCATGGATGATTGTATGTGGCTGGTGTTTCGAAAACATGGCAGGACCGAAATTTACACATGGGTCCCGGGAGGCCGGCTTGAGTTTTTGTGCTCCCCCGAATACGTAATCGAGGGGCCCTTGGAAAAGGCCGGGGACTGTGTGTTCTATACTGGCCGCCGCCCCTTGGAAACCCGGCAGCTGGTCAGACTTTGCGGGGATTCTTCCAGGGCTGTCACCCGGATTTCGGCAGGCCTGGCTGAAAAATACGGATTAAGCCCCTCGCAGCCGGTTAGTTTTGTCAACAGTGACGGCTATACCATATATGGATGGGTTCTACCTCCCCACGGGTATCAGCCCGGGAAAAAGTATCCTGCTGTGCTGTCCATACACGGTGGCCCTCAGTCTGCCTACTCCTCTCTTCTTTACCCAACAATGCAGCGCTACGCCGCTGAGGGATATTTTGTGTTGTTTTGCAACCCCCGGGGTTCTACTGACTATGGAAGGGTATTCATGGACCTCGAGGGGAAATTTGGTACTATTGACTTTGACGACCTGATGGCATTTACTGACCATGTGGTAAGACAGTATCCCGACATTGACAGCCACCGTCTGGGGGTTACCGGGGGAAGCTACGGCGGATACATGACCAATTGGATAATCGGCCATACAGGCCGCTTCAAAGGGGCAATATCACAACGCTCCATATCTAACTGGATATCAATGTACGGTTGCAGCGACCTATCCTACTTTGTCGAGTGGGGGCAGATGGCCACACCGTGGCGAAACATCGATAAACTCTGGTGGCATTCGCCCTTGAAATACGCAGACAGTTTCAGCACCCCCACGCTGTTTTTGCAAAACGGCAAGGACTTCCGCTGTCCTGTGGAACAGGCCGAGCAGATGGTGACTGCTCTTATCGAAAGGGGTATCCCTACCCGTATGGTGTTGTTCCACAACGCCAGCCACTCGGTGATGACTCCCAGACAGCAGCGTATCAATGATGATGAGGTCATTGCGTGGTTGGATAAATATGTAAAGTAAGAAGCACACAAAAGAGAGACTCGAATCTGGAGACGGAGGATAAACCGCATGAACCATACGCAGCTTACCGGTCAGCAGAAGCTGGCCGATTATGAATATATGTGGAAGGTGCTCAACAGCTCCTTTCCGGTACGGGGTATTATGAGGCGTCTGGGCTATGATTGGAACGAAATTTACGCCAGACACAAAGAACGCGTGGTTAACACCCTGGACGACCTGGGGTTTTGCCGTGCTATGGCTGGCGTTTTCGAGGATTTCAAAGATAGGGGCACTGATCGTTTCTTCGCCCACATTCGCTTGTTTGAGCCTGCCCGGTTCAGAGATTATCAGAAAACCTACAAGGCCTTCAGCATGGGGGCTTGGGAGAAGTTCAACCCAGCTGAGTTCCAGCCCTGGTTGGACGCGGTTAATCAAGAGGTAAGCGAGTGTTTCTACTCCCGTTTTGACGACACCGCAGCTGACGGTAAGTTTTATTGGAAGGGCCAGGCTCCGGAAAAACTGGTTGAGGGGGCCAGCCCGGTTTTCGGCGACAACGAGAAGGATGTCAATGTGCTGTGCTCAATGCTGTCTGATGATGTGGCACTGATAGAAGTCAAAACTTTGAACATGCTGCGTTTGGCCGGCGACAGGGAGATAGTATTCGACTTCTACGGTCGCCATAAGGGCTGCAAGCACCTGATACTGGACTTCCGTAAAAACGGTGGAGGTGCTACCGACTACTGGCAAAAGCTCCTGGTAGCTCCTACTATCGGCAAAGAAATGCATAATGCCAACTACATAACCCTGGCTGTCAGCGAGGAAAACAGGGAGTTTATCCGCTGTGGTTATAATGAGTGCAAGGAACTGGGGGACGAGGAAGGCAAGGTAAAACCCATCAGCCGGTTACCCCATCTACCTAACTTTGAAAAGGACGATTTGGATCAGTTGACTCATTTCCTTGAACGTGGCTACACTATTGAGCCTGATGCAGAGCATCACTTCGGCTGTGAGAAAGTTTGGCTTCTGGTCAGCAATAAGGTGTATTCATCCAGTGAAGCTTTTGCCGTGTTCTGCAAGACCACCGGTTACGCCACAGTAGTAGGCGAACGCACCGGCGGAGACGGCATAGGCATTGCACCTTTTCACGCTGTACTGCCACAAAGCGGGTTGGTCATCCGCTACTCCGGAGAGAATGGCCTTAACGCCGATGGAAGCAGCAATGCCGAGCATTGCACTGTCCCTGACATCCTGTGCGATCCAGATGAGGCTCTTGAGGTATGCCTGAGAGAGATAAAATAGTGTTTCCAACACCGAAACAACATGTGGAGACTTTGGTTCAGACAACAGGGAATATTACGTGCTTCAGCAATGTAAATTGAGGTGATTTCATGTTTAGTGCGAAAACCGAAAAACGAATACAGGAAGAGTTTGATCACCTGCGAGACGTTGTATACCTTAATAGCGGCCTGACCTCGGTACCTCCCAGGTGTGTGCAACAGGCTTACGCTGATGAAATGGAAGAGTTCATTTCAAGCTACGGTTCCGAGAGCAACTGGGACGAGGAGAATTCCAGGGCAAGGCAGGGCATCGCAAAACTAATCGGGGCTGACCCATGGGAGATAGCTTTGTCAAATAACACAACCACCGGCTTAGGAGCTATCGCAATGGGTTATCCCTGGGACAAGCACAAGAACGTAGTGGTATACAATAAGGAGCACCCTGCTAATTTGTTTCCCTGGCTACTCCGCCGGGATGAAGGAAGGCTTAACCTCAAACTGGTAGATGCTCCTCCCGCTGGAGTCAGAGCTGACGACATCATCGCCGCAATTGATGAAAACACTCAGGCAGTTACAGTGTCTGCAGTACAGTATTCTAACGGTTCGTTTGTTGATCTTGAGAAAATAGGGAAGATATGCAAGGAAAAGGGCATTTTGCTCATAGTTGACGGCATACAGGCTATAGGGCGGATGAATATCAATGTTAGAAAGACGAACATTGACTTCCTGGCATGCGGTGGGCACAAGGGAATGCTGGCCCGAAACGGTGTTGGTTTTATCTATTGCCGTCAGGGGCTGGAAGAAAGGATCATTCCTCCAAACGGCAGTTATCAAAGTTATGAGCGCCCCACAAGGGCGTATCCGCCATATTGTGACGATACCATCCACTGGCATTCTGATGCCCGCCGTTTTGAAAACGGAAATCACAACCATGCCGGTGTATGCGCACTTATCGCTTCTACCGGGCTAATTAATGAAATAGGTATTGCCAATATCGAGGCCCGTGTAAGAGAGCTTCAGCAGTATCTATATACTGTGCTGGGAGATCACGCCCGAAGGCTGTATCCGGTGAGCGATCATCTTTCCGGCATAATTCTGGCCAATTTCCGTAAGGAAACACGGGATCAGGTGCAGGCAATACTAAAGAGTCATAAGGTATACGCCACAGTCAGGCCTGCTAATGTGCGGTTTTGCATCAATTTTTTCAATACTGAAGAGCAGATGGAAATAGTCGCGAGGGCAATAAAAGAGATTCATAACCTTTGAGGGGGTTTGGCTAGAGCCGGGCCTTCAAAATTGTCGGGACAACATACTCTACCTGGTTATTTTGTGATACAGCAATGTGTTTTCTTGGGTTAATGCAGGAAATTACGCATTCATCGTAGAATTCAGAGAATTCAGAGCGCAAGAGGAAAGAGCCTTATCCAATATTATCCTATTATGGAGAGGAGAGTATTTTTTCTTGCGGTTTTCACATCAGCAATTTAGGGGGTATGTTGGTGTTGCGTAAGATAGTCTGTGTTTCTCAAGTAACTCGAAGAAACATGATTTTCGGGAGGCGCGTAAGAGGCGCCTCCCTTTTCAATAGAGGTGAGCTCAATGTTTAAGTTCATTGTACGCCGGTTACTTCAGGCTATTCCCACCTTGCTGGGTATATCGATAGTTGTTTTTCTTATGGTACACCTGGCTCCAGGAGACCCGGTACTGGTAATGCTGGGGTCCCAGGAGCAAGTGGTTACCCCTGAGCGGATTGCTGAATTGAGAAAAGCGTGGGGATTTGACGACCCCTTACATGTTCAGTATTGGAGGTTTCTCAAAAACGCCTTGCGAGGCGATCTGGGCCGGTCCATTTACACAGGCCAGGACGTTTTTAGAAGCATTTTGGAGCGAGTACCTGCAACGTTGCTTTTGACCGTATCATCCCTGATAATTGCCGTATCAGTCTCTGTTCCCATTGGAATCATTTCTGCTACTCGACAGTATTCAATCTGGGATTACACCGGTATGGTGGGAGCACTTATTGGCGTATCAATGCCGAGTTTTTGGTTGGCCCTTTTATCCATGTATTTCTTTGCTCTCAAATTGGGCTGGCTGCCAGCTACGGGCATGGGCCACCTGGCCAACGGGCTTGGGGACGTTGTCAAGCACTTGATAATGCCGTCCCTCACCCTCGGTTTTGGAATGGCGGCCATGACAACCCGCTTAACTCGTTCAAGCGTGCTTGATGTCATACGTCAGGACTATATTCGCACCGCTAAGGCCAAGGGCCTTTCCGAAAGGGTCGTGATCTACAGACATGCACTCAAGAATGCATTGATACCCATAGTGACTGTGATTGGCACTCAATTTGGGTCACTTTTGGGTGGTGCTGTTGTGACTGAGACGATTTTTGCCTGGCCTGGGATGGGGCGGCAGGCTGTTGCTTCGATCACACGCAGGGATCTGCCAATGATTCAGGGGAACGTATTATTCATGTGCTTAATTTTCGTGCTGGTTAATCTAGTCGTCGATATTAGCTACTCGTGGCTTGATCCAAGAATTCGGTACGATTAGTTTCAGCCTGTTTGTTATCTTAACTAATGGTCACGAGGGGAGGCTTATCTGGCTTGAACAACAAATCCCAGCAGAAACGCTCTTTGTGGATAGATGTTTGGAGACGATTTAAGAAAAATCGGCTGGCAATGGCCGGTTTGTGTATCATAATATTTTTGTATACAGTCGCAATCTTTGCTCCGGTTTTGGCACCGTACCCTTATGACAAAATGAATTTGACCAACCTTTATGCGCCTCCTGGTTCTCCTGGGCACATTCTTGGAACTGATGAGTTTGGCAGAGACGTGTTGAGCAGGTTGATTTATGGAGCACGAATTTCTCTTACCGTTGGATTTGTGGTAGTTGGAATGGCAAGTGTTATCGGTGTCACCCTGGGGGCTCTTGCGGGCTGGTATGGAGGTTGGGCCGACTCACTGATTATGCGTATAGTCGATTTTCTATATGCTTTTCCTTTCTTTATCCTGGCAATTACCATAGTTGCTGTCCTGGGGCCCAGCCTGTATAATGCAATGCTTGCCCTGGCTTTTGTGAGCTGGATTGGGTACGCGAGAATGGTAAGAGGGCAGTTCCTTGCCCTAAAGCAGCGGGAGTTTGTGGAGGCGGCACAGGCTGTAGGTGCCAGCGGGTTTAGAGTAATGTTTGTTCACCTCTTGCCCAATGCATTGGGGCCCATCATAGTTCAGATGTCCTTGGGTGTTGCCGGAGCAATACTTTCCGCTTCAGGACTCAGCTTTTTGGGGTTGGGAGCCCAACCGCCCTCTGCTGAATGGGGAGCTATGCTCAATGCAGGGAAGGACTATCTTCGCAGCTCTCCCCATTTGGCGACCTATCCAGGCCTGGCCATCATGATAACGGTGCTTGCATTCAATTTTGTTGGCGATGGCCTCCGAGATGCTCTGGATCCCAGGCTTAAACAGTAGATTTTGTCAAGAAGGCGGTGGGGAGATGTTCAAACAGATATTACAGGTAAACAACTTGAAAACATCGTTTTTTACGAGCGATGGTGTGGTTACGGCCGTGGATGGTGTCAGCTTTTCGATTCGTGAAGGGGAGACTCTCGCAATAGTTGGTGAGAGCGGTTGCGGGAAGTCTGTGACCAGCCTTTCCATAATGGGCCTAATCCCGTGGCCTCCCGGGAAAATCCTACATGGCCAAATATTTCTGGATGGAGAGGACCTTTTACTGAAATCAGAAGAAGAGATGCAAAAAGTTCGCGGCAATAAGATTTCTATGATATTTCAAGAACCCATGACATCTTTGAACCCTGTGCTGAGCGTGGGTTTTCAAATAATGGAAGCTTTAGAGCTTCACCAGGGCTTATCTACCGGAGACGCCATGAAGAAGGCCGTAGAAATGCTGAGACTGGTAGGAATACCTGAACCTGAACGCAGGGTTGCTGAGTATCCTCATCAAATGTCAGGTGGCATGCGCCAGCGTGTGATGATCGCAATGGCTCTTGCCTGTAATCCAAGGCTGTTGATAGCTGATGAGCCGACCACTGCTTTGGATGTGACGATTCAGGCCCAGATTCTGGATTTGATGGGTAGATTGCAGCAGGATATGGGAACCGCGATTCTTCTGATCACCCACGATATGGGTGTTGTTGCCGAAATGGCTGAGCGGGTGATTGTAATGTACGCCGGGCAATTTGTTGAAGAGGGGGATGTAGAGTCAATATTTGATCATCCCTTGCATCCATACACTTCAGGGCTTTTAAGTTCTATACCCCGTGTAGACGTGGATTCCGAAAGGCTCCATGTTATTCCGGGCGCGGTTCCCAGTCCGTTTGAATTCCCTTCAGGCTGCAGGTTTCATCCTCGCTGCAATCAATCTATTCAGCGCTGCAGGGATGAAGAGCCGCAACTTTTTCAAATCGGGCCAGGTAGGAAAGTCCGGTGTTGGCTGTATGCAGGCAATGGGACAGCTGCAGAGGGGGGCGTGTCATGAGTCGTTCACTTCTTACAGAAGATGCGTCTTATACAGACGTTATTCTTGATGTGCGTAACCTTAAGACCTACTTTTCTTTGAAGGGCGGATTCTTGAGCAAGAAAAGAGGTGTTGTTAAGGCAGTCGACGGTGTGTCGTTTTCAGTAAAGCGAGGGGAGACTTTAGGATTAGTCGGTGAATCAGGCTGTGGTAAGACCACAACCGGAAAGAGTATCCTCAGGCTCATAGAACCTACGGAAGGAGAAGTGGTTTTCGAAGGGGTAGATCTCCTTTCACTTGGTGGCCATGAAATGCGAAAAATGCGTAGGGAGATGCAATTAATCTACCAGGATCCCTATTCTTCTCTAAATCCAAGGCTGACTGTAGGCGAGATTGTAGGTGAACCTCTCTTGGTACATGGAGTGTTGGACGGGCAGGCCAGAAAGAGAAAAGTAAGGGAACTTCTGGACATAGTTGGCCTTGCTACTGAACATGCCTACAGATATCCACATGAGTTTTCAGGAGGCCAACGGCAAAGAATTGGCATCGCCAGGGCTCTTGCCCTAAATCCGAAGCTAATTGTGTGTGATGAGCCTGTTTCTGCGCTAGACGTTTCAATACAGTCTCAAATTCTTAACTTGCTTTGCGATTTGCAGGAAGAGTTCGGCCTTACGTACATTTTCATAGCTCACGGACTTGCAGCGGTCAAACATATTTCACAAAGAGTGGCTGTAATGTATCTCGGCAAAATTGTTGAGATTGCAGGCAGTAAAGATATTTATCAAGAACCGCTTCATCCATATACAAGGGGGCTAATTTCAGCAATTCCAGTGCCTAATCCAAGAAAGAAGAAGGAACGGATACTGCTGGAAGGAGATGTGCCTTCACCTATCAATCCACCGGATGGGTGTCGTTTTCATACCCGGTGCAGCAAATGCTTTGACCGTTGCCGTGAAGAGGAGCCTTTCTTTGTAGATAAAGGTGATGGCCATTTGGTCGCCTGCCACTTATATGATGAACCTGATGATGATATTAGGCGCTGTGTGTGTCTAAATCTTTAAGTTTCGGTAAATTATATCCTAAATCAAAGATAGAGTTGATTTCCCTTAAGTATCAACCCATTTACCGGTATGAAGATGGAGTTTCCCTGGAATTTCCCCTTATTGACGCAAGGCATACTAAATTCGGAGGTGGCACAATCTGAACGTATTTTCTGTGGCATCTGTCCGTGCTCTAAACTCAATACGCAATTTTGTGGATCAAGAGATAAGTAACTGGCAGGTACGGGGAGCCAGAGTGAGTGTCCGGGAATCTGCTGCCGGTGATATATTGATTTTCCATTGTGAACCGTTGAACAGGAATTGTCAGAATCTGAGCAATGAGCTTTTGCGAACGATTAAGGGCTCTATGGCCAACGGCCTTTCTGATATTATAATCGACGAATATGAAGAACTCTTGGTAGTGAGTCTTGTTGATGGAAACTACGGATACCTTGCTGCTAGGGATAGAGAAATCCTGAAGAAGAAAATACTGAGGAGACTGGACAACGGAGCAGTGTCTTCAGGTAATCTCAGGACATATCAGCGGAGCCAAAGAAAGAGCAGGGTATGGGCTAAACTTGCAGAATATCTGGAAAGAGAAGATCAGATCATATTGGAAGGTTTCATCACGTTTAGGCTGAAAAGAGTATCTTGAAGAACTCTTCGACCTGGTGGACCATATCGTTGAAGAGTACTTAATTGACAGGGAATACAGGGAGTTTTTGCGATTGCTGAGGCATTTCATGAAGAAACAGAAGAACCCTCTCCCGGTAATTAACATTGTTCGCAACTCAGACAGCAAATACGTGATTCTAGACAGTCAATTGCAGCAGGTGCAGGGAGACATTCGATTGTTTCTGGAAAGAAATACTGATTTCCTCGGACTCGGAATTGATGATCTTGTGGTCAGCGCAGTGGTGACTTTGGCGCCTCACGAGGTCATATGGCATGGATCTGCTGAGAATTCTCCATGTTTCGATTTGATAAATGACCTATTTGACCAGACGGTTGTGGTGTGCAAAGGATGTGAATTGGACAATACCGAGTTTTAGCAAGTCTCCTTGATCTATCTGTTTTCATAAGATATAATCGTTCAAATAATAAAACTGCAGGCTATGAAGAGGACAGTACCTTTAAGAACCGATCAAGAGAGAATGATGGCCGCAGGCTGGGAGCCATCTGAAGCGGACCTAGAGGGAACACCACCTCGGAGCCCTTGATGGAAGCGTTAAAGTGAACACCGGGTGGTATTGAGTGCTGCCACATAGATTGATGATCTGTGGCAGGGGCATCTGGTTAGGTGTTTTGGCGATAACATCAACGTGGGGTGTGGCGTTAACATCTGGCGGAGGGTATATTCCGGTAGTCAATGCAGGAATAGCCAAACAAGGGTGGAACCGCGAATAAGAATCTCGCCCCTTTTGAGGGACGGGATTTTTTATTTGGTGTCGGTGAAAAAAAGGATTTTTAGTTGCACTTGACGAGAATACAAGCAGGAGGGAATCAAAGTGGATGAAAAAGCGAATCGAGATAAACAGGCCATAAGGGAGTTTGAAATCAAATGGAATGGACAGTCTTTGTCCCTTCCCGAAGGTAGTACTTTTTTGAACGTCAAAAAAGCTTTGGCTGGAAGAATGACGTGCTTATGGTCGGAATTCAAGGCAAGGGCGGAGCAAGGGCAGTGGAACTGAGGGAACGGATTGACGGAGATTGCTCAGTAGACCCCTGGCTTTGAATCAGAAGAAGCAAGAGAGGCTTTAAGGCGATACCGCGCCTCACATACTGGCCCAGGCGGTGAAGCGATTGTTTCCTGATACACGGCTGGGAATTGGGCCTGCTATAGAAGATGGTTTTTACTACGATTTTGACACAAGCCATGGGTTTACGCCTGAAGACCTTGAGAAAATTGAACAAGAGATGAAGCGTATCGTAAAGGAAAATTTACCTGTCACCCGTGACATTGTCTCGAAAGATGAGGCCAGAAAGATTTTTGAAGAAAGAAAGGCTTTGTTCAAACTTGAGCTTTTGGATGAACTCCCTTCGGAAGAACCAATATCCATCTACAGGCAGGGTGAATTCATAGACCTTTGCGCGGGGCCCCATGTCCCGTATACCGGGTATGTAAAGGCTTACAAGCTGTTGAGCATTGCAGGGGCATATTGGCGGGGAGACGAAAAAAGGCCAATGCTTCAGCGTATATATGGCACTGCTTTCATGGATCAAGGAGGCCTTGATGCCCACCTTGCCAAGCTTGAAGACATCAAGCGAAGAGACCACAGGAGATTGGGAAAGGATCTTGACCTTTTCAGCATAGAAGAAGAAGGCGGGCCAGGACTCGTCTATTGGCACCCCAAAGGGGCGATTATCCGGGAAATCATTGAGAACTTCTGGAAAGAAGAGCACAGAAAACGCGGTTACGACCTGGTATATACGCCACACATTGCGAAATTGGGTCTTTGGAAGGTTTCGGGCCATTGGGACTGGTATAAAGACAACATGTACAGCCCTATGGAAATCGACGAAATGCAGTATTTACTGAAACCTATGAATTGCCCTTTCCATATTCTCATTTATAAGGGCAAAACCAGAAGTTACAGAGATCTTCCGATTAGGTATGGCGAGTTGGGCACTGTGTACCGGTACGAGCGTTCGGGTGTACTCCACGGTATGTTGAGAGTCAGAGGCTTCACTCAAGATGACGCTCATCTTTTCTGCAGGCCTGATCAGCTTGAGCAGCAGCTTATAGAAGTCCTGGACCTGACCGGATTCATGCTCAAAACTTTCGGTTACGATGAGTACTACTGTATGTTGTCAGTCCGGGATCCTAATGATAAGGCCAATTACATTGGAGAAGATGAAGTCTGGCAGCAGGCAGAAGAAGCACTCGAGAGAGCACTCAAGGCAAGGAACCTTAAGTACCAGATTGATGTTGGCGAAGCCAAGTTTTACGGGCCGGCTATTGATATCAAGATCAAAGACGCAGTAGGCAGGCTCTGGCAGGGGCCCACTATCCAGGCTGACTTGAATTTGCCTGAACGGTTTGACATCCACTATATTGGTGAAGATGGGCAGCGGCACAGGCCGGTGATGATCCACCGAACTGTTCTGGGTACTATGGAGCGGTTTATCGGTGGATTGATTGAGCATTATGCCGGCGCTTTCCCTATGTGGCTTTCCCCGGTTCAGATCAGGGTAATGCCTGTTTCCGAAAAGCAAAGTGACTATGCAAAGACAGTTGCAGCGGGTTTTGAAGAACTAGGGCTGAGGGTTGAGTGTGATCTGGGACAGGATAAAATCGGTTATAAAATAAGGCAGGCCCAGATTGAAAAGATACCCTACATGGTTATTGTTGGTGCAAGGGAGAAAGAAGCCAATACGATTTCGGTCAGGCACGAAGTCTGGGAGATCTTGGCGGTATGAATTTTGATGAATTTGCAGGCAAAGTGGTTGAAGAGGCCCGAAAGAGATCCCTTGATTCTGTGTTTTCCTGAGCATCAGAGATATATTAGGCTCGGCACATTGCGTGACAACGGGACTCACTGTATGATATACTCCGTGGACGCTAAGAAGAAGCCATCCGCTTCTCACCTTACGGTAGAAAATGCTGTTAAGGTCTTTGGAGTTAGACGGTTTGCCGTGCGGTTTAGGCCGCAACGGCCATAATAGAACCGGAATCCTAAGTGAAATGCGGGCGGGTGGAATGAACACCTGCCCGTAATCTATTTAGGAAGAAAGGTGGTGTAATTCAATAAGTCAGATGGATCAAAGGGTAAATGAGGGGATCCGGGTTAGAGAAGTCAGAGTCATATCACCTGATGGTGAGCAATTGGGGATTCGTCCAACTTATGAGGCTTTGGAGATGGCAAGGGAACGAGGCCTGGATTTGGTGGAAGTTGCTCCTGGGCAAGGCCGCCTGTGTGCAAGATTATGGATTACAATAAATGGAAGTACGATCAGGCCAAGAGACTTAAAGAGGCCAGGAAAAAGCAAAAAGTGCAGGATGTAAAAGAAGTCAAGATGCGTCCTACAATTGACGATCATGATTTCAATGTCAAAGCCAGAGCATGTGAGAGGTTTTTGGGCGACGGAGATAAGGTTAAAGCAACCATCATGTTTAGAGGCCGTGAAGCTTGCCCATGTAGATATTGGGCAGCGGGTTTTGGAAAACTCCTCGAGAGAGTCAAAGATATGTGCAATGTTGAACGGGCTCCAAAGATGGAAGGACGGAACATGACTATGATTTTGTCTCCTAAGCCTCAGGAGGCAATACGCAGCACGGCTTCAGAAACGGCCGGGAAGTAAGCACTGGTTTTCCGGGCTTCGGCTGTGTAGACTTGGCACAGCCTTCAAATTTGAAGAGCAAGTAGAAAGGAAGTTTCTTAGTGGCGAAGAAAAGATGAAAACCCACAGCGGCGCGAAGAAGCGCCTTTTTGTGACAGGCACAGGAAAGATCCGTCATTTCCATTCAGGCCATGGGCACAAACTTGTGACCAGGGGCCACGCAGACGGAGAAGACTCAGAAAGAGCACTATAATCAACAAAGTCTATGCCAGAGAGATTCGGACTTTGATCCCATATAAGTAATAGTCTGTAAGTGTTGAAGAAAGAGGGTTGGAAGCGATGCCACGCGTTAAGTCATCGGTTGTCAAAAGACAAAGACATAAGAAAGTTTTGAAATTGGCTAAAGGATACTATGGCCGTCGTTCGAAATCGTTCAAAGTTGCCAATGCAGCTGTTATCAAATCTCTGAATTACGCTCGTATTCACAGGAAAGAAAAGAAACGTGAATTTAGGAGATTGTGGATTACACGAATTAACGCAGCGGCTCGCCAGAACGGCATGACGTACAACAGGTTTATCAATGGGCTGAAAAAAGCCGGCGTGGATATAAACAGGCAGATGCTGGCTGACCTTGCAGTATCAGACGCTAATGCTTTTTCCGAACTGGTGGCACTTGCGAAAAGCCAGGTAAGTGCGGCGAGTCCGACTCAGTAGAAATCGGAGGCAGGAATGTGGCTGTTTTCCAGAACACGAAGGCATGGACCACACCTACTAGGGTTTTGGTGTTTAGTTTCCTGTCGTTTATTTTGGTAGGAACCATATTACTCATGCTTCCCTGGTCAACTTTGTCACATGGCTCTCCTGGTTTCATAGACTCATTGTTTACGGCGACGTCGGCGGTTTGTGTTACAGGGCTTGTGGTAGTGAACACCGCAAGTTATTGGAGCATGTGGGGTAAGGTTGTAATTCTCATTCTTATCCAGGCCGGGGGGCTTGGGCTTATGACTTTTGCCACTGCCCATGCCCTTGTTACGGGACGGCGTGTTACTTTGACGGAACGCCTCATAATCCAAGAACAGACAGGCTATTGGAGTCTTTCCGGGCTGGTGCGGCTCATGAAGCGGGTTATTCTGGCCACTTTGGTTTTTGAATTTCTTGGTGCATTAGTACTTGGAGTCGTTTTAGGCAAATCAATGGGACTTGAGCTGCCAGGCGCTATGTTCCACGGCCTTTTCCATTCTGTGTCTGCTTTTTGCAACGCGGGGTTCGATATTCTTGGCTCAAGTCTTGTTCCGTATGCAGGTGATCCTTTGGTAATCATGACTGTCAGCCTCCTGATTATCATAGGCGGCCTGGGATTTTACGTGATAACTGACGTTTATGAAAATAGGGGCAAATGGAGAGATTTATCCCTTCATTCCAGGATTGCAATCAAGATGACAGGGGCTCTGCTTGTAATAGGAACAGTCTTGGTGTTGGTGCTTGAAGGCAAAAATCCGGGTACTATCGGCAACATGAGTCTAAGAATCAGACTCCTTTCTTCGTGGTTTCAGTCGGTTACTGCGAGAACTGCCGGATTTAACTCGATCTTTACTGAAAATCTCAGGATACCGACATCATTTATTGTGATTGCATTGATGTTTGTCGGAGCGTCACCTGGCGGAACTGGAGGTGGAATAAAGACTACTACTTTTTACTCGTCCGTTAGGTTCGTGGCCGCACTGGTGCAGGGAAAAGAAGACGTAAATGTCTCCAGAAGGCGTCTTCCTGAGGTCTGGTATTGAAAGCCCTTTCAATTATCCTCATATCTCTCGGGCTGATTTCCGTATCGACCCTGCTCTTAACTATTACTGAAGAAGCTTCATTCTTTGATATTTTATTCGAAGTAGTGTCTGCATTCGGTACTGTGGGATTATCCAGAGGTATAACCCCGTCGCTGAGCATTCCCGGGAAACTTATTATCATAGTTACTATGTTTGCCGGAAGGGTAGGGCCTTTGAGTTTGGCCGTGGCTATTTCGAAACAGGCTAACCAGGCAGGCATCAGGTATCCTGAGGAGAAGGTCTTGGTAGGATAAAGGTGTGTGATGCACGTGCGTAAGCAATTTGCGATAATTGGTTTAGGCCGGTTTGGCGGGAGTCTTGCTAAGACACTGGCAAGGCTTGGAGCCGAGGTCCTTGCAGTGGATATTGACTGTGAGAAGGTGCGGGCTATTGCACCTGTGGTTACTGAGGCTGTCGAAGCTGATGGAACCAGCGAGGCAGTATTATCTGAGTTGGGTGTCAAGAACTTCGATGTAGTCATTGTTGCCATGAGTGGATTTGAAGCAAGCCTTCTTGTTACACTTTACCTTAAGCAGCTTGGAGTAAAGCAAGTTGTTGTTAAGGCAGCCAGTGATGTTCACGGAAAGATCCTCGAAAGTGTTGGAGCAGATACAGTAGTGTTTCCCGAAAAAGATATGGGCCAGCGGTTGGCATACTCTTTGGTTTCCGGAAGTGTAATTGATTATATTGAGCTATCAGAAGAGTACGGCGTAATTGAAATTGTGGTGAAAGAGGCCCTTGTGGGACGAACCTTAAGAAATCTGAATTTGCGGAATAAGATGGGGCTCAACATAGTGGCAATAAAGCGGCGAAATCACGTCAATATTTACATAAACCCTGATGAGCCTCTGCAAGAGGGCGATGTTATGGTCGCTATTGGGCCTAACGATGGAGTAAAGCATCTGAACGATATTTTGGAAAGAGGTTAAGGTTTGTACACAGAGGTACCCTGGCGGCTTATAAGGAGCCTTTCCCGTAAGAAAGAGAGGGACAAAAGCCATCTTACAGTGGCTGAAGGGCCTTCAGTTGTCCTATCGGCCTTAAGAGCCCGGGTTGAGATGCATGCAGTCATTCTCACCAGGGATTTTGCAGATTCTGAAAGAAGTCTGGCCATTCGCGAAGCCATGAAGCAACAGCCCGGTACTTGCCGGTTATTTACAGTTTCCATGGACCTTTATACCAGAATGTCCGGTACCCGGACACCCCAGGGTGCAATGTGCCTTGTGACTATTCCTTTTCGCTTTCTGGAGGGGGAGCCAGAAGCGGCCTGGAAAGAACCTCTGTATGTGATTGGGGTGGACATACAAGATCCGGGTAATGTAGGTACTCTCATAAGAAATGGGGCTTCAGCAGGAGCAAGCAACATAATATTTTGCGGGTATAGCGCAGATCCCTTTTCACCTAAAGTCATAAGGGCATCTGCCGGTGCAATTTTCAGGAGCAGGGTCAGTTTTCGGGAAGACCCCGTCAATGTGTTGCAGGAATGTCACCAATCGCGGATTTCGGTATACAAAGCTATACCCCGGGGAGGAATCCCGCCATGGGAAGGGAACTTTCGCTTTCCCTGTGCTGTGGTCCTTGGTAATGAGGGGCAAGGTTTAAGCCCTGAGGTTCTTGCACTGACTGGTTTAGGTATTACCATCCCAATGCCCGGTGGCACAGAGTCACTGAATGTAGCCATGGCCTGCAGCATCTTGCTCTATGAGGCAGTGAGGCAAAGAATGAAGGCCGGCGACATTTGAGGTCCATTGCCCTCGTGTTATAATAAGCAAAAGAGTCGAGAAGGCGGGGGATTGGCCACGGATATTGCGGACTTGTTTTGGTCAGTTTTTGAAATGACCGGATCGGTACTGGCTTACCTGCTTTACCGTCACTATTCGGACCATGAGTGTACAGTGAGTGATCTTGAGGTCCAGTAAATCTAGCAATGACTCAAACGTGAATAAGTCCCGGCAATGAAGGAGAACGTGGATCAGGGATGTGGACAGAGAAGGGAAGTTACGGCTGAGAACTTTCCTCCAAGAGAACTGGTTGGAATTCGCTCCTGAGCCACCGGGCTGAACTGGTAGTAGGCCTGGCGTTTCTTCTCGTTACGGAGAGTACAAGTGGGCCAAGACCATGGCAAGTTTGGTGGTACCGCGGAAGCGCAAGGCTTTCGTCCGAAAGGATGAGAGCTTTTTGTTTGGTCATATTCAGGAATCATGATAGAAGTAAAGTACTGTGAAGGGAGGGAAAGCGCAGGGCTTCTGGTCTCCGGGGAGTCTGCGCCCCTTGAAATGAAGTACGACTTGTCTGAAATTCAAACACGGTTTCTCGATGAAATCCGGAAAGTTTCATCAAGTGAAACACTTGATGAGATCAGGTCAGGTATCTTGGCAAGAAAGGTGAGATATCTTCTCTGCTTAAAGAAATCGGGAGCCTTTCACCGGTGAAAGGCTCTGCATTTGGAGCTGCAGCGAATGCTTTGCGGGAAAAACTGGTACAGAGCATCACGAGTAAAAAGAGGAATTGGAACGTCTGGCTCTTGAAGAAGCTCTCAAAAAGGAAAGACTTGACGTTACATTGCCAGGCAGGATTTATGAAATAGGAGGGTTTCACCCTTTAACAAAAGCACTGCAAGATGTCACTGCGATTTTTGCAGGTATGGGTTTCGCGGTTTATGAAAGCCGTGAAACAGAGACCGATGAGATGAATTTTGTGAAGTTGAACATAGCTCCTGCCATCCTGCAAGGGATATGCAAGAGACTTTTTATTTAAGCGATACTACTCTAATGAGAACCCATACCTCGCCAGGGCAGATAAGGGGAATGCTATCTCTGAAGGGTAAATTACCTGTGCGCTTTGTAGTTCCTGGCCGTGTATACAGGCGAGATCCCACCGATGCATCCCATCATCCTGTGTTTCATCAGGTAGAAGGATTGGCTGTAGATACTGATATTACCTTTCAGCAGCTTAGAGGTGTGATTTCATCTTTCATGAAAAGATTTTTCGGCCAGGATCTGGATACTCGTCTGAGGCCCAGTTACTTTCCGTTTACCGAGCCGTCGTGCGAGGTGGACATATCCTGTGTTCTTTGCCAGGGGAAAGGTTGTTCAGTTTGCGGAAGTTCAGGGTACCTGGAGGTGGCCGGGGCAGGAATGGTCCATCCTGACGTAATCAAAAACGGAGGGTACGATCCCGAGAACGTAACTGGATTTGCCTTTGGATTTGGATTGGATAGGTTGGCCATGCTTAAATACGCAATTGACGATATCCGGCTCCTCTACGAAAACGACAGGAGATTTATATCACAGTTCCGGGGGCTTTAGGAACTCATTGGGACAGGATTAGGGAGGCATGAATTCAGATGAAAGTACCGTGGATGTGGCTTGGTGATTATGTGAAACTGCCGTGGGGCCCCAAGGAAGCAGCCCAGCATTTGACCATGGCAGGCATTAATGTAGAGAATCTATCGTATGAGACGCTCGACGTATCTTCAGTTGTTTCCGGGAAAATACTTGAAGTTACCCCTCATCCTGAAAAGTCCGATCTCATGGTAGGCATCCTTGATGCCGGAAGTGAGAAATTGCAGATTGTTAGCGGGGCGCCAGGTTTTAGGAAGGGCAAGATTACCCTGGTAGCCCGTCCGGGAGCTCGTCTTCCCGGGGGAGTAAGAATAGAAGAAAGGGAGTTTCATGGTGTTTTATCTCAGGGCATGGTTTTGTCTGCCAATGAACTCCTGACCGGGCTGCCTCCCAGGCCTTTTGAAGATATTGTCCTTTTGCCTGAAGATACTCTTCCCGGGATCTTTGCTAAGAGGCTTTTTCAGCTGGATGATTGGGTAATGGAACTTGAGCTTACAGTCAACTACTCACATTGCCTTGGAATTCTCGGAGTTGCCCTTGAGGCGTCTGCACTGGCGAAAACACCACTTAGATTGCCTGGGGTCCTCGATGAATGGAATTGGGCGGGCCCTTACGGGAGCATTGATCCAGGCAACGGCCGTCGTGAAGACGCAGGTATTAAACTTAGGTTACCCAGGCCGGATCTTTGCCCCAGGTACGTGGGAAAGGTCGTGAAGGGTGTCAGTTTTGCCTATTCCCCTGTAGAATTAGAAAGGCGCCTTTATCTTGCAGGGCAAAGGCCCCTTAACTTAATTGTGGATGTAACAAACTACGTAATGATGGAAACAGGCCAGCCTCTCCACGCTTTTGATGCAGACAAACTGCTTGGGGATGTAATCACTGTAAGGCCCGCCGAACCAGGAGAGGCCCTGGTTACTATTGATGAGGAAAGAAGAGACTTGCCCGAAGATTCTATAGTCATTGCAGATGCCTCAGGGCCTATTGCTGTTGCCGGAATAATGGGAGGGAAAGCCACTGAGATAACAGAGACGACCAGGAAGGTGCTTATTGAGTCTGCCTGTTTTGCTTCACTTCCTGTAAGACTTGCTTCTCAGCATCTCAGATTGAGGACTGAGGCTGCCCTTCGCTTTGAAAAAGGAGTCGATCCTAGTGCCCAGGCTGCAGTTGCAGAAAGAGCCGGGGATCTCATGGCTGCTTTGTCAGGAGGCAAGTGCGTTCCCGGTTACGCGGAAACTAACCATCTTAAACCAGAGCAAAGAAAGATCAATCTCAGGATGAGCGCTGTAGAAAGGGTGCTTGGAACAGCCTTTTCGCCTGAAACTTGCCGGGGGCTTCTTGAAGGGATCAACCTTAAGGTTGAAACTGATAAAGATAATATTCCTTTAGGCGATGGGGATTCCATCTGTGTTGTTGTGCCTCCAAGGCGTGTAGATATACGGGTTGAAGTGGACTTAATCGAGGAGATAGCAAGGCATTATGGGTACGGCAGACTAGGCACCGGAGATCTTTCCAGAGCCATTCCAGGAGGTATTACTGACCTCAAAATATTGTGCAGGAATAAAATCGGCTCCATGCTTGTATCTCTCGGGGGTATGGAGAGCGTTACCAATTCACTCTTGGCGCCTGAAGACCTGTTCAGGCTCGGATGGCACTCAGATGATCCCAGAGGTAATCCTGTGCGGCTAAAGAATCCTTTGTCTTCTCAGGAATCGGTTCTGAGAACAAGCCTTTTGCCCGGACTCACAAAAGTGGCTTTGAGTAATCAAAGGTCGAAGATACCGGGCATATTCATATGGGAAGCCGGCAGGGTGTTTTTTAAGTCTACAAGCGAGTTGCCTCTGGAGGCCGAGCAAATAGCCCTTTTATCCTATGGCGCTCTGGCAAGGGAAACATGGCTATCGGGCCCTGAGGAATCCGATTTTTACCAGATGAAGGGCATTGTTTCTGCCTTACTGGGTTTGCTGGGCATTAAGGATGTAAAGTATCTTCCCGGGGCCGGTATGCCCTTTCACCCGGGAAGGTCTGCCAAAATCGTTGCTAATATGTCAGTCATAGGTGAAATCGGTCAAATCCATCCTGTATGCCAAAGGAATTTGGAAATGGCCTTGCCTGCCACCATGGCATGGCTCTCTTTACATGGGTTGCTTTCAATGATAAAGGTGGGGAAGTACGAGCCTATTTCAAAACTCATGCCTGTGGAAAGAGATTTGGCAGTTGTCGTTTCCGAAGAGGTTCCGGGAGGAGATGTAATCAATGCAGTCTGGGAGACAGGCACATACCTTGTTTCGGTTAGTTTGTTCGACATATGGAGAAAACCCCCTGTACCTCCAGGCCACAAGAGCCTGGCAATCAGGCTTGTATACCAGCCCCAGGACAAGACTTTGACTGAGCAGGATTTGGCAGCGGATAGGCAAAAGATTATGGATAGACTATCGAGAGATTTTGGGGCCGTGCTGAGAATATGACAGTTCACAAATACGAGATCGCCCATATATTAAGGACTATTGGTGCCCTTTTACAGATAAAGGGCGAAGGTACTTTCAAGGTCCGTTCTTATGAGAAAGCAGCTGAGATCATAGAGCGGGGAGATTATGACCTTGAACTCCTGGCCAGAGAGGGCCGTCTCCTCGAGGTACCGGGAATTGGCCGAAACCTTGAACCGAAGATCAAGGAGATCATATTGACCGGGCGTTCTACTTTTCTAGAAAGTGTGGCCAGGGAAGTTCCCATGGGCCTGCTGGATCTTATCAGGGTTCCCGGCATAGGGCCAAAGACTGCAAAGGCTCTTTACGATTCTCTTGGAGTCTGTGATCTTGATACTCTTGAAGAGGCAATCGAAGGCCATCTGATACAGAAAGTCCCGGGCCTTGGTGCCAGGAGGGAAGAACTTATGGCCCAGGGGCTCAAGGAGATAAGGAAGTATGCAGGCAGGGTAACCCTTGGCCTTGCCTTGCCTGTTGCCAGGCACCTGGCAAACATGTTTCGCGCCGGCGGTATTCCAGGAACCCTGGTGGGTGAAGTCAGAAGATCCCTTGAGACTGTTTCTTCTATAGAGGTTTTGCTGAAGGTGGCAAATTGTGAGCGCCTGCCAGGGGTGGTTCAGAGGAGAAAGATTGGGCCCCTTGGTTCAGAAAAGGTTTGGACCGGGTCCTGGGACGAGAGGAAGAAGGCCTTCGTATTTTCTACGAATCTGGGAATTCCCCTGAAGATATATACTGCCAGGGATCAGGAATTCGGTTTGAAGACTCTTCTCCTTACAGGCCCTTGTGGGTTCACCAATTGGATTAAAGGATTGGCTTTGGATAAAGGATATGACTTTAGTGACGACGGTCCTGAAAAAGGAAAGCAAGAAATTTCTGCAGTCACCGAAACTGATGTATATGAGAAACTGGATATTGGCTTTATCCCGCCGGAGGTCCGTCACCGGGCCAAATTTTGGGAAGCCGCACTTGGGAAATACCCCATCAGGCTTGCCGAACTCTCAGATGTTAAAGGAGACCTCCACATTCATACTACCTGGTCTGACGGGCTGGGAAGCATAGAACAAATGGTTCTTAAGGCCCTTGAGTTGGGATATTCGTATATTGCCATTACTGACCACATTACCAAAATCAAGGTAATCAACGGACTTAATTCTGACAAGATCAGGGCCCAACTCGCGGAAATAGACAAAGTATCCAGGAAGTATCCGCAAATAAGGATCTTTTCCGGCGCTGAAGTGGACATTTTGAGAGACGGAAGCCTTGCTTGTCCTGATGACTTGCTTTCCAAATTGGATATTGTTGTGGCGTCAATTCATCAGGATATTGGAGGTTCAGACGGGAGCGGCCTGGACCGCACGATGAAAGCTGCACGAAATCCTAATGTGGATATCATAGGACATCCAGCCGGTAGGCTCATTGGCCGCAGGCCAGGGAACCAGGGGATTTATGAGAGGTTATTCAAATTGGCTGCTTCTAACGGTACTGTTCTTGAAGTCAACTCATCCCCTGACAGGCTGGACCTTTCTGAAACTGCCCTCAAGGCTGTATCATTAGGCGCCAGGCTGGCTGTGTCTACGAATGCACGGCCTTTCAGGGATGGACGACATGGTTTTCGGGCTCGCCTCGCCGGTACGTAGGGCAGGGTTAGGGCCGGGTGCAATAATTAATACTTTAAGTATTGAAGATTGGTTTCCTTGAAAAAGGTTAGCCCCAAGGAGCGGCATAAGCCCTTACCCTGCGATGCCGCTTTTTCCTTCCGGCCGGGCTCATTTAGGCCTTGACTCACTTGCTACCTTGTTAGGCCAGTCTCTTCGTACCTGTCATGCGTAGCCTGCAATTAATACGGCTTCATATTTTACCTTGAGAATCTTGTTTACTTTCTATTAAGAAGGTGTTGAAGGTTTGCCCGGCAAAGAAGAAACCAGGCCGAGCCTTTTATGGATACCGGCCTTTATCTTGCTTATCTCACTGTTTCTTGCAATGGGTATGAAATCGGGGTTCCTTCTCTACTCCGCCATCATGAAACAGATGAGCCGCTGTTCCCCAGACCCCGCCAGTAAGGGCGCCATGATATTCATGAATTAAAGTCCGGCTAAAGGACCTGAGGGTTTTACACGGGGGCAATTGATGAAATCTACGATGCTGAAACTGTGTGAGCCGTAAGAAAAATTCCAGGCAGTTATTGGCTTGGGCTGGCAGGTGGTAAATCAACATGCGTGGAAAGCTTGGCCCTTGGATTTACAAGGCCTTTCAAGGCAGCTTCAAAGGCTTTACCGGAAAGGTGAAATTCAACTTGAGATAGATACGAAAAAACCAATTGACAGCATTGGTAAACAGGGTACCATGGAAAACCTACCCTGTTGCTGTTGGCAAATGGGCTACTTTAACCCTGTAGGCAGGTGGAGAGGAATGACAGAAAAGGCTTTGAGACAGGAGGCGCTTGCAGGACACAGTGGATAATGTGGACATGCCATGGGGAGGATATGGCATTCATGGGATAAAACAGGCCGTAGTCTGTTAGGACATATACTGACCTGGGTTGTGTGAGGATGTTCAATGAAGATGTAGAGAAACTGTTGAAGCATGTAACAATTGGAACAAGAGTGACAATCTGGGGGCCTGAGCCTCCTTTGGATTTTGGCAAGCCATTTGGCCCTGGAACATAAGAGCCCGGAAGTAGTGAGCTTCAGGAAGCCCTTCAGGAGTTCAGTTCGATACCGTGACGACGGCAGGTATGGCCCCAGAACATCAGAGGCTGTTCAGGAAATTGAGAGGTTTTCGGCCTGGGGAGGCAAGGATGGGCTTCGAACCTGTTTGTTCTGCTGCGTTGAAGGACGGTAGGAGGAGATCTGTGGGAAGATTACGGGCAATTGTTTTGCTACTGATTATGGTTCTTTGCTTGCAGGTGGCAAGGGCAGGAACCACCTTCTGAGCTCTCCTACAGAGTTGAGCATTGTGGTATAGGATGCAAAGGAACCCCATCTTCCAGGTGCAAGCCCTTATACAGAGCTCGTTGCCCGGGCAGTGGAAGCCTTTGCCAGGGAACATGGTGTCAGGTAGAGTCTTGTTTCAAACCAGGTCTAAGATAGAAGAGCTTTTATCCGGCAATTACAAAGGAGAGGAGCCTTCTCTTGTTTATTCTACAGAATGGCCTTTTGTGGGATCTGGTATACAAGACTTGACCGACCTGGTTTCTATCGGAGATTATCAGGACGCGGCTATAACATACTGGACTGATGCCGGCAAAATCATGGGCATTCCTTCGTATGTGCATTGGCTTTGCCTGGCGAAAGAAGGGGCTGGGCCTGGGCATCTAAAGGATAGTACAGGCTATTATCTAACCGGCTTGAGTTTTCTGGATTCGGGTTTGGATGGTTCAAACTCAAAAACGGACTGAACAGTCCTTACTCGACTATGTCGAATGGGTAAAATCCGCTTTCGGTTCTTATATTTGAAGAGCCACTGGATTTGTGGATTCAAAATGAGTTCAATGCCTTATTCCCTGTAACGCCCCATCTCCTTAAGTGGCTGAGGAATTAGCCAGAGGGGACGAAGTGTTCAAATGCTGCCAATTCCGGGCATTTTTGATGAACCCAGGTTCCATTTCACCGTTCCCGGATATGTTGTCACAGCACAGGAAGATAACGGAGTACGTGCAGTTAGATTAGGGAAGACTCTGGCCAGTACCAGAAGTGGGCAGCCCGTGCAACCAGTGGTATGCCTGCTTACATTCAGGATATGCCTGTATTTCATGTAGAGAGCGGACTCACCCGGGAAGAAAGGTTGGCCCTAATGTCAGGGTTTGAAAACTCCGGTTGCCGCATGGGTGATTTGTCTGAATTTCTCAAGAGAACTGACATCCGGAATTTCGCTGCCTCTCTGATTGAGAGGTATTTATCAGGAAGGATCAGCAAAGGAGAGTTTGAAGAAGGCATTCGCTCCGGGATGAAGGGCTATAATAACCACTAGAAAGAGCCGGGGGCGGGCTTACTTATCCTGGAGGAGTGATTATTTTTGCATGAGATGCTGGCCAGTTTGAGGCTGGTTGCATTGCGGTCTGTGGCAATGTTTTTTCTGACTTTGGTCGCCATGCGAGTCATGGGGAAAAGATCCATAGCCCAACTTGCTCCTTTCGACCTTACAGTCATAATCATTATCGGTTCAGCAGCTGCACTGCCATTGGAAGAAGAAAGCATCAGCCTTTGGAACGGTATCGTGCCGATTCTTGTTGTATCGTTTCTCCGGTATTTTCTGAGGCATAATCAACCTACACTGGCGGGAGCCGAAAAAGTTACCCAGGGCATGTCCACCCCCCTCGTAATAAACGGGCAAATCATTCACGATAACCGTAAGAGGGAAAGAGTATCTTTGTCGGACCTCCGCGCGGTGTTGCGTCAAAAAAGGTGTGGATCGCGTAGAGGACGTTGCTGCTCTGGCCGATAGCGAGCCCACAGGCGGTATCGGTGATATTCAAGAAAGAGGCTCAGCCTATTTCTGTAAGAGATATGGATATCCGTAATATATCAAGGATTAATGACATAATGTCACTGTCGTCTGAACGGCTCCGGAAAAGGTATCATGAGATAAGCGAACCTCTCAAGAACAGAGCATCTTCCGCGGCCCGGAAAATAAGGCATAATGATTTGGACAGCAAGAATTGAAAAACAGGGAGGATGAGATGGCAGTGGAAACAAATTGGCTGAAAAAGGGCACTGACCTTTGACCAGTACGTGGATAAAGCTGATATAAATGTTCCTACCATGAAGGCAAACTTTGCTGAGACAAAAGTAAGCGCTCAAGATCACAGCTATTTTGCATCTTTATCATCGAGATTGGCCCAGGTTCCATAAGAATACTTGGCAATTTCAGAGTCATGGTGTGGAGACTGTATTTGAAAACCTGCCTGTTGTAGCAAAACTGGCTTTCCTTTATCCATGTCTGGACTTGTATGTATTCTCAAGGGATGACAATTTAGATATTATGGACAAGTACATAACCAATGGGAAAAGGACTATTCCGATGTTTGTGTTCTTTGATGAGACAGGCAAAGAAATTGGACGGCTCGTTGAGAGGCCCAGGGAGCCAGGTTTTTTGGCCAGGGAAATGGAAAAGTATGAAGATCTCCCGGAAAGGAAAGAAAGAAGGCTTCTTACGGGGTTCGTACCAGACTTCGTAAGCTTTACAAGACAGGGTTTAGAGATGAGACCATCAGAGAGATTCGGGGGTTATTAGAGAATAGATATGGACCACAAGACTCTTTTACTTCTTGAGTACGAAAAAGTACAAGAAATCCTGGCCGGACAGGCAGGAACACCAATGGGCAGAGCTCTTGCCCGAAAGACATTTCCTGTTGATTCATCTTTGGCACGGGAGCGCCAGAAAGTGGGTAAGGAGATTGCCCAGGCTCTATTGAAGGCCACATCACCTTCTGTAGGAGAGGTGCCTGACGTCAAAACCAAAATATCCGGGGCGGTTCAAGGGATAGTATTGACAGCTCCGGATATAAGGGACATTCTCCATGTATTAACCGCTTTTGAGGCAGTATCTGTTTGGATTGCCGGCCTGGATTCTGAATTTACCAACCTGCATAGAGTCGGAGACAGGCTTCCTCAACTCCCTTTACTGAGAAGGAAACTGGCTGAGACAGTGGATGGTCAAGGGGAGATTAAGGATACTGCAAGTACAACGCTCTTGTCTATCAGGAAATCTTTACGTGAATTCCAGGAAAGATTGAGAAAACGGGCTGAGGAAATGACCCGGCAGAAGAGTTTGTCTGAGTATTTGCAAGAACCTATTGTTACCATCCGGAATGGCAGGTACGTATTGCCCGTAAGACAGGAATACGCATCAAGGATACAGGGAATTGTCCATGATCAATCTGCATCCGGGCAGACCTTATTCTTGGAGCCATCAGAATTGGTAGAGATGGCAAACCAGCTCAAGCGCCTGGAACTTATGGAAAGGGACGAAATCGAGCGAATACTTGCAGAAGTATCTTCGTTGATAGCCGAGGTAGGCCAAGGCCTCCTTGAGGGCCTTGAGGCTCTTGGTGAATTTGATCTGGGATTAGCGAAAGCACGGCTTCTCTTCAGATGGAACGGATGTTTTCCCAAACTGAAGGACAGTTTTGTGCTGTCCCTGGCTAAAGCGTGGCATCCCCTTTTGAAGGGAAAGCCGGTGCCCCTGAACCTTTCTTTGGATGAAGCCGGTACCAGAACAATAGTGATAACAGGGCCAAATATGGGTGGAAAGACAGTGGCTTTAAAGACCTGTGGGCTTTTGGTTGCCATGGCTTTGGCTGGAATGCCATGCCCGTGTGACCCCCTGACGGAGATCGGCAATATCGAAGAGATTCTGTGTGATATCGGAGACGAGCAGTCCATTGAAGAGAATCTAAGCACCTTTTCGGCCCACATGACCAACGTGAAGAACATTTTGAGTTCTGCGGGTAGGGGCAAACTGGTTCTAATTGATGAGCTGGGGGCCGGCACTGACCCCAAAGAGGGGGCGGCTCTGGCCCGGGCTATACTTGAGAAAATCCATGACTCAGGCGCTCTTTGTGTTATCACCAGTCACTATGGTGATCTTAAGATAATGGCCCAGAAAACCTCAGGAATGGCCAATGCAAGCATGGAATGGGATTCTGTGAATATGCTACCTACTTTTAGGCTGGTTGTGGGAAGGCCCGGTAGATCCAACGCATTCCTGGTAGCCCGGAGGTTGGGCTCTGGATGAGGATGTGTTGAGCCCGTGCTCGTGACAGCATGCAAGAAGACGTTGTTAGCTTTGAAGATGTCATTGCAGAAATGGAGGCTGCGTCTCAGGAGGCAAGAAATAAAGCCGATAAGGCTTCAAGAGAGTGCAATTTGTATGAGGGTTTGAGAATCGAATACGAAAACAAGCTTGCTTCTCTGGAGACTGACAGAAAGAAGATAATTAATGATGCAAGGCGCGAGGCCCAGTCGATTCTTGTAAGAGCCAGAGTTGAGTTTGAAAAGGCGCTTCGAGATATTAAAGAAAGCCGGCGCAGGAGTACGTCAGAGGTCGATACTGCCGCGATGAAAATCCGGAACAGGCTGCTTGAAACACAAGGTGAAATGGCTTTTGAAACAGAAGAAGAGGTTGCAGGTGAGCCTGTAGGCCTTGAGGAAATTCAGCCTGGGGTGCAGGTTCAGGTATCCGGATTCACGGAGCCCGGGACAGTTTTGGAACTGCAAGCCCCGGACAACAATGTTCTCGTACAGATAGGTGCTTTCAAATTAAGGACTGAAGTGAGCAACTTAAGGAGTATAAGCCACAGGCCTAAAGCAAAAAGGGCACTTAGGAATGACATTTTGGCGTTGCCAGAAGAAAAAGCCCGGTCTGTTTCCCATGAGGTGGATCTGCGAGGGATGACCCGGGAAGAGGCATTTCTGGCACTGGACAAGTACCTTGATGACGCCTTTCTTGCGTCTTTGCCACAAATAAGGATTATTCATGGCAAAGGTACCGGTGCTTTGCGGAAGGCAGTTGACGAGTATCTCAGATCAAGAGGGAAGTATGTCGCCGGTTACCGTATGGGTGAAGCATCTGAAGGCGGAACCGGCGTTACCGTAGCAAAACTAAAGGTTTAGACTGTGTCGGGGCCCGGGTATCAGTCCCCGCCGGAGCTGTCCTCTGGCTTATTGTCCGGCTTGTCATCTGGCTCGTTCTCAACTGGAGTTTCACCAGCCGGAGGGCCAAGGTGATAATTGCAAATGGAATTTGGCTTTTTGCCTTTTACTGCCAGGTCTCTTACTATGTTGTCCTTGGGGCAATAAGGGCCCGGCAAAAGGCCTGTCTTGTTGCAGACTTCTACTTCTACTATTGAATCGGGCCTTATGAAGTTTTCGACAGGCGTTCCCTCTGTGATTTCCCTCATCATTTTGTTCCAGATTCTTGCAGGATAACTCCCGCCGGTTATTCTCCATTGTGACATGGTTTTTTCCTGATCGTAGCCCATCCAGACTATCCCAACAGAGCCCGGGGTATATCCCGAAAACCAGGCGTCTTTCCAGTCACTTGTGGTTCCTGTCTTACCCGCTGCCGGCCTGCCAAAATAGGCGGCCTGGCCGGTTCCCCCTGACACAGTCAGGGCATCTTGGAGCATGCTTGTCATTAAATAGGCAGTTTCTTCAGAAACAACAATCTTCCTTTCAGTGCTGTGTTCTTCCAGTATATTACCGTTTTTATCTTCCACTTTGAGTATGGATATAGGTTCAACCTGGATCCCACGGTTAGCTATGGTACCAAAAGCAACTGCCATATCAAGGGGGCTTACTCCATATGTGAGCCCGCCCAGAGCGAGGGATCTGGTAAGGTCCGAACGCCCGCCGGAAATGGGTGTTGTTACAAGGCTGGTTATTCCGAGTTTCTCAGACATCTCAAGGCTTTTTCTTAGGCCTATCATATCCTGAACCTTACAAGCAACCACGTTCAGTGATTGTCTCACAGCTGATCTCATGGTTACAAGGCCTTGAAATGTCGGGGTGTAGTTTCTGGGCGAAAATTTTACTCCGGTTGCCGGATCTACCCAGGTTACCGGGGAGTCATCGATTACTGTATAAGGGGTCATGCCTTCTTCAAGGGCCGGAACATAGACTGCAATGGGTTTAAAAGAAGAACCTGGCTGACGTTTGGCGTCTATGGCCCTGTTCCATCCAAGCATACCTTCGCGTTTTCTGCCCCCAACCAGAGCCAAAAGGTGTCCGGTTCTTACATCCATAACCACTGCGGCGGCCTCAATGTTATCCTGATCTTCCTTGTAAGGAAAAACCGGGTCCAGCACTTCTTTTATTGCGGATTCAGCAGCTTTCTGAGATTCAGGGGTGTATGTTGTGTAAACCCTGAGGCCGCCGCCGTACACCAAATCTGAAGGGTAACGTGATAAAAGTTGCTCCAGTACATAGTCAAGGAAATAGCCGCCTTCAGCGACCACCATAAGCTCATAATCAATAATATTAAGAGGTTTACTTTTGTAAGATTCTGCCTCATCCAGGGTAATGAAGCCATACTCAGCCATCTGGTTGAGCACAGTATTCCGCCGAATCAGGCCCTGTTCAATATTTGATTTGTCTCCATAGTATGAAGGTGCTCTTATGGTGCCAGCCAAAAATGCAGCTTCTTCAACATCCAAGTCTGAAACGGATTTGTCAAAGTAGGCTCTGGCTGCTGCTTCAACTCCATAGGCGCCCCTTCAAAGGAAATTTGGTTTAAATACATTTCTAGTATTTCGTTTTTTGTATACTTGCGTTCCATAAGGGTTGCAACTATAGCGTCCTGTACTTTTCTTTTGAGAGTCCTGTCTTGCTCAAGGAAAGCGATTTTGGAGCTCGCTGGGTAATGGTACTGCCTCCTTGAAGGCTCGCCTCATCTCTTAGGTTCTGGTAAAGGGCTCTGAAAATGTTTTAAGTCAAATCCGGGTGAGTGTAAAACCTGTGGTCTTCTCTGCAGCGAGCACTGCATTAACCAGATGGAAGGCATATCTCTGATAGTGGCTGGCACCCGATATTCGGCAGATCTCGTTTCTGTCTCATATCTCTCCGCTACGATCGTACAGTATTGATATCTCTTTTTCGCTGGTTTCAGGCTCAAGGTTGGCAAGAGCCGGTAGGTCCCGGATTGCTGAAAGCACTACGGCTGTGGCAAAACCTCCGCCGACTAAAGCAACCGCTAACATTAGATATATGATGAAATCCAGACTCTGGAAGTCCCCGTCTTGCTTTTTTCCTTCTCATTTGATTCTACCTCCAGCCCTTAAGCAGGCATAGTCGCTCTTAAGACCTCGTCTATCAAGTCCAATTATACCTTATTCACAGTTTATTAGACGAGAACTGAGCCTTTAAAGTGTCAACATTATACCATTTTGTCCTAGCCAGCTTTTCGTGCCAGGAAGGATGGTATAATCTAACGAAAAGCCCAAGGAGGTGTAGCGCTTTGGGAAATCTAGAAGATGCGGTAAATCGCCAGTTTGAGATTATGAACCGGAGAGCGGCTATGCTGGTGACAGAAACTGAACTCAAAGCCAAACTCAGACGATCACTCTTATGATTAAGCGCCCTTTTAAAAGTAAACTTGGGAGTGGACCCTGCAGCGCTCCTGATATTCACCTGGGCCATATGGTAGTAATGAGAAAACTCAGAGAGTTTCAGGAAACGGCGAAGCGTATTTTGTTATCGGTGACTTTACAGGAATGATTGGAGACCCAAGCGGTAAATCCAAGACAAGGCGGCGCTTTCAAGAGACGAAATTGAGGCCAATGCAAAAAGACTTATCATGAACAGGCAACACTGATTTTGGATCCTGAGAAAACTCATGTAGTGTTCAATTTTTCCTGGTTATCGCCCCTAACGTTTAGCGAATTGATAGCCCTTTTCGTCAAAATTTACAGTAGCCCGGATGATTGAAAGAGATGATTTCAGCAAGCGCTACACAGAAGGCCTCTCCCTATCGGGATTCATGAGTTTTTGTACCCTCTGGCTCAAGCATATGATTCTGTTGCAATTGGGGCAGATGTAGAACTTGGCGGTACCGATCAGACCTTCAATCTCCTGGTAGGCAGGGATATACAGCCACAGTACGGGCAAGACCCTCAAATTGCACTCACAACGCCTCTTTTGGTGGGAACTGACGGTAAAGACAAGATGTCTAAGAGCCTGGGCAACTATATAGGAGTGACAGATGAGCCAAACGATATGTACGGCAAGGCTATGTCTATTCCAGACGGGGTTATGGGCGACTACTACGAGCTGGTGCTTGGCGAACCTGCCAGTTTTACGGAGAAATTGATCCAAAGTATTGAATCGGGCAAGCGTCATCCCATGGATGCAAAAATGGAATTGGCTAGAAGAATTGTGACTGAGTTCTACGGACTTCAGGCAGCAAAATCTGCAGAAGAGAGCTTTTTGCGTGTATTCAGGCAAGACTCTCTTCCAGAGGATATTGAAGTAGTCACCCTGGCAGGGGTTGCTCCCGGAGATACTCTCGGCCTGGCCAGGCTTTTGTCTATGTCCGGCCTTGCACCTTCTTCATCTGAAGCCAGGCGGCTTATTAAGAGTGGGGCAGTAAGGGTAAACGAAGAGAAAGCAGACGATGAATCAACACTAATTGAAATAAAAAATGGGCTGTTGCTTCAAGTGGGGAAACGGCGAATTTGCAGAATCAGAGTAGATTAGCGGTTCGTTCTTTATATTTTTACGAACTTTAGATCATATACCTGCATAATAATGAAAAGCTACTTTTAATTAAGGGAGCTTTTCATTATTTTCAGGAAGAGGTTTCTAAACAGCAAAAAGCCAATCAGTAAGCCCCTGGCCATTTTTCTGGGGCTGGGCATCCTATTTTCATGGTGTTTGATGGCTTTGGAAAGAAGCATTATTCCAACCTTAATAGCCATATCAGAATCCCAGGTTGCAGCTATTGCAAATGAAGCAATCATTAGTGCAGTAAGTGGCCACATCGACACCCTCCTTGCAGGAAAAAGGCTCTTGGATTTCCACGTTGGAGACGAGGGGCAACTCTTGTATGTTCAAACCAATACTGCAGACCTTAACCAAATCCAGTCTGAATCCCTTTCAGTTCTTCAGGAGGCTATAGCTAATCTCGAAGGGTTTCACATTTACGTTCCTCTGGGGCAAGCTATTGGCTCGAGCATTTTTGCATCTGTGGGCCCCAGGATAAAGGTGACTTTGATTCCTTACGGTTATGTCAGTGTCAAAGTGTTGGACAGTTTCGAGGTTACAGGAATCAATCAGATAAAGTATGACATAACCTTACGTGTGACATATACGTTACAGGTAGTTATTCCCCTTATATCTTCAAAGTCTCAGGTTTCAACCGATATTCCCTTGGCCACAGTCCTAATACCCGGAAAGGTTCCTGACACCTACCTAACCGTTCCTTACAAGAGCCCGTGATCTTTTTCCGGAACTCTTCACAAGTACGTCCTATCTGGATGATAATGTTTATGTAGGACTCCCTGGAGGTGTCATAGTTGAAAAATATCCGGGAAATGCTACGGCTATATTGTAGATTGGATGAAGGAAACTAGTCTTTCTGCAGGGGTAAAAGGCGGAGTCTTCGGCGTCTCAGGAGGGATAGATTCGGCATTGGTAGTCGCACTGGCCGGGCAGGCATGGAACGAGAACTGCCTGGGGTTGGTGATGCCATGCGGTTCCGAGAACAGTGATGTTCATGATGCTGTAGATGTGCTTAGCCATTTTGATTGTAAGTATGAGGTTGTGGATCTGACTCCGGTTTTTGAAACTTTCAAGAAGATCTTGCCTGAAGGGCAGGGTGATTTAAACTTGTCCCAGGCTAATCTGAAGCCCCGGCTCAGGATGGCTACCCTGTATTACTATGCCAGCCAGATGAATTACATTGTAGTGGGGACAACCAATAAATCTGAACGGTTTGTAGGCTATTTCACAAAGCATGGTGATGGGGGAGTTGATATTCAACCCCTGGGTGGCCTTACAAAGGAAGAGGTAAAAGCACTTTCCAGATTCCTTAGGGGTTCCCGAGAAGATTGTGGAGAAAGTGCCCTCAGGTGGCCTATGGGAAGGACAGACCGACGAAAAGGAAATGGGTGTTACTTATAAAGACCTTGATGGATATCTTAAGGGTGAGAAGATACCCAGGGAGGCCGAGACAAGGATTCTACAGATGCACAAGAGAAGTGAGCACAAAAGGACCCTTCCCCCGATTCCGCATTTTGGCACAGGACTTAAGGAGGAATGAGTTTTGTCAGGGCATTCAAAATGGGCAAATATTAAGCGAAAAAAAGCCAAAGTAGATGCACAGCGATCAAATATTATCTCAAAGGCGTTAAGAGACGTTATGCTTGCGGCCCGTCATGGCGGCGGCAATCCCGATACCAACTTCAGGCTGAAGATGGCCATAGACAAGGCACGGCAAGCCAATGTCCCAATGGACAGCATAACGAGGTCTGTCAAGAGAGGAACAGGCGAAGTAGAAGGCGGTCAAATCGAAGAGATTACTTATGAAGGGTACGGGCCGGGCGGAGTTGCAGTCCTTGCGGAAGCGGCTACAGATAACCGTAACCGTACAGCTTCTGAGATAAGGCACTTATTTTCAAAGTACGGGGGCAAATTAGCTGAAGTCGGAGCTGTTGCGTGGACCTTTGATCAACGTGGTTATATTGTCATTGAAAAAAGGGATCTTACAGAAGAAGATGCTCTGGAGATGTGTATCGAGGCAGGAGCTCTTGACATGCAAACCGAGGAAGACATTTACGAGGTGTTTACAGAACCAACTGAATTGGAGCAGGTAAAAGTAAAACTGGAAGAAGCGGGTGCCGCGGTGCAGACGGCTGAACTGACTATGTTACCCAAGACGTATGTAAATCTCGACGGGGCTGATGCGTCGAAAATGCTTACTCTTTTTGACCTGCTTGAATCTCACGATGATGTTTCCCGGGTTTATGCGAACTTCGATATACCCGAGGATATACTGGATCAGAACGCTTAAGCAGCGGTGAATATCCCTCTGTTTCCAGGGAAATCCTATATTTGCCTGGAGGGAGGGAATGATGACAGAAAATCACCGTTATTCCGGAAAACCCCTGGTTTTGATTGGGTTTGCGTTGATTGCCCTGGGCGGAGGAATATTTCTGGGAAGGCCCCTATGGGAAAGATTGGTATTTCCGAACCCTAGCAACCATGGCGCCGGGGTTTCCCCAGTGCGGGTTACTTATATCACCAGGTATCAAAAATGTGATGATACCAGCGCAATCACTGAGGACATAGACCAGGGGGGACTGGATACTCTCATTGCATCCCTGTCTGAAGATTGGAGTGCCATAGGAAAGAACCCGGAGACAGTTCAGTTGCTGAAGGTAGTTGACGACTGGTGCCCTAACCACAAGCATTATCGTTTAATCAAAATACACCGGGGAAACGTAATGGTTTTTCGAGGCCAGGTCGTTGATGAACGGTATATTGTTTATAATTTGAAAGACATAAAAGAGTCCCTGATTATTCACAAAGAAACTCTTGAGAGACTGAAAACCGGAGTTGTGCTTTTTGACGAAGACCCAGATAATCTTGATGCCCTGGTGAAATCATATCTGGAAGGAATCACAGACTAACCCGTCGAACCCCTATTCGGGGGTATTATTATGCGAATTCTGGGAATTGATCCCGGTATCCAGAGGACAGGCTGGGGTGTCGTCGACTCGAAAGGCCAGGAGTTCACCGCAGTTGATTACGGATGCATAGTTACCGGCAAGAAAGAAGACCTCCCCTCGAGGCTTTTGATTATTTATGAGAGCCTGACTTCATTGGTGAACAAGTATTCCCCTGATCTTCTCGCAGTAGAGGAACTGTTTTTTGCCAAGAATGCCAGGACGGCCATTGCAGTTGGACATGGCAGGGGTGTATGTTTGCTGGTTGGCGGCATGAGGGGCATACCACTGGAAGAAGTGACTCCTTTGCAGGTAAAATCATCTATAGTTGGCTACGGCAATGCAACTAAGGAACAAGTAGGAGTAATGGTAAAGAGCATTTTGGGCCTGCCCAGAATCCCGAGGCCTGATGATGTTTGCGACGCCCTGGCTGTAGCCGTATCAGCCGGGATTAAGAGATCCTTCAGGGCAGTTGTCGCGCGCAGCCAGAGAACACCTATAGAAAAGGAAACAAATAGATGATATCAAAGATTATAGGAACTGTAATCCCAAAGGGTAAAGATAATGTGACTGTCATGGTGGGCGGTGTAGGGTTTGAGGTAAATATCCCTTCAGGCCTTTGCAGCAGCCTGCAGGTTGATGAGGAGGTTCACTTGCATACCCGGCTTCTCGTCCGTGATGACGGCTGGCATTTGTACGGATTTCGGAACCTTGAAGATCGGGCTCTTTTTGATATGCTTCTGACGGTTCGGGGCGTAGGGCCCAGGACAGCAGTAGGTGGTTTGTCGTCTCTTCCAGTTCAGGAGTTTTACAAAGCTGTCTTATCCAGAGACGAGAGAGTGCTGACTCGGCTTCCCGGAATAGGAAAGAAAACTGCCGGTAGGATAATCGTGGAACTCAGAGATAAGATTGGGCTGCCAAAAGGCGAAACAGGTCTGGCTGTGGGACAACCTGTTATAATTGATGAAGCAGCCGAGGCCCTTTTGGCCCTCGGATACACAAGGCAAGAAACTGATACGGCACTTTTGCGTGCCAGCGAGACTGTTTCTGACTCTGACCTTGAAACACTGCTTCGGGAGGCGTTGAAGTATCTTGCCAGATTCTAGGGCTCTTATATCAAGACAGACTACACCTGAAGATGAAATTGCAGAAGTATCGTTGAGGCCTTTAAGCCTTGGTGAGTATATAGGGCAGGAGCGAATAAAGGAGAATTTGGAAGTATATATCGAAGCGGCCAGGCAACGGCAAGATGCTGTGGACCACGTGTTGCTCTCAGGCCCGCCTGGATTGGGTAAGACCACTTTAGCTCACATAATCGCAAATGAGCTTGGAGTGGGAATCAGAGTTACATCAGGGCCTGCTATTGAACGTTCCGGAGATCTTGTGGCCATCTTAACAAGCCTTGAAGACAGGGATGTTTTGTTTATTGATGAAATTCACAGGCTAAACCATCAAGCTGAAGAGGCCTTGTATCCCGCCATGGAGGATTTTTCTTTCGATTGGATTGCCGGAAAAGGGCCTGCCGCAAGGACTTACCGTCTTAAACTCCCCAGGTTTACCCTTGTTGCCGCTACTACACGGAGCGGGCTTCTAACGTCACCCTTGCGTGACAGATTCGGAATATCCTTTCGTCTCGAGTTTTACACGGATTCCGGAGCTTCTGAGGTAGTTTTGCGCTCCGCCAAAATACTTGGAGTTTACATACAAGACGAGGGAGCAATGGAGATTGCCAAAAGGTCCAGAGGTACTCCCAGGATTGCTAATAGGTTGCTAAGAAGGGTCCGTGACTATGCTCAGGTAAAAGGAGACGGCCGGATTGACAGGCAAGCGGCAATGGAATCCCTTGCACTCTTGGATATTGACCCTTACGGACTGGACGGGCTGGATCGGATGATCCTTTCTGCCATAATAAACAACTATGACGGAGGGCCTGTGGGATTATCTACTCTGGCTGCTTGTCTAAGTGAAGATCCGGGTACCATTGAAGATGTTTATGAGCCATACTTACTACAGATGGGCTTTTTGGAAAGGACACCGAGAGGAAGAGTGGCAACCCAGAAGGCTATTCAATATGTGACAGGTGAGAAGGTTACCGGAAAGGGGCTTTTTGAGGACCTTTGAGACTTCTTCTCCATTCATGCTGTGGCCCGTGTACAACCTACCCTTTTCACTTCTTCAGGGCTCAGGGGTATTTTGTAGACGGACTGTACTTTAACCCAAACATATATCCGGTGCAAGAGGAAGAAAAACGGTGGCATACCTACGCAATGTGGTCGGAAGAAACCAACCTCAATGCCAGGCGTATTGTGGTACCTCACGAAGAATGGCTTAAAGCTGTGTCCGGAGATTTGAGTAAACCGGTTCGTTGCAGGATGTGTTACCATGTGAGGTTGAAAAAGACCGCGTGTCTTGCAAAAGAAGAAGGGTATGATGCTTTTTCCACTACTTTGCTGGTGAGTCCTTATCAAGACCATGATGGGCTCCTGAAAAGCATGGAGAAAGTCTCCGGTGAGTATGAAATACCATTTGTCTACGGGGATCTAAGGCGGGGATACCTGCGATCACGGCAAATGGCAAGAGGAAACCATATGTATATGCAAAAGTATTGCGGATGTGAATTCAGCATGGGAGGTGACCGTTAAGGTGCCAGGCTTTGGTGAAATCGGCCGTATGTTAGTTATTCTTGGCGCTTTCCTGGCCCTGCTCGGAACATTGTTCCTTTTGGGCGGCAGATTTTTCAATCTAGGCAGGTTGCCTGGAGACATTGTCATCAGGCGGGGGAATTTCACGTTTTACTTTCCTCTGGCTACTTGCATCCTTCTAAGCCTGGGACTTACGATTCTACTATGGTTAATTCGAAGGCGATAAAAAACGTACTTGTCTTGTGTCTTGTAGTTGCTATCATTGCAATTGCAGGAATTTTGCCTCCTATCAACTACGCATATGCCGGAGAATCTGCCGGTTATTCAGAGAGCGAACCTGAGATTTTAGTGGGGCTCTCCAGGTGCACTCATGTTTCCCTTGTGTTTTCCGACAGCTACCAGGTATTTGCAGACGGCCTCAGTGTTCAGGTATCTACCCAAGATACGGTTACTTTCGAGCTCGTAAACGGCAAGATTGCTATTACTGAATCAGCATCCTCAGATATTAGCTGGAGTGCTCAGACTCCAGGCCCGGTGATTATCACTCCTCTACCTGAAAAAAACGGGCATTTTACTGTAGTTAAGGAAAAGAACCCTAACTCCAATTTAACAGGCAGGTCTTTCAGGGGAACCGCAGTCATCATGGCTGATGGTGGAAACTTGGTAGTTGCCAATCTGCTGGGCATGGAAGAGTATTTGTGGTCAGTGGTATCATGTGAGATTCCAAACCTGTGGACAGGTGAGGTTCTAAAACCCAGGCAGTAGCCTCCCGGACCTATGCCCTTTACAAAACCTGTTCACCTGGCGGTTCTTCTGAGATTTCCAACAGAGCGTTGGTTCACAGGCGAACTTTAGGCCCTGAAGACATCAGAATATGGGCAACTGACCAGATTTACAGGGGATGACATATGAAGACCCCAGGGTTATCGAGGCTTGTGTTTCGACCAGAGGGCAGATCCTGACTTACCTGGGAAAGCCTGCTGCTGCATATTTTCATTCTGACGCATCGGGTATGACCGAAGATTCCAGATTTGTCTGGGGAGGGCCATACCCTATCTGACAGGGGTAGAAGAGGTGCCTCACTCATCTCCCTATTCCCAGTGGAAGTATCATTTGACCCGGACACGGTAGCACAAAATGGCCTCTTCGGCATGGCAGGGCCAATTCGAATGATTACAGGAGTTGATCCGGGAGTATCAGGCAGATGGTTTGGAGTCAACTTAGACTCCGGCAATGGAAATTTGAGGATCAAGGGTAACGAGTTTAGATTGATTATGGATTTAAGGAGCCTTTTGTTTTCTGTGTTCCGGAAGGGTGGTAACTTAGAGACTCTGGGGTGCCTTAGCCCCGGGCTTCAGGTATCAGTTGACAATGGGAATGGCATACAATCAGTACCGTTGAGAACATGTATATGGTAGCTGGAGCTTCTACTGTGAGTCTGCTAGCCGGAATGGAGCTTTGCTGTATCTTCAAGTGTGGACTACCTCTTACTTTTGTGTTCCAGGGACGCGGTTGGGGACATGGTGTAGGGCTTTCTCAGTGGGGAGCCAAGGCCATGCAGAACAAGGTGCAGATTTCAGTAAATACTGATTCACTATTATCCTGGGACTAATATTGAACAATGGTGGTAACATAATCACAATGAAAACCGAAGAATTTGATTATCCCCTTCCAGAGGAGTTAATTGCACAGATTCCTATACCTGACAGGGATAAGTCGTGGCTCCTGGTGGTTAATAGAAAAGACGGGACCCTAAGCCACAGAATGTTCAAAGATGTTGCATTCTATGTAAGCCCTGGAGATGTCCTTGTTACCAACAATACACGGGTCATACCCGCGAGGCTGTTTGGGCGTCGAAAGACCGGGGGAAAAGTGGAAATCCTTTTGCTTAACCCTGTGGGCCGGGATTTATGGGAATGCCTGGTCAAGCCAGGGGGTAAGGCAAGGCCCGGAGAGCAGGTTTTCATTGGCCGGGATGAGAATTCCGAGATAATTGGCACTGTGGAAGCAAGGACGCCATTCGGAGGAAGGTTAGTCAGGTTCAGCCACTAGGTAAGTGGGAAGATGTCCTTGAGCGTGTTGGGAATGTTCCGTTACCTCCATATATTAAGGTGCCCCTTAAGGACCCTGGAAAGGTACCAGACTGTTTATGCCTGGATACGGGTTCTGCAGCAAGCTTCAACTGCAGGACTTCATTTTACACCTGAATTGCTGAGCGCTATCTCAGCCAGGGGCATAAGCGTGGCGCCTGTAACTTTGAACGTGGGCCTTGGAACTTTCAGGCCTGTTACAGAGGAAAATATTGAGCGACACCAAATGCACAAAGAATATTTTGAGATAAGCGAAAACACAGCCTCTGAAGTCAACCGGGCCAAGACTGCAGGGCGCAGGATACTTGCTGTAGGCACCACTGCAGTCAGAGCCCTTGAGAGTGCATGTGACACAAATGGTATTGTAAGCCCATATAAAGGCGACACTGATATTTTCATATACCCGGGCTTTCAGTTCAGAGTCGTAGACTGCTTGATTACCAACTTTCACCTTCCCAAGTCCACATTGCTCATGCTTGTTTGTGCATTTGCAGGCAAAGACTTGATCATGGAAGCTTACCGGGAGGCTGTAAAGGAGAAATACAGGTTTTTTTCATTTGGTGATGCTATGCTTGTTTTATAGATATATAGAAAGAGGGACGATTGTGGCTGGACTGGCATATGACGTGTTCTTAGAACAAGGAAACTCCAGGCTTGGGAAAATGAAGACGCCTCACGGGGAATTCAATACTCCTGTGTTCATGCCTGTGGGAACTCAGGCTACAGTCAAATCTGTGCTACCTTCCGATGTTTGGGATACCGGTTCCCGGATAATCCTTTCAAACGCATACCATTTGTTTATCAGGCCTGGCCCGGATACTATCAGAGCTGCAGGAGGGCTTCACCCCTTCATGAATTGGCCTGGCGCTGTCTTAACCGACAGCGGTGGTTTTCAGATAATGAGCCTCGGGCACATGGTTTCGATTTCCGATGAACAGGCTGTTTTCAGATCTCATGTAGACGGGAGCCTTATCAGGTTCAGTCCCGAGGATTCTATCCGTGCCCAGATTGCTTTTGGAGCCGACATAATAATGTGCCTGGATCAGTGTATCAAACATCCTGCGTCCTTTGACGTTGCCAAGGAGGCTATGGACAGGACAATACTTTGGGCCTGTCGGGCAAGGGAAGTGGACTTACCTTCAACCCAGTCTCTCTTTGGGATAGTGCAAGGCTCGGTTTATCCTGAACTAAGAAGGCATTGTGCCATTGAACTGTCATCTATGGATTTTCCCGGGTACGCCATTGGCGGGCTTTCAGTAGGGGAGAGCAAGAAGGAATTTTATGACATTCTTCACTACACTACACAATACCTTCCAGAAAACAAGCCCAGATACCTGATGGGAGTAGGCCACCCACTGGACCTTGTAGAAGGTGTAATGGCAGGCATAGACATGTTTGACTGTGTTCTGCCAACAAGAAATGCCAGACATGGCAGAGCCTTTACTTTCCGGGGCCCGGTTAATCTCAAGAACGCATCATTTTCCCAGGATTATCTTCCTATTGAGGAAGGGTGCGACTGCAAAGCATGCCGGGGATTTTCAAGATCTTACATACGGCACTTGTTCGCGGCACGAGAAAGCCTTTCATGGACCCTTCTTTCTATTCATAATATACGGTTCTTTCAAAGGTTTATGGATAGGGTACGCGACTGTGTGGCCAGGGGTACCCTGGCGAGTTTCCGGGCAGAGACAGCAGAATTTTATCCTGTTTAGCGCTATCTTTAATTTGCTAACAAGGTAATTGAGATTTTTCGTCGAACAAGGAACCATACTGACCTAACTGTAAGCAAAAGGAGGTTTTTGACTTGGGCGAACTAACACAGAATCCGATAATC
>JAXGOJ010000008.1:0-69519 GCA_040767525.1 Bacillota bacterium | reverse complement strand
TCAAGATACCTGCCCCCACAATGGGAGCACTGAAGTGAACAAGACGTACCGGTCACGCTTACCGGTACGGTTCCGGCTGGATGAACAACCTCAAAAACCTGAGGCCTTGAAGATTGCCTTGCCTGCCAGGAAAGACTCTGCAATTCATTGAATGAAATCTCCTCCAAAATACCGGGCCTTAAAGTCAACTGTAATTCCTAATCTCCTCTCGGTTTCACCATGAGGAGGAGGCCGAAGCCTCCTCCTTCTTGCTGTCAAGAAACTGGCCAAAAATCAGCTCTTGAAAAGCTGCAGCAAATCAGTCCGGCCTTTGCCACTTGATATTCGGATTCCTGGCTGCACTGGCCTCATCAAGCCTGCCTACTACCGTAGTATGAGGTGAACTCTTAACACTCTCCGGATTTTCGTAAGCTTCTTTTGCTATTGCAATCAAAGCATCAGCGAAGTAGTCAAGAGTCTCTTTTGATTCAGTCTCTGTAGGCTCAACCATTATGGCCTCATCGACTATCATCGGGAAGTAGTTAGTAGGCGGATGGACGCCATAATCCAGCAACCGCTTGGAGATATCCAGAGTGTGTACTCCTGTAGCTTTCTTGATTCTGCCGGGGCTCACTACAAACTCATGCTTATAGTGACGATCATATGGCAGATCGTAATACTCAAGAATCCGCCGCAAAATATAGTTGGCATTTAGCACTGCATTTTCCGATGCTTGCCGGAGCCCGTCAGGCCCAATGGACCGAATATACGCATAGGCCTTTACCACAACCAGGAAGTTCCCGTAAAATGACTTCATCTGTCCGATAGATTGGGGCCTGTCGTAGTCAAGGCTGTACTTTTCGCCGTCAAATACCACATTAGGCACAGGGAGGAACGGTTTCAGGAACTCCTTTACTGCAACAGGGCCTGAACCCGGGCCTCCGCCTCCGTGGGGAGTGGCAAAAGTCTTATGCAAGTTAAAGTGGAGCACGTCAAACCCCATGTCGCCCGGCCTGCAAATCCCCAAAATAGCATTGGCATTGGCGCCGTCATAGTAAAGCAGCCCACCTTTTTCGTGGACGATCTTTTCTATCTTCTCGATTTGTTCATCGAAAAGCCCCAGGGTATTCGGGTTGGTCAGCATAAGGCCGGCTACAGTCTCATCCATAGCCTTCTCAAGGGCATCTATGTCAACACCGCCGCGCTCATCTGACGGTACCTCTACTACAGTAAATCCGCCAAGGGCTGCCGATGCAGGGTTTGTGCCGTGGGCAGCGTCAGGAATAAGAATCTTGGTCCTCTTAAGATCATTTCTTGATCTATGGTAAGCACGGATAATCAGTATTCCTGTAAGCTCTCCATGTGCTCCTGCAGCAGGCTGAAGTGATACGTGGTCCATTCCGGCAATCTCTGCCAGGTAATTCTGAAGCTCATACATAAGCTGCAAAGACCCTTGTGCAAGTTCCTCCGGAACATAAGGGTGAATATTGGTAAATCCCGGAAGGTTGGCAGCTTCTTCGTTAATCTTGGGGTTATATTTCATAGTACATGAACCCAGGGGATAAAACCCAATATCAACTCCATGGTTGAGCTGGGATAGCTTCGTATAGTGCCTAACCAAATCAATTTCAGAAACCTCGGGCAGCCCGGCAGGTTCCTTCCTGATTTCACCGGCCGGCAAAAGGTGCTTAATGCTTTTCTTGGGTACGTCGAGAGCAGGAAGAGAGTATGTCTTTCTTCCTGGTTTTGAAATCTCGAAAATCAAAGGTTCGGGACTCCTCATGCCAATCCCTCCAATCCAGCCAGAAGATCATCCATCTCTTGCCTGGTTCGTTTTTCGGTAACCGCAATAAGCAGGTGATCTTTCAGTTCAGGATAAGCGCATCCCAGAGGATACCCGGCAAGAATCTTCTTCTCTTCCAGGGCCTTAACCACCTTATCTGCATCTACAGGGCACTTAACTGCAAACTCATTAAAGAACGGTGCCTTCCATGCAATGCTGAATCCCTTTATGCTGGAAATCCTTTCAGCAAGGTATGCGGCTTTTTGCACACACTGCTCACAAAGTTCCTGAATACCTTCTTTCCCCAGCCAGGTAAGGTATACAGTGGCAGCAAGTGCATTCAAGGCCTGGTTAGAGCAAATATTCGATGTTGCCCTTTCCCTTCTGATGTGCTGCTCCCTGGTCTGAAGGGTAAGAACAAAACCCCTCCTGCCCTTTTCATCAGTGGTCATTCCTACCAGGCGGCCGGGCATACGGCGGAGGTATTTGTTATTCACTGCCATTACACCCAGGTATGGGCCTCCAAAAGCCATTGGGTTCCCGAAAACCTGGCCCTCTCCCACTACCATGTCGGCTCCGTACTCAGCCGGTGGCCTCAGAATTCCAAGGGACATAGGATTCACCGAGACTATGAAGGTTGCTCCCACTTCTTTAGCCTTGGAAGAAATGTTATCAACAGGCTCAAGGTTGCCGAAGAAGTTAGGCTGCTGAATGAGTACACACGCTACATCCTTACCCAGTTTCTCAGAAAGAGACCTTGGATCGGTAAGTCCGTCTTTATAGTCGATTTCTTCGATAACAATGTCGTGGGCTGCCGCGTAGGTCTTAATAACCGTCCTAGTTTCAGGATGGACAGCCTTAGACACAAGAGCCTTCTTGCGCCTTGTAAGCCCGGAGGCTATGGTCACAGACTCTGCTGCGGCAGAAGCCCCATCATACATCGAAGCATTGGCCGCATCCATGCCGGTAAGTTCGCAAATCATGGTCTGGTACTGGTATATTGACTGGAGCACAGCCTGGCTGATTTCTGCCTGATAAGGAGTATAAGCGGTGTAGAATTCAGACCGGCTCAAAACGTGCCTGACTACAGAAGGAATGTAGTGATCATAGGAACCGGCACCTATAAAGTTCACAAAATCCTTTGCTGCATTCTTGCCGGCAATGCCTGCCATGTGCTTTGCCAGATCATATTCACTCAAAGCAGGGGGTATATCCAAATCACCCTTAAACTTCAAGTGAGGAGGAATGTCGCTGAATAGATCGTCTATGGATTCCACTCCGATAGTCTTCAGCATTTCCTCCCTGTCTTTGTCAGTATTGGGTAAGAAATTCATTACTCTCCGCCCTCTTCCACCAGTTTTTGGTAGGCGCTGCTATTCATTAGTTTATCGAGTTCTGCCGGGTCGGACAGTTCGATCACACACATCCAGCCTTCGTTATAAGGATCGCTGTTGACAAGCTCCGGTGAATCATTGAGGCTATCGTTAACTTCAACAATAGTGCCTGATACAGGTGCATAAACGTCTGATACAGCCTTAACCGACTCTACAGTTGCAAACATTTCGCCTGCTCCGATTTCAGTGCCAACCTCAGGCAGTTCCAAAAACACTACGTCTCCTAACTGGTCCTGGGCGTGAAATGTAATACCTACATACGCCTTGCCTTCCTCTACACGAACCCACTCGTGATCCTTTGTGTACTTAAGATTCTCTGGATAACTCATTTTTTCTTAGCCTCCCTGCGATAAAATGGCATTCTTACTACCTGGGCAAGGACTTTTTTGCCCCTTATCTCTACCTTGAGGTTTGTGCCTCTGCGGCTGTACTCCACCGGAACATACGCCATTGCAAGGTATTTGCTGAGATACGGCACAAAGGTCCCTGTGGTAATGTACCCGATCTCCTTGTCTCCGGCTTCGTCGAATACTTTGTATCCGTTCCGGGGGACACCTCTTTCCACCATCTCTAAACCTATGAGTTTCACCCTCAGGCCTTTTTCCCGTTCTTCCATAAGGGCTTTGGCTCCAACAAAATGAGTGCCTTTGTCAAACGCAACAAATTTGCCCAGTCCCGCCTCAAGGGGCGTATGGTTTTCATCAAGCTCGTGGCCATACAGGGACATTGATGCCTCAAACCTCAGTGTATCTCTACAACCAAGGCCTGCCAGAACCAATCCGTTTTCTTTGCCGTGTTCCACAATTGCATCGTAAAGGGCAGGCCCTTCCTCGGCCTTGCAGTATAGCTCAAAACCGTCTTCCCCGGTATACCCAGTCCTGGTAACCAGACAGCTGATACCTGCAATGTCCACATTCTCCACGCCGTGGTAATACTTAATCTGTTCCAGAGGATATGTGGTCATTTTCGCCAGGATTTTCATGGTGTTAGGCCCCTGAATTGCCAGCTGAGCTATGCTATCAGAGATATCCTCGAAGGTTGTACCGTTAAAATAACGGGCAAGGGGTTGAATCCATTCAATATCTTTTTCTATATTGGCACCGTTGACAATGAGCAAGTACTTATCACTGTCCATACACAGTACCAAAAGGTCATCAACTACACCACCGCCGGGATAGCACATGGGCGAGTAAATGACCTTCCCAGGATAGATCTTGGATATGTCATTGACCAGAACCATCTGGAGGAGATCGAGAGCCTCCTTGCCTTCGATAATAAACTCTCCCATGTTAGACACATCCCAAAGAGCAGCATGAGTCCGGCAGCCATTATGCTCTTCCTTTATTCCGGAAAACTGGACCGGCAGAGCCCAACCGCCGAAATCTACGATTCTCCCGCCGTTCTTCAAATGAGTCTCGTAGAGAGGAGTCCTTTTCAGTTCCTCTGCCACTTTTACCGTCACCTCCTATTGTGATTAACCAAACCTTTGAGTCAAAAACCCAGTAAGCTAGAGCCTTCCCCAGAACCCGTTTTTTCTCACCACCATTAAGCAGTAAGGACAATCAAAAAGGGACGGGAAACCTGCACAATTCCCTGTCCCTTTACCTGAGAGATTCCCCGTCGGTTTATAGAGCATGACAAGTTACCCCTTTGGTGCCACAAAACACAGGTGGCTCTCCAGAGATGCGTCCAACGACGGTATTTGTGCCTGAGAGTTTCAGATCTTGTCCTTGCTCCTTCGGCGCCTGCTCCTTCACAGGACTCTCCCGCCGCTTTCATCCGCACAATATTCAATTGACACAAGCAAGACAGATCCATATTGATCTACCCTACAAGTCATATTCTTCTACATTATCTGAAGAACTCCTTCAAATAAGCACTTAATGATCAGGAATTCACCAATTGACTGCTTTTCCGGTACCACTCCCAGGCAGTACGGATAATATCTTCCAGGGAAGATAGCCTTGGTGTCCACCCAAGGAGTTGTTTTGCCCTCTCCCAAGAGGCTATCAAAATCGCGGGATCGCCTTCCCGCCTGGGGCCGATAACATAGGGCACGCTTTTCCCGGTTATTTTCTCTGTTGCTTTGATAATCTCCAGTACCGAATAGCCTTTGCCAGACCCCAAATTCAGAATCGAAGTCTCAACGTTTTTCCCAAGGGCATCCAGGGCCAAGACATGGGCTTTGGCAAGGTCTGTAACATGCACGTAATCACGGATAGCAGTACCGTCTGGTGTAGGATAGTCGTCACCGAAGATGCAAATCGGCTCTCCAGTGCATATTGCTTCAAAAACCAGGGGAATCAGGTGGGTTTCAGGATCATGTTCTTCCCCTGCGCTACCTCCTGGATCAGCTCCTGCAGCATTAAAATACCTGAGAGATACTGACCTGAGTCCGTAAGCTTTATCATACCAGGCAAGTGCCCTTTCCAGAAAAGCTTTGCACTCTCCGTAAGGGCTCTTGGGCATAATGGGGCTTCCCTCGGAAATGGGGATTTCCACAGGATCACCGTAGACTGAAGCAGATGAAGAAAAAACCAGCTTCTTTACACCTTGCTTTGCCATTACTGAAAAAAGGTTCAAACCACCTATAACGTTTCTCTTGAAGTATTTGGCAGGATGTGAAACTGACTCACCTGATTGACTTTCTCCGGCAAAATGAATGACAGCATCGTACTCATGAGAAGTAAACACGTCTTTTAGGGCTCCTTCGTCCTCGCAAAGCCCTATAATCAACGGAATCCCGGGTATGTGCTCAGGATGGCCTCTTGAAAGATCATCAAAAACAGTCACCTGATATCCTGCTTCAGATAGAGTTTTTACAGTATGAGCCCCTATGTAACCTGCTCCCCCTGTAACCAATACCTTCTCTGCCCCGGAGCCGGCAATTAAGCCCGTAGACTGCATAGAGCCGGAAAACACAGTAGTCAAGCCCAATCCACTCCCTGGATGTAGTCTCTTTGTCCCTGCACGCATATATAATATCGAAGACCAGGGCAATATTCCAGCTAACGTGTATAGGTTTAGTAAATCGGCAGATCATGTTTGGCGCGAATTGGGGGATCTGCCAAACGTATTATGCATGAAATCAGCTTACAGTGCTTATCTTAACATTCTTGTGGAACCAAGCAGGAAATTGCAGTCTCCGCGGAGTACGTTAAACATTAGGCCCCGGTAAACCCTGGCTATGGGTAAGCACTCCCGAAAGGAAGACATTAATGAGGGAACTTCCGAAAGACACAGGTTTGGCGGCTCTGGTGAAACTGCCCTTGGGCACACATATATGCCACTTTTACCGGAATGAACAAGAACTGCTTGATGCAGTGATACCTTACCTGCGTGCCGGGCTTCTTAACAACGAGCGGTGTATTTGGATCTGCGCCGAACCTTTTAACGCCAATGCAGCTGCCCGCCTGGTGGAAAATTCACCTGATTTCAACCGGTTCCTTAAAACAAAGCAGATAGAGATTCTGGATTACCATGAATGGTATTCCATTACCGGCCAGAATATAGAAGTCTCGTCAACTCTAGGGCGGTGCAGGATGGAGATGTCCGCTACCCTTAGGGCCGGATATAAAGGACTGCGGCTAACAGGCAACTTACCCTGGGCAAGACACCTTCAGTCAGTTATTGAGTATGAGGAATGTTTCTGCAGCATTGGTGCTTACGTGCCACTTATTGCCATGTGCTCGTACCCGCTATCCGGCCTTGAGGCTTCGGATCTGGCGGATCTGATTGAAATAGCCCATGTGCATCAGTTTGCATTGATTAGGCGTAATTCGGCCTGGGAACTTGTTAAAGCAGGCATGTATCATAACACCGTATGGCAATCCCTGTTAGACAGTCTCAGCGAAAGCATGCTGGCAATAGACGATTCAGGAACCATACTGACCGCCAGCCACATGTGTTTGGAGTTTTTCGGATGTACTACATTGGCAGACCTGGGGCCCAACATAGATGATTTTGCAAGGCGTTTCAGAGTCCGCTCAATTACCGGAAAATTACCACCGGAAGCCATACTAACCCTGGACAACGATATCTTAGTTGAAGATTACTGGAAGGCTGTATCGAGTGTTCGCGGGAACGTAGAGTTTCTCGTAAGCCTGAGAAAATCCAAGTCCAATCCGGTTATCCCGGGACTGTTTCTGATGGTTTTCCATGATCTTACGGACCTGAGGAAACTTGAGTCTGTAAAAAATGAATTCCTTCAGGTTATGAGTCACGAACTCAGAAATCCGGTTCAGACAATAAGAGTGCTTCTCAATTTGATTGGCTCATCAATCAATAATGATGATGCATCCTTGATGAAGTATATACGTTTGGCAGATACGTGTGTAAATCAGATCACCACTCTCATAGAGGATCTGCTGGCTATACGTCAGATTGGAAATGATAATCGCATTGACGCTGTTCCCACTGACTTCAGAACTCTTTTACAAGATACCCTGGAGCCTTACCTGGCTGGCTCTAAACACAACATAATCTGCCTCTTCGATGATAGGCTCAGCATACCTGTAATGATTGATCCCGTACGAGTACGCCAGATTCTCACAAACATTTTAGATAACGCCATAAAATACACGCCTCCAGGAAAAAGAATCTGGATCGACTTCACGCTTTCAGGTAACTGTACTGTGGTTACTGTAGAAGATGAAGGAATCGGAATACCTCAGGGTGAAATCGACAGGATTTTTGATCAGTTCTACAGAGCCTCTAACGTTCACGGATATACAGGAGGCATAGGCCTTGGCCTATATGTAAGCCGGTATCTTGCCAGAATGCACGGCGGAGATTTGTGGGTCAAGATGCGGGATAAAGGCGGGACCATTATGAGTCTTTGCTTGCCGGTATTATTAAATGATGCTTCCTGAAAAAGCAAAGGATAGCAGGAAGAATTCCGGCCTGCAGATCGCCCGGGCCTCTTTCAAAAACATTCTATTTGTTGATCGTAACCTTGTCCCGGTGCTAGAATACCGGTAGAACCACAGAATCGAGAGAGGATCTTCGGGGTAAGGTGAAACGGCTCAGTCCGTTAGTCCTGACCGGCGGTAAAGCCCGCGACTCGCACAAATAGCGACTGACCCGGTGAAATTCCGGGGCCGACGGTAAAGTCCGGATGGGAGAAGATCAATGAAATAGCAACATGCCCCCGAGGGTCCCCCTCATAGAACAATTCGAGGGGGAGTTTCAATGAACCGAAAGACTACTGTAATCGTGTCCACTGCAATTCTAGCCGCAATGTCCCTTGTACTGGAACTATATGTGCATTTTCCCATACTTCCTGCGGCGCCTTATCTCCTGTATTCCCCGGGCGATTTGCCGATTATCATAGGGGCCCTTGTATTCGGCCCAATTCCGGGAGTGCTCTCTGCCCTGGTAAACTCAGTGCTCTTTTTGCTCCTAACAGGAGAAGGAGGCCCCTGGGGGGCGCTCATGCACTTCGTGGCATCAGGCGGAATGGCTGCAGTAATCGGAACCATGGAAAAACGCTCCGGTAAAACCCATTTATCGCTCCTATCAGGTATAGTCACAAGAATAGCCCTGATGATACCTGCTAATTTGGTTGTAACACCCATCTATACAGGCCTGAGTGTAAGCGTCATTGCCAAGTTGATTGTGCCTGTGATTATTCCCTTCAATATCCTGCATGCAGGAATTAATTGTGCCCTTGCCTATCCTTTGCTAAGTGCTTTGCCAAAACAATCACACAAAGGTTTCGAACCAGGTCAGCATAGAAACACCCGGGCTTTCCCTGTATGATACCTGCCTGATCTGGCAGGTGTTCTTTTTTCTGGATTGTTCTTGCAGCCAGAAGAGGATCAGCCGGCCCTTAAGGCGAATCATCAAGACAGTCTTTGTATGTTTAACAAAGGAGATGGTGGCGTGCGAGTTATCCCCGGACTCGAAGTCTTTTTGGAAAAGGGGCTTTTCAAGAACAATAGAATCGGGCTTGTCACAAATCATACCGGCATCAACTACGATCTGAAGTCCAACTTCGACCTTATGATTAAAGCAGGTTACAAATTAGCAGCCCTGTTTTCTCCTGAACATGGTATTTATGGCGATCATCCGGACGGGCAGTACGTTGAGGGATCCACCCTTGCAGAGACGAAAATTCCCATTTACAGTCTGTACGGGGCAACTCAAAAACCCACAAGGGAAATGCTTAAAAACGTTGACACCCTAATCTTTGATATTCAAGATATTGGAGCCAGGTATTACACGTATATGTCAACAATGATACTGTCTATGGAGGCTGCTGCTGAAAATGGGATTGAGTTTTTGGTCCTTGACAGGCCCAACCCTATAGGCGGCATAAACCTGGAAGGCAACTTACCGGGGCATTCATGGATTTCGCCTGTATCCTACGCGCCGGTTACCATCCGGCACGGAATGACTGCAGGAGAAATAGCCATGTATATGGCCGCAGAAAAAGGGTTAGCTAGACCAGAGGTTGTTGCCATGGAAGGCTGGTACCGGGATATGTATTTTGATGAAACCTCTTTCCCATGGGTACCCACCTCGCCTAGCGCTCCCACCCTTGAAATGGCCATTTTGTACCCTGGTACATGCCTTTTTGAAGGAACCAATCTTTCCGAAGGCAGAGGTACTTCCACCCCTTTCCAGGTCACAGGCGCGCCCTGGATAAACGGCGTGAAACTGTCAGAAACCCTTAACGGTATGGGATTCCCAGGGGTGAAAATGAGGCCCGCACATTTTCGGCCGTCGTTTGGCAAATGGACCGGAGATATATGCCAGGGCATTCAAATACACATTTTTGAGTCCCGTAGAGTAAGGCCCGTTGAACTTGGCGTAAGATTGCTTTTTGCAATAAGGGACCTTTACCCTGATGATTTCCGTGTAATACCCCCTGGACCAAACGGAAAACACTTCCTGGATCTGCTAACCGGGGGCACACAGTTAACCAAAGCCCTTGAAAGAGACAATTCACCAGAGCCTTTGTTAGATCTCTGGAATCAAGATACCGAGGAATTCTTGGAAAAACGCAGGAATTTTCTATTGTATACGTAAATGGAAGGGGCCTTAATATGCAGTTCTTCCTGGGAATCGACGGAGGTGGTACATCTACCGACGCATGCATCATTGACGGAAACGGCAATATCATTTCCGTGGGCCTTGGAGGCCCTGGTAACATCTACTTTACACCTGGGCACCAGGTTGTAAAATCAGTAAGTGATGCAATGAGATCCGCGATTTCCTCAGGCAAAAAGAAGCACCGGGAAATTACCATTTCTGCCGCGTGCATAGCCCTTGCCGGAGCAGGACGCAAAGGTGACATAACTAAGGCTGCATCTATGATCAAGCCGGTAATGGGCAATATTCCATTTTCCCTTGTTGAAGACTCAAAAGCCGCACTTCACGGAGCCCTTGCAGGCAAAGACGGTATAGTAGTGATTTCCGGGACAGGTTCCAACTGTCTTGGATTAAGAGAAGGACAATACAGGAGGTCTGGAGGCTGGGGATCCCTTTTGGGGGACGAAGGAAGTGCATTCAGTATCGCAAGACAGGGATTGACTTCCGCCTTAAAAGATTATGATGGCAGGGGCCCAGGGTCTTCTTTGACTTCAAGATTCACGGCTTATTTTGAAACCAGTACCCCGGAAGGCATTCTTCCTGCGGTACACAGGTTAAGCAGGCCTGAGATTGCAGAGCTTTCCATAATAGTATTTGAAGAATCAATCAAAGGCGATATAGTTGCCGGAAAAATCATTCAAGATGAAGCTAAAGAGCTGGTGAAAATGGCCCACGCAGTGCACCAGGGGTTGGATTTTCCCGGAAAAGTCCCTGTGGCCACAGTAGGCGGCTGTTTTCTTCAGACTGAATTCAGGCAAGCTTTTGTTAAGGGCTTAATGCAGATTCTTCCCGTGGCTACTACCGGATTTCCTTTATACCCTCCCAAAGTGGGGGCAGCTTTTCTTGCCCGGGAATTGAAAGCCCGTGATTCGTCCAGTACATAACGATCCCTTCTCAAATTGAATTGGGATGATCAAGAGTTAAGATTCAGAAAACAAAAGAAGGTTGAGGGATTACTATGAAACATAAAGACGTCTTTCTTCCAAAAACAGAAAAACCAAATCCTTTGACTGCCGACATAGATACATGGCCTATAGTTAAGATTCTGGAAGTCATGAATCAGGAAGATCACAAGGTGGCTCCATCCATAACCAGAGAAATCCCTGTTATTGAAAAGGCCGTAGAACTGGTCGTAAAGAGCCTCTCCAAAGGGGGCCGCCTGTTTTACGCAGGAGCTGGAACCAGCGGACGTTTGGGAGTGCTGGACTCAGCCGAGCTCGAGCCCACCTTTGGCCTTGAAAGGAAAAGGATCATACCCATTATTTCCGGAGGTAAAAAAGCGGTATTTGCTGCAGTGGAAGGAGCCGAAGACAAAGAAGAGCATGGCAAGGAGGCTTTCTTGGCCCATGACCCGGGACAGAACGATGTGGTAATCGGCATTTCTGCAAGCGGTAAAACCCCTTTTGTCACCGGGGTTATGAAAGCCGCCTCTTCATCGGGCCTCTCAACCATAGCCATTGTCGGCGACCCTCAAGGGCCTGTAAGCAGATACGCCAATGTAGTCATATCCCCCGATGTAGGCCCTGAGATTATCGCAGGGTCCACCAGGCTTAAGAACGGCACCGCCCAAAAAATGGTGCTTAACATGATATCTACTGCCTCTATGATAGCCCTGGGCAGAACATATTCGAATTTGATGGCAGGAACCTATCCCGGAAATCAAAAGTTGTCCTCAAGAGCAAGGCGTATCCTTCAAGAAACAACAGGCAAGGGCCCCGAGCAAATAGAAACAGCCTTGAAAGAGTCAGACTGGGATATCCCGGTAGCCCTTATAATGCTCATATCCGGTTTGGGGACTGATGATGCTAAAGCCACCCTTAAGGATGCCTCGGGGTCAATAAGGCGTGCAGTGAAACTAGCTTTGGAAAAAAGCACTGATAGGCTACTGGATAATCACACATCAAACACGTTAAATTCGTATAAGGAAGCCGGCTGCCCATTGCCTGTATCAATCAGTGCAAAGGACAGCCTTTGTTTTGGCTCTTCTGAAAACTCGGGGTTCAATCACAAAAGACTTGAGCTCGCATTCAGTGTGGTTCAAGATACTGTAGGCGACGGTCAAGGCCCTATACCCGGCGCTGTAGCCGCAGTGGCTCGAAACGGAATAGTCATAGGCCCCAGAGCCTGGGGATGGGCTTCCCGGAGTCCCCAGCGCATACCGGTGACTCCCAATACGATTTTCGATATGGCCTCTTTGACAAAAGTAATGGCAACTACTCCGTCTATACTGATTTTGTGTGAACGTGGAGCCCTCCGGCTGGATGACCCTATTTCACTGTTTCTACCTGAATTCGGAGCAGGCGGCAAACAAGATATCACCATAAGACACCTTATGACCCATACCTCAGGACTGCCTGCACATATCAAATTCTGGGAAGACGGCCTTAAGGGCCAGGAGATTATTGACTGTATATACAACCTCAAGTTAGAAAGAGACTCAAGGCCAGGAACGCATGTTGAATACAGCGACCTCGGGTTTATCCTGCTAGGTGAGGTAGTCAGACAGTTAACAGGGTTGAGCATAAAAGAGTTTTCAGAACAAGAGGTGTTCAAACCCCTGGGGATGACTGCAACTTGCTTCTTGCCGCCTGAATCCTTGAAATACAGGATTGCTGCGACTGAATTCCGGGAAGACCTTGGGCACGTGGTATGGGGAAGGGTCCACGATGAAAACGCCTATGCCCTAGGTGGAGTAGCAGGCCACGCCGGGCTGTTTAGTACTATGTTGGATACTGTGGCGTACGGCCTTATGTGGCTGAACCGGGGCTGTCTGGGCTCTACCCGAATCCTGGGAAGAAAAACAGTTGCAGCTGCTATTAAAGAGCAGGCAAACCTGGAAGAACGCAGAGGTCTGGGCTGGCAGCTGAAATCCAGGGCCTTGTCCTCAGGCGGAGATTTCCTGTCAGACAGCGCTTTTGGCCATACCGGGTTTACAGGAACAAGCCTTTGGTGTGACCCCGAAGAAAATCTTGCCGTAGTGCTTCTAACCAACAGGGTCCACGCGGGAAGGGAAGGCAACGCCCATATCAGGCTACGTGCAAGATTTGCAAATGCAGTGTCTTCAGCAATAGAAAACTAGCATAGTCAAGCAAGGCGCTCCGGCCTCTTAATCTTGCCGGGGCCGAACCCAGGTAAGGTGTTCAGTTTGTGCACATCATTGGCCCTGGGATTGCCGGAAGGTTGTCCCCGGGGATCCCAGGAAGTTTAGGAGGCAACATACGTGTTTGATTTAATTTCAAAAACCCGCGCCAAAGACTCCAGGTTGATTGTAGGACTCATGTCAGGAACTTCTGCCGACGGAGTAGATGCTTGTTTGTGTGAGATTACAGGATTTGGGGCCGGAGCCGGTATCTGCGTAAAACACCTATCGTCAATTGATTATCCTTCGGCGGTAAGGACCCTTCTCATAAACAAGATAGGAAGCCTGAACGTTGAAGAAGTTGCCAGACTCAACTTTTTGATTGCCCGGAGTTTCGCCGATTCGGCCCTAAAATGTATTGAAGAGGCCGGGTACCACCCCTCTCAGATTGATGCCATCTCATCCCATGGCCAAACCCTAATCCACTTACCCAACACAAATCATGAGCTACTCCCTGTACCGGCTACCCTGCAGGTAGGGGATATTTCAGTCATAGCACAATTGACCGGAATACTCACAGTAGGAGATTTTCGCCCAGCAGATATGGCCCAGGGTGGCCAGGGGGCTCCTCTTGTTCCCTATGCAGACTTCTTACTCTTCAGGAGCCCAACACTTGGCAGGATAGTTCAAAATATCGGGGGAAGAGCCAATTTGACCTACTTACCCCCTGGATGCACACCAAACGAAGTCATCGCATTCGACACAGGGCCGGGAAATATGGTAATTGACGCGGTAGTAGGTATCTTGACCCAGGGCAAAGCCACAATGGACACCGGGGGTAAGATAGGGCTTTCAGGGACTGTGAATCATGAGTTCCTCAATCACCTCATGTCAAACGAATACTTCGCAAAACCCCCGCCAAAGTCTACCGGACGCGAGGTTTTTGGAATCCAATATGCAAAGATGATCCTGGAAGAATACGGGCAATATGTTCCCGAGCACCAAACCAATGGGATCCATTTTCCCATTTCCGAGACATAGTTGCTACAATATCGGAACTTACAGTGCAAACCATAGTCTCATCGTACAAGGCCTGGGTGCTTCCAAAAGGCCCTATAGACCAGGTAATCCTTGGCGGAGGAGGCGCTTGGAATCCATACTTTGCCCAGGGCTTACAGAAAAAACTGTCTCAGGTGAATCCGAATATCCGCATACTAACCCATAAGGATCTTGGTATTCCCGACAAGGCCAAAGAAGCCCTGGCCTTTGCAATTCTGGGAAATAATCTAATAGGTTGCATTCCCAATAATGTTCCGGCGGCTACAGGTGCGAAAAAGCCTGTGGTCATGGGCAAACTCGCATTGCCATAAAACTTAACGTGAAAAAGGCAACAGCAACCCTAGGCAGAACATGGCTACCCGGATCACAGGCAGCGTAGCCCATGGGAAAGGAGTGCCTGAAATAGGCAGGCCTTCGGCACAGACATGATATACTGGTTTGAAATCGTCTGTGGCGGCCCTCTTATCAAATAACAAGAAGGTGTAAAACCAGTGGCGTCTGAGGACAAACCTTCAGCTTACATTGAATTTCCGGGAAAACTGCCTGCAAAACATGAAATCTTGTACATGCTTTTGAACTCGAAAGGAGAATTCCTCTCCGGCGAAGCCCTGGGCTCCAGGGCGGATATATCCAGGCCTGCAGTATGGAAAAACATTCAAGCCCTGATTGAAGAAGGCTTCCCTATTCAGACTGCGAGAAGAAAAGGTTACAAAATTGCTCAAGAATGCGATATCCTGATTCCTCCTGAGATCTCTTGTGCTCTCACGACTTCTCGAATGGATCCAGGATTTTCTACACTCCAAGGACAGGTTCAACTAACAACGACGCAAAGTCTTTGGCTGATTCTGCCATGGACGGTACAGTGTTCATATCCGAAATTCAGACAATGGGAAAAGGCAGGTTGGGCCGCCAGTGGGAATCACCAAAAGGGGGCATATTCCTCTCACTGATATTGAAACCGGAAATCCCGCCGGTTAAGGTTCCAGGGTTATCTCTGGTAGTAGGCTACACTGTTGCTAAAACCGTGCAGTCTCAGTTTGGATTGAAGGCTTTAGTGAAATGGCCCAATGACGTCCTTGTTAGCAACCACAAGATCGCAGGAATCTTGTGTGAAATGCGGGCTGAACTCGATAGGGTGTCGAGCGTAATAGTGGGCATCGGGATAAATGCCAATGTGGAAACTTCTCATATGCCTGAAACTGTAAGAGAAAGGTCCACTTCTATATCAGAAGAAATAGGGAGCGCCGTAGACAGAAATCTTCTCATCGCAACACTGTTGAACACATTAGAACCCTGCTATGGCCGGTTTCTCGAATCAGGCTTTGAAAGTTTCCTGCCGGAAATAGAAAAATGCTCGCGCATATGGGAAATCCCGTAATGATTCACAATGCCGCCTTTGGCCCCCGGCAGTTTCCAACACGGAAAACTGCACGGTTTGGACAAAGAAGGACGGATAATTCTGCTAACCGGTGATGGAACTACCCGAACCTTTGCAGCAGGTGACGTTTCACTCAGGCCAAAATTAAGATAGGCACCCGCCGGCAACCATACACCTTGCCGGCAGGCCGGATGAGAGCCAGGATTCCTGGTACCATCCTCAAGCCAGTGACATCATTGTTCTGGCACCGCGATATGCCCTTGCGTAATCTTTTGCCTGTAAACTCAACTGTTACAGGGTCAATGCGAAGGACTCCCGGCATAATTGACGCCCTGTCTGCCTTTGGCCGGAAGTATGAAACTGCAGCCTTATTGTGCAGGGCGAACCAGGGGCTAAAGGCTTGTATTCTGAAAGACTATTCAAAGCCCTGGTGACCGTTTCTTTAATCAAAGCCTGAGCTTTTTTGGGATGAAGGCATACTGCAGAGAACTGGCTCCTTGGCTCTTTGACAGTTACTGTCTCTACCTTGCCGAGGAGTTCCCGGGCTTCTCCGGTCACTTGAGAATCGCCGGATACAAACACCACAGGCACCCCGTAGTATCCTGCAATAAGAGCATTCATCCCGGTTTCGCCCATGACTTTCCCATTAACCCAGTAGTGAGCCACCCTGCCGGTATAGGTGTGATTCAATACCCCTGTTGAAGAGGCCCGGGAGTGGTACCCCACAAAGAGGACAGCATCGAAATCACGGCCAATGCCCTCCATCATGGACATGGGCTTGGACGAACCTGTAATCAGTTTCACCCCGGGATCAAGATCCTCGATAATCAAATTCCTCATACCACCATGGGAATCATTAATCCAAACTTCATCAGCTCCGGCAGCTAAAGCTCCCTGGGCTGCCGCATTAGCTTCTCTGGTCATAAGCCTTCTGAATCTTTCATAGTCTTCCTTGCCATACTCAGTCTGGTTCCAACTGACTACTCCTGTAATGCCTTCCATATCTACTGAGATGAACACTTTCAAACCGGAACGCCTCCTGACTTCGCCATATTCTTGGCTTACTGGCTGACATCATGAATTCTTCGCTATGGCTCAATTTCCCTTCCCTGCCCCTGTCAAAACTGGGTGAAGGTGCATTGACATACGCAATGAGTTAACCTATGGTTGCTATGTGGTTAACTCATTTAAGTTGCAGACGAAAGAAGGAGTCACTGTTGCATTTTAAAAAAGCCAAAAGCAGTATACAACCAAGAGTTCGCAGGAAAAGCACCCTTGCACTTTCAGCCCTCAGTAAGGCCGCTGTAATGGCCGGAATCATATCAATACTCGCTTATGTAGTGATCCCGCTACCATTAAGCCCGGTCCCTGTAACCATGCAAAGCCTTGGCGTCATGCTCGCAGGATTGTTGCTCGGCCCAGCCCTGGGCACCTGGGCCGTCTTCTTCTACCTTACCCTCGGGTTTCTGGGCCTTCCTGTCTTCGCAGGAGGAAGATCTGGTATGGGAGCCTTCTTGAGCCCATCAGGAGGATATCTCATTGGTTTCTTACCTGGAACATGGGTAACGGGAATGCTGTCTTTGAAGGAAACCAAATACTCACAAGGCTGTGGCAAAAACCACCTATTCCCTGTTTATCTCGCTTCAAGTATTCTTGGCGGCATTGTGATAGTCCACGTGCTTGGCGTCTTTCACCTTGCAAGAACTACAGGAAGGCCGTTTTTCGATGCTATGCTAATTGGAACCGTTCCTTTTTTGCCCGGGGATATTCTTAAAGCTTTTGTCGCATCAATTCTGGCAAGAAAAATCAAAAGCGCCTTGAAGCACCTTCGAGCCTAGCTGTCAACTTCAATAGCACCTGAGCTGCTAAGTATGACCAATCGCCCGTTCTTCATATGGGCTTTGGCTGACTCCAGGGTATTTTCAGTCCTGACCTTTATCCGGCCCAGAATCAAGGTGGTGTTAGGATATATTCTACCTGCCACAATCTTCCCTTTTTCCGAAACCCGCATCACAGTGGCAGCTGAGCCCTGACTTCCTGCATGATTGACATGAATCAGCTCAACAGCGGAAATTTCACCTCCCCGAACAATTCCGGGAGACCCCAGTACTCTAACTGCTCTGCCTGCAGACAAATCAGAGTATAAAGCCCCCTGCCCTGTAATTACAATGTCCCGGGATGCTGTGATTACGGAACTCTGAACATAGGGTAAAATTACGTCAGATTCGCCTTTTGATAGCTCGTAATCGATCCATGTTCTCATTTGCACAACATCTTCTTCAATAACACGGGTTTTTTCAAAAACACTTCCTCTGGATTCGGCGATCTTATCCAGGGTCCCAAGAATCCTCTTGGTTATCTCCTCAGGCAGTGACGATAAATCCTCCCTATAGAAGATACCGAGGGCCAAGAGCAATTGCCTAAAATTCTCAAATAAGACTCCTGCATCGTGAAGTTTAGGCACAATTCCTTCTACCTCATCCTCAGAAGGCGGCATGAATTCTTCAACCAAGCGCTTGTTTTGAGCTTCAACCTCGAAAATTCCTGTGAGCCGGTCCTCTACAACCCCGAGCAAATTGCTCCACTTGTAGATCCATTGAGAATCTTTCCCTGCAGATACTTCAGACTTGAAAACATTTCCCCTGATTGTGATACTTCCCCACGCTTTGAGATTTCCGCCTGTTACCGTTCCGCTGATCTCCTGGCTTCCCTCACATTCAACCCTGGTTCCTTCCGCCACGTTACCGCTTATCTCTATACTTCCCGAAGCCTTGATGTTACCCGAAGCAAGATCCACATCTCCCCTATGGAAGAATATTTCGTCTACCTCAATTATCCCTGAGGTATCATTGAATTTCGGGCAACCTGAAATGGCTGCAACAGCAAGAAGCACGTCTCCTTCTTGTTTCAGTAAAACCCCTTTTCCTGCCTTAAACAATGGGTCTTTTGGTTTGCCAGGTTGTACTGCCTTTCCTGTTACGTCCTGTCCGGGTAACCCTGGAACGGCAAGGGTTTTGGCTGCTACAGCCTGGCCTGCCTTGACGTCCGGAATTTTCACCGAGTCTCTAAAGTCTACTTGCATTTTGTCAAGGGGAAGATCGATGACTTTCTCGAGAGGAATTAGAAACTCTATCTTCCCGTCTTTTCCTTCTACGCTTGGCCGGCCTTTTGCAATAAGAACCGGCTCAACCAATTTTTCAGCGCACGCTCTACGGCATGCTTCAACATCCAGGCCAACTTTGATACCGGATCTTTTTACAGAATCAATCACCTGACTCAAATCCAATTCTGCAGGAATTGTCCTGCTTTCAACCTCAAGTTGAAGCGCAGGTGAAGGCTTACTGTCTTTGAGCCTGTATGAAATGCCATCACGCAGGTCCAGTAGAAGATAGGCTTTCATCCGGTCTTTGGTTATCTGAATCTTATGAAAAGATACGGGAGACTCATCCCGGGGCTTTACCACAATCTCAGATGACTGCAATACTGCAGTCTCACCTGTCACTTTGCTCCCGGAAACAAGGATTTCCACACCGGCTGCAGGCCTTATGCTAGCAGGCCTACCACCAGGGCCTGGGTCTGTGACTTCGATTTCCCCGTCTTCAACCCAAACCAAACCAGAAGCATCGTCGCCGTGACCCAGCTCCATTTGATTCTCCTCCGTTCTGATGTGTCTGGTTTCACAAACAGCCAGTACAGTAATGGCGCATGACAATGCTGTTCTTTTATTCTGTATCGGAAAATCCAGGTACAGGGTTTAGAGAAAACGGACTCTGGCAACTCTTCTCTCAAATGAGATTGGGGTAAGGGCCCTGGGCAAAATTCGTTGTCCGTTTCCCTGGCATATGCTATACTTAACCTGCTCATCTATGATGAGGAGTGATAGGCATGACAGACAAAGACCCCTATACTCGGAAACTCGTCACAAAAGACTACTACGCAGAAAAAAATACCCTTGCAGCCAGGATCGTAGCCGTACTCCGGGGTTGCCTGGAAAATCGCAACCTTGAACTTATTCCTCAACCGTCAAGAGTTGTAAAACAAGGCGAAATCCACGAGCTGATTGTAACTGATGAAAAAGCTGCTCCTGGAAAAACAGTGCAAAGAATAGCCTACATTGCTTTTGTAGAGTTCCTCAACGGAGGAGTCCTGCTTTACGGCGACCGGGTGCTGGCCGAAAACAGCCTCCTGGGCACCCTGGCAGGCTATGATATGGCACATTTCCCGAATCACATGAACATCGTGATTCAGGGTGAGCCGGACTCAGGTGAAGACAGAATGCTGTCTGTAGGTACCGGTGTGATTTTCACATCAAAGAGCAAAGCTATGTAAAGTGCAGGAGGACCATAGTGGGTCAAAAGGAGGAAAAGGCTTTATGTCAAGTTTCAAGTACAAGTTCCAGATGTATAAGCATCTCCAGGCAAACACTCAAAACATCTATGCTGAAGCCAAAAAAGCAGCTGAAGAACTGGGAATCGGCGAGCTTAAAGGCCAGATAGGGCTTACAGGAGCGATTTCGGGTTGTCCGGCACCCATGCGCAAGAATGTCCTGGAGGCCATAACAAAGGGAGAAAAACAGGTTATCCCTCTGGTAAGACTGGTTGATGAAATAAGGGAGATCGTAAAAGATGTCTACGGTGATGAGTACGATGCTTGCCCTGTGAACACCTGTGAAGGTGGGCTCTGGGTGACCTTTGATACTCTGTTTGCACCCCCTCTTACCGGCCGTGGAGACAAGTACCGGGCCCGTTACATAGTGCCATGGGAAAAACACATGCACCACCAGGCAGGATATGGCCGGCCTGTGCCCCCCAAGTACAAAGAAATCGTGGCTGACCGTGGTTCTACCCCAGGGGAACTAGGGTTTTCAGGCAAACGTTTGGACAACCTTGACGTAGTCATTGTTCCTCTTGAAGGAGCCTGTTATCCCAACCACGGTATTAAGTATCACCCTGTACCTCTCCTTACTGAGGTAGACCCAGAAGCTTCCCTCGAAGTAATCGCGGCTACTGCAGAGGCCCATGCCCCTTACCTTTCCGGTTTTTCATCGTTAGGGTATGATACACCAGGTTACGGGTACTCGATCAAAGACGAAAACGGCGCTGCAGTTCTACAAAAAGGCATTGGGGAACTGGCCAGAGAATTTGATGTTCCCTACGTAGTAGATAACGCATGGGGGCTTCCCTTTGTAGGCCATGATCCCAGGCATACAGGAGCCGACGTTGTTATCTACAGCATGGACAAAGCAACCGGTTCGGCAACTTCCGGGCTCATCATCGGGCGGGAAGATGTTATGGTGCCAATCAGGCGAGCCCTTGGAATGCACGGTGACCGGTGGGGCACCACTGCTTCCTATGGTAAGGCAGCGTATGTAATGCTGGATCCAGGTAAAGATGCCCTGCTCACTCAGGCAGTGGTTCTTAAAGACCTTAGAGATAACCCGGAGCTTTACACAAAACAAGTGGATCACCTCTACGAAATTGTAAAGTCAGAAATCGACAAGGCCAATCCCAGGCTCAAACAAGGACTCAGAATCACCAAGTCATACAACTCGTCAACAGTAGAAATTAACTATGAAGATACATGGAAAAACGGTATGGGCTTCCCCATCTTCCCCATTGAAGACATGTATGCAGGTTCACACCTCTTGCAAACAGGATGCAGTCAGATGGGCATAATTGCAACAATATCCTACGACGCAAACATATTCATCTCGCCCGGACAAGGCACTTGCGATGAAGAAGGAAACCTTGTCGAGGATAAAATGCGGTTGGCCATCAAAGGACTTGTTGCCCTTATGGAGATCATCGGAAAATATTCAGGGTATCTATGAAACACGGTGAAACACGGGGACGGTCCTAACGTTTCATCATCTAAGGCATGAGGGCTGAAAACCTGCGAAACAGTCCTCAATTCCTTAATTTTAGCAGGTGTAGGGATCTTAAGAAAGTTCGGTATGTGTGGCATGCCACCGTGGTTAATGTCTTAAGCCAAACCCAGGCAAAACTGTGGGGAACATGCCACACATATGCTGTACGGGCATTCCGGCGCTTATCTAAGCTTCTGCGCTACTCCATTCAGTCTTTTTCATCCAGAAAATCCAGGCATGCCCTGGCAAAAACACCTGAAGCAACATGGAGTACATCCTCATCCACGGTGAATTTCGGATGATGGTTGGGATAGGCTGTGCCCTTCTCCTTATTGCCTGTTCCAATGGCAATAAAGGTGCCTGGAACCTTTTCCAGGTAATAAGACATGTCCTCTCCCCCCATTGTAGGTTCGGCCACATCAACTACGTTTTCCGAACCCGCCACAGAAGACGCTGCTTTCTTCACCAGCTTTGTAATCTCAGGATCATTCACCAAAGGCCTGTAGCCATACCGGTACTCAAGTACAGCATCACCGCGCATGGCCCGGGAGACTCCTGTTACCATTTCTTCTATACGTTTGGGGATAAATCTCTCAAAGGCTCTGTCCAAGTACCTAACAGTTCCATGCATAGTACAATCCTGGGGAATTATGTTGTGCCGGGTCCCGGCCTCAATCTTGCCAATAGTTATCACAGCAGGTGATATGGGATTGACTTCCCTGGATACTATGGCCTGCATACTCAGAACAACCTGGGCCGCAATGACAACAGGATCAATACACTGGTTTGGAGTAGCCCCGTGTCCACCTTTACCCTTTATAGTAATAGTAAAAGAGTCTGTGGCAGCCATAATGGGGCCGGCTTTGAACCCGAACCGGCCTGACTCAACAGGCCACAACATGCCAACGTGGCCGCCTATTATAGCATCTACCGCCGGGTCTTCCAGGGCACCGTCATCTATCATAGGCTGAGCACCCCCAGGGCCCTCTTCTCCAGGCTGGAATATGAACTTAACGTTACCTTTGAGGTGGCCTTTCAATTGGAAAAGGATTTTGGCAGTTCCCAGTACTATTGCCACATGGGCATCGTGGCCACATGCATGCATTCTACCGGGTACTTCTGAGGCATACGGCAAACCGGTTTCTTCAGTTACAGGAAGAGCGTCAATATCTGCCCTAACAGCAATTGTCCGGTGACCGGAACCCCTAAGTGTCCCCACAACACCATACCCTGCTGCTTTCTTGACCTCAATACCCATACTTTTTAGAGTGTCTTCTATGAACTCTGAAGTCCTGGGAGTCTCCATTCCCAGCTCAGGATACCGGTGGACAGTTCTCCGCCAATTAATGATTTCCGGCTCTATATCTTTTGCCATGGCCAGAATTTGTTCGCCCTTTAACCTCACATTTCTCTCCTCCATTTGCTATGACCCTTTTTCATGGATTACTGCAATCCTTTTTGAGAACCTGTTGCTAACCGGAATCCCCCTACAGTTCCCCATACCTGGTTTCAGCAACCTGATCCAGCCAGTAAACAAGGGGATAGGTTGAAGCAATCACCAGAATTCCGGTTACGGCGTAAAGCCACGTATATGATACACCCAAAAGGTTCAAGCCCCTTACTACGATTCCTATCACGCCCAGATAAAGCAGGGAAAACAGCCCGGACACCAGTGTTTGAAAGTTGCCCTTCATGGCATGTTGCGGCTCTGTCCATGCCAGTTTGGGCCTGTAGAGGTCGTTGAGCAGGCAAATAGTGCTTACCGGAATAGAAACCAGGATACCCAGAACTACAAGAGTCAGAAACCTTCCAGGATCAAACCCAAAGAACATGACAGTTACAATACCGAGAATCAGCAATTGTGCAAGAGAGAACAACATGCTGTATGCAAGTTTAGCCCGCATTTGAATCCTGGGGGCAACAGGGATGGCCTTGCTTAACCAAAATAACCGCCCCTCCCTGGAAACAGCAGTAGATGCAACCTGGTTGAGCCCGGTAAACATGCCGTGTATTCCTACCATTATGAGTGTTACAACATCCCTGGCTCCGGCACCTAATCCCATCTCAATAAGTGGTGCCAGTTCCTGCCCGCCTCCAATGTAACCGAACAGAAGAATAATAGGTAAAACCAGCAGATTCATCAAAACGGTTAAGAAAAAATTGGGTGTGCGCACCAATATCCTGTGATCTCTGAGCATTATTGAGGACAGGGGACTCTTTGGCTTTGTAAAAACCATTTGCTTTTTCGATAAGCCAGAAACACGGCCCTTCTTAACTGAAACTTCCCCAGTACCCATCCCTCCCAAAAACCAGCGCTGACTCAAAAAGATCACCAGGTTCAAAATCCCAACAGATACTCCTGCATACAAGAATAACCCAAGCAGCCTCTGGCCTGCGCCCTGGCCGGTAAGCGCCCATGCAGCCCATTTCAGGACCGGATAGACGCCTGCCGCCGCGGATACAAGCCCATTTTTCTCCATTACCTTAGCCATCAAGGCTTCAGGCCCGTACCGGGTCATGTTCATATTAAGATACTGGAAAACCATTACAAACACAAAAAATACAAGGCCGAACAATACCCGGAACAGATCCCGCTTACGTGAGCGGGCGGTCACTTTCATTACAGGCACGAGAAGCAAGACTCCCACTGACAAAGGAATGGCAGGAATCAGCAAAAACACGATTAGAGCAGGCAGCCAGTATGAAAAGGTACCCAAGTTTACGCCCATGGTTATTAGAAACGGAGCCGCTGTAGCAAGGGCAAACAGAAGCTGCCCCGCGTAAACCACAAGTATCTTGCCTGACATTATCTGCCAAGGAGTAAGTGGGAGGGACTGAAGCAGTTCCAGGTCGCGGCTGTAGTAAAGGCTGGACATCAAGTGGCTTAGCCCGATAAAGACAACGAATACCTGACCGGCCATGACAGCCATAATTACTGCCAAGCCCGGTTGCCCCACACTGATAAACGCCTGGGACATCACATTGGCGAACTTGAAAAGCATTGTAGTGAAAGGTACAAAGGCCAGGGCCAAAAGGGCGAAATAGGCATAGGTATACTTGCTCTTATCCTTATCCAGCCCGATTTTCTCGGCCAATCCCGCGGAACTGTATTCGACCTTAAACTGCATCTGCACAAGGGATGAAAACGGCTTCCCCTGCCCTTTGGCCCTAAGACCGGTTATGCCCTTGTTCACCAGAGTATCCCTCCTTTTACTTTGCCAGAGAGGCTAGTTGATCCTGGGGAAGAGTGGCTCCGGTAATCTCCAGAAATATCTCTTCCAGGGATCTATCGCCCTCTTGTGCAAAGAGTTTCTTCATTTCCTCTACAGTATTCACTGCGATGAGTTTGCCTTTGTGGATAATACCTACTCTGTCACAAAGCCTTTCTGCCACTTCCAGGACATGGGTGGAAAAAAAGACGGCTCCTCCCTGGTCTGCGTGGGAACGCATGAGTTCTTTCAGCAAGAACGACGACCTTGGATCGAGCCCAACCATGGGTTCATCCAAAATCCAAAGGGATGGATGGTGCATAAGTGAACCTATGACTGCAATTTTCTGCCGCATACCTCTGGAATAGCTTCCAATAGGATCGGTTACTGCGTGAAGCATCTCAAATGTCTCAAGGAGCCTTATGGCTTGAGATTCTCTCTTCTCTCCTGGGACACCATATACATCGCACACAAAATTCAAATACTCTACCCCTGTAAGTTTATCCCACAGCTGGGCCTCGTCTGGAACGTAGCCTATCCGCTTCTTCGCTTCTATGGGTTTGTGGGCAGCATTGATTCCGGCCACTTCAATCGACCCTTGATCTGGCTTAAGTATTCCCACTACCATTTTTATCGTGGTTGTTTTCCCTGCTCCATTCGGGCCCAGGAAACCGAATATTTCGCCTGGCTGAACATGAAGATCAAGGCTATCTACAGCCTTTACATGCCCACCGTAAGTTTTGGAAATCCCGGATACTCTAAGCATTAGCACACGCTCCTTGTAACGATCCTCAGTTTTGCCGCACCGACAAATTTACGGCCTCAGGAAATGATACGAGCTTTTGTGAATCCTGTCACAGGGATCAAACCAGGCTGCCCTGCATTGGCCTGTCTGTTATTTATCTCTGCATTCCCATTTCACGCAAAATTCCGTTTCTCCATGCATTATCCATACCTTTACAGTCTACATGGATAATCTCTGCACTGTCACAGGCACCACACCTTTGAATCACCAGATTGTCAGAAGTAACCTCGCCTACTACAGTAAAAGGGACGCCTCTGGCCTGGCAAAGTTCCCTTATTGCAGGCTCATCCCCTTCCGAAAAACTCACTATAACTGCAGAATTGCTTTCCCCGAAAAGCACTGCATCGGGCCTGTGTGAAGGTTCCAAAGACCCGGCCAGTGAACCAAGGGTTACCCGGGCTCCTTTCCCACCCTCTTTGCCCCAAATACAGCACTTGGCCAGGGCAGCTCCTAAACCTCCCTGCGAAACACTCTGAGCAGAGCTGAAAAGGCCTTTTTGGGCGCCTTCTGTTAAGACGCCGGTAATACCCTTTTCGAGCCCAAGATCCGGATATCTGATATCCCCGGCAACAACTTTGTGAATCCTGTCCAGATACTCGCTGCCATTAAGGGATCTATCATCTCCGTCTATCTTTCCGAGAATAGCAATCTTTTTCCCCTGGAGCCTTGAACCCCGGGGTGATCATTTTTCTGTATCGCCGATAATCCCGACCATTCCGATAACCGGGGTTGGGTAAACAGACTCTCCTTGAGTCTCGTTATAAAGGCTCACATTACCTCCGGTTACAGGTGTATCCAGTGCTCTGCACGCTTCTCCCATGCCCTTGACAGACTCTTTAAGCTGCCAAAAGACTTCAGGTTTTTCAGGGTTTCCAAAATTCAAGCAATTGCTTATCGCAATAGGGGCTGCTCCGGTTATTGATATGTTCCGGGCTGCTTCAGCCACTGCCCATTGAGTGCCTGCCCTGGGATTAAGGTAGACCATCCTGCCGTTACAATTTGCGGCAAGCACAATGCCTTTGCCCGTACCCTTCACTTTGAGGACTGCCCCGGCCTCACCTGGTTCACTGTGTCTATCTACCGAAATGAGGCCATTTTGGCCATTGATCTCGTTTGCGCTATCAGAATAGCTGTATGCAATATCCTTAGAAGCAATATTAGGTGCGGCCAGAAGTTCCAGTAAAATACCATTGAACTCCCGGACTCCGGGAACTGGAATTGAGCCGGCTGAAAACCGCCGGTTCTGACTCACGTAGAAAGGCTCTTTCCATTCAGGATCATACACCGGGGCTTCTGTAAGAAGTTTTGCAGGCACTTCAGCGACTTTAATCCCATTTTCCAAAACTTCAAGGTTGCCCGAGTCTGTAACAACCCCAATTTCGGCAGCATTAAGCCCCCACTTAGTTCCTATACTCTTCACCGCCTCAACCTTGTCAGGAGCAACAATCAAAAGCATCCGTTCCTGGCTTTCTGACAGCATGATTTCATAAGGAGTCATGCCTTCTTCTCTTACAGGAACCCTGGTCGCCTCTATAGAAAGGCCGGTTCCGGCCCTGGCAGCAGTCTCTGCACTGGATGATGTTATACCCGCAGCTCCCATATCCTGAATTCCCACGACTGCACCCTGGGCCATCATCTCTAAACACGCCTCTATCAGGCGCTTTTCCATGAAAGGGTCACCTTGAACTGTAGGCGGCTTTGTCTCAGTGCCCTCGTCGATTTCCTCTGATGCAAAAGTACATCCGTGAATCCCATCCCGGCCCGTAGAGTGGCCCACAATCATCACAATATTACCTACCCCTGCAGCCTGGCCTTTATGAAGGTCCGAATGATTCAATAGCCCCACGCACATAACATTGCATAAAGGATTCTGACTGTAAGGCTCTGCAAAGAATATGTCTACCCCTACTGTAGGGACTCCCAGTGAGTTTGCGTAATCTATCATTCCCGCGGCAACTCCGGAAAACAGAAACTGGTTCCTTTCTCCTGTAAGCGGCCCAAATCTCATTGAACCCAGCAAAGCCACAGGGCGGGCACCCATGGCCAGAATGTCTCTCACAATTCCACCTGCCCCTGTTGCTGCCCCATGATAGGGTTCAACAGCACTGGGGTGATTGTGGGATTCTATTTTGAACGCTGCAGCCAGGCCGTGGCCTATGTCCACAACACCGGCATTTTCTCCCGGCCCTACCAGGATCTGCCGGCCGCTTACAGGCAAGGTCTTAAGAAGATTCCTTGAGTGCTTATAACCACAGTGTTCAGACCACAATACTGCAAACATTCCCAGTTCCGTGTAGTTTGGTTCACGGCCCAATCGCTCAACAATCAGCCTGTACTCATGGTCTTTTAGGCCCATTTCCCTCCAGGTGCCGTCTTTTGCCGGTTCTGAACTTACATTGTCCTTTTTCATGAATTCAAATCCACCTCACTTTTGCTGCTTGAAAACGGCTCATTACATTCCAAAAAGATCGGGATTGGCGAGGGATACAGCTGTGCTAAACCCCTTTTACCAGGCCAAGACGCTTGAAAATAGCATCTACATGCATAAGTGTTTTGCTCAAATCAAAACATGATTCGAGTTCCTGAGATGAGCAGATCTGGGCAAGTTCCTGATCCTTCACCACTCTTTCCCTGAAAGACGGTGGCCCCTCCCATGAGGCCATGGCAAGTCCTTGCACTTTCGCATAAGCCTCTTCCCTGGAAAGCCCTTTGGAGACTAGTTTGAGCAAGACTTCCTCAGAAAAGACCAGCCCACCTGTGAGATTCAGATTCGAAAGCATCTTATCAGGATGCACCCGAAGGCCTTTGAGCATTTGGGCCATCCGGTTAAGAGCATAATCCAAAAGAATAACTGAGTCAGGTAAAATAATACGTTCTACAGAGGAATTTGAGATATCTCTTTGGTCCCAGAGGTTTGTGTTCTCAAGAGCCGCAGACGCGTAGCCTCTCATAAGCCTGGCCATACCGCAAATTTGCTCAAACCCTACCGGGTTTTTCTTATGAGGCATTGCAGAAGAACCCTTTTGTCCTGGCCTGAAAGGTTCTTCTACTTCTCTTATCTCTGTTCTTGCGTAACCCCGCAAATCAGTGGCCATCTTCTCCAATGTGCCAGAAACCACAGCTAAAGTGGTCAAACAATAGGCATGCCTGTCTCTTTGGACTATTTGGGTAGACAAAGGGGCAGGCTTTAACCCGAGTTTATCGCATACATAGGTTTCAACAAAGGGGTCAACATGAGCGTAGGTTCCTACAGCACCTGATAATTTCCCCACTGAGATGTCATTTAGGGCAAATTCTACCCGCCTGCGGTTTCTTTTCATTTCCTCGCGCCAAAGGGCCACAACAAGGCCAAAAGTCATAGGTTCTGCGTGAACTCCATGGGTACGGCCTATTACAGGAGTGTCCTTATACCTTAGCGCCACAGAACCTAAAATATCGATCATGCTGTCCATATCTTCTAAAATAATGTTGATGGAGTCCTTCACTAATGAAGAAAGCGCGGTATCAACTACATCATAGGAAGTCAGGCCGTAATGGATGAATCTACCTTCATCACCCACAGTCTCAGCTACCTGGCTGACAAAAGCAATAACATCATGACGGACTTCCGCTTCTATTTCGTAAATCCTTTTAACATTAACCCTGCTTTATCTCTTACAGCCCTTGCAGTACCGGAGGTACTCTCTCCAGGGCCTCCCAGGCCTCAAGTGCAAGAATTTCAACTTCAAGCCAACGGCGATACTTGTTTTCTTCACTCCAAATGGCGCCCATCTTGGGCCTTGTATACCTGGGAATCATTGCAGACTGCTCCCCTTCCTTCTACACGTATCCCTATTTTTGCTATCACTCCAGTGGTTGCATATGTACTATACTGCAAAAACCCTCCAGACACAGTCAGATCCTAACAGCAATCCCAGGGGTGCTCCTGACTGCTGTCTCTACTCCCACTCAATAGTCGCCGGAGGCTTTGACGTAATATCATACACCACCCTGTTTACCTCAGGAACTTCTTCTATAATCCTGGATGCTATTGTGCTTAGAACCTCATGAGAGATGTGAGCCCAGGTGGCGGTCATGGCATCTTGGGACAAGACCGCTCTCAGGCCTATTAGGTGTCCGTAAGTGCGCTCTCCGCTTCTAACTCCTACAGTCTTAACATCGGGAAGAACACAAAAGCACTGCCACAGCTTGTGATACAGTCCGGCCTTTGATATTTCTTTGTCTAAAACAGCCTGGGCTTTTCTAACAACCCGAAGTTTTTCTTCGGTGACTTCACCCAGTACCCTTACACCTAACCCCGGCCCGGGAAAAGGGTGCCTGTAAACCAGTTCCTTCGGCAAACCAAGTTCCTCACCCACAGCCCATACTTCGTCTTTGTACAGATCTCATAGGTTCAAGCAGTCTTAAGTTCATCTGCTCAGGTAATCCGCCTACATTGTGATGGCTCTTTACCAACTTCTTGTCTTTTCCTTCTGTTCCAGACTCAATAACATCAGATAAAATAGTGCCTTGAACAAGGAAGCCCGCGTCTTCATAGTACACAGCTTCCTTTTCAAAAACCCGGATAAACTCCTCGCCGATAATCTTGCGCTTGTCCTCAGGATCACAGACTCCGGCTAATTTCGATATAAAGCGAGCTGCTGCATCAACAACTTTTACTTTTATCCCAAGACTCTTAAAAGACGAAACCACAAACTCAACTTCGTCCTCGCGCATAAGGCCGTGGTCCACCATTACGGGCTTCAACCTATCTCCTATAGCCTTGTGCACCAAGACAGCTGCCACAGTAGAATCAACTCCTCCGGAAACACCCACTATGGCCGACGAACTGCCCACGTTTCGTATTGAAGATATGGAAGTCTCAATGAATCCCTTCAATCTTTCTCCTGACATTACTCCTTCGGAATGCCGGGCATACCCATCATCTCCTTACCTGCCCGCAAGTCCAAATTACTTACTATGTAATACTATCTGACAGTTACTGCTTTTTCATAGGCACAATCAGGCTTTGGCCCAAAGCCTGCAGGCTGTTGGCAGAGTTCTCAGAATTGCTAATACACTTATAAGACAATCATACAATTCCTCCAGCAAAAATCTATCACCACAAAGCAAGCAGGACAAGGAATTTCAGAAGGTGAAGTAGGGTCAATTTGGATTTGGAAATCGACTAGCGATTGAACATGTTCGGAAGCAGCCCTCCTTGAAAAGTCTGGATTGACTATATCAGTGTCTACACCGGTTTTCCAGGGTTGAGACATAATCTATCAAAAGAAGGATTCATGCAATCCGCCGTAGAAACTTGAAGCCGGCAGATGATTTGATACCCGAAACACTTTTCAAGGAGATGGTTGCGTTGGAAGTAATGGAAGCCATTCGTACAAGACGCTCAATCAGAGGTTACAAGAGTGACCCTATTCCTGACGAATCTCTTGCGACTGTGCTTGAAGCTGCAAGGGTAGCGCCTTCAGCTGCAAACAGGCAGGAGTATAAGTTCATAGTGGTTAAGGACGAATCCATCAGGCAAGCTCTGGTACCTATTTGCCACAATCAAGGGTTTGTGGGGCAGGCCCCTGTGGTAATAGTAGGATGCACAACTAATCCCGAAAGACGGTATTCATTCGTAGATGTGGCAATAGCCATGGATCATATGACTCTTGCAGCCCATGCCCACGGCCTGGGTACCTGTTGGATCGGCGCATTCTCAGAAGATAAGGTAAAGGAACTCCTTGGTATTCCGGAACAGGTGAGTGTTGTGTGCCTCTTGCCCCTGGGATTTCCCGGCAAAGACGGGGTTTTCAGAAACAGAAAGAGCAACGAGGAACTCTTTCCCGTTGATAAGTGGCCCGGCTGATACATTTCATTATTGCCTTATTAATACACAAATACGAAGCAGCAATCGGGATGAAGTAACCAGTTCATTTCGTTGGCCGCTCGGTGTTATCGGGTGGCCAACATAAAACAGCTTGTTATTTCGTTTGTTGAACACCTCACACACTGCACCAGAAATCAAGAGATTTGTTTTAAAGCCGAATTCTTAGCTTGACGAACCAATTCATGATATAGACAATTATATGGGGGACTTTATGTAAATAGCCTGACCCAACAGGGATAGTGCAAACAATGAGGAGCCAGGCCCAGATGATCAGGCTCAAGCAGAGAATACCCCGAGTAGCGACCAAGCAATAGACAGAATCACTGACAAAACGAACATAGTAAATAAAACAGGGGAGCGCTAACCGTTGACCAAGTTTTCCAAGTACATAGCCTTCGCAGCCATTTTAACATCAACATTTGTAACAGTACTAAACACAAGCATGATACGGGTTGCCACTCCTGACCTGCAAGCTGAGTTTCAACTCAATTATTCTGACCTTTCCTGGGTGTTCAACAGTTACCAGATAGTCTACGCAATACTCCTTCCGGTTTTTGGGCAAATTGGCGATAAGTACGGACGCCGCAGGTGTCTCACAACAGGACTTACAATCTTCGGGCTTGGCTCTTTGCTGGGCGGACTATCCTGGAGTTTTCCCTCTCTTGTAATCTTCAGGATAATACAGGCCATAGGTGCGGCAGGTGTTTTCCCTAATGCGGTTGTATCTGCAACAGATCTGTTTCCTCCTGAGCATCGCGGTAAAGTTATGGGAATATGGGGAATGGCTGTATCCATGGGATCTGTTACAGGCCCCAGCATAGGAGGAGTTATAGTCCATTACCTAGGCTGGAAGTACGTGTTTTTCGCAAACGTTCCCTTTGTCATCCTTTCGTTTACAGCAATTCTCCTTCTAATGAAATCCGATGCTCAAACACCATCAGCCTTTCATTTCGATTACCCTGGTACTGTTACCCTTGCAGTCATGATTATCACCCTTGTGGTAGCCCTTCAAAACGGCTCAGAAATGGGCTGGAATTCAGCCCCGGTACTAATTATGCTTACCGTATCCGTAGCGTGCTTGCCTGTCTTTAAGAGAATCGAAACCAATTGCCAGGAGCCTGTAATTCATATGGGCCTTTTTAAGAATCCTGTGTTTCTTTCAGGAGTCTATTGCGGGGGAATTCACCTGGTAGCCATTCAAGGAATGCAGTTTTTGATGCCCATCTTCCTGTCGGCAGTCAAGGATTTTGACGCCGTAACCATAGGCCTGGTACTTGTTCCACAAGCCGCAGTGCGTCTTGTAGTTTCACCTATAACCGGATTACTGGAAGACCGGTTTGGTTCAAAGACGCCTGTAACCCTGGGCCTCATAATTCGCACTCTGGCCCTTGTACTTTTTGCCTTTTTAACGCCCTCAGCAAGCAAGTCTTTGATAACTTTGTCGTTGCTCCTTGACGGCACCGGCGCTGCCTTAATATGGGCTCCTTCACTGAACGCTGTAATCAAGTCGTCTCCCCAGGAAATGGCAAGTTCAGTAACAGGAGTCTTTAATATGCTCAGGTTTATAATGGCGTCAACCAGCACTGTCATTATAGGCCTGGTAATGGACAAATTGTTTCATGGCGTACCGGCAGACAAACTTGCTCCGGTTCCCGGTTTCTTGCAAACATATATAGGACTTGCAGTTCTGACAGCCCTGGGACTTCTTGTAGTAAGGAACCTGGACACCCTTAGAATGGAAGAAGGAGGTATGGAAGCATACAAGAATGAAAAGGCTGTAAGTTAGCAAGTCTCTGAGAACATCCGGCAAGTCTTTACTAAGAAAGCAAAACCGGCCCCAAAGACTCTAAGATGGAGGTAAGAACTATGAGATTTGATTTACTGATCAAGAATGGGCATGTTATCGATCCTCTCTCGGGTCTCGATGAAAAAGCAGATGTGGGCATAAAGGATAGAAAGATTGTAGCTGTTAAACCCAATCTTCCTTCCACATCGGCAGATTCGGTGATCGACGTTGAGGGTAGAATTGTAATGCCCGGGGTTATAGATACACACGTCCACGTTGCCGGCAAAAGCCGGTGGATAGGCTACTCAATGATGGCTGAAAAAGGTGTAATCACTGCAGTAGACTTCGGCGGCCCAATTGAATCAAGCGTAGAAGGACTCAAAAAACATGGTTGCGGAATGAATATGGCGGGACTACATAGTGTTATCCCGGGCGAAAACACCGAAACCCCAAACCCGTCCAGGAAAGAGATCAAAGACACAATCGAAACAGCCCTCACCAACGGAGCCATAGGCCTCAAAATGGTCGGGGGGCATCGGCCGGCCAGCCCTGAAGTTACAGCCATGATAATTGACGTTGCCAACGTAGAAAGATGTTATATGGCTTTCCACGTTGGAACGACCAAAACAGGCAGCAATCTTGACGGCCTTCTGGAAGCAATAGACCTCGCAGGAGAAAACCGGCTTCATATAGCTCATGTCAACAGCTACTGCCGGGGCCTGATAAAGACTCCCGCCAGGGAAGCATTGACGGCTGTAGAAGCTCTCAGGGAAAAACGGCACCTGGTTTCAGAGTCATACCTGGGAACAATTAACGGAACTGGCGCAGAATGCAGAAACGGCGTCCCCGTGAGCCATGTGACAAGAAACTGTCTCAAAATGAGAGGTTTTGAGCCAACTGAGAAAGACATGGGAGAAGCTATTCTTGCCGGCTGGGCACTTATCCAGGTAGAAAGAGGCGGCCGGATCGAGCTGGTTACAGGCAAAGAAGGCCATGAGATTTGGAAAGCAGCAGGAACCAAAACTTCGGTGAGTTTCCCTGTCAACGATACAGTATCTATGCACATTCTTGCCACTGCCAAAATGCCTGACGGGGAATTCGTAGTTGATGCCGTTAGCACTGATGGCGGGGCCATTCCGAGAAATGTTCAACTGGAACGAGGAACCGCCCTTGTTAAACTGGGCGCCCTTACCTGGCCGGAGCTGGTCAAGAAGCTCACATTGAACCCTGCGAGAATGTTTGGGTTTACCACAAAAGGCAGTCTAAGCGAAGGATTTGACGCTGACGTAACTGTGTTGGATCCTGTGTCGGGCAAAGCATACCTTGGAGTATCTATGGGACAGGTAATTATGATAGGCGGAGTAGTTGTAGGCAAAGGCGGCTGGCTCCTGGCCACGGAAAAGGGATTGGCAAAAGCCGCTGAACTTGGAATTCCCGCGCAAGAAGTAGACCTTGAAAAGAGCCTGTTCTATACCAGACAGTAACCGCACCCCGGAACTCCAGCAAAATACATCTTCGTAAAGACACACTGAACTCAAAAGGCAAGCCAGAACCCAAGGGCTCTGGCTTGTCCCATCTTACAGTCAATTCACCGGCCTAACTAGGTGCTGATAATGTGTAACCACTCTCCCAGCATAAATTGCATACGGGAAATCAAAAGACTTAGTCTTCCCTGAACGGCATTTCCAAAAGCAGCACCAAAGGTGAGCATGAGGACCCACCTGCCTAATTTCGACGTAGTATTTAACACAGGTCCCGACTTCACGGTGAAGAAGAAGTATGAAAGGGCCAGGATAGTGCCAAACACCATAAACAAGTTATTAAGGGATTTCCACGGAATCAGAGTGGCCTGAATCTGCCTTACGAAGTCACTCTCTATAGCCTTTATTGATAGAGCTGAACCAATACCCATCAAGAATGCCATAGGCCACCTGGCTAACCATGGAGCTTTTGGAGATAACTTAGCAAACAACAAAAGCCCCAAGATCGTCGGAATGAGCACAAGGAAATCGCCTTCCTTCGAGAGAGGTGTCAATACCTGCCTTTGCATGATCCTTACTGACATGACTACTCCATAACCTGCTGCCAATCCCACATAAAGACTCTGAAACGCTCTGAAAAGCCTGTTTTCTCGCCACAGGAAACTATACACAGCAATGGTACATATAGCACCGGCCCATACTATTGCAGTATCCACATTGACACCTCCTAATTCCCTTTACGGGCTTTGTTCCTAGATACTTCTAGGAAATACGCAACATTGCCAATGATTACAAACAATACAATAGCCATGTGCCCAAGGGACTGAGCATCCATAGCCGCAGTTGCCGCTCCAGGCTGTTCAATGGTAATCTCATACTCGGCAGCTGACTTCAGCCCGCCTCCAAGAAGGCCGACAAGCTGCCCTGACTGCAAGTAGGCCTCGTTCTGGGGCCCCATAACCGCAACCACTCCGCATGCCAAAGGAACATCATATCTGGTTTGTACCTGCCGGACCCATTCAGCCGGTCCGGGAATACCTGTGGCAAATTCAGCTATAAGGGCAAAATCAGCCGCTGTATTAATTCCTTCCATTATTGGATAAGAATCCAGGCTCTTCCCTTGCGCATCTGTGGGAAATACCTCTCTGACATTCTGAGCAAAGGCTGAGATAGCAGTCTCTGAGCCCGCGGCGAATCCAAGGTTAATTAAGTCATCGCCGTAGACTTTACCTTGCTCTACCCACATATCTACAGCCTTTGTTGCATACTGAAACCCGGTATCTATAAATGCCACACAGACTACTTTCACGTCTTTGCTCATGGCATGGGCAAGAACAGCCTGAGCCTGAGGATCCACGTCAGGCCCGCCGCCCACGGAGTAGTCGAATACCAGCAGCATTCTATCTCCAGGGTTTAGGGCTTCGACAGCATCAGCAAAGGATTGAGTCGGGCCTGTAACTTCAATAGGAATTCCTAACGGTTTAAGAAGAGGACCTATAACTACTATTAATAGGACAAGGTACAGTATCCGGTTATCCATTTCCGTGAACTTCTTAAGCATGCTCATCTGTCTCCCCCCTTATTCGCCACCGAAATAGGATCTGTCTATGCCTACCATTACCCTGAACCCAGTGACAACCATTCCCAGGGCGGCTCCAATCATAATTGCTCTGTTACCTGCCACGTTGGGAATCTTCATCAGCCATTCTGTTCCTTTGCCGAAAAACGGAGAAATTAGATTCCCTATTGGAGCGTTTCCAATCATAACTATCACGCCAGAAATCAAAAGAAGGGCTCCATCTATATTTCTTGCTCTAAACGCACGCCTCGCGGCTGATGCAATAAAGAAAACCATCATAGAGAACATTGCTGTTCCCAGAGGTTGAAACAATCCGTCGAACAAAAACGTATAGAGGTCTTCCATGGCCGAAGATATACCTGCCACAGTCATAGATATCATGCCTGCATACACAATAATAGACATCCACCAGTCCTCTTGTTTTTGCCTAATACGCCTGCCATGTACAATCAGCAGGTTCGCTGCGGCAAGAGCCATAGCCAGAGCCGAGATAATTGTACCCCAGGTCTGTGCAGTCTGAGCTGCAGGAACTATGGCAGGCATCAAGCCCTTTAAGAAATACTCGAGAAGAACTATAAGACCAACAACGAAACCTATGGCAATCGGTACTTCTTTCCTCAATTATCTGCACCTCCTTACCTCTTGAGAAACTCAAGCAATTGTGTGCTGCCCATGGTGACTAGCAAAGAACCTACCAAAATATAAGCAAAAGCAAACATCTTGCCATAGTCCTGAGCAGCAAGGTTAGCTGTCTTTCCTGGATCTTTGGTAAGATAAGCTCCTCCTGCAAACATCTCTTCCCCAATAAGCGTGTAGTCACAGGCTGCAACAAAGAACGGGATCTGGAATGCCCTGCTGGTACCTGCAATTGTTACTGCTCCTACCTGAGCGGCCGCTTCTGCCAGCATCATGGACTCAGCCTGGAACTCGCCTATCATGATGACACTGGCTGACTTGTCCTGGTGCATAATCGAAAGGCAACCTGCCGCAAAAGCAAACTGCTGTTGCGACAAAAACTGAACCGTCTCAGGCTTAACAACTTCCGGCTTGCCCTCTTCAAGATAGGACTGCCTGACCACGGCATCGGCAATTGGATAAACGTTAGGCGCACATACGCCTACCTTGAGCTCAGTATCATACCGGGCTGTGAGCTTAGCCACCTGTCCGAGAATCTCAAGGCCGGCTATGGTCTGGGCTGCCCCTGCCGTATTAATCTCGGTTCTACCAGGCACATAAAACACCGGGCGCCCAAGTTCAGTAGCCCTGCCTACAGCTTCTTCAATAGCGTCCAGGCCGGCAATTCTGCGGATGTGAGGTACTTTTCCCTCCTGGGCCCTTTTCATAAGGTACACAACAATAGCCAGGAACACTACGAAGATGAAAAAAGTAGTCTGCTTACCCTCTACCAAAGCTAATGCACCTCCTGATACTTATAATGGAACACTGGGACCAAATACACCTCCTGTAACCTTAGAAATGTGTGTATATATTCGGAACGCATAATATATTCGATGTGTTACATTGATTTCCCTTCTTTTGATTTTCTTAAGATGACATGGCTCTCCATGTTGCTTACGTGTATGTTCGGAAAATCTAAGACGCAAAGGAAAACATCACAAGGATGGCGAAGTCTGTCAATACGGATTTCTCTTAATATCTATTCACGTCCTGCTGTGCTGTTCAGCCGGTAGGCTGATCTTGATTAATCAAAAGGGGGACTGCATATGCCTGCAAACGACGCCTTGAAAAACAAAGTAGCTGGCACTGTTGATGCATTGAAGGATCGACTTTGCTCCATTAGCGACCAGATGTATAGAGAACCTGAAATCGGACTCCAGGAAGTGAAATCTTCAAAGCTCTTGACGAATTTCCTCGAAGAACATGGTTTTGACGTTGAAACCGGGCTATGCGAAATGCCAACAAGTTTCAGAGCCATACGCAAGGGAAAGCCAGGAGGGCCCACTGTCGCCATACTGGCTGAATACGACGCTCTTCCCGGACTGGGCCACGGGTGCGGCCACAATATCATTGGGACTGCCGCTGCCGGAGCAGGAGCAGCCCTTGCAGCACTAATGGATAACATCCAGGGTAATCTGGTGGTTCTTGGATCTCCTGCTGAAGAAGGAGCCGTAGATAATGCAGGAGGAAAAGTTGCCTTGGTGGAAGGCGGGGTTTTCGAGAACGTGGATGTTGCCATGATGTTTCACCCGTCTCAATCTGATGTGGTCATCAGCTCATCCAACGCCAGAGTTGCCATGGAGATCACCTTCTACGGCAAGAGTGCCCACGCAGCAGGCGCTCCCCATGAAGGAATAAATGCCCTGGATGCGGCCATTCTCACCTTTAACAACTGGAACGCCCTCAGGCAGCATGTAAAAGAGGACGTGCGAATCCACGGCGTGATCACAAAAGGAGGAGTTGCTCCTAACATAATTCCTGATTATGCAGAAATTCGCATGTACGTAAGAGCCAAAGACATGGACTACCTTAAAGAAATAGAGGAAAAGGTTAGAAATTGCGCCGAGGGTGCTGCACTGGCAACAGGAGCTAAAGTCAAGTTTAGGCACACCGCCAGAACCTACGCCAACATGATTACCAACAAAACTCTCGCCGAAGTCTTTGCCAAAAACCTCGAAGCCCTAGGCAGAAAAGTATCACCTCCTGAACCTAAAGCCGGAGGCGGATCAACAGATATGGGTAATGTAAGCCAGGTAGTACCTTCCGTCCACCCATACATTGCCATCTGCAAACCTGGAACAGCAACAGGGCATTCAAAGGAATTTGCTGAAGCCACCATATCTGAAATGGGCCATGAAGCTTTGCTTGACGGTGCCAAGGCACTGGCCATGACAGCCATAGACGTTTTCACTCAAAGTGGCCTTTTAGAAGCCGCCAGGAAAGAGTTTGCCGAAGTAGTAGGCTGAAACAGTCCAATTGCTTAGTTTAGGACCGCCTTGTGAAACACGGTGAAACACGGGGACGGTCCTATCGTTTCATCACCCACCCTTACCCATGAGGGTAACCCCGTAACATATATAATGGTTGTAGCCGGCACTGGAACTGTTCCCGGGTTTCCCCTATAATGACAATATGCGCCCTAAACTGACACCAATCCTATTGTTCTGCATTAATTTTAGACATTATTCGATACTTGGTTATGGGTAGTCTTTCGCACTCAAGGAGGGTACATAAAATGAGGGTTGCAAACCTAAAAGATACGTTGGAAGGTTCGCAGCTTGCATTGCCAGTACACGGAGACGGTGGGCGCCTTATGCTTGGAGCAGGGACACGCCTTACCAAGAGATTGATAAGAACCCTCAAATCCCGTGGCTATACCAGGGTAGCAATACACGACCCCCTGGCAGGAAATATTGAACCTGATGATGCAATAAGCCTTGAGACACGGGTCCAGGCCGAAAAAGCCCTGGACCAAGCCGTCTGCAAACTCCTGGCAGGGCAAACACCTGATATGAAAGCAGTAGCTCATGCAATAGATGCCATAATATTTGATCTAAGGGAAAACTCACGACTCTGCATGGGAATTTACTCTGTCCGGTCCTACGACCATAACACATACACACATAGCATTAACGTATGTATTCTAAGCATCTCTATAGCCGACTCCCTGGGATGGCCCCTGGCTAAACTGAGAGTTCTTGGAACCGGTGCCCTTCTCCACGATGTAGGCAAAATCCTCATGCCGGTAAGTATATTGAACAAGCCCGGTGCCCTTACTGATGAAGAATACAGTCTCATAAGAACCCACGCCCAAAAAGGCTACGAGCTCCTGTCAGATTGCTTTGACGCAGGTTCTTGTACATCCAGGAGCGCGCTGGAACACCACGAAAGACTGGACGGGTCCGGATACCCTGACAAACTCAAGGCCTCCCAGATATCTGATTTGGCCAAAATTACAGCTGTAGCAGATGTATATGATGCTATGACAACCGACAGGCCCCACAGAAAAGCAATCTTTCCTGAGGCAGTATACGCACACATGATCCAGAAAAGAGACGTTTTATTTGATGGTGTGCTGGTAGACAGTCTATTCTCCAAAGTGGCACTGTATCCTACCGGGACAATCCTATCACTCTGGGGCGGCTACATAGCTGTAGTCACACGGCAAGACCCCCGATCCAATTTCCGTCCGTTCGCGCGAATTGTAGGAGGCCCGGGAATAACAAGGCCCATAGACATATCTCTGTACGAAAGGCAGGACATCAAAGTAAATCTTCTCCTTGATGACTACCCGCCTGATACGAAACGTATGGTATCCACACACCTGGGCGGCGCACTTTTCGATTCGACCACTTAGATTTCCGATTCAGAATGTGTTGCACAGCCACCGTGCTGAGTGTACACTGTTAAGTGAGTGATAGCGTTCACTTTCTTGCGTTCGGCAATTTCCAAATCTCCAATTATGGAAGGAGGTTAGTTTGTGTCTATTGGAGACAGAGTCCGTAGAATAAGGCAAACACAGGGCTTGAGTATGAGGGGTCTAGCCCAAAAAGTGGGGGTCTCGCCCAGCCTCATATCTCAAATCGAACGAGGCCAGGTCTCCCCTTCTTTCTCCACTTTGAAAAGCCTGGGTAGAGCCTTAAATGAAGATCCGTCTACGCTCATTGACGACAGATTGCCTGTAGAATGGATGTTGGTCAAAAAAGATGCCCGCCGTATTGTATTTACCGGTCAAGAAGGAGTGGATCTTGAACTCTTTGCTTTTCCGGGTCCCAGAGATAAGAGAATGAACGTCTACTTAATTACACTTCAACCTGGATCGATTTTTGCAACTGATATTATCTACGCCGGTTACGATAGCTGTCAGGATGACTTCCTTTATGTTATTTCCGGAAAAGCCGGCGTTACTACAGATAGACGCAGCCACAACATAGAACAATATGAGCATGCTACCTGACATACGAAAACGTTCAATCACTATCTGCCAGAAGCCAAACCCAAACCCAGATTCTGTGGTGTCTTTGTCGAGAACTGTAAACAAGGTGCTGAAAATCCGGAGGGGTAACCATGATAGTAGTTGAAGTATGCGTGGGAAGTTCATGTTTCCTTCGTGGGTCTGAAGACGTAGTAAAGGCATTTCAGAGTATCATTGAGGAGAAATGTCCCGGTAAGGTGATACTTAAAGGGAGTTTCTGCATGGGTAAGTGTGCAACAGGAGTTACAGTAAGAATCCAGGACCAATACTTTTCTTGTGTAACCCCTCAGGATGTCTCTTCACTGTTCGAAAAACACGTTTTACCGAATGTAAGGTGATAAGCAGTGACTTTTATCGAACGGACCCCGGCTAAATGTAAAGACTGCTATAAATGCCTGAGGGAATGTCCTGTGAAGGCCATTCAGGTTGTCCAAGAAACTGAGAGCCGTGAAATGCATGTAAAGATCATTGAAGACAGGTGCATCCTTGATGGCAAGTGTATAAGCGTCTGTCCTCAAAATGCAAAACAACCCAGATCCGATGTGAAAACTATCGAAATGATGTTGGCACGAGGACACAAAGTAGCAGCAACTGTTGCACCTTCTTTCGCCGGACTAATTCCTTTGGAAGAACCTCTCAAACTTCCTTCTTTACTGAGAAAACTCGGCTTTAGCACAGTCTCGGAGACAGCCTATGGAGCTGAGCTTGTAGCCAAAGCCCAACGAAAGCTGTTTTATCAGGGAAAAGGCCCTTTTATTACGAGTCCCTGCCCTGCAGTGGTCAACCTTGTTGAGAAACACTATCCTGAGGCTATTCCTTATTTGACCCCTCTTGTTTCGCCGGCAGTTGCCCATGCAAGGTACCTGAAATCCATTGACCCTGACATCAAAGTAGTCTTCATAGGGCCCTGTGTGGCAAAGAAGGATGAATGCACCAGGCCCGATGCCGCGCTGTCTTTCGACCTCGCCCTCACCTTCCGTGAACTATGGTCGTGGATTGAAGAAAAATGCATAGATGTAGACTCCCTGGATGTGTCAAATTTTGATCCTCCCTATCCTGATCTGGGGAGGTTGTTTCCTACCGAAGGCGGTATTCTCACAGCATCGGGCATAGAAGACAAAGTGGTCTCACCCAAAACAGCAATGGCATCAGGCATCGAGAACTGTGTAGAGATGATAACCTACCTAACAACAGGCACAGCAGCAGTTGACCTGGTTGACTTAATGGCATGCAACGGAGGTTGCCTGGGTGGGCCCGGAGCCGCCAACAATATGAATGTTTTCGGCAGGCGGCAAAAACTAATACAATATTGGGAACATCAAAGAAAACACAAAGAGGCCACCGCTGAAGCAAGTCCGGATGAACTGCCTGAAAGCAGACTATACAGGAATTACAGAAACAGAAAACCAAAAGATATTGAAGTGCCTGAAGCAGAGATACAAAACATCCTGGCTATGACCGGAAAATACTCCCCGGACGATGAGCTGAATTGCGGAGCATGTGGGTATCAAAGTTGCAGGGATAAGGCCATAGCATGTTACAAAGGATTGGCCGATCCCGTTATGTGTATTCCTTACATGAGACAAAAAGCAGAATCCATGGCAAATTTGATCGTATCAGCGATTCCAAGTGCCATTTTCGTTGTATCCGCCGAAGGCAGAATACTGGACGTTAACAGGCTTGCCCAACTCCTAATCAAGGAGCCTCTTCACGAGTTATTAGGAGAACCTATTGATATGATAATGCCAGCAGAGGTTTGCTCGCGCATGCGGCAATTAGAGGACGACCAGGACGTATACAGAGGCCTCGTTGAGGTAGAAGGCAAATGGTTTGATATAACAATCTTCTCTGAACCAACTGAAAGGGCAAAGGTGATCATACTCACCGACAAAACTCAGGAAAAAAGGGACCGGGAGCAACTATCTCAGCTTAGAAACGAAACCCTGGCAAGAGTAGAACAAGTCATTAGAAAGCAAATGGAAGTAGCCCAAAAAGTAGCCGGGCTATTAGGAGAGACAACTGCAGAAACAAAAGGGTCTTTGAGCCAGTTGGTGAAAATAATGAAAAACGAGGCGGCTGAAACCGGACGAGGTGAAAACGGTGGTCCTGAAGATTGACGTAGGAAAATCCCTTCTGCCGAAAAAAGGTGAGGAACTCCCAGGGGATACAGTGGAAATTGAAAAGTCGAACTCATCTACTGTTGTGGTTCTCGCTGACGGGCTGGGAAGCGGGGTGAAAGCCAACATTCTTTCTTCCCTCACAGCCAAAATGACAGTCGGCATGCTCAAGTACGGGTGTGACCTGGGAGAAGTTATTGAGACTCTTGCAAAACCTTGCTGCCGGTTTGGCGAGGTCAGGCAAATCGCCTATTCAACTTTCACCATATTGCAGGTATTTTCAGACGGCAGGCTTATTTGGCAGAATACGACAACCCCAGAGCCATCATAGGCAAAGAACGTACTGTCATTGATGTTCCCCGGGAAACCAGGATGATTTCAGGCAGGGCCATTAGTGAAGCTCATTTCCAAATGGATGAAAAAACCTGGGCAGTCCTTGTTTCAGATGGAGTTATTCACGCAGGTATTGGCGGGATATGGAATCTTGGCTGGAGCCACGAACGGGTTGAGAATTATGTTTCCAGGGTAATTGCTACATTCCAGGATGCACAGGAAATGTGCGACGATCTTTGCCACGTTTGCCAAAGACTTTATGCAGGCGAAATCGGTGATGATGTGTCCGTAGCCACTGTTATGGCCCGGAAGCCCAGATATCTTACGCTGATGATAGGCTTGCCAAAGGACAAGACCAAAGACAGGAAGATGCTGTCTTGCTTCCTTGAAAGAGATGGTAAACTTGCTGTGGCAGGTGGCTCAACCAGTCAAATGGTGGCCAGGGAACTTGGTAGAGAGCTCAAGGTAAACCTGGGCTCTATGAAGAATAATGTACCTCCCACAGGATATATTGAAGGCATAGATTTGGTAACTGAAGGTACTCTAACCATCGAAAGAACCTTACAGTATCTAAGAGAAGGCAGGAAAAAGGTGTCTCTCATGTACCAACCCGACGGAGCGTCAAGGCTATGCTCTGCCTTACTGGAAGCCGACGACATCAGGATCCTCATGGGTACCGCCGTTAACCCGGCGCACCAGAGTCCTGACCTGCCTGAAACGCTGCAGCTCAAGAGCAGGATGGTTGAAGACCTTTCCAATATACTCGTGGATCAGGGAAAACCTGTCTCAGTAATCAAGTTCTGAGACAAAAAGAGAGAACAGCCGAAATCAACGCTACCGGCTGTTCTCTTTCTAATTGTTACAACCCTTTATCTCGTTCTATTTTACAATACCCAGCTCTCTTCCTACTTCTGTGAATCTGGCCACAGCAAAATCAAGGTCTTCTTTTTTATGGGCAGCCGATAGCATACAGCGAATCCTTGCCTTGCCCCTTGCCACTGTAGGATAGCTTATAGACTGAGCGAAAATATCCTTTTCAAAAAGCCTCTTGGAAAAATCAGACGCAAGCTTGGCGTCTCCAATCATTACAGGAGTAATCGGCGTCTGGCTGTGGCCTGTATCAAAACCTGCAGCATTTAGCCCCTTTTGGAAGTAGTATGCGTTGTCCCACAGTCTCTTTACAAGCTCGTCGCTTTCCAAAAGTACATCCACTGCAGCAATTGCAGCAGCAGTATCAGCAGGAGTCAGGCCTGTGCTGAACAGAAACGGGCGGCCCCTTTGCCTCAGGTAATCAATGAGCGCCTCTGGCCCGGTTATGAATCCGCCCATTACACCAAAGGCTTTCGACAGGGTACCTACTTCAATTTCAACTTTACCCTCGAGTTTAAAGTGGTTAACAATGCCCCGTCCACTGTCGCCCAGAACGCCCTCTCCATGGGCGTCATCCACCATAACCATTGCTCCGAATTCATCTGCCACTTCCACAATTTCGGGAAGGGGAGCGATATCTCCGTCCATACTGAAGACACCATCAGTTATAATCAGCATTCTGCGCGCGGAATCTTTATACTCCAGAATCTTCTTTCTCAGATCCTGGGTATCATTATGGGCATATCTTAACACTTGTGCCCTTGAAAGCCTGAAACCGTCTATTATACTGGCATGGTTTAGTTCGTCTGAGAAAATAATATCACCCTGCCCTGTAATCGCAGGAATAACAGTGGTATTGGCGGTAAAGCCGGCCTGAAAGACTATGCAGCCGGGAGCATGTTTGAACTCTGCCAGCCTTCTTTCCAATTCAAGGTGGATAGACTGGGTCCCTGCAATAGTCCTGACTGCCCCGGGCCCAACCCCATACTTGTCAATAGCGCTTTTGGCGGCCTCCTTCAGCTTTGGATGGTCTGCAAACCCCAGGTAGTTGTTGGAACAAAGGTTCAAAACCTTTTTACCGTCTACTATAAACCAGCCGCCTTGCGGGCCTTCAATTGTCCTAATTACATTAAACAGGCCCTGCTCGCGCAAAGACTTAATTTCCTTAGCAATAAAATCCAATTTAGACATTACTCAACCCCCTCAGGATAAAGAATAACCTTTCCGCAGTCTCCTGAAGTCATAAGATCCATACCTTTTTCATAATCTGCAAGATCAAGGTGATGGGTTATTACAGGAGCAAGATCCAAAAGGCCGGAGGCCAGGAGTTCCCTTCCGATAACCCAGTCATCCCAAAGCCTTCTTCCGGTTATGCCGTGAATGCTTATTCCTCTCATTACGATATCATTTGAAAAATCCACCTGTATAGGTTTTGCCGGTAACCCCAGAATGGATACCCGCCCACCTGGCCGTACCACCTTAAAAATCTGGTTAAAAACAACCGGTGCCCCGGACATTTCAAGGACAACGTCTACTCCCAGTCCATGAGTGCATTCCATTATGACGTCTACAGGGTCCTGCCTTTTACTGTTTATTACCGTATCGGCTTTCATTTCTGCGGCAATATCAAGCCTGTAATCATTAATGTCAACAGCGGCAACCCACGAAGCACCACACGCCTTTGCCACGCCTGCTGCCATGAGCCCAATAGGGCCGCACCCGAACACAGCCATTTTTTTGCCCCGGGTCTCTCCTGAAAGGACGGTGTTAATCGCGTTGCCCAAAGGCTCCTGTATTGAGGCAACTGCCGGTGAAATTCTGGGGTCATTAAACCAAAGGTTCTCCTCTGGCACAGTAACGTACTGAGCAAAACATCCATCCCGGTCTACACCGAGAATCTCAGTGTTTTGACAAACATGTTTCTCGTTTAACATACACTGGATGCAGTGCCCGCATACAACGTGAGTCTCAGATGATACATAATCCCCCACTTTGGCGTTCTTGACTCCCGAACCGATTTCAACAACCTCTCCGGCCAGTTCATGCCCCATTATCTGCGGAGGCTTAATACGGTTCTGGGCCCATTCATTCCAAATGTAAATATGATGATCCGTTCCACATATTGACGTGGCTTTTACTTTCACAAGGACTTCTTTCGGACCGGGTTTGGGGACTGGCACTTCTGCAAGCATTGCTCCCTCAGCCGGTTCTCCCTTAAGTACCGCTTTCACAATTCTCCCTCCCAGGTTTGAATTCCCGAAATGGATACTTGGTTACTGCTTTGAGCTTTTCGTAAGAAAATTCGCCACTGAAAACATGAATCCCTCTACCCCGCTTCATCCATATTTGCCCCTGTAACAACACAGACCACATTACCAAACTTGCGGACCTGGCTTAACTTGAGCATCCCTGCAACAGATACGGCCCCCGCGGGCTCAGACAGTACCTTTGCCTCCATCTTCATGATTCTTTGAGCCTTCCTGATAGAATCATCATCTATTACTACAATGCCTGGTTTTTCCCTTTGAATTATGTCAAATGTTAAATCACCTGCAGTCTTAACTGCAACTCCATCAGCTATAGTATTAAGAGACTCTAAAGTAACAAGTTCTCCGGCCTTCATGGCAGCATTCATAGAAGCCGCACCTTCAGGTTCTACCCCGATTATCTCTGTGCGTATACCCAGGCCGGATCTTGCCAAAAGAAGGCCTGCCAGAAGTCCGCCTCCTCCAATAGGGGCAATTACGCATTCAACGTCTGGAAGGTCTTCTGAGATCTCGGCAAGAATTGTGCCTTGCCCTTCCATAATGGCAGGATGGTTGAAGCTTGGAACATAGACACATCCTTCTTTTTCGGCCAGATTCCTGGCATATAGGGCAGCTTCATCATAGGAATGGCCGTTAAGCACTACTGTTGCGCCATAGCCCCTGGCACGCTCTTGTTTCACTACAGGGGCACTGGTAGGCATTACCACTTTGCATTCCAATCCAAGGAGTTTTGAACCCAGTGACATCCCAAGCCCGTGATTACCACTTGACGCAGTAACCACCCCTTTTTGCCGTTTGTCAGCATCAAGACTGAGAAGATAGTTGATCGCTCCCCGGAATTTGAAAGCTCCTGTCTTCTGAAACGTTTCAAGTTTCAAGTAAACCCTGCTTCCTGCAATATCGCTCAGGGCCTCGGACTCAACCAGAGGAGTTCTGATAATCCAGGGCTTCAATCTCTTGGTACATTCAACCACATCATGCTCAGGCAATTCCAGACTTCCTTTCCGCGAAATTCGCAATACTGCAAATCTTACTGTCTTTTAAACAAAGGATAAAGCGCCGAATCCCAAAGCGGTAACAGCCGGAAAATGGACTGGTACAACCCCGCCTGTCATTAAAATCAAGTGACTTCACGAAGATCTGCCCCGTCCTGCCACACACCAAATGCTCTTCACTATACCTTTGCGAATTCCATACACGAAATCATGAAGGTTTACCGTTGTACAACAGTGGCTTGGAACAAGGTGGATTTTCCGGCCTATGCCCAGGCAGGTACCGGAAGCATATTTGCTGTCCAGATCAACCATATAATGAGGCGCAGACAATTCGGAATCCTCTTTCGGCGCGAGTCTTACATACTCTTCCGACATGCTCATTACTTCCAGGCCATAGGATGGAAGAGCAGTGACAAGCCCGAACTCTTTTGACATTGATTTTAGCCCTGCATCACATATATATAAATCCTCTTCCGGATGGCTCACTATGGTTGAAATTACGGTGAGAGACTGCTCAAAATCAATGCCTTCAACCCCTGCATACCTCGTATCCATAAAAACATAAGAGCCAGCCTGAATATCGGTAATACCCTCTGTGCTTCCTGCAAAAAGGTAGGCACCTGTTCCGCCTGCAGTGACTATAGACGGAGGCAGGCCTTTGGAAGCAAGGGCTTCTTTATAGAAGAAAAGCCGCTCATAAGCCAACCTGGCACATTTTTCCCGTTCAGCCAGATCATTTATGAAAACACAGTGGCCTTCATATCCCATAATTCCGTCGTATCGCAGATTCGAAGATAATTCTGCAAACCTGGCAATATCCACTGCCTCATCTTCAGTCCGGACACCGGACCGTTTGTTGCCGATATCTACTTCCACTACTATTCCGATTATGACTCCTTGGTCCTGTGCAGCCAGGGCGAGTTCCTTTACATTTTCCATTGAATCCACCGAAACTCTTAAAGTGGCCTTTTTCGCTAAAGATGTGGCTCTCCTTACTTTGCCGGTTCCTACTATGCGATTTGTGACCAATACGTCTTTTATTCCGCCGTCTACCAGCACTTCAGCCTCGCCTATGGTGGCACAGGTAATGCCAATGGCTCCCTTTTCAACCTGCATCCTTGCGATTGGCGGAGTCTTATGGGTTTTGGCATGAGGCCTAATCCCCACCGTGCCCTTTGACAAAAACCTCATCATTTTGTCCATGTTTCGCTCCATAATATCAAGATCAACTATCAGGGCAGGAGTCTCAATCTCGTTTACGGTTTTCCCGATGCACTTGTCAAGTTTTTCCTTTTCTGTTTCAGTGAGCACCTCAACTCCTCCAATCTCATTTTGCGATATACTCCTCACGTATAAAACACGATCTCATCACCATCGTGAAGCACGTGATCCCTTGGAACCATCTGGCCTTCAAATACACCTTTACCCCAGACTCTGGCGTATTTGAGATTCTCGGCAATCTCCTTGTGGACTTCCTCGGCCGCTTCAATTACAGTAGTTCCCTTTAGTACAACAAAAGGCTGGCTGTAATCAACCTTCTGTCCGGGAGGCCGTGTGTAAATGCGGATCTTTTCCAAAAGCCCGAAAAACAACCTGGAAGCCAGTGTAGGTAGGCCCTCTCCGGTCAAAGCTGAGCAGGGCACAATCTCTACAGTCTCAGGAATTACTTCACGTAGCAGTTCAAGTCGTAACTGAGCACCTGGTAAATCGAATTTGTTGGCAGCGCACATGGCTCTTTTTTCTGTGAACTCTCTTTCTCCGTCATTTTTAATCCGAACATTATTCTCTTCCATGAAGGCTATTAGGCTTTCAGCATGTTCAAGTACATCATCATCTCCAATATCAAAAACAAGGAGAAGGCCATCGGCCATTCGCAACATAGCCCACATCCACGATTGTGCATTCTCGGGCATAATGGGCGGCATATCTATGAGTTGAGTCTGGATATTTTCCCATCGTGCCATTCCCGGCAAGGGCATCCGGGTGGTAAACGGATACTCAGCAACTTCCGGGTCAGCTTTGGACATATTCTTGAGCATCGTTGATTTACCTGAGTTAGGAGGCCCTACAAGGATAACTTGACCCGCTCCTTCTTTATCTATCCTGAAAAACTCTTTTCGCCTGGGGCCTTTCTTGCCCGACCTAAGTTCGTCTTTCAACCTGGATATTCTTCGTTTGATATCCCCTTGCATTTTCTCGGTTCCCTTGTGCTTGGGGATAGTTGACAGCATTTCCTCAAGAGCTGAAAGTTTCTCTTCGGAGGTAATAGCCTGCCGGTATCGTTTCTCGGCAGCGATATATTCAGGTCCCAGGTTTGCAGGCATGTAAAACCACCTCCTGGCGTTTTTTCTTACTGCATTGATTGTTCAATGTACTCTTAATCTGCAATTTTAACTACAACAACCCTCTCAGGCCTTACAGGCCTTTGTTTTTACGTTTCCACCGAAAGAACCCAATGGATGCAACAAAGCCGACGAGGGGCTGCTAAACCGGCAACTGTTTGCCCATCACCTTTGACAATTGGGTCCTGCCTGCACTTATCCGGGACATATACTCACGCCAATCAATTTCAATTTCTTTTCCCAGAGTAAGAAAGACTATAGCAGAACGCTTAATCGGGATCCCTGTGATCTTTTCGGCAGCATAGGAATACAGGGCCACCTGAGGCATGTAACGCTCTTTTGCCTGAGGCACCTCCTTAACACCTATAGAATCTGTCTTGTAGTCCAGAATTGTGAGCCCGTCATCGCCTTGTATGATAACGTCGACTACCCCCTGAACCAGCAATGAGTCTTTCATGCCACAACGCTCATTCCGGGCTTCGTTGCCAGCTCTCCCAGGGTCCTGGCCCAGCGGCTTTTTATCATATTCTGAACTGCATTTGCTCACCTTAAAGTCATCGGTTAAGTCAAGGATGACTTCAGCCGGCCCTGTGATTTCGTTCCCGGAAGTGTGATCAAGCCTGACATCCAGCCCCATGGTAAAGGGCACTTCACGCTTTACTCTTTCAGGCGAAAAAACAAGCAATTGCCCTGTAGGGGTTCTGAAAAACTCACAGATCCGCAAAATATCCTCGGCCCCAATGTATGACTTGTCCAGAAAGCCGGCAGCGGAAAGTCTTTCAATCTCCTGAAATACTCCCCCCTCTGAAGCACCTTTCGCTAAATCCATTTTTGCCAAAAGAGCGTGAACGGCAATGCCTCTTTCGACTCCCCTACCTGCCTTGTTGCCGGCAAAAGCAAGGCGTTTTTCCGGGCCGGGCAAATACTTCCATTCTTCATCTTCAAAGTCCATCCTCGTCTTGAGTTCCCCAACACTCATCTTAGCCGGCGTCTCGCTGAAGGGCCTGTAAATGTAATCCCATTCAAGCCGTGCCTCAACCTCAGAATATACTACAGGATCTTCCGGCGAGGCGGGAACTAAGAGGTTTTTCACCTCATTCCATGTAACAGACGTTTCCGGCTGGGAATCCAAGAAAGGTTCAGGTATAGCAAAGGCTCCCGGCACTCCCCAAATCTTGACCTGAAAGGGCATGGCCTCAGAATCTCCTGGCACTTGGTTTGAAAACGCTTCCGGCCCGCGGTGCATTTGCTCCATGTTATTGCAGCAGATGCCGGACGCCTCTACACACTGTTCATGCCTGCACTCCGGAATTATGGCCGGGCATATCCAGTCCAAATATGTACGGGCATGGTGCAAATTAGGCCTCTTCCATTTATCTATTTGATTCAAAAGGCCCCTGGCGGAACCAACCAAATACAGTTTTTCCCTGGCACGGGTCATGGCCACATACAAGACCCGCATCTCCTCTGCAAGATTATCCTTTCTTATTTGAGCCCAATTAGCCTTGTAGGCAAGAGAGGGGTACTTTACCCTGGTGGTTAAATCGCAAAACATGGAGCCTATTCCAAGATCCCCATGGAATAATATGTCGCTTCTCAGGTCTTCCATGTTGAACTGTTTACCGAGGTCAACAACAAAAACCACAGGAAACTCCAGGCCTTTGACTTGTGGATAGAAAGAATTTGAACCACATCTTCTTGTTCACCCAACGCCCTTGCAGTACCCAAATCACCTTTGATTCCTGGATCTTTTCTATAAACCTGAGAAACCGGAAGAGCCCGTGACGTCCAAAACCATCAAACTCAATGGCCCGGTTCACCAGAGCCCTCAAGTTGGCCTGGCGTTGGGCACCACCCGGAAGCCCACCTACATAATCATAATACCCTGTCTCTCCCAGTATGGCCCACAGCACATAAGCAAGGGGCATTCTTCTGGCCATAGTGCGCCAGCGTACAAGTCTTTCCAGAAACTCAGATACAGCATTACTTAAATCCAAACACTCTTGATGATGCACTTGAAGTTCCAACACTTCATCCACGTCAAAGGGGATCTGGCCATCTGCCATGGATGCGAAATGTTTTAAAGATTCATAAAACTCCCTTCCGGGCATCAATGCTTTGATTATTGCAAGATCTCCGGGACTGAGCCCTACTATTGGTGATGCAATACTGCAGCCAGAGGAATATCCTGCCTTGGATTGTCTATTACTGATAGGATAGATAAGGCAACCTCTACCTCCCGTGCCCTGAAATACCCTGTGCCCAACTCTGAGTATGCCGGAATCCCGCATCGTTGAAATATGTCAATGAGGACGTTAGCCCTGTCTTTAGTAGCCCGCAAGAGTATCGCTATGTCTTTGTAGGTGCAGTTTCGAAATCGGGATTTTTTAGGATCCCACACCTTAAATGGTTTTTCAGAGTCCACCAGTTTCTGAATTTCTGAAGCCACTACCAATGCTTCCTTTTCCAAAGCCTCATATTCTTCAATGTCAGAATAGTCGTCGGGGCCAGCAAGACTGCCATTTTCGGAAAACCCCGCCTGTTCGGTACTTGAATTCTGCCCGGCTCCCGGGTCCTAGTTCTCCCCTTTCGTTTACTAACCAAAGATTCGCTGTCGACGAATCTTTAGGTTCTTCAGGGTAACAGTTCCTGCATTCAGGATATGATCGTCAGTATAATCTATTTCAGCCACATCTTCTTTCATAATACGCTCAAACAAATAGTTCACGGCATTAACTACTTTTTCTGCTCCTGAAGTTCTTGGACAGGCAACCTTGACTCCGGAACATCCGGGCTAACAGGTTGGCTATCTTCAATGTTCTCGTATTTCAGGTACTTTTCAAGAAAGATCCCGGGTTCAGCAAGTCTGAAACGGTAGATGCTTTGTTTTATGTCCCCTACCATGAACAGGTTGTCAGGGGTTGATACAAGGGACAATATCCTATCTTGAACCGGGTTTGTATCCTGGTATTCGTCAACAAAAACATAATCATAGCCGCTCCTGACCTCCTGTGCCAACCTGGAATCGTCCTGTCTGAGAATGTTCAGGCAGTACTTTTCAAGGTCAGAAAAATCCACACCTCCACGGTCTTTTTTCTTTTCCGTGTATTTTCCGTCCAAATCCAGAACAATTTCCCCGAGGCATTTCATAAATGGCGTTAGATCTTTGATTTCTCTTAGTGTTTCGTCCGATGGCCTCATAAGGGTGTTCTTGCCGATCCTCTGAAACGCTGCCTTTGACTTGTTCCTAAAATCCCTGGCCCTTTCTGCAAGTTCAGGTAGCGTCAGATTCTTCTTTCTTGAAGGAAGCCTTTGGAATTGGAACTCACTAATGGCCCTGATCTGTGATAAACCATCAAAACCCTTTGGTTTATCGGCACAATCCTGAACCTCGAGAATCAATTCAGGGTTCTTTGCAAAAAGACAAGCCTTATACACCAACTCTTTTGCTCTCCTAAAAAACAACAGTTCTTCTTCAATTACAGGAAGGTAGCTCTCTGGGCCTGAGGGCATAAGGCATACTGCACAGGCTTCTTCTGCATACCCAATTGCTTCATCCAGATCCAAAAAAAGAGTGTCGAGAAGCACTCTGGCCCACGGTAATCTCAATACCATTTCGTCCAAACCGGTGGCGGATATCCGGGAGAGTGTGCCTTCTTCGTAATCCGGCTCTAATTTCGCCATCAACTGCCCCACTTCTTCGTACCATCCAAAGGTGCTTTCAAACCATTCCTCAGGCGACGGCTGAGTACTGGAAAAATCGTGCAACCGCAGGACTGTCTCCTTGAGACTTTCATCAACCCCACGGCCCCCATACCGTTCTACAAGCCCTGAAAAAATCGGGTGTTCTTGTGAGTCTGTCCGGTACCAAGATTCAAAAACTTCATCGAGAGCCTCATAGCGGAGAAGCTCGGCTTCATTAGAATCCAAAACCCTGAAACCCGGATCAAGATCAACCCGGTAGAAATACCGCCTGACCATGGCAAGGCAAAAGGAATGTATTGTGGAAATCTGAGCCCTTTCCAAAAGGGAGAGCTGCCTTGAGATTCTGGCATCATCAGGACTCTTATCCCTGGCCCTTTGCAGGGCAGACCGTATCCTTTCTTTCATTTCGAGAGCAGCCTTTTCGGTAAAAGTGACTACCAGGAGGCGCTCTATGTCGCAAGGCTCTTCTTTTGAGAGCACTTGCTCAATAACCTTTTCTACAAGGACTGAAGTTTTGCCGGCTCCTGCCGCTGCAGAAACCAGCATGCTCCTCCCCTTAAATTCAATAGCCGCTTTTTGCTCCGGAGTCCAGGTGGTTTCGCCTGAAGGCACTTATTCATTCTCCCCTCTGCAATATTTCCTGATATCATCCCATATGGCTTTTTCAGGTATGCTTTTAAGAAGCCTGTAATCGTTTCCGTCCACAAGGACATCGAAAGTACAAAGAGGGCCGAATGGACAGTAGGTACAAGCTCTTATCTGATTTCTTCTGTAAGGGGCAATATCCATACGCCCCGACAGTATTTCAATAGATATATTCTTGATTTTCTCTTTAACATATTGTAAAAGCATTCTCAAATCATCTTCTGATACAACCTGAGAACCAGAACTCACGCCGGTTTTCGTGAAACGAACCGGTAAAATGTCTGAATACGTTGAGCTGGTCTCATCCATGAGCCTCAGTACCTCAATATTATCCACAAGGGTACCTGCCATTCTAAGTTTCTTCTTCAATTCCTTCCATGCAATATCCCTGTCCAAGGGCCCGTCTTCCCTGACAAAGGGATCTTGAATGGCCAGATAAACAGCTCCTGCAGGAACTACGTTTTTCTTGCCGGCAGTCCGGGGAAATTCATCAAGACTGCTTTTCCCATGTTTTTCATCAAAAAACTGTGCCTTGCCAAAACCGGGTAAGAAATGGGGGCTGTCTATGATATTGTCCCATTGTGATAGGGTCACAGCAAGATAAACAAGAAGCTGCAAAGACAGGCCATAGTAGACTTCCAGAAGATCCAGGTTACTTGAACCGGACTTGTAATCCATAATTCTTACATGAATGTCCTCTCCCAACCGGGCAGCATCTATCCTGTCAATACGCCCTCTAATCAAAACCTCCTCATCTTCAAACAATCTTATGGAAAAAGGAGGCACTCCTTCCGGTAAACCAAAGGGTACTTCAACAGCCAGGGGCTTGAATTTCCCTCTTTTCATATGCTCTAAAAACAACTGTGCAGAACGTTTGAGTGTAGAACCAAGGGCCCGGGAAACATGTTTGTAACGAAAAGAACTCGAAAAAAGCTCGTTTTGGATTCGCGGGACCAGGCCCTGAACAACTCTGTCCATTACATTTGCAACGTCTTCAGGTTCCAAAGCATCAACAGGCCTGCCCTGGGAAACAATACTCAATACGAATTCCCTCATGGCTTCATGAAAAAAACTGCCTGCCCTTGCCGGATCCAGCTTAAAGACTTCACGTTCTCTAAGGCCAAGGCCGTCCCTGGCAAAATGCTGAAAAGGACACTGCTGAAATCTTTCCAACCTGGAAACACTGGTAGCCAAAGGACGGCCATAGAGCCTTTCAGACAGATTCCGCCCCAATTCCGGGAGGCGGTTGCTAAACCCCAAAGACCCGAGGATTTTTCGGCTCTTGGCTAACCGGGAAGGCTCAAGCATCCACCGGTATGCTTCCTGCCAGACGATTCCCGGGGGCATTCCACGCCTTACCAAAGACAACCGGCGTGCTGTAAGGCCCCATACTGTAGATGGCACCAGATAATCCAGATCATCAGGATATTTGCCAGGAGGTTCCATGGATACCAAAACTTCATTTTTGTGAGGCAAAATGCTTTTTATCCATCCAATGACCGGCGACGGAAAAAGGGCCTTGCCTTCGTGATCCCCCAGTGGATAAGACACATAAAGCCTTTCTTGCGGCCGTGTAAGGGCAATGTATACCAGATATTGCTCATGAAACTGTTTTACCCTTGAAGAAGGCTCAAGGTTTAATCCCATCTGAAAAAGGGCTTCCCGGTCTCTGTCTGTAAAGATCCCTTCTTCCCCTTGCTTCTTGGGGAAATGGCCTTCAAGGGCTCCCAACAAGAAAGAGGCTTTACACTCAGGTTGTCTTGTCCGGTCCAAAGTGCCCACCAAGACCTGATCCAAAGAAGGCGGTATGGCACCTAGCTTGATATCCTCCAGGCCTGCGTTAATGAGCAAAGAATATGTCTTTACATCACATGGCTGATGGCCCAGAATCTCAACTGCCTGTTCTAATATCTCAATTACTTTATCCCAAACCCCTGCATGTTCCAGGGCGCTAATGAGATCTCCTTCATCTTCGCAATTCTTCTGCCATTGAGACAGAGTTCTTGGAACGTCAAGCTCCAAGAGCAAATTGTAAACAGCCATAGATATGCCCCTTGCTGTAAGCCCCTGCCTAAACGAACTATTTTGGCACATAAGTTCCCAGTGGAATTTCCCGAACGCCTTCATTGCCTGTTTTCTTGTTGAGTCTATTTCGTTTTCATTACCCTGGTCCGAAATAGCTTCATCATTGTTATCGGAAAGAAACTTGCTGCTGTGCTGCCACGGTTCCGGCGAAATCCAGCTTTTTCCGCGAATCCCGCTGGCAAGAACGTAATTCTCAAGTTTATCAACCAGTTCCCTTTCCACAGGTACCAGATCAGTCTTAAGGTAGCGAAAAACCGGATCAAAACCAAAACCTGTTAGCACCATGTCAAAGGCAGACCTGATCAACTCTGCAAGGGGATGATGAGATAAAGAACGCTTCTCATCAAGGAAGAAAGGAATGCCGTGATCTGTAAAAACCATCTTGACAAGATCCTTGTACATTCCCAGGTTTCTCACTTCCAAAGTAATATCTTTAAACCTTAACCCCTGGTCTCGTACAAGTGCAAGAATCTGTCTGGCGACAAACTCCACTTCAGCCCGTGGATTCACTGCCGCCACAAGCCGTACTCCATCCCGGAGTGTTTGGCAACTGCCTTCACCATTACTCAAGGACTTTGGGGTACGAACAGATTGGGGCCTAACCCGGCGCCCTTGATTTCTGAACTCATACTCAATCTCAAGAAGCTCACAACTCTTGAATCTCGGCAAGGCAACGCCTTCTCCAAGGAATATGGTGTTTTGCATGGGAATTCCATATTCTTGGCATATTCCCGAAATCTTTTCAAAGACCTCTCTTACAGGGTGAAACAAGCTGGTTTCTCTCGGCTTATGCTGAATCTCCTCACGGTCCATGCAAAGAGCAATGGTAACCTGGGAGGCACTTTTCATTATTGATGCAATAATCTCATACTCTCTAGGCGTAAACCCTGAAAACCCGTCTATCCATACTGAGGAATGCTTCAGTAAACTTGATTGGTGCATTCTTGAACCCGCCAGGGCAAGATAGTCATCTGGGTCCAAGAATCTGTTGTCGAGAAACTTTCTGTATTCACGATATACTAATTCTATATCCGTAAGCTTTTGAGAAAGAAAAGAGGGAATTTCGGCCCCGGCCCCGATCCCGGTAAGGAGATCGCCGGGTCCTATGTCATATGCGTTAAACTCAGACAAGGCTCGAGCTATTGTGTCCCTGAATCCGGGATAGTCTACCATAGGAGCGAACACAGCAAGATCACTTCTGTGTTTCCACAATATAGACTGGATAGCCATACTTCTGCCAACCGGGGTAATAAACGGCCGGACATTTTCCCCGACTTCGTTCAGAACTTTCAAGCAAAGACGCCTGAACCCTAAAATATGGAGGTTCATAAACCCTTTCAGCCTGCCATCCTCAATAACGGCTCGTTCCATCTGAAAAGTGGCTTGATCAGGAACGACTATGATGATGGGAAGCTGATCAATTCCCCGGGTTTGAGACAGCAGGCGATCAATTACAGAGTCAATTATATATTTTGTCTTACCGGACCCCGCAGGCCCGATTACGAACTGTAATCCCATACTGGAAACCACCCTGAATTAACTTCGCCGAAAGGCAGGTAGTTTCCTGTTTGTGTTGCCGTAGCCATACATCAACGGCTGTTTGCAGAAACAACCGTTGATAGCCTGGTAAATAGATTATTCCCCCAGATCGGATCTGGAAATACGGTACATTGCCTCGAAGCCAATTTCAATGAGCCGGTTCTCACTTTCAACATACACAGGGTCTTTGCCATGATGAGCAACTGCAAAATCTGTTGACTCACCTGATTTGACCGATACTTTTTTGTCTGTTCTCGGCCCATTATCCAGAACAAAAGCAGCTCCACACCTGAATCCGCGGTAAAGGCCAATAATAAACTCGGCATCTGCTTCCATCTCAATGCATAAAATTCCGCCTTCTCTTAAGGCTAACCTTTTATTTAGGTCCTCTGGTGCGTAAAAAGCATCTACAGTGGCCACAGGGCCTGTAAGTGTTTCAAGCCCGGCATCCTTTGCAGATTGAACCAGTGCCAGGAAGAGTATGAAAATCACTACAGCCGGAAAGTGCCTTGCTCAATATTCGTCTGCTGTGCCCCCACTTCGTAAGAACCTGTGGCAACGGCTAATATCACCTACACCTGTATGTTCTGCTACCCCACCTGCGGAACTTGCGAATAAAAGCATCGGCCTTGGCGTTTAACTTTTCCATTGCAATGGCTACCCGGGGTAATGCCTACCGTGAACATACAGTCATCGGAATTTATACAACCCCAGGTAGACAAACACTTCGGCACGGCAACTGTGCCTTACATCGTCCAGGTTTTACCATCTTTTCGCCCGCGCATACGATCTCCGTGAATGCGCCAGTAACGGGCAACGTCTGATCTTTGGCTTTTATATGGTGTTGCAAACACATCAGCCATAGATTTACACCTCCAAATGTCCCCAAACGCTTGAGCCCTCTCCACCGTAGTTCAGGCCCGGAATTTTCTGCTACTGTTGCCCCCAGGTCAGCCAATGTGCTTCTTGTATTGAGCACAATACTATGCTTCAGCGGTTCTACCGTATACTAGCATCGGAACATGTTCACGGGTGATCGGTGCCTGCAGCCGTAGGGCCACATCCATGGTCACCAGTCAAACCAGGAGGTCCTTGATGCCAAGCGGAGTAAACCAACTCAAACCGGCATTGAACAACTCCTGAAGGGCTTGGCGTACTTCAACATTTTTCCGTGTCCATATAACATATCGAAGTCAACCAGGTTTGCAAACTTATGCCCCATTGAACCAGCAAGTGTACTCCCTTAAAACCCTTCAATACCTTCCTTTCCTTTTTTTTTTGATTACCGGATGGGCATTGACTTGCCAATTCCTCTCCTGCAAATATGCTTCGCGTATTTCGCCAATCAGCAGTCACATAAACTCCTGAACATAGCGCGTAGTCAAGAAGAGTCTTCTTCACCGGCGCCAGAAAAATCCTTTCTCCCGGCAGTCCCCGAAAGTGATGCCGGCTCACCGGCAAAAAGGTCACTTAGCGATGACCCTTGCCACCAGGTCATCTCCTCTACAAGGATATCTCTTGCAACCTGGCACCAGTTATATAAAGTGTAGCAGGGATAACTCCTTTCATGATACGCAACGGGAATACGCTGTCTGCCGAGGTATATACAATAGGAAAGCCGGTTTTTCATATGCAATGGTCCCAATTCCCTCGATGATCCTGGTCCCTGAAGCAGGCTTGTTACCTGTGAGTCTTTTGCCTCATGGCATTTTCAAACTTTTTTCACGATGTAGTTGGGGAAACCCTTTCAGGATAGTTCAGCCTGTGGTTTTGTCGAGAATTATCCCTGAAATCTCCCAGTGCCCCGTTGTGGTATCTCGTTGCAGGCACGCTGCAGCGGGGCCATGCGCTCCTAAAGGAGCTATCCTGTGTTCCCGGTATATCGCTAAGTTTTCCGGATGCCAAGCCTTCCGAGGCGGGGGTCTTGCTTACTCTTCAAAACTCCTTTTGCTATATTGCCAAGGGTATTGCACTTCATCGCCGTAAAGATGGGCGTCTCGAAGGGCTCCAATACCCACACTGTTCAGAATAACAAGGAACACTCTCTTTGGCTGACTCAATTCATTACACCCTGCAGTAGACTGTATCCATATTGCAAAGCAGTAAAACACCTAAAGAAGAGTCAGAGTGCAAAGAACGTACGGCTTTCTCCCTAACTCATTTCTGAAAAGGCGCTTCACCACAGAAGAGAGCTCTTCCTCCAGGGATTCCTTCTTTGCAAGAGCTTCTCTGGGTAAAACTGACAAATACTGTTCCACCCTGCTGACTGCTTCAGATATTATGGCATCCTGGTGCCGTGCGCTGATCAGGCCCACGCTCCTAACTTGAGGTTGAGAAATGAGTTTCCCTGTATCCTTAGCAAGTATACAGGATACAAAGACGGCACCTGCCTCTCCAAGGGACTGTCTTTGCTTAAGGACAGGATGCCCAACATCGCCAACACCAAGCCCATCCACAAATACATCTCTTGTCTGGATTGTACCCAGTATTTCCGCCCTATCCCGGGTAAGCCGGAAAATCGTGCCGTTCTCGCCTATAAGTACATTTGAAGGAGGAACCCCGGTTGCTATAGCCAGCTGGGAATGGATAACCAAATGCCTATATTCACCGTGAACCGGTATGAAAAATCTAGGTTTTGTAAGGTTTAGCATGATTTTAAGCTCTTCCTGACTCGCATGCCCTGATACATGCACCCCTGATTCAGGAGTATAAATAACATCAGCACCTCGCCTGAACAGGTTATCAACTACCCGGGACACAGTAGTCTCATTACCCGGTACAGGTGAGGCGGCCATTACCACAAGATCCCCTTCGACTATATCCACTTTTCTATGTTCTCCCACAGACATCCTGGAAAGGGCCGACAAGGGCTCTCCCTGGCTGCCTGTGCTCAGAATGACTATTTTCGATGAAGGATACTTACCCGCGTCGTCTACGTTTATGAGAGTACCAAGGGGCACCCTCAAGAAACCCATGCTGATAGCCACTTCAACTACATTCTCCATACTACGGCCTACAACACATACTTTTCTTCCGTACCTGTAGGCAGCATCAATTACCTGTTGAATTCTTGGGATGTTCGAGGCGAAAGAAGTTACAATGATTCTTCCTTTTGCCTTATAAAACACCTGAGATAAGTTTTCACCCACAACCTTTTCTGACGGCGTATACCCAGGCCTGTCTGCATGAGTGCTATCTGATAGGAGAGCAAGAACACCACGCTCACCTACTTCTGCAAGTCTATGATAATCTGTGGTCTCTCCATCTACAGGCGTCTGGTCAAGCTTAAAGTCCCCTGTAAGAACCAATGTTCCGCAAGGTGTGTATATTATTAACCCTACGCTGTCTGATACTGAGTGGGTCGTTCTGACGAATTCAACCTTAATGGACCCCAGTTCTATCACATCTCTGGGGGCAACAATCCTGAAGTCAAATTCACCCTCAAAATTCTCATCCATTTTGCGGCGAGCAAGCCCTAACGTAAGCTTGGTACCATACACAGGAACATTGACTTTACTAAGAACAAAAGGCAATGCGCCAACATGGTCCTCGTGTCCGTGGGTCAAAACGATGCCACGAAGCCGATCTTTTCGTTCAACCAAATACGAAATGTCGGGAATTACAAAGTCAACGCCTGGCATTTCATCTTTTGGAAAAGCGAGCCCGCAATCTATGGCGATTACATCGGAACCGGATTCAAGAAGCATCAGGTTCTTTCCAATTTCACCCAAACCGCCCAATGCTAACAATCGTATCTCTTTTGTCATGTTTCCTCACCAAAGTCTAGTATAGCCTGTCTTGTATAGGAATGCCAGAAGATGGTCGAAAAATCGAGGGCGGCAGTGCCTGCCGCCCCCCAGGCCTCTGGAGGTTAGTGGGTTTCTACCTCTTTTGCCCCATGACGCCTGAAGATGTCCGCTGCTTCACTGATTTTTCTTTCGTCTGTTTTTACCATAGATACAATCTTGCCTTCTTTGACCCTTTGCTCGTATCTCTCGCCTACATCTTCCGGAATTCCCCAGTCTATCAATCCACCTGCTATACCACCGGTAACTGCGCCACTTAAAGCCGCTGCAATTGGGCCGGCGGCAACAATAGGGCCAATACCGGGAATTGCCAAAGCCCCTACGCCCGCCAAGAGGCCGGCGGCTCCCCCTATGGCACCGCCGGTACTGATGCCACCTGAAATATCCTGACTCAGGCCCATAGTAGTATCTTCCTGGCGTCTGCCGCCTCCTTTTTCATCTCCCTTAATTAGACTCTCCCTGGCCACAATCGAAATATCTTCTTTCTTGACTCCTCTTCTTTGCAGCTCATCTACAGCCTTTTCCGCCTGCATTGTGTCGTCAAAAACTCCTAAGACAGTCTTGGACATCTATCACATGCACCTCCCGAATTTTGTCCACCCTATTTTCCCCTTTCAAGAGCTGGGAAATTCAACAAAGCCAAGAAGACAAGTTTGATGAGCCCATCTCTGAACTGATAAGGGTTTTCCCGGGCAACGAAGCATAAATATTGACCCTGGAAAATATGTAAGAGTAGACAAGGAGGGAAAGGCGTGCTTAGTTCAATCCTGATTACTCTGATTATCTTTTTGCTGGTGTACGTCTCAATGACTGTCAGAGTTCATAGAATAGAATCTGCCCGGACACGAAGAAAATCTTACGATGAAATACCGTCACCCCTTGGGGAAGCAATCAAAGATCGTTGCTGTTGCGGGAGGAGTCTATTTCTTATGGCACTTTCGGAATTTCTGAAAAGTACCGGCCCCCTATTAGGCAGAGCTATGGGAGTAGCATTTGACCCTGTAGCAGTAGTTGCCGTGGCCCTCGCCATAGTAACTCCCCCTGTTTCCCGGGGAAGGCAATAGCCGATTACAGGATATTTCAAAAATGTATACAAATGAACGGCGACCATATCAAAAGTGGCAGGAACCGGGAATGCCGCAGAAATAAGCCCAAAAATAAAGAGCAGGCTATAATTGCCTGCTGACTCCTGTCACCTGGACACTTGTTTTCTTCGCTTGAATCTCATACCACCGGTTTAGAAGCCTATCCAGGTGAGAACTAAGCGCTCCTGCGGCCTTTACCTTATCGCAATTATATCTATCTCCGATTTGGTCATTCAATCGGCCGCGAAGCATTTCAATCTCTGAAAGGAGTTGCTCTTCGCTTCCGATTATGCCGAACCTCCTCTACGCTACCTTGTTTGGCATTCCATTTGGAATATCTTTCCGCTAGGTTCATGGCTGATGCCACGAACTCCCCTCAGATTATACCCTCACATGTGAAAATTGGAATAGCCTGTCGGAGTTTTTGCCAGATGTTACATTCAGCAGCAACGGCGACATTTATTTCCAATTATCGCCACCGGTTCGTAACCGTTTGACTGTAGAAAGATTCTCCTCATCTGCAGTAGGGCTGTCGTTTGGGGTCTCCATAATACCTGGTATACCTGGCTTAAGCAGAGGACTGTTGATAATGGCGCTGAAACCTTTCAATCCTATAGAGCCACGGCCGATATGTTGATGCCTGTCCCGGTGAGAGCCCAAGCTCCCTTGGAATCATTCAGATGGATGATTTCCAGGGTCTCAAGGCCACAAGTTCATCATAAGAAGACAGGAGGCAGTGAGTCTTCCAGGATCTGACAAATCATAACCTTGTCCAAAAGCATGACAAATATCAAAGCAAGTACCGACTCTGTCGAGCGGAAGCAACTTGATCAATGTCCCCAGAGCCTCAAAAGTCGAACCAATTTCCTGACCCTGACCTGCTGTGTTCTCTAGAAGAAGTCTGACCGGGCCTGAATACATTGCTAAAACCTTATGTATACTATCAAGAACCCGGGCCAGGCCTGTTCAGATCTGGCCCTTCTTCCTTACTCTTGTGCCCGATGTGAGTCACGACGAATTCGGCACCCAAAGTTTCTGCACGCATCAGATCTTCTGCAAGAACCTGTACGGAGTAGTCCTTTTTATCAGGATCCACTGATGCCAGGTTCATGAAATACGGAGCGTGTATTACCAAGGCACTTATGTCGTGCTCACTGAACATTCCTTCATATTAGAAACATCATCTGGCAAAAGCGCCTTTGCCTTTCCGCCTCTGGGGCTGCGAGAGAATATCTGTACTGTCTCGCAACCCAGCCGGACAGCGGCTCTGGCCATCTTCCCCATTCCGCCCTGGATTGAAAGATGAACCCCAAATCTCATATTATTTGTTCCTTCTGCTATCTCGCGGCTTTCCCCGGAACTTACCTTGCCTATCTCTGTCTCTTCCAATCCGGTCTTTGCCTCCGCGGTTGGGAGAACCGTCCAGGCGGGCCGATAGATTGATCCTTCCCAAATGATCGACTTCGATTACCCTGACCATCAGTTCATCTCCAATTTCAGGCATATCCCCGTTGCCTAAATCGTTAGACCGGACCAGCCCTTCTTTGCCCGGAAGAACCTCAACAAAGGCTCCAAAAGAAGCAATCCTGGTGACTTTTCCCTTGTACGTCTTGCCAACTTCAACATCCTGGGTAATTCGCTCGACAATTTCTTTTGCCTTTAGCCCTGTCTCCTCGTCAACAGCAGATATGAATACCCGCCCATCCTGCTCAATATCTATCTTCACACCGGTTTCCTGGGTGATTTTATTGATAGTCTTACCTCCGGGCCCAATGACATCACGTATCTTGTCGGGGTCAATTTCCACCATTATGATTCTTGGTGCAAATGGCGACAGTGACTCTCTGGGTTTTTCAATTGTTCCAAGGATCTTGTCGAGAATGAAAAGTCGCGCTGCCTTAGCCTTTTCAAGAGCTGACTTCAAAATCTCCCGGGTAACTCCTGAGACTTTGATGTCCATCTGCAAGGCGGTAATTCCATTGTCAGTTCCTGCAACTTTGAAATCCATGTCACCCAAAGCATCTTCCATTCCCTGAATATCTGTAAGAATAACTTCCCTGTCTTCTCCTTTTACAAGCCCCATGGCAATGCCGGCTACAGGTGCCTTAATGGGGACACCGGCATCCATAAGGGAAAGGGTGCTTCCGCACACCGAAGCCATTGAAGAAGAACCGTTGGATTCAAGCACTTCAGATACAACCCTAATGGTATAGGGGAATTCTTCTTCTCCAGGTATAACAGACAAGAGAGCCCTTTCAGCCAGAGCACCGTGACCGATCTCCCGGCGTCCCGGGCCCCTTAACGGCCTGGTTTCTCCTACAGAGAAAGGAGGAAAATTATAGTGGTGTATATACCGTTTGAATTCTTCCAATCCTGTGGTGTCCAATTCTTGAATATCGCTTGTAGCCCCCAGAGTTGCTATGCTGAGAACTTGAGTTTGGCCTCTGGTAAAAAGCCCTGATCCATGCACCCGGGGAACAACAGCTACTTCGCAAGAAATGGGCCTTATTTCATCAGGCCTTCTCAAGTCAGGCCTAACTCCTTCATCGAGTATCATGGCCCTTACTTCTTTCCTCATGAGATCGTGAAATGCTTCTGCTATTTCGTCTTCCTGTTCAGGATACTCTTCCGAAATTGCTTCGAACACTTCCTTGAACACATTATCAATAGCCGTTTCCCGCTCGAGTTTTTCCTTAACTCTAATGGCTTCCCGGAGCCTGGGGGCACCCAGTTCATTCACCCTGGCTACCACACCCTCCGACGGTACAAACAATACAGGCTCCATCTTTGGTTTGCCAATCTGCCTTACAATATCCTCCTGAAAGGATACGATCTCCTTTATGATCTCATGGCCCTTCATAATGGCATCTACTACTACGTCTTCAGAGACTTGATTGGCTCCTGCTTCCACCATTAGTATGGCATCCTTGGTCTGCAACAACAAGGCTCAACTCACTTTCCTCAGCCTGTTTTACAGTGGGGTTTATCAAAAACTCCCCATTAATCAACCCTACTTCAACGGCTCCTATAGGCCCGCCAAAAGGTATGTCGCTTACTGACAACGCAGCTGAAGTTCCTATCATTCCTGCTATCTCAGGCGAGTAGTCATGCTCTATAGCAAGAGGTATGACCACTACTTGAACCTCGTTGCGGAAACCTTTCGGAAAGAGCGGCCTAATTGGCCGGTCCGTTACCCTTGCCTGTAGTATTGATTTTTCAGGGACTTGCCTTCTCGCCGTCCCCAGCTTCCGGGAATACTAGGCCTACTGCATACAGTCTTTCCTCTACGTCTACAGTAAGAGGAAGAAATCTATGTCTTCTCTTGGTTCCTTGGATGCAGTTGCAGTCACAAGAACTGTCGTTTCTCCGTACCTGACAACTACGAGCCGTTGGCTTGTTTTGCCACTTTTCCGAATTCCAAAAGCAGAGACCTGCCGCCTACCTCCATGAATATTGTTTAACTGCCTCCAATAAATACACTTCCTTTCAGCTATCCGCTAACCCCTCAGACCAAGTTTCTCCACTATTGCCCTGTAGCGTTCAGGGGACTCCCGGAAAAGGTAATTCAAAAGGCACGGCGCTGACCGACCATCTTCAAAAGTCCTCTTCGGCTGTGGTTCTTTCTTGTGAACCTTAAGATGCTCTGTTAGGTAAGCAATTCTTTTTGTTAAAAGAGCAATCGAACTTCCGGAGAACCGGTATCGTTTCTCGTAGCGTTTGAATTGATCAATAATGGCTTTTCTTTCTTGCAGTTCAAGAGTCAATTGAGAACATAAAATTTGATGACTATGCCTTGAACCCAGCACAGCGCCGGAGGTACACTTCGGACGAGTTTCAAGGTAGATTTGCAGAGATTCTATCATGCTCCTATGAGTGTAAATGAATCCCTGCCGGGAATTCACGCCAAGTGCCGAGAACCGATAGAGCAGTCTTTATATCCGCTTCTATCTGATTTCTCGGTTCTCTACTGCTGAATTTTCGTTCTCCCTAATATACTTCATAAAGAACACTTGCATTTCCTCCCATATAATTCACCCGAGAATCCTGGAATATGTACTTCTACCCTGGTCTGCTCCCCCAGAAGGCCTCACCCCAACATTGGCTACAGCAGGCCTAACCTCACTTCCCTTGCCCCGAACAAAAACCGCGTAAACACCGGCCGTGGGCAAGAGCTTGTCACAGGGGAAGTCAATATTTGAAGTAGGTGTACCCATCTGCCTTCCAATACCGTCGCCTCTCGACTACTTCCCCAAAAACACAGTACGGCTTACCAAGAAGGTCAATAACCTCGTCTACTCTTCCGTCTGCCAATAATTGCCGTATCCTGGTACCTGAAACCAATTCACCATGCACTGTAAACGGCGGAACAACTGTTACTTTGAACCCCATATCAACCCCGATCTCTTCAGGAATTTAGGGGTCCCCTTACCACGGTATCCGAAGGTAAAGTTAAACCCGCATACAAGATGTTGTGCTCTGACCAGGTACAAAGATAATGTCTGATGAATTCCCTCGGAGAAAAAGCCTGGATACATCTACTGTAAAAGGTATTGCCCAAAAGTAGTCTATTCCCATATTTTTCCAGAAGCGCTTTCCTTGCTCCGTAGTAAGCAAAGCAGGTGCTCACGGCATGACTTGATAAGGCCTCTTGGGATGGGGCTGAAAAGTAACTGCAACCACAGGTAAACCAGTTTTATCTTTAATCTTAAGAGCTGTCTTGAAAAGTTCTTTGTGCCCCCGATGCAGTCCATCAAATGCACCTATGGCAGCGATTACCCGTTGGTTTCCCGGGGTTTGTTCCGGATTGACTACGGTCTCCAATGCGTATCACTCTTCCTGCATCAACACTTTCCTGTATTTGATCCTACACGATGTTTCGCCCTCTGAAGCAATCGAGAGCACACAAACTAAACGTTCCTTGTGGCTTGACGGTTCCTTATATATCCCCATAAAAATGGGCTTTTTGCCTTGCCTGCTCTTGTGGCCGGGTTCAGACCAGGTTCTGATTATTCCTGGATTGAGAAAATCGTCCTCATTCAATTGTACACCGTGCTTCACAGAATCAATAGACCCCGGCTTGATCTCAAGAAGGGGGAATCTCTCAAAAACGTCCCTGGGGCTTACCAAAACATCTTCTTGCCTGAACGCAAAAAAACGGTTTGTCAATGAATGAAGGGGCATAGCATCTTTCAGCAAGAAATTACCTACCCGTGTTCTCAAAAGGTATGAGACTGTGGCTCCACAACCTAACTCTTCTCCAAGATCTTCTGCCAGGCTTCTTACATAAGTGCCCCGCCCAACTTTCAAAGAAAATACTCCCTTGGGGTAAGGGCCTGGCTTCCAGTTCAGGAGCTGGAACTTATGAACCTTTACATCCCGGGCAGGAATCTTTACGGTTATACCCTGTCTGGCCAATCTGTGAAGCCTCCGGCCATCAATCTGTACAGCGGAATAAGCTGGCGGGATTTGCTTGATCTCTCCGGTAAATCCAGGTAATAACTTATTGACGTCTGATGATGTCAGGTGCAAAGCTTGTGTTCTTGAGATTACCTGCCCATCGAGATCTCCTGTATCTGTGGCAATCCCAAAAATAAATTCTGCCAAATACTCTCTGTCCTCATCCAGCAAGTATTCAGAAAGGCGGCGGTATGAGCCCAGAGCCACAGGCAATACCCCTTGCGCCATTGGATCCAACGTCCCTAAATGGCCTGCTTTTCTTTGGCCAAAGGCTCGTCTTACTTCAAGGACCATGTCATGGGAGGTAAGGCCCCTGGGTTTCAATACATTCAAGAATCCGTCCATGATTCTGACTCACCCAAAACTTCAAGCACCATGCCCTTAACTTCATCCAGACTACCCTGGATGAATACGCCGGCTGCCCTTGGGTGGCCTCCTCCACCCAAAGATGCGGCAATTTTAGAAACGTCCACCCGGGACCTGGACCTAAGGCTTACATGCACTCCGGATCTGTCCTCATTCTCTTTGAAACACAAAGAAACCTCAACCCCTGCAATCGATCTGGGATAATCAATAATACCTTCAGTTTCTTCAAACAAAGCCCCTGCATTTTTAACCATTTCACTGGTTACATCTACAGAGGCTACTTTGCCGCCGCTGTGCAAGGTTAGGGTATGCAAAGCATCCCGGAGAAGCACCACCGATGAAAGAGTCTTGGTCTCATAAAGATAATCTGCAACCTGGGACGGATTGGCCCCTGCATCGATTAGTTCTGCGGCTACGTGAAAAGCCCTGGGGGTTGTATTTTGATATCTAAACCCCCCTGTATCTGTGACCAGGGCTACGTATAGACAGGTGGCAATATCTCTCGTAATAGGAATGCCCATAACCCTGAGCAAGAAAAACACAAGTTCCCCAGTGGCGCTTGCATCAGGATCAACCAAATTGATATGGCCAAACATGGAATTGGACACA
>JAXGOJ010000007.1:0-75016 GCA_040767525.1 Bacillota bacterium | reverse complement strand
GTGTCGTGTGGGCGAATGTGGTAAAAAGCCATATGGAGAAGTATTAGGAGTCTATTTCTGATGCTGGCGCAATTAGTTGGGCTGCAATGTAGTTGTGGAAGAACAGTAGAAAGTGACTGGAGTTTAACTGGAGGCAAGCAATGATAGCAAACGATATCCCTGTGTCGAAAACAGCCCGACTGGATTTCATTATTGATTTGTCCTGGAAGATTTTCTTTGGGAAGATTACCAGTGGCCGCATTAAGATTAACAAAGAATCATCAATGCAGATCCACTATTCCTCAATTCTAAAGACTATTGGTGAGACACTCTGTATTTTACCCGGAGAGACTTTTTCCTTAGAACTTGAATCTTCCCATGGAGGAAAAAACCTGGACATAACATGTAGTTTTGACAATGTGAAGGCCGCTATTGAGTTAAAGTGTTTCCGCAAGTTCTCTAATCGTGCTCAAGACCTGGATATGTACGATGTTTGGGTGGATTTAACCCGCCTTGGCCTGCTCGATCACTTTCAGGTTAGGCGTTTTATTTGCTTAACTGACAACGACAGTTATCCCCATGGCAGGCACGGAGGATACTCTGAAACGTTTAGTATTGCCCAGGGCACAGAGTATAAGGGTGGTGATGTTCTTACTCCTCCGTGGGCCGGGAGGTGGAAAGACAAGTCGAGGGATCGTGCTATTACAGTTCCAAAGGACATTGCCTTCAACTGGGCAGAGAAGGATGGATGGTTCTGTCTCTTGCTGGATGTATAGCGCAGTAATCCATGCGGTATCGCTCATCGAGATTTGTTCTGGCAACCTGTATGAAGGCCATCCAATACAGGGCTTGAACGAAAGGAATGTTTTTTGCTATTTGAATATTCACGATAGGAAGGTATTATTATGATTGAATATAGAACCACACTTGATGGCATAAATCCAGACGATCTGGAAGGTTTTTTTGTTGGTTGGAAGAAACCTCTTACAGTAGCAGAGCATTACGAAATACTGAATAGCAGTAGCTTCTTTGTACTGGCATACGACAATGAGGAGTCGAAAGTAGTCGGTTTCATTAATGCATTAAGCGACAGAGTTCATTTCGCCTTTATACCAATGCTTGAAGTGCTTCCTGAATATCAGCGTAAGGGAATAGGGAGTAGACTTTTGGGCTTGATGCTGGAATTGCTTGAAGATATCCAATGTATCGATCTTACCTGCGATATTGAAATGCAGGCGTTTTATGACAGATTTGGAATGATGCGGTCTCACGGAATGATTATCCGCAGGTACCTCACAAAAAGCTATCTGCCATAATAGCGGTTATTTCGGGCTATACTGATTGTACAGGACCATTTTGTTCTGAGATTGCCGGTTCAGGAAATTCAAACAATGGTTTTTTCTGTATGTTTAATATATTGGCGTGCCAGGCCATTAAGGCTTGTGGCAACTGCTCATATCCCGCAGGCGATTTGAGTTCGCTCAGGCTGATTTTCTGAACAACTTTTCTTGCTTGATCAGGCTGCCTCATAGCAACGCGTCCACTTCTTCCGGCTTGTAATACTGGACACTGCGCGCACTAGCCCGTAGAGAGTAGAGATTCAAAGCGACATTAAAGCAAAGAACAAAGTGTTCTGCAAGAAAAGGGGCATGTCCGTACCCGGCAGGGGCACATAAAAAATCCCAAGGGACATGACGAAGCCCGCCGCCAGGATAGAAACCCCTTTTGCCATATCTTTCTTACGCCCCATTTCTGCATGGCCGTAAGTGAACTCCACCTGCAGCCATTTGGATATAAGGGTATTTGAAGGTGATGAAGTCTCAGTTCAATGAACTGCACATTGTCTTTATTTTGTCTGCCAGTGAGGCTCTACAAAAAACGATTGGCCTATTCCTATGCTGTTCTTACAAGAACTACTTGGCCGCCCTCTTCAGACTCCTGGGCGGCCATCTTGAGACTTTTCGACTGTTTTCTTCAGAATTTGCGCCTGTTCTTTTCAGGCCTATCAGCTACTTTCTACCTTCTCAAAAGACTCCTTGCCTGCCCCACAAACCGGGCAGACCCAATCTTCCGGAAGGCTTTCGAAGGCTGTGCCAGGTGAAACGTTGTTATCGGGATCTCCTGCTTCAGGGTCGTATACATACCCACAGACTGTGCATTCGTATTTGTCGCCCATGATGATTCTCCTTTCAAAACTGATATAGGAACTATCCAGTGATGGAAGTATTGCCTATTTTACAGCTTTTACAGCCCCGGCAAGCCTCTGGCCAACCTCTTTGAGATTGTCCAGCTCCTCTTCTCCAGGAACATACTGCAGATTCACTGTGTCCTCAGGCATTTCCCAGCCCATACCCTGGAGAATCGCAGCCACTTCCTTGGCTCCCTGGCCGCCCCATCCATAGGAACCAAAAGCAAAACCAATCCGTTTCTTCGGCCGCAGTCCTTTTATATAGGTAAGGAACTCACCTATCGTTGGGAGCATCCCATTGTTGATAGTGGGGCACCCTACCAGCACCAGCTTTGATGTCAGGAGTTCCGGCACAATCTGAGAAACATGGTTTTCCTGCAAGGATTTCATGGTAACGGGCACACCGCTGTTCTCAAGCCCCTCCTGAAGTGCCAGAGCCATTTTTCTGGTGGAACCCCACATGGTATCGTAAACTATGAGAGCCCTGGGGTCCGTCTCATTGCTGGCCCACTTGCGATATTCCTTCAAGAGTTCAGGGAAATGCGACCGCCAGACCAGGCCATGACTTGGGGCAATCATTTCTATGGGAAGACTTTCTACAACATTTAAGGCCTTGTTAACCTGATCACCGTAGGGGAAGACGATATTGGCATAATATGAGGCTGCGTTTTCCCGGACTACATCCCAGCCCAATTCATCAACGAAACGTTCTGTGCTGGCAATATGCTGGCCAAAGGCGTCGTTGGACAGAAGCAGTCTGTCCTCGGGTATGTAGGTTACCATGTTGTCTGGCCAGTGAACCATAGGAGTCTCGACGAACTTAAGAGTACGGGAACCGATGCTCAGTTCCTCTCCGGATTTGACCAGGACATATTCCCAGTCCTTCTTGTAGTGAAGCTCTAGCCCTCTTTTGCCTTTTGATGTGGTAACGATTCTTGCCTGCGGGGCGATTTCCGTGATTTTGGGGACACTTCCAGAGTGATCCATTTCCACGTGGTTGACCAGCATGTAATCAATCTTCGCCGGGTCCACCACAGCACTTATTCTGCTCAACATCTCATCTGCCAGGTAATGCTTGACAGTGCTCCACGAGGACAATCTTCTCATCCATGATCAAGTAAGAATTGTAGGTCGACCCGCGGGGAGTAACGTAGCCATGAAAATAACGGAGATCCCAGTCGATCCCGCCAACCCAGTATACACCGGGACGGATTTCTACTGGCTGCATTAGATTACCACCTCCATGTATGGTTGTTTGCTCTTTCGTGTAGCACCATTTTATCCTGTACTACTATTTAACCTGTATTTTCTTGTACTGGCGGGTGATTTCTGTGACTGCTGTTTCAGTGATCCGCTCTCCGCTGGAGCCTGCAGCGTAACCTGCGGCACTGGTGTGGATGAGCGAATACTCTGCTGTTTCTACGTCTTTCAGGGGGCCGCCATGGGTAAGCACGATGATTTCGGGATTGACTTCTTTTGCTGCCTGGTAGATTTCTTCAATTTGCTGCGCTGCCTCTTCCAAGGTTTGTGCTCTTGTGAGCCCGGTCATCCTCCGGCATACCCACAATGGCACCGATTACATCTGCTCCTGCCTCGGCCATGGCCCGCCCTTCGTCAGGGGTAAAGGCCCAGGCAACAGTAAATACATCTTTCTCATGGCAAATTCTGATTAGATCCACTTCCCTGGAAAATCCAAGGCCGGCTGCTTCAAGCTGCGCTGCAAAGGCCTGGCCGTAAATCCCCACAAAGGGTTCATTGGTGATCCCGGAAAACCCCATTTCTATCAGGTGATCGATAAAGGTGTTCAGATCCAGGCGAGGATCGTGGGCGCCAATCCCTGCTATACACGGGGTTTCCCTAACAGCCGGGAGAATCTCTTTAGCCATTTTCAATACAAGTTCGTTGGCATTTTCATAGGGTAGCCAGGCCAGAAGAGACGGTTGAGCCATCATTCTATAGTGGGCTGTGGAGTAGACGGCTATGAGGTCTGCTCCACCGAGTTCTGCACATCTGGCAGTAAGCCCTGTTCCTGCTCCGAACATAAGGAGAGGATTCCCCAGCTGGATCTCCTTTTGCAGCAGTCTTAACACGTCTTTGCGATAAAAACCCTTTGCCACAAACACACCTCCTCCCTCATGTACTTTTGCCCCGCGTTGTTCCAAGTGCTCTCGGGTGGGTTAACCCTGTCAATGACTGAAAGGCACAATATACGGGAGATCTTGGTGGCTTCCCTTCTTCCATTTTCCTGTTAGCATTTCTTCAAGGAGTTCTGACATCAGGTCAGAAAACTCAGGCTCGTTCAGATGCTTATCGACCAATAGCACATCCAGGTTTGGCTTGTTCATATCAAGCACTTCCTGCAATGCTGATACGAAATAACCTGAGCGCAGTGACCATTTCGGGTTGTCAGGGTCTTTTGCCCAAACAGGCCCAGGCCCCGGGCCTGCCCAACCAAGCTCCTTGTTAGGAGCAGGGAGGTCACAGGCACCCCAACCCCTTAGCGGTACGCAAATTGCGGTTGGCCCTTGGGCCGCATTAAGTTTGCTTGCCATATGTTTACCAATTTCATAGGCCTCTGTTGCAGAGACACCGACGCATGTCACAGTTGGGTTATGAACATAGAGACCGCGTCCGGGCTGGCCGGTTTCATCAAGGAATCTCCTGGGGACTGTTTCTTTGGGGCCAAAGTTGATTAGATCAAGGCCGCCCGGTGCTACTACTTGTGGAATCCCCATTTCTCCTGCTGCAGTCATGCGGTCGGGGCCTGCGCTGAGCACTCCTCCCAGGAGGTAGTCGGCGATTTCATGGGTTGTAATATCCAGGACGCCAACCAAAAAGCCGTCTCGGATGAGTTCTTCCAGGGAACGGCCCCCGCTTCCCACAGCGTGGTTAATCAAAACATCATAACCCCTATCTTCAAAGTGCCTAGAGGCTCGGAGTACACAGGGCGTGGTGACCCCGAACATCATGCAGCCAATCAGCGGTCGTTCATCAGATACTTCCAACTCAGGGGGTGTTGCCATGCCCACCACAGCACTTGCAGCATTATTCAGGATTGTGCGGGTTACTTTATTAAGGCCTGCTTCAGCTATTGGATACATCATACAAATGTCCTTGGTTCCTACATACGGGCTAACATCCCCTGATGCCATGGTGGTGAGCATGAATTTAGGGATGCCCAGGGGCAAAGACTGCATGATGCGGGTAGCCATGCTGGCACCCATGGAGCCGCCGTAGGAGATCATTGCGTCCAGTTTTCCTTCATCCAGGAGATTGGCTACAAATTTCTTAGCCCCTTCTGTTATGATGTCCGATGCTTTCCCACGGTCCAGAGCAAAAATATCATCTTTGTTACGGCCAATTTCGTTTAGTATTTCACCTACACTTATGTCTGCCCAGCCTACTTCACCGCCTACGCTTAGTTCCAGAATGGTTGGTTTTCCACCGGCAGCTTTGACTCTATCAGCAAGAAACTTGATTTCCTGTCCCTTGGTATCGAGGATACCTGCCACAAGAATATTTGGTTGTTTGCTCATCAAATTAAGCCCTCCTTTCGAAATAAATCAGTAAATAGACAAGGAGATCTTTCGACGAGAAAAGGGACTACTTCGACTGTGTCGATTCTGCTGCATACAGCCAGATCCTTGGTGCAATTGATTTCCTTAAGGCGCTGCCCGCTACTGGACTGCTCAAAGGCGCTGAGAATATCCGGATACGATTCATACAGTTTCCGGGCTGCCAGTGCCGAGTCAGACAAAGAGATTTCTCTATGATCCTCTGCTGCACTCAGGTACAGGTTTTCCACCAGGTATCCTGCACAAAATGCATCATCCAGGACGAATCCTCCTTTTCTTCCGGCACAGACTATTCCGATACCTGTGCTGTATTTGCCGGCGAGTTCCAGTGCTTTTCGGCAGATGGCACTTGCATTGAGAAAGCAACCTATCAGCACAGCAGGTGCTGAAGCTACCAGTTCCACCGCCTTTGTGCCATTGGTTGTTGTAAGTATTGCGTTTTTTCCTTCTGGAGCGAATTCTTCAAGCTCGAAGGGGGAGTTGCCAAAATCGAACCCCTCAATAGGTATGCCATTTCGTTCTCCGACGAGGAACAGCCCTTGAGACTGTGCCAGGGATTTAGCATCACTGATTGTCTCTACAGTGTAAACATATGGGCAGCCTTTTGCCAGAAGGGTTACAATGGTTGAACTGGCTCTGAGCACATCTACAACAATGCAAATGCTGTCAAGCAAACTTTTGTGAACATCTGATGGCGTCAGAGCCGCATCTATTGTCAGTCTTTTGCTCATTTCCAGATCTCCTCAATCCAAGAGTTTTTAACTACTTAAGTGGAACATTCTTAAACTGCTTTACTGCTTCTGCCAGGGGTTTTTCTACCGGGATTCGCTCAATGCTGGATGCACCCAAAAAGCCTAGGGATTCTGTAGTCTGATAAATGTAAGCTGTGTCTTCTGGCATGGCGATTGGCCCACCATGTGCAAAAATTATGATGTCAGGGTTTTTGTCCCGGGCTGCTTCTGTCATTGCCCTGACCAGGGCCGCGGCATCTTCCAGGGTCATTCCTTCTGCGAATTTAGAGCCGATAGAACCGCCCCGGGTTAAGCCCATGTGACAGATCAGAACATCCAGTTTTGCTTCTCCGACCATGGCCGCTTCTTCCACGTTGAATGCATAGCCCAGGGTGAAGAATCCAAGTTTGGAAGCTAGCTTGAGAGTCTCAATTTCCTTGCCATAGCCCATACCTGTGTCTTCGAGTTCTTTACGGAATCTGCCGTCGATTAAGCCCACAGTGGGAAAATTCATTACTCCTGAAAAGCCGAGATGAAGGAGGTGCTTCAGGTACGGCCTCATTTCCATGGTAGGGTCGGTGCCACAGATTCCTGCGATCATCGGCACTTCGTTTACAACGGGCATAACACGATTGGTAAGATCGATAACAATTTGGTTGGCATTTCCGTAGGGCATCAAACCTGCCAGTGAGCCATTTCCGTCCATCCTGTACAGTACGGAATTGTAGACGCCGATTAGGTCAGCACCCCTCTTTCGGCAAATTTCCCCGAGATACCTGTTCCTGCGCCTGGCAATAATGACCGGTTTTCCTTCGCCAATAGTTTTTTCAGACGCTCCAGCACTTCTTGGCGGCTGTACTGTCTTGCCATTTTCAGGACCTCCTCATATTATGTTTTTATGTCGAAAAGACCTGCTCCTCATCTTCAAGAGGTACCGTTATCAATCGCACTCTTAAGCTCAGGGTATTGCTTGCTGGCTTCCTGGAGACTAATGCCCTTTATAGAGGCGTCGATAGCCTGCCTCATCGCTCTTCCGCCTGCTACTGGCACATAGGATGGTAATGGTGCTCCACCGCGCCTATAATGCAGTCTTTGCCCAGATCGCGGATTATTGCCGGGACCACTGGCGTAACCCCTCCGCCGGGCATGGGGAAGACCGGTTTGATGTGCAGCCATTTGCCCAGCAGATGATGAAGCATATTTGGAGATAACGCTCTTTAAGGAAGGGGAACTTACCAAAAGGGCTTGGGTAGACGACTATGTCTGCACCGGCCAGCCGGGTAAGTTTCCCCAGGATCAAATATGAACTCATACCCGAGTACGGGGATTCGTACATAGTTCCCGCAAAGTCAGGTGGGCAAGTATCGGGATCTTAATCTCAGGGTCTTCGGCGGGGAAGCGCAGAGGCTGAGATTCCCACTGTAAGATAGTTGATCATTAATGCGTTGTTACCCCGGCATCAAGGGCGCGCCTGGCATTATCTCTTACCTTATCAGCTCTGTCAGTGACATTTACTGTGTAGAGAGTCCTATTCCCGGTTTCTTCATAATGGCGCTTGGCTTCTGTCATGTAGAGCCTGATTCGCTCTTCCATGGGGCAGAAAGGAGGATCAGCGATTAGCTCGTCATCCTTGACAATATCCACACCGCCCCGGATGGCCTGGGAAGATCTTTGCTCCGATTTCAGGGGTGTACCCGGTACATGGCTTAATCATATTATTGAGGAGTGGACGTTCTGGGATGTCTAGGAGCTCTCTGATGCCATGGGTGCCGAATTTCGGGCCTTGAAACGACTCAAGGAAACTCTTTGGAAATTGGAGATCAAGAAGTTTGAGTTTGCCTGACATAGAGATATTGCCTATTACCGTGCTAAGCAGCATGGGGATCTGGGGGCCGAAGTTAACTGCAGGATAAGCCAGCTGAAAAACGAACTCCCTGATTTCCAGGTCTTTAGGTACCTCAAATTCATGGCCGGGAACTTCGTAAATACCCATTACTTTAGCCACGTGCCTGTCGCGCATTTCAGGTGTTTCCTCGGGAACGGGAACCCAGGTGCCTGTGGTTTGCTCCACAGCGATGGCGCTGAGTTTCTTTATGATATCAGCTTCGACACCTGTCTGGAGGTAATAAGTGGCAATTACATACCTGTCTTCATGTGCAATTTGTTCCGAAAGGGAAAGCATTTCTAGCTGAGACATAGACAGACCTCCTAGTACTTTGGTTAATCCCAAGTTTCCTTGGGTTATTCACTTGAAATTGGGCATTTGTCGTGACGCGATAGTTTAAGCGATCAGGGCTGGGCCAGGACCTCCTCCTGTATTTGGTTGAACCACAATCCGTCCCTGCCTAAGTAGGGCATGGCCAGGGACTTCTTCTCATGTTCTGGTTTGAACTGCGATAGCGATACCTAAGCATCATGTTGGCCCTCCAGGGACTTCTTCTTATGCTTCGGTTTGAACCCGCTGTTCGTCTTGTTCTGCGTACTGGGCTGGTTTCCCGAGTGAAGATGCCAGGTCTATAGCAGGGTTCTTTCTGAGTGTGGCACTGTGACTAATTATACATCCTTACGAGTATGTCTATTCGCCATTCAACACAGAGATCCTCTTTTTTCCGGGACGTTTTCGGTACATGATAAATCACAAGAAGCACTTTCTTCCGGGCGAAAATCAGCTGACATTGAACAGTCACCGGGGCTGTAGGGGCTGATCTGATGGTTCGATTGGCTATTCAACATTGTTTGTATTGCCCTTCTGTGTGAACCTGACCTTCTTTAAAGAGCCATACCATGGCTTTCAGAAAGAATTCGCAGCGTGCCGGGCATCAAGGTTTGTGGTGGATGTTCAGATTCTTTCGGCAATTTCTGCGCATTTGGGCCGGTTTCCATCATCTGGCTTACTTGTATACCTCGATTATCTATGTTAATCTAAGCCTAGACAGTCGAGGTATAATCGGAAGAGGGTGTTTAGTGTGGACGTCGACAAAAGTCTAATGACGGGAACTACTACACTTCTGGTTTTGTCATTGTTGCGTGATGGGGAAAACTACGGCTATGGAATTATCTCCGAGTTGGCCCGTCGCAGTGACGAGACATTTCTTCTGAAAGAAGGGACCCTTTACCCCATACTCCATGGCCTGGAAAACAACAAATGCGTGGTGTCTTATATAAAGGAAGCCGAAAACGGCCGGCAACGCAAGTATTATCGTCTTACCAAAAAGGGCCTGAAGCTGCTGGAAAGAAAAACACAAGAATGGTGTTTTTTCGCTAAGAAAGTTGACGAAGTGGTTCTTGGCACTATGCATGCCACGGCCTAAGGTGAGTGCCATGAACAACGAATTTGAAAACTGGTGTGAAAAAGCATGCTCATATATACGCTTCAAACCGGATCGACAGGCGGTAAAGCAGGAACTCTTGTGGCACATGGAAGATAAGCGGGAAGCCATGTCTACCACCGAAAGGGCCGGTAAAGGGGCCGGTGAGGAGATCGAAAAGGCCGTTATTGAGGCAATGGGCGACGCCCATGAAATAGGTAAGGCGCTGGCCAAAGAGCATAAACCCTGGTTGGGCTGGATTTGGCTGGCTTCAAGAAGGATTTTTATCTTCACAATCATTATTCTTGCTGCGTACTCCATTGGTTTTCGAGGTAGACTGGGTTTGGATGTAGGTATGAATCCCTCCAACTACGAGAAGTTTTATGTTGATGTAAGCACTGATTATGGACAGAGAACCCTTCTTGTGAAGCCTGATGGCATTGCCAAGTCCGATGGTTATACAATCAAAGTGTCCCGTGCAGCCAAATGGCATTACGACTGGGTAGACGAGGACGGGACAAAGTATTTTAACGATGGACTGTTTTTTACAATAGAGGCAACAAATCCATTGCCCTGGGCAGGCTCGCCCAATGGCATATTCTATCTTACTGCTGTGGACAGTATGGGAAACGCTTATACCAACTGCCAGGAGCGGGGGGAGCGGGCCATCGTAGGCAATCTTGCAGGCCGGGGAATATTTTTCTATCGATTTGAAATGTGGGTAGAAGGCTTAGACCCAAGTGCTGAGTGGATCGAGCTCCAATATGACCGCTCTGGCCGGTGTTTTTCTCTCCTCATCCCGCTGGCCGGGGGTGAGGCCCAATGAGACAGCGGAGAGAATACTTGTTCAAACTGCCGAAGCCATTTCGAAAGTGGATGGAATACATACCCGGACTGCCGGAGCGGCCTCGAAAATTAAAGGAATGCTTGCTTAAACTGCTGGAGTTGCCCCGGAAATGGAAGGATCGCTTGGCTAGACTGCTGGAGTTGCCCCGGAAATGGAAGGATCGCTTGCCCAGACTGCCGGAGTTACCCCGGAAATGGAAAATCGTACGCAACCTGTGTTTTTCCGCCCTGGCACTTCTGCTGACATATGTCTTCGCCGGGGCACCTGTGTTTTCTGCAAAGCAAGCATTTTTGAGGGAGGAAAGACGGTACTTCATCGGGCCGTCCAGGATTATTGCTGTTTTAGATGCCGGAGATGAATCTTACGACAAGCTGGTAATTGCCCATGATGGGGATGCAGTGATACTATGCCCGGTTTATGAATCAAATCACATCAAGAGGCTTCACTACAAGAAAAAGACAGGTGACGCTACTGTTCTGGCCGCGCCTACAGACTCCTGGTTTTCAGACATTAATCAAGTATTGGTGGTGCTGTTTGATGAAGTGCCGGAGGCGGCTCGTGCGGTCTTATCACTGTCGCTCCACTCTGAAGTCAACGGTGTGGAATATGAAGGAGACTATGTCTTGGAATCAGAACGTGAATACGAAAACTGTTTCCTCTTTACCCTCAGGCCTGTTTGCAGCGATTACCGGGCAGAGGCCGAGCTGTATGCGTTTGTCACTCTACAGAAGATGACAGATGACTGGTATAGTTTTAGCGACATCTTTCCTGCCAGAGTCAGTTTCTATGATGCCAAAGGCGGGTTGATTTCAGAGATAGAGTTATTGCTGACAAGCACTTATTAGATTTTCAAACAATTGCTATGCAGGGTCTTAAAAAATTATCTCTACTATAACTATTGTTACTACAATTGCTATGACTGCTCACATCAGTTGAACCCAGACAGTGCCGCCGCAAACACACACATGCCGGAGCCTGTATCCCAGAGCGACAGATGAACCCAAACAGTGCCGCCGCAAACACATGTATGCCGGAACCTGCACCCGCAAGGGACAGCCACTTATTCAGGGGACGATCTTCAAAACTTTTTCTGAATGTGTACAGGTGAATGTACAGGCAATACATTCGTGCCTCGGACTTTCAGATTGTCAGGAGAAAAGACCAATCTGTTAGGGTTAATTTTGAGAATTCGCAGTGGTTTGCAGGACTATTTAAAACTTGCGTCGAAAGAATATACACCTTATTACAGGATGGCCAAAGAGTATCCCGGTGACTTCCTGTGACGCCGGGATACTTTCAGTGCCAGAACAACTTTCATGGTACCTTAGGCATTATAGATGTTTCATTTTGAATCAGACTTCAGAAGAAGCCGGCGAAAGAGGTGATTGCTCCAAACAGTAGTCTTTTGGAACCTTGATTCCAAGATAGAACCCTGATTCCAAGCAATCCTGGTCCGTTTATTCAAGTCAAGAAGAAAAGGAGAGAAGAAAACCCATGGCAAAAAAGACGATAAGACTTCTGACGATGTTGCTGTCCGTCTGCCTTATCATTAGCCTTGTAGGCTGCACCCGGGATAAAACCCCAGACGATGGTGAGCCCACTGCCAAGGACGACATGGAAAGCATTATTCGTTTCGGGCGCGATTGGCCTACCTATTACGATCCCGGCGTTGGCAGCAGCTACACTTGCCAGGTAGCCCATGCCAATATCTATGACCCTTTGGTATTTCCCAACATTGATGGAACTGTCAAACCCCACGTAGCCACTGAATGGTCCGCCTCAGACGATGGTCTGACTTATACCTTCAAAATCAGGCAGGATATTAAGTTTCATAGCGGGAATCTGCTCAAGGCTTCTGACGTTGCGTTCAGCATGAACCGCCTGCTGACCATCGGTGAGGGTTTTTCACATTTGTATCATGGTGTCATAAAAGACTGTCACGCTCCCGATGATGAGACTGTTATCATGGAACTCAACTATACCTTTGGCCCCTTTGTAAGTTCCCTTGTCCGTTTCTATGTAGTTGAAGAAGCTCTGGTAATGGATCACATTGATAAGTCAGTTGACACTTACGGCGAATATGGCGATTACGGCAAAACCTGGATGCTGACCCATGACGCGGGTTCAGGCCCTTACAAGACAAAAGAGTTTAAACTTGAAGAGTACTTGATTGGCGAGCAATTTGAAGATTATTTCCTGGGCTGGGAAGAAAATGCCCCCAAGTACTTCATGCTTAGTAATATGAACGATCCAGTGGCACAGAGGACTGCCTTTGCCAATAAAGAACTGGAGATCTCCGGCGACAGTCTTCCCCAGGAAACATATGCCGAGCTGGAAAATATGGGTGGTATCATTGCCCGTAAGGCTGCCTCAGGTGGTTGGAACATGTCGCTCAACACCAAACAGGCACCTACAGATTGTGTGTATTTCCGTAAAGCTCTTGCTTATGCTTTTGACTACGATACCCTTACCAAAACCATTCTTCCTGGATCTGTTCCGGCTACCGGCCCCGTTGCTTCCGTACTATTCGGGAAGAATCACGATCTCCCAGGGTACAATTATGACCTGGAAAAAGCCAGAGAAATGCTGTCTAAGTCCAAGTATGCAGACGATCCTGACAAGTGGTTTGTCTCTATGGCATGGTGTGCAGAGGTTCCCGAGCAGGAGAAGATGTCTCTTATGTTCCAGGCCAGCCTTAAGGAACTTGGCATAACCCTTGAGATTACCAAGACTCCTTTCTCGGTTATGACTGCCAATGCCCAGACCATAGAGACCACACCTAATGCTTCGATAGTTCTGTGGAGCCCCAGCTTCCTGGAGGCAGGCGACGTGTTTAGGTCCCGTTATCACTCAGACTCCACAGGTTCATGGGAGCAGATGGAGTGGCTGTTGGATGAAGAACTTGACAAGATGATTGATGAGGCTCTCAGTACCGTCGATAGCGATGAGCGTGAGAGCAAGTACCAGGAGATAGAGGCATACATCTTTGATTTGTGTCCCACAATTTGGATGTGCCGCAGCGACGCCAGACTGGCGGTTCAACCTTATGTTGAATGGCCGATCCTCACTTATTACCAGGAAGGGATTCCTGCATTGGTGCCCGGCGGCTTCGACCTGTATTTCCGTAATTGCAAAGTGTTTGTGGATAAGAAGTAAGGTTTAGGTTACGGGATAGTAGTTACTAACGCAACGGGGCTGCTCGGCGCAGGAACGGCGAAGCCTGAAACGGGTATCGCCCAGGGATGGCCAGCCCCGTTGCTTTCATAGAAGGAGGGACAAGCCTGTGTTTGTCACTTGGTTAAAGAGGCTCGGCACTTACTTGCTGGTTCTCTTAGGATTATCTGTTTTGATTTTTACCATCTCCCGGGTTGCTCCAGGGGATCCTGCCCGGATTGCATTGGGCCCCAGGGCACCGGAATCTGTTGTTCAGGCCTTGAGGGAGAAAATGAATCTGGATAAGCCATATGTGGTTCAATACTTCTTGTGGCTCAAGGATGCGGTTCAATTGGATTTGGGTGACTCTTTGCAGTCACGCAGGCCGGTTATTCAGGACATCAGGCAATACTTGCCTGCCACTTTGGAAGTTGTGATCATCGCTGCGGTTTGGATGATATTTTGCGGATTGATGCTGGGGATATTGGCAGCGAAATTTACCGGTACATGGTTGGATGGCATAATCCGTGTATTTTCATACCTGGGTGTTGTAGCGCCTGCTTTTGTATGGTCAATCATATTGATGTTGCTGTTTGCATATATTATTCCCATTTTCCCATCGACCGGGCGTGTCAGCCTTTCCATGGCTCCGCCTAAGTCAATTACCGGTATGTATACCATTGATTACTTGCTGGCAGGTAATATCAAGGGTTTCAAAGATGCGCTTATGCATCTGATTCTCCCGGCCATAGGTCTGACCTTCGGCGGCATTGCCCAGTCAGCTCGTATAACCCGTGGTACTATGGTTGAAAACAGCTTGAAGGACTACATTTTGGCCCAGAGAGCCTACGGAATACCCGAACGCAAAATGCTTTTTAAGTACTGGCTAAAGCCGTCCTTGATTCCTACTGTTTCTGTAACATCCCTGGACATTGCTTCTATGTTTGGCGGTGCTTTCCTGGTAGAGCAGCTCTACAATTACCCCGGCCTTGCCCGCTACGGTATGCAGGCCGTATTGAATAAAGACCTTAATGCTATTGCAGGAGTCGCTATGGTCCTTGGGTGTGTCTTTATGATTGTTAATATTATCATCGACTTTGTAGTAGCGCGGCTTGACCCAAGAGTACGCATGTCGGGAGGGGAGAGCTAGATGGGAAAGGAACCGGAAAAGACTATGGACGGAAAAACTGTTGTGAAAAGAGATAGGCTCATAGAAGTTAAGAGAGCCTGGTACAAGTTTTCACTAAATAAGACCTCTGTACTGGGACTTATCATCATAATCCTGGTGGCAATATGCGCTGTTTTCCAACCCTGGATTGCACCGTACCCGGAACATGCAGGCGAATTCGTGGACTTTGCAAATGCAAACCGGCCCCCTTGTAAGGAATACCTGTGCGGTACTGATGGTGTGGGGCGGGACATACTGAGCCGGATAATGTATGGTTTCCGGGGTGCTTTTACGTTGGGCCTTGGCTGCCTTGCCCTGGTTGTTCCTTTCGGGGTTATTATGGGTTTGGCCGCCGGCTATCTAAGAGGCACCTGGGTTTCGACATTGATAATGCGAGTTACAGATGTGTTTTTGTCCATACCTCCCCTTATAATGGCCCTTTGTGTATGTGCCATTTTGCGGCCTACATTGTTCAACTCACTTCTGGCTGTAAGTGTTTCATGGTGGACATGGTATACCCGTCTTGTCTATGGCATGAGTACCTCCTTGCGCAATGAAATGTACGTTAAATCGGCTGAGCTGATAGGTGCAGCCGCGCTCATATTTTGTTCTGCGAGATTTTACCCAATTGCTTTGGTGCAGTGTTTACCAAAATGACCTCGATATGGGTTGGATTATCCTGACCGGTGCATCTCTGGCTTTGTCGGAATGGTGAGCAGCCGCCGACTCCGTCTTTGGGCACTATGGTGGCAGACGGTGCCAAATACATCCCTGCCCAGTGGTGGATTTCTATTTGTCCTGCCATTGCCATCATGATTATTGTCCTGGGCTTCAACCTTCTTGGCGATGGAGTCAAGGACATGCTTTCAAGTGAGGAGTGATGGAGTTGAAGCAGAATACCGTCTATATAAAAGACTTGTTTGTCCGGTACCGCATCTTCGGCGGACAGGTCAAAGTGCTAAACGGGGTCAATCTGTCGGTTAAAAAGGGAGAAAAGGTCAGCATAGTCGGGGAGACCGGTTGCGGAAAGACAACGACTGTAAAATCTATCTTGCGGATTTTGCCGCGCCAGGCAAGTATACCGGGGGGCGAAATCCTGTTCAATGGTTCTGACGTTTTGAAAATGAATTCAGGTGAAATTAATAAGCTGCGGAGTTCCGGCGCATCTATGATATTTCAAGACCCTACCATGTCTTTGAACCCTGTGTTTACAATAGGTGAACAGATGGAGGCTGTAATCCGTTATTCCGGGCAGCCAGGGGTGGAGCAAAAATCGGTGCGCCATGAATTGGCGGTGAAGGCGTTGGAAGAGACGTCTATGCCTGACCCGGAACGTATACTCCAGAGTTATCCTTTCCACCTCAGTGGCGGCATGCGCCAGCGCGTTTCGATTGCAATGTCTCTGGCTACACCCAGGGATCTGGTTATTGCTGACGAACCCACTACCAACCTTGATGTTACCATTCAGGATCAGGTATTGAAGATCCTCAGGGAAAGGGTTGAGGCCAAAGGAAGCTCTCTTATTTTGATAACCCATTCTCTTGGTGTTGCAAGAGAGACCAGCGATAGGATTTATGTTATGTATGCAGGCAACATGGTTGAGACCGCGCCTACTGCCGAGCTCTTCCGTAAGCAGCTGCATCCTTATTCAAGAGCATTGATGTCATGCATCCCAAGGCTTTCAGGGGGCGGTGTGGCCGAGGGAATTCCCGGCAGGCTGCCCAATTATATCAACCCGCCCAAGGGGTGCCGTTTTGCACCCCGTTGTTCCGAAGCTATGCCAAGGTGCCATGAGGAAAAACCCGAGTACGTAGATGTAGGAAGACAGCACCAGGTAGCTTGCTTTTTGTACGGCGGAGAGGGGGAAGCCATATGAAGGGTCAACTGATTTTAGAGGTCAAAGGACTGAAGAAGCATTTTCCCATCACGTCGGGAAAGCAAAAGGGTAAGGCTGTTAAGGCTATTGATGGGATCGATTTCTTTATAAGAGAAGGGGAAACCCTTGGCCTGGTAGGAGAGTCAGGCTCGGGTAAGAGCACTACAGCCTACTGTGTTATAGGAATGTACAGTGTCACTGCCGGGGAAATGACCTTCAAGGGCCAGGACATCAGCACAGACACCCGGAAGCGCCCGCTGTCCATTAAGAAGGACATAGGTATGGTATTCCAAGACCCTGGCACCACTCTCAACCCCCAGAGGTCTGTAAAGCAAATACTGTCGTTGCCTCTTTCTGTCCACGGTATGCTGGACAAGAAGGATCCTGAAGGACAGCTTCTGCAATTGCTTGAGGACGTGGAATTGCCGGGCGAATACTTGTTCAGCTATCCTGCGTCATTGGGCGGAGGCGAGCGGCAGATGCTGGCCATAGCCAGAGCCCTGGCTACTGACCCATCTATGATAGTCCTGGACGAGCCTACGTCGTCCCTGGACGTTTCGGTACAGGCAAAAATCATTAATATGCTGCTCAGGCTGCAGAAACGGCGTAATCTTGCCTATTTATTCATTACCCACGACCTGAGCTTAATGCGCAATCTTGCCACTCGTATAGCTATTATGTATCTGGGCAAAATTGCAGAAATCGCGCCTACTGAGACGTTTTTTTCTGCGCCACGGCATCCGTATACACAGATGCTGCTGTCGGCTATACCGGTTATCAGCGAAGCAGAGGAGGAACTTAAGCCCAAGAGGGTTGTTTCCCGGGGTGAGATTCCCAGTCCGGTAGATGTGCCTCCCGGATGTAGTTTTAACACCCGTTGCCCCTTTGTCACCGATCGTTGCTTTGAAGATGATCCCCAAATGCGGGAAATCGAATCTGACCATTGGGTTCGCTGTCACCTTTTATGAGGCACGCGGGGAAGGTCGGGCAATTGGGAATGATGCTACGGCCTACTCAGGGAGCAAACCGGGATCTCGGGGATACAGTGGACAGGACAATCGGAAAGGATGGGAATGATGGCGACAAGGCAACTGAGAAGCATTGTGGAGATTGAGGATTTTGCGCGTGGTGCTACTTACTTCGGCACCGGCGGAGGGGGCTCTTATGAGAGCGGTGTGAAAGTGCTCTCAAAGTTGTTCCATGCCGGGTATGAGATTGGCTGGGTTGATGCTGCCGAAATCCCCAAAGGTGTAATGTCTGCCAGTCCATTTGGCATGGGGTCAATAGCTCCAAAAGGGGAGGAATTGGTGAGGCAGCGGGAGTCCTTTGGTTGTGTTGTCGAGAAATATCCCAGAGGGGTGAATTTCGTCAAAGCACTGGAGGTCCTTGAAGGAGAGATCGGGAAAAAGGTCGATATATTGGTACCTATTGGGCGGCGGCAATTCGTCTTCATGTATTGCCGCAGCTGTCCTTAGCGGGCGGAAGACTGTAGATGGTGATTATACAGGGCGGGCCATTCCTGCAATCTATCAGACTACCCCATATATTTATGAAAAGCAGCTCTTGCCACTTACTTCTTGCGATGCGTGGGGCAACATTTGCACTGTGCAAGAGGCGGTAAACTGGCGCATGGCCGAGAGAGTGGGGAAGATGCTGAGCGTTGCCGGTTTCACCGGTTGCGCCATGGCCGGCTTTGCACTTTCTGCCGGGGACATGAAGGAGGCTCTTGTCCACGGAACGTTGACCCAGTGCCTGGAGGTAGGCAAGTGCATCAGGGAAGCCCGTGAGCAGGGGGCTGATCCTGTGACAGCTGCCGCTGAAATGCTGGGTGGTTGGGTACTTTGCCGGGGTGTTGTATCAAAGAAGGAATGGTGGGATAAAGACGGCTATTTCTGGGGCTGGCACACATTTACCGGAAAAGAAAATTACGCCGGCACAGAGTTGCGCATATTCTTCCAGAATGAAAACCACCTGTGTTACAAAAACGATGAGGTCTTTGTTACCAGTCCAGACATGCTCATTGTCGTAAACGACAAGACCGGCGAGCCAATTACCAATACCTGGATAGCCGAGGGGATGGAAGTGGCAGTTGTAGGGGTTAAAGCCCGGGACGTATTTAGAACTCCTCGCGGCCTTGAGGCCCTTGGTCCCCAGAACTTTGGTGAAAATTCACCTTATATTCCAATAGAGGAAAAAGTGAAGTGACTCCTATTTCCGCCGGAGTGAGTTTGCGAAAGGAGAATGAACATGCCGTCAAGACGGCTGACGAACCTTACTGACATTGAGGATTTTGCCAGGGGAGCCACGTTTTTTGGCACAGGTGGCGGAGGTAGCAGTGAAAGCGGAGTAAAGGCACTGAAAGAGCAACTTGAGGCCGGCCGGGAGATTGGTTGGATTGATGTATCTGATGTCCCCGACGATTACTTTACCGCCAGTGCCTTTGGAATGGGCTCCATTGCCCCTAAGACAGAAGAGACGTACCTGCAGATGGAGGATTTTGGCCTGGGAAAGGAACGGTACCCCAGACGGAGCGAGCTTCTTATTGAGGCTCTCCACCAACTTGAGAGGTTTTCCGGGAAGGAAATTAAAGTGCTGGTTCCCGGTGAGGTAGGCGGGGGGAATTCCTGTACCTTAATTGCCGCGGCAGCCGAGAGCGGCAGGCCGGCGGTAGACGGAGACTATGCCGGACGAGCCGTCCCTTCAATTTTCCAGACCGGTCCGTTCATAGCCAAGAAACCTTTGTTACCGTTGGCTTCTGTAAATCAATGGGATAACGTCTGCTTTATCGACAAGACCTGCAATTGGCGCATGGCTGAGCGAATTGGCAAGCAGCTCAGTATCGCTGGTTTCTTAGGCTGTGGCCTTGCCGGTTTCCTTATGCCGGGAGCCGACATGAAGGAAGCTGTGTTCCGTAATACCATGAGCGAGAGTTATGAGGTAGGGAAGCTTATCCGTGAAGCACGTGACGGCGGCGAGGATCCGGTGGTTGCCGTTACCGAAATGCTTGGCGGTTGGGTGCTGTGCCGTGGCGTTGTGTCAAAGAAAGAATGGTGGGACAAGGAAGGTTATTACTGGGGGTACCATACGTTCACAGGCACCGGAGGCTTTTTGGGCGTTGAGCTAAAGGTTTTCTTCAAGAACGAAAACCATGTTTGCTGGCGCAATGGAGAGGTACTGGCAACGAGCCCCGACATGATAATTGCAGTAAGTGATGAAACCTGTGAGCCCATGACTAATACTGCGGTACAAGAGGGGATGAAAATGGCCGTTATCGGCCTTAAGGCCCGTGGCATTTCCCGTTCGCCACGGGGGATAGAAACCCTGGGGCCACGCAATTTCGGTTTAAAGAGCGACTATGTCCCGATTGAAGAGAAGATGCGGTGATTGCAGGTTCAGTTGAGGAGGCAGTGAAGGAATGGTAGAAACGAACTCCGGTAGGAAAACCGGCTGTGGGGCCGGGGACGTTACCGGTTGTGGGACAACGAAGGAAACACTCTGGGCGCTTGTTGACGAAAACAGGGCCGAGCTCCTTGAAATTTGCTCAAGCCTGATAAAAATCCCCAGTGTTCATCCTGGCCAGATGGAGGCTATAGTCGATTTTGTTTGTGCCTACCTGGCCGATGCAGGGATTCAGTACGAAGTTGTACGGGCCCCTGACAACACCCCTAGTATTATCGCATCAGTGGGCGAAAAGGGAGGCAAGGTAGGGATATTCAACGGCCACAACGACGTTGTTCCTGTAGGAGACCTGGGCCGTTGGGATTTTTCGCCCTATTGCGGGACTATAACCGAAGGCCAGATCCTGGGCAGGGGCACTTCCGATATGAAATGCGGCGTAGGTATGATCCTTTTCATCGCCAAAAAAATTAGCCAGGAAAACCTCGAGCTAAAAGGTGAACTGCGATTGCATTGTTCATGATGAAGAAAAAGGCGGCCAAATGGGAAGTGTGTTTTTGGTGAGAGACAAGGGTATGCTGACGGCGCAGACTTTTGCATGATTCCTGAGCCAAACCTACAACAATGTTGAGGTTGGGCAAAAAGGCAGCATGCTGGCGGAAATCACTACCTACGGCAAGCCGGTCAACGGGTCGGTAATCAACTATGTGGGAGAAAACGCAGTCCACAAAATGGTCAGGGTGCTAAACAGGCTGCCAGAGCTTGCGCAAATCCGTGCCCGGTTCAGTGGCGATCAACAGCAGCTCTTGGAAGACTCCCGTATGGTGATACGCGAGTGTTTGAATGTTCCAGGTGTGGAACAGGCCATTGATTCTGTGAATGTGAACATTATGTCTGTAGCCGGCGGCACCAGCAAGACTATGACACCTGAGACCTGCAGTGCCAGGATCGGTATTTTATCGCCTGCTGCGGTGCCCCTGGCTGTGGTCAAGGAGAAGTTAGGGGCCATCTTGGCAGAAGAGTGTCCCAAGGGTGGCGTGAAATCGAGTACCTGCGCTCCTATGACGGAGCGACTACCGATGTGGATACTCCCCTTGTACGTTCGACTTTGAACGTCCCGGGACCTATGGGGTAAGAGAGTAGTGGCTGCACATCAGTGGGCTACAAGCGACGCCAAGTATTATCGGTATAAGGGGATACCTACTATACAGTACGGGCCGGCAAATGTGCCTGGCATACATGCCTATAACGAGTGCGTTGACATTGCAGAGATAATCCATTGTGCCAGTATATTTTGGCGTCTTGGATGATCTGATTGGCTTTGAGATTTAGAGGAGGATGAGGTATGGAGCAAACGCAAATCAAGGAAAAGCTGTGGGCCCTCATCGACCAAACCAAAGATGAGCTTTTGGCCCTGTGCGCCGAACTGATACGGCGGCCAAGCCTCAATCCGCCTATTAACGCCGGGCCTATCACGCAATTCATTTCAAACTATTTTGACAAGCATGGTATCGACTATCAGATAGTGGGATCAGGCTCTGACAGGCCGGTTATCTCGCGGGAAGTTGGCCAAAGGGAAAACCCCAACAAGACTTTGTGCTTCAATGGGCACACTGACATTGTTGGCCCGGGAGATTTTGAGTAAATGGACCTTTGACCCTCACTGTGGCACCATAACCGATACACAAGTCCTGGGGCGTGGCGCTTCTGACATGCTGTGCGGCGTTGCCATTGATATGCACATTCTTCGCCTGATTACAGAGCACAAAATCGAATTAGGCGGAAGGGTGGCTATGCATTTGGTTCCCGATGAGGAAACCGGTGGTGAGCTGGGCACCCAGTGGTTGATACGAAATCACTATGCCGATTCCATCGACGCTGTGGTTTTGGGTGAACCTACCTCGTGGTGCAACATAGAAACCGGTTCCAAAGGCGGCCTTTGGGCAACAGTCCGTTCATTTGGAACACAGGCACACGGCAGTGTAGCCAGTTTTGTGGGAGACAACGCCATCGCGAAGATGAGCCGGTTTCTCGGCCGGTTTGAGGAACTGCGCCTTTTGACTGCAGAAATCAAAGAAGATCAGAAAGATGTAATTGGATACTCTAAACAAGTGGCTGAGCAGATCCTGAAGGTTTCGGGTGTAGGTGAGGCCATTGATCATGTCACTTACAATATTAGCACTTTGAAGAGTGGAATGCCTGGCAAAGCCGAATGTGAGTACTGTGAAGCGGGAGTTCATTTCCGAATCCCAAATGGAGTACCGGCAAAAAGGTTAAAGCAGGATCTTGAAAAGATTGCCAGTGAGTGCGGGGTTGAGTGTGAGATAACCAAAGTACTGGATGCAGCTTATACTCCCGTCAACGAACCTATTGTACAGATCGCTGTAAAGAATGCCACTTACCTGAACGGGAAAGAGGTAGTTCCTGTTTATCAATGGGCCAGCAGTGACGGGCTTTACTACCGCCATCACGGCATTCCGTCAATTCAGTACGGCCCTGCTAACATTGACGGCGTTCACGGGTACAATGAGACTGCGGACATCGACGAGATCATTGTTGTGGCAAAGACTCACTTTGCTATTATTGCTGATTTTCTGGGAATAAAGTTGTGACAATATGTTGCTAAAGAAGGCCGGGCAGTGCAAATTGCAGGCATGGTGAAGTGAAGATACCACGGCCGGGCGGGCCCAGGAATTTGGCCCATAGAATATTTGAGACTTCAAGAGATAGCCGAAGTGATTCAAGACATACAGCCGGCATAGGAGTCTGGGTCATAGATATTTGAAACGGAGGATGAACCATGAGCACATTGCGGGTGGCATCAGTGCAGTTTCCGCTAATAGACAACGATTTTACAGGCAATATGCAGCGTGCTGAGAAGATGGTCAAGCAGGTCATGAAAGAGAGCAATGTTGACTTACTGCTCTTTCCAGAGGTCTGTATTGAAGGAGTTGATAAGGCGTCTTTTGAAACCCTTTTGACTGTTGAACAGCTTGATGAAATCGACAAATTCTGGCGCTCAATGGCCAAGATGAGCGGGATTCACATTCTTCCCGGGCATATTGCGCGCCGGGATGGAGTCTGGCTCAATTTGGCTACTTGCTATGCACCAGATGGCAGTGTTTTGGCTGAATATGCAAAGGCTCATCTTTTTAATACCGAGAGAGGCTTTTTTAAGCCTGGTGATAAGAAAGTCATTTTCAAGATCAGGGACTTTTCAATAGGTATCATGATTTGCGCGGACTTGGGCTTCCCTGAGTTCAGCCGTACCATGGCTGTTGAAGGGGTCGATGTGCTTGCCGTGCCCAGCTGCTGGGGCTATCCCCATGATCTATTATGGGTTCTTTGTAATCAGCTCAGGGCAGCCGAAAACAGCTGCTACCTAGTTTCGTGCAACAGGTTTGGCAAAGAGATAAGCGGGCGTGTCGCCCTTGGACATTCTATGGCCACCAGCCCCAGAGGTGAGATTATCGCCAATTTGGGCCTCCAGAAGGAAGGCTATTTTGTGGCTACGTTGCACAAGAGTGAAGTAGAATTGGAGCGCAGCGAAATTAAGTGGCTTGAATGGCTCAGGCCTGAGTTGTATGACACACACAAGTGATGAACGATTCATTGTACTTTCTTGTTAAGCAGGCATAATACACAGAGTGTGTGGCGTTACGTATGACAATGATCCGCTTTGGTGACGTGCCAGGGTGTGGTTAAGACATCCAAAAGGCGCCGGGTATTGTTTATCCGGGCCGGCAGGTTCCAGGTGTGTGAGGTATAAGGAGTTGATCACGGAACCGGCTAAGGAATTTGGGAATTTGGCCGGTTCCGGTGAGGCTTTGAGTGAATTTTCCGTGAGTCCTATATGAATTCTACGGGCTGAGCTGCTTTCTTGGTCCGGTTCTGATAAGGGATTTGGCGGCAGGTACGTACACTGACTATGCAGAAATCCTCCTTAATGCTGCCTCGGCAATACTTGCTACCAGCCATGATTGTGGTTTGCCCAAGGAAGCAGCCATTTTGCCCATGTAACTGGGGTGGATTTTAGCATCTTGTACTGAGCCTTTGCCATTCGGTAAGGCAATGCCGGCGAAAGTGTTGAGCTCGAGAAAATAGGGCCTGCTTCCCTTAAGCATGATATCCAGTCTCCCATAGTCTCTGGCACCCAAGACCCGGTACGCGCGGACAGCAAGTTCTTTTATTTTCTCCTGCTGCCGGCGTGGCAAAGGTGCAGGGCATATCAGTTCTTCTTTGTCGTTTAGCTTATGTGCCGATGTATTAGTTGCAGAGCCTGTATAGCCTATTTCAAGCAGGGGCAAAATCCTGATTCCACTTCCGTTCCCTATCAGCCCTGTGCTTATCTCACGCCCCTCGATGTATTCCTCGATCAGGGCCGGCTGTCTCAAGTTCTCAAGAATTTTGCTGCATTCCCGGGCCAGTTCTGATTCGTTACCGACGATGGAGTTTTCGGTTATGCCTGAACTTCCGCGTCCTTCCACGGGTTTAACGAACAAAGGAAAGCCCAGGTTTTGTCCTGAAAGGAGTTCAGAAATCCTGTGGAGATCTGCTTGACTCCATATTGTGATGAACCTGGGAGTCGGAATTCCATGGTAGGCCCAGATTTTCTTCCTGGTGGCTTTATCAAGAGGAACCAGGCCTATACCCGACCCGGCATACGGAATGCCCCACGTTTCGCAAAAACACACTTCTTGCTCAGATGAAGCATTGAAAACAAGGTCAGGGTTCATTTTGCCGATTGTATGCAGGGTTTTTGCGGGTTCAGCAGGTATCCATTGGACGATTTCCGCGTAATAACCTGCTTCTTTGAGAGCCGTGCAATGACACATTGCTTCATTGAAAGCGTCATCTTTAAATTTTTTACCGGTGAATTCCTCATGCATTTTTATGTTTCTTCGCCTACGCCATAAGACTGCAATTTTTTTATTGAACACTTGATCATCCTTCGGTTTAAGTGAAATGTTTTAACCAAGACCAAACCTTCCAGCGCATGTCTGAAGCCGTTTTCGCAAGGGAGGGTACGTTGTACCTTGCCCGGCTGAGATTCGGGGTAAGAAGGTTGTGGATATCTTGCATACTTATGGTATCACATACCCAATTTCCGGCGAACCCGATCCGGTGACTCTGGAAAGAGTAAAGAGGTTTCAATCAGAGATGAAGGCCCTGATTTCTTTACTCTCCGGGATTCTTTACTTTCCGGTCTTGCCTACAAGCAGGAAAAATCCCACCTGGTGCACAATAGGTTTCTGGCTGGCCGGATCCACTTCACCCCACAGGCCGGTTATCATAACCTTAATCCGCAAATTGCTGCTTTCTGCCTCGAAGGCCATGTCTTCCGGGCGAAACTCGACTTCGTTTTCCGGTCCGTATTTTGACAGAACGTTGCTTATGAATTCAGCAAAAGAGTCTTCCCATTCTAAATTACCGTTTAAGCTTACTGTGATACGCTTGGTGTCCCAGTCATAGGTTGTGAGAACGTCTCCTTGAGACAGTGGGAGAGTCGTTGAACTGTCTGTGTACTGGGGTTTTGTATAGTCAAACAGGTGTTGGTATTCACTTATGTCCATTGCTAAATTGGATGCATCGTAGTGCATTGTCTTTACCGGCCTTGGGAAATCGGCGTCTGCATAACTGAACCCAAACACTTGCTCAAACTGTGCTAATGCAAAGCCTTGAGGCAGGAGTCTTACATCGGATAGACCGTGGTAACGAGCGAAGTATTGCAGGATTGCCACCATTTCCTTTTGGTCAGCCTGGGTAACTTGAGATGACGGTATAATTGAACCATCACTGATCATGCCGTGTTGAGCACAGAGTCTCTCGAGTCTCCGGTTTTGACTCCATTTGGACACGGCAAAACTGCTCCATGGGCCAATTACCGAGAGTGCAACTACCACTGCCAGGGAAATGGGGAGGATGACGCTTCTTTTTTCCCTGGCGAGATTCAAGTAGATCATGGATCCCAGTACCCACATGCCCAGGGCCAAAACGTAGTACCGGTTTTCAGTAATGCCATAGAATTTAATTCTGATTCCTATTGAGAAGAACATCATGGCCAGAAGGGGAATTACGGCTTTTTTGAAGTAGCGGGAAAATGCCTCTGCCCATTTATTGTCCGAAGTAAGGGGCCAGACGAAGTAAAGGATTGCCGTACTGGCTACTGAGTACCACAGGACCAGATGGGACACCAGGCCCACGGGCCATTGGCGGGTGATGAGTATTTTCCCGAAGTACAGGTATAGGATAAAGGTATATGCGGCCAAAAGGGGCGTTACTACATATACAATGAGGTTATTGAGTATTTTCGGGTAGTCGTGGGTTTCAATGGTAACACCTGCTGCCGGTATTCCGGCCATGAACAGAAACGGAGCCAGAATGCCTACCATCACCAGCCAGATCTGAATGTATATCCGGTAGGATAGGTTCAAAGAAAAGAGAGACGAGACTGTGACTGTGATTGCGGCCAATCCAATGAACATGACCGCGGCAAACAGGACAGAGACCACTGCCTGGGTGAACAGCCTGACTACATACATCTCCAGGCCCTCATTTTTCTTGATGTGAGGTATTATGAAAAAGAGCAAGAAGAGAAATACGCATAGTCCCACATGCCTGCTTACCGGAACGAAAGTCAGGCCTTTGAGCATGGAATAAGTGGCCAAGGTGACTACACCTGCAGCAGCCAGTGCAATTAAATTGCCGGTGAGGGCTGAGGCTGTGGGGCAGGAGTTTGCCGGTGGTTGTTTGCTCAGCCAGGGCTTGCCGGGTTCCTCGTTGCTGAGCATATTCGTGGTTGGTTTTTCGTTGGATTCCTGGCCTATTTGAAGAGGTTCCGACCTATCTTGCCCGCTCTTGAGGCTGAGTTGCTCACTGGAACCTTTCTTCTCAGATTCAGGCTTTTTGTGTGATTGCCCCCGAGATTCCCAAAACAACACTGCACACCATGATGTGAGTATTCCTGCCAGGAAGGCCAGGGAAAGCCTGTTCAGTATTTCTGTTGGGCGTGGATACGGGCCTGTTGTACTCATGATCAGAGTAGTAGTGAGGGCTACCGTGAATCCAATAGATACCCAAAACCGCTTGAAGGTCGGGCCTGCAGAGACCAGCATTCTTTCAATTAGACTTCTCAACTTTGCTCTCATCCAAGTCTCTCCTCTGGATCACATTACTTGCACTTCTCTTGTGCACCAATTAACAACCGGAACTGCCTAACTTAAGAGTCCGATCAAGGCTTCTAGTACTAATCTAATACTAATATGTAAGATCAGGGCGCCAAATTCAATGGGCCAAGTTTGTGTTACAGAACTGCTCCGCTTCTTACGATCTTATATCTTCACACTATAGCTACATAGACTCGAAAACAACTTTGGTGGTTCCCGGCGATGTCCGTGTAGATGTTTGCATGGTTAATGATTAGAGTGTTTGCGTAGCGTTCTGGTTGATCTGTTGATTTTATGAAAACCAGCGGAGGTTATTGGGACTATTTCCTGCAAAGCGACAGGAGATTCACAACTTATTCGTTTAAGATACATTCTCAGTGGTACCTGCAGTTTTGAGCGGCATCTGGGTTGGTGCGTGCAGTCTTGGACGGCACGTGGGTTGGCAGCTGCAGTTTTGGACGGCACCTGGGTTGGTGCCTGTATTTTCGGAGGACATCTGGGTCAGCACCTGTGTTCCTGAACGACGCTCAGGTTGGCACCTGCAGTTTTGGACGGCACCTGGGTCGGTGCCTGTATTCTTGGAGGACATCTGGGTCAGCACCTGCATTCCCGTACGACGCTCGAGCCGGTACCTGCAGTCCAACACGACCCCTGTAATCCGCAAGGATTTCAATAGTTGTTGGGATCTTCACGTGAGGCCCGCAACAAACGCAGGAAAGACTGCTGAAACCGCTCATCGTCGGTACTTGTTCGGGCTGCAGGACCTTTTGTACGCCCGCCGCCCCGGCGGTGACGGGCCAGAAGGTTTCTTTGTTCCAGCATAAACGGGATCCGGTCGTTGGTGTAAATCAGCCCGCTGGGCGCAATGGCACGTGCCTTCTTTCCCAGAACAACCGCTGCAAGGCCCCAGTCCTGGGTCACGACAATATCACCCTGCTGTACTTGATTGGCGATGGCCAGATCTACCCGTTGTGGTTCAGGATCTACGGTAATATGGTGTTCACCGTCTAACATATGGTTGCTGGTAGAAATGGTCACCAGGCCATAGCCCAAATTGGCCTGGCTTGCCTTGAGAAAACGCATCACGTTACGCGGGCAAGCGTCTGCATCCACCCAAACTTTCATACAATACCTCCAAACAGAGTATATCGCAAAAAGCTCCTGTGCTATCTCCTTTCCTTCTTGAGCCCGGCCTTTTCCTGGTTGGCTTGGTTGCTTCCGGCCAAAACAATACCGGCATCCTCCAATGCGTAATTACCTACAATCGGCACATCCACTTATGGACCCCACAATCTCCAAGCTCTGCAACCGGGCAGTTCCTGGTATACTACCTTTGAAAATGATATAAAGTGTTTCCGGCTGAATTCAGCTGAATTAGCGTTGACGGCAGAGGATTTATGAAATTGATATTTGCGCAACGAAAGATCACAACCTGAGATAAGAGATTATACAGAGACTTCATGAAATTGGAACTTGCAAACAATGAAAGGAGCAGACTGTAATGTCTATGCTGTTTTCCCCGATTTCGTTTAAAGGCCTCACCCTGAGAAATAGAATTGTGATGCCTCCCATGGCTACTGCTTTTGAAGGTCCTGGCGGCTCCCAGAAGGATGACGGAGTTCCAGGTGAGGCAACCATTGCCCATTATGAACAACGGTCGAAACACGGTGTGGGCATGATCATTGTGGAACACACCTATATTTCGAGACAAGGGAAGGCTCACCGGGGCCAACTGGGAATAGACCGTGATGAGGTAATTCCCGAGTTCAAGGCCCTTGCCAGTGCAATCAAGAAAGGGGGCGCAGTGGCAGTGCTTCAAATCAACCACGTAGGCGCCGCGGGAAATTCAAGTGTGACAGGCCAGGAACCCCTGGGCCCTTCAGATATTCCTGTGCCGAACCAGGAAAGAAAACCTAAACCAATGGGAATTCATGACATTGCCGCAACAGTGGAAGATTTCGCGCGTGCGGCAGAGAGAGTAAGGAAAGCCGGGTTTCAGGCAGTAGAAATTCACTCTGCCCATAGTTATCTTCTCACACAGTTTCTCTCGCCCCTTACCAACAAACGCAATGATGTCTATGGTGGAAGCCTGGAAAATCGGGCCCGCTTTTTGCTTGAGGTAGTTGAGGCAGTGAAGGCGCGAACCGGCGGGGACTTTCCGGTGCTGGTGCGCCTTGGAAGCGTAGACGGTATTGAAGGTGGCATTGTGCCGGAAGACGCTGCCAAAGTGGCGTTTATGCTGCAAAAAGCAGGTTTATCAGTTATTGATGTATCCGGCGCTTTTGCCGGTTCACGTCCAAAAGATGCAGCACCTGGATACTTTGCCCCCGCTGCTTCGACGATAAAGAAGAAGGTTGATATTCCGGTTCTGGTAACCGGAGGCATAACCGATCCTATTTTGGCAGAAAACATCCTAAGAGAAGGAAAGGCCGATCTCATTGGTATTGGCAGGGCTCTTTTAAGGGACCCGGAATGGGTTTTGAAGGCGAAAGATACTATGACGCATCAAAAGTGAAACTTCAGGTACTTAGCACAGGTACTCAGAAGAGGTAGCCTAAGGGCATCAAGCATCCATTGTTAGATAGTTTTATAGAAGGGTTTGGATGATCAACTGTTTGCTGGCCCTTTCGGTATTGTTATTAATGTTTCTTGCTGGTATTGAGCAACATCGGCCTAAGATTTGGATGAGATTAGTTACAGTGTGCCCTTCGATTGGTTCAAAAAAGGCTGCAAGGTTTCGGAAATACCCGGAACACACCCGAAATATACCAGGCAGGCCGGCTTTGTGAAATTCAAGTTGCATAGAGGCCTGCCCGGTAAGGCAACAATTAGACGAACCTTCAGAGTAAACTCAGTTCAAATCAGCGGTGCAATAGGCGCACTTAACTGCCTTGATAGGTATCTCGCTTTGACAGAAAGGACAAATTTTAGTAGTTGGTACAGCCGGTTTTGCAGCAACAGCCGGGGACGTAATAGCCCTTACCCGATTTACCTGCCTTACGATTAGAAAGAGCGAAAAAGCAATGATCAAAAAGTCTACTATGGCAGTGATAAAGTTTCCGTAATTGAGGGTTGCTGCACCTACTGCTTTAGCTTCTTCAAGAGTGGGGTAATGGTTGCCATCTAAAGCCAGGAACATGTTGGTAAAATCAACTTTTCCGGTTATCTGTGAAATCAGGGGCATAATCAAATCGTTAACCAAAGAAGTGACGATTTTGCCGAATGCGCCACCGATGATGACACCTATAGCCAGGTCCACAACGTTTCCTTTTGCAGCAAATTCCTTAAACTCTTTCCACACAGGCTGCTCCTCCGTTCAATGTCCGGCTTGGTTAAGGGTATGCCAGACATAATGATCTTTAGTATAACACAAGTTTTGAACAAGAAAATCCAGCGTAATCGAACAGTGTATTGCGGGGCTGTGCGTAACCGAACAGTGTATTACCGGGTAGTATGTTACTCAGCAGTGTGTTACCGGGCAGTATGTTACTCGGCAGTGTGTTATCGGCCATTGACAGCTGTAAGCGTGAGACTGTCCGGATTACCTGTAACACTGCATTTTAATCACATAATAAAAGTTGCCTGGACGTATGCCAAAGCGTCAAGCCGGTCCATGTAACAGGGCAAATGGGGCACACAGATTGCACCTGACTACAGGAATTCCCCATGAAGTAGTCGAACATATTCCAAGAGGCGAGAACCATATCAGACAATAGTCGTCTAGCAGTTGAATTACACAAAAGAATACGCATATTGCCAAACCTCAGGCCCTTATCTGGCCCCATCAAGGCCGTGGGTTCTTAAAACAGAAAGACCAAAATCGAGAGGATGATCAAGGTGCCGTCTTTCATCCATACAGGAGACCTTCATCTGGGAAGGCCTTTTCGCAGGTTGGGAAGACTGGGCAAAGAATTAAGGAAAGCCCAACTCCAATCTCTCAGAAACATAATGGATGTAGTGAGGCAGACCCGTTCAGATTTCCTTGTTATTGCCGGGGATTTGTTTGATGCCAACTCTGTTTCCAGCCGGCTTGTAAAGGACGTGATGAACTGGTTTGCCTCCATAGCGCCGGTTCCCGTCTACATACAACCAGGTACACACGACGTATTTGATTCGGCATCTGTTTACCGCACCATACTCGGTTCACCGGTTTTGCCTCAAAACGTAACGGTAATCCCGGAGGAACCTGCTGAGTTTCACCCAGTACCTGACGTAGCGGTGTTTGCTGTTGCCAATACCACAAAAAAGGGAGGAGATCGCCCGCTCAGGCGGCTTTCGGCCCTGGCTTTAAGAAGTGAGGTTAAGTATAAGGTTGCCGTTGTTCACGCCTCGGTAAACGTGCCCGGCTTATCCATTGATCCTGACGAACCCCTTATAAATCTGGATGAAATTGCATCGAGCCCTTTTGACTATATTGCCATGGGCCACTGGCACAAGCGGCAAGCCTGGCCCCCCCAGGGAACTCCAAAGGCCCTTTACTGTGGCCCTCCTGAGACGTCGGAGTTCGACGATATGCCTTCGCCCGGCTCAGTGACCCTGGTGTCCCTTGGCCCTGCCTTTACAACTGAGGAAAAGACAGTGGGCACACACAGGTGGGTCAAACTCGGCATAGATGTGAGCCTTGTGCCGGATATGAATGCGATTGTAAGCAGTGCCAATCAAGAAGCCGGCCCGAATACCCTTTTGCGTCTGGAACTCAGGGGCAGCTTGAGTTTTGGCGAAGGAGGCAGCCCAGGCGGCACTAACGTCGACAATCCGGCTTGCTTTGATTGGACAGCAGGCCTTAGTGCCGACGATCTTGTTGATGATCTCACAGAACAGCTGGAGCCCAACTTCTTCTTCGTTGAAGTTGACATAAGCAGGCTCACCTTTTATGAACCTGCTTCCGGCCAGTTTCCTCCGAACTCGGTTTACCGGGCATTTCACGAAATCATGGTTGAGAAAATTGAACAGCCAGAGCCCGGAAGAGAAGATGATTCTTCAGGAAGCACTCAGACGAGGGGCTCAGTACCTTTCAGGGAAGGCGGGGATAAGATGAGCAGCGTAGAAAGAGAGAGCATCAACTCTGAACACAAAGATCCCTGGGATACCGGTGGCTGTCTGCCCAGTGGGCAGAACATCTGTCCTGTCCAGTCTTCAGCAAGGGGTTTAATTGGGCAGAACGGTTCCCAAGGCGAATGCTCGGGCAATGGCCAGCCAGCGGTGCGGACACAGGTTCGGGTACAGGGTCGAGCACAGGTTCAGGTTCCCGCTTAGGCACCGCTGTCCGGGCAATGTCTCAAGCAATGGTTCAATCCGAATAAAGCGGATTAGGATGGTAGGGTTCCGGTCGTTTGAGGACTATACTCTTGACATTCCCTCCGGGCTCGTCTTTATCTGCGGCCCAAATGAGTCGGGCAAAACAGGGATAATGAAGGCAATTCAACTGGGCCTTTTCACTGATGCAGGTACTACCCGGCAGGATGTTCGACAACTCACCAGATGGGGTAGGGACGAAGGTTTTAGAATCGAACTCACTCTGGAAAATCAGGACGGCCAATGGGAGATCATCAGGGACTTTGACACGGGACGAAACATACTGAAAAAACCTGACGGTACAAGTGATCGGGATAAGCACAGGATCTCCGAGATCATAGCCGGACTATTGGGGGTTCCCAAAGAAGGTGCTGAAGCCGCTTATACAGCCAGTGTTTGTGTGCTTCAGGATGAGCTGGCTTCCGGCCGAAACGATCTAAAGAAACTCATAGAGAACCGGGTTGTTGGCGGAGGCGTTGACGTAATGAAACTGGCCGGTGATGCCGGTAAGAAAATGAGCGATCTCAAAGCAGGCAAGAGGGGCGGGTCCCGCCAGGGGGAGCTTACTCTAGCCCGTAACCGGGTTTCGGAGCTTGAAGGGAAGCTTATTGATGTAGAACTAGAGGTCAAACGAGGCCAGGAGGCAAGAACAAGGGCCCTGGAACTTTGTCAACAGATGGAAAAACTCAACAGGGACATCGGTATTCTTGAAGAGGCACTTGATAAGGCCAAAAGACACGCATCTGCCATGGATACATACGACCGGGAGAGTAAGGAATTAAAAAGTGTGTATGATCAAAAGCATGTCCGGGAGGGCCTTGAGAAACGGCTTGATGAAATAGAGCCTGAAATCCAAACCCTGGCTGAGACCTTGGACAAACTCAAAGAGAAAAATATACGTAAGCATCGCTTAGCTGAGATTGAACGCGAGACTGCCTCTATTGCGGCAGAGGTGGAACGGTTTTCGGAGATTAGCCGGAAGGCACAGAATCTGCTTAAAGAGGCGGAAGATGCTGAAAAGAAGGCCAAGAGCCTGGCCTTGACAGGCCCGGAGAAGGTAAATAAGGCCGAGAATCTTCACCGAACCCTTTTGCACTACAAGCAAGTACTGGCAGAGGACGGGAAAACCTTAGAGCAGTTAAAAACGAACTTGATACTCATACCCAGGCGATGGAGAAGAAGTCTGCCAGGGAATCGTGGCTTTCAAAACTCCTTGGAGCCAAGAATCTACATGAGCGGCTGAGTTTGGTATCATCCTGGATAGGCAAGATTGAGCCGGCAGTCGAGGGTTATGAGAACAGCAGGCGCGCACTTGCCGGGCTTGCCCGTGTATCTGAGCAGGATGTTCGAGAAGCAACCAGGCTGTCTGCTGAGGTAGCGGCCATGGGCAAAGCGCCTGCAGGCCTTAATGTGGAAGTTAGTGCAATACCTGGAGCTGCGGCCAGGGGCCAACTGTCTGTCGATGATAACCTGGCCATAGATATTGAACCCGGGATCTCAGAGTTCTCTGCGCTTAAGCGTATTGAAGTTAAGATTCCTCAAATCATGGATTTAAAAGTCAATACAGCTGATGCAGAAGAGTTCTTCGCCAGGAGAAAAGAGGCAGAAAGCAAACTAAACAATATCCTGAATTGTTACGGTGCCAAGAGCTCACTGGCCCTTTCAGAAGCTCTTGATAAGTATAGAGAAGCCCAATCTGAAGTTGCCGGGGCCCATCAGAATTTGGGCAGTTTGGTTGCAGCAATTGATGACCTTGAGGGCCATGAATCTCCTAAGGATCTTTGTATAACGGCTAAGAAAATAACCGCATCACTTGGCAAGGAAGCCGGAAGGCTCAAATTGTCTGTATCTGATAGCCTTGTTGAGTTGGGTATGGAACAGGAAGAATTGGAGACGCGGCAGATTTCAGAAATCGAAAAGGCTCTTCAAAATATTAAGCGTGAGTTGCAGGACGAAGCACAGGCCATTGCAAAACTCAACGGTTCCATTGACGGCCTAGCCCTGGAGAAGAAAGAACAAGAGGTCCGGTCCCTTGAAACCTCCATTGTGGTGTTAGCCGCAGAAGCCGGGTGTACATCAGTCGAGGACATGGTGGCCAAAAGGAATACCCTGTTTGATTTGAACAAGGCTATTCAGGACAGGAAGTCGAGGGCAGGCGACCTTCTTGGCGATAAATCTATCGACACGCTGAATAGGGATATCGGCATTCTTAAGCAAAAGCTAACAGCCCTTGAAGAGGAAGAAAGACGCATTCTTGCCAAAGGCGTGCTGCCTGGGGACCTGGAAGGGCAACTTCGTAATACAGAGCAAGATCTCAAGAGCAAGCAAAGTGAAAGGGATCAGATTTTGGGCAAATTAAGTGCAATAGATCCGGAACAGCTGGCGGAAAAGGAAACCGGGATTCTTGCCAGGTTGGCGCCGGCAAATAAGGAATTGCAGGATACCCTTGCTTACAAGATGCTGCCTGAGCAAATCGTTGAAAAAGAACTCGAGCTTGATGCAAAAAGGGCATTGCGGGATCAGCTCAACAAGGATAAGACTATGGCTGAAGCCACGGCTCAAGTTGTTACCCAGGGGGCTGAGGATATCGCCGGCGTAACCGAGGAACTTGAGGAGGCCAAAAGACACCTGGCGCATATTGAACGGGAGTATCAGATACTTGAGATACTCAGGGACACTCTCCCTGAAGCGCGAACCAGGGCAGTGTCAGGTATGTTTGATCTTTTGTCACAGGCTTCTTCGAAGTACATAGGGCACATGACTGCCGGGAGGTACTCGAGGATGGATTTATCCGAGGATCTGAGCCCCTTATTGTATTCCGAATCCCGGGGATGGCCCATTGACGCACTTCAGGAAAGAAGCCTTCTTTCCACGGGCACAGCTGATCAGGTGCTTTTGGCAGTGCGCCTTGCTGTTGCAGATCTTATGTCCCAGGGGAAGTGCCCGCCGGTTATCATGGATGACCCATTCGTACACTTTGATCCAGCCCGCCGGCAGGCAGGAATAGAGGCACTGAAACAGATTTCCGATGTTTACCAGGTGATAGTGTTCACCTGCCACGATTATCCTGAGATTGCAGGCGAGCAGAAGGTGAATTTAGGAGGCGGCTTTACGGGAGGCTGTGTCAGGTGAGCAAGCCAAAATATCCGGCATACCTGTGTCTTAGCGAGAAACAGTGGGATGAAAAGCTGCAAAAGTCCAAAGAACTGGCATCTCCCTGTGTTTTATGCGGGAGGCGTTGCAGGGTTATGCGGTTTGGAAATACTGAATCAACAACCGGTCGTCCTTCTAAAAAAGCTGAGACTGCTGAAGATAGTATCACTGCGGATTTTGCAGAGAGTAAAGCAGGTTCTGTCAGGCCTGCCATTGGAGTTTGCAGAACCGGAGATAAAGCTGTGGTCTCCAGTTTCGGCCCTCATTTCGGCGAGGAGCCTCCACTTGTTGGCACCCGGGGTTCAGGCACTATCTTTTTTTCCAACTGTAACCTCAGGTGTATCTTTTGCCAGAACTACGATATTGCCCACTTTGACAGGGGCCATGAGGTTACTGACGATCAACTTGGCCGGTTGATGCTCAGGGTGCAGGAAATGGGCTGTCACAATGTGAACCTGGTTTCGCCTACCCACGTGGTACCGAGTATCCTGTCTGCTGTGAGATGGGCTGCAGGGCAGGGTACCAACATCCCCCTTGTATATAACACTGAGTGCTATGACTCTATAGAAACAATTAGTCTTTTGGACGGAGTTATTGATATCTACATGCCTGACATGAAATACGGGGAGGCAGAATCTGCCAGGGAGTTTTCTATGGCTCCGGATTACCCTGAACTCAACTTTGCTGCAGTCAAGGAAATGTACAGGCAGTGAAATCTGGTTATAGATGAAAAAGGCTTGGCTTTACGGGGCCTTTTGGTCAGGCACCTGGTCTCCTGAAAAAGCAGCCGGCACAGAAAAGGTAATGAAGTTCATTGCAGAAGAGATCTCCAGGGATACTTACGTGAACATCATGGACCAGTACAATATGCTCGTATTACAGCCGCTTCTACCATCCGGCTTTGGGAAGAAGAGTTACATTCAGAGAATACCGTGCCGCCTTAAAAACCGCCGCCAAAGCGGGATTGACGAGAGTTCAGGCGTTATAGGCGGACTACGCAAGCACGTTGCCGAATGTACGGAAGTATTGCATTTGGTTTCCGTTAATTCTGTACTCTTTATTCGTAGCAGTTTTTTGACACTTGATTTGACTTAAGCACCGGACTTCGGCAGAACTAAGAAATTCTTGCATCATATTTCAAAGGAGTTTTTGACATGAACGCCTGGGTGGAAGTAGATCTCGACATAATCCGTGAAAACGTGGGAAAAATTAGGCGGTTTATTGGCCCGGATACAGAAGTTCTGGCCGTGGTGAAGTCTGATGCCTATGGATATGGAATGAAGCAGGTAGCAGAAGCCGCCCTGGGAGGTGGAGCTTCATGGCTAGGTGTTGCCGATATTGACGAAGGGATCGCGCTAAGACAAGCAGGGTTCACTGCCCCGGTTCTTATCCTTGGACGAACACCTGCAGTGCGGGCCGGTGATGTTATACAGCATAATCTTTCACAGGCCACAGGCGATGCAGATTTGCTAATGGCACTGGGGAAACAGGCAGAGAAACTGAACAGTCAGGCATCGATTCATCTAGAAATTGATACGGGCATGGGTATCACAGGGGTAAGGCCCGATAAGATCAAAGGCCTCGCGAACCTCCTGGCTTCGACTCCGGGAGTTAAGGCAGAAGGGGTTTTCACTCATTTTGCAAATGCAGGGGCACAAACTCCTGATGGTTCAAGGAAACAACTGGCTATGTTCTTCCGTGCCCTTGAAATAGTGGAAGCAATGGGAATTAATCCTGGCATACGTCATGCCTGCAGCACAGGTGCTATTGCTCAAGTTCCAGAGGCACACCTGGACATGGTCAGAACCGGGTGCGGGCTTCATGGAATGTGGGCCTTTTCATTTCCTGATCCTATTGGTTTAACAGAATCCATGGCTTTCAAAGCAAAAGTTGAGGCTGTAAAGGCACTACCTGAGGGAGCGGAAATAAGTTACTCTTCTTTATTCCGGTGTTCCCGGCCCACTATTGTTGCAAGTATTCCTGTTGGATACGGTTACGGACTTCCCCGAAAACTAACAAACACCGGGGAAGTTTTGATTAAAGGTAAACGAGCTCCTATGATAGGCCTCATCTGTATGAACCGGATGGCTGTGGATATTACCGGTATACCCGGAGTGGAACCAGGGGACGAGGTCGTCATATGCGGCAGCCAGGGCAATGAGGCTATCCGGATTGTGGAATCTGCAATGTCCGCGGGGCTTGGTGTAGGTGAATTCTTGCTCCCGCATTTTGTACGCAGGGTATATATTTCATCAGGGAGCTAATCTGCTTTACACATTGTCTTGAATCAATGCCGTAAGGTGGCAAACTTCGTGTTGACAAGAAACTGAATGCTGCAATTGACCTATGACAATTGTGCAGAGTCTGGGTTTGACGAGTTTTGCACCGCACACGCCGCCTTAACTATCAAATTCCCATGAGTATTGGTGAATCCGGCAGGAATTCAGCACTTGCTTACAGAAAAGTATAACAGGCTAATACCAGTAATAACGATCCGGCATCAACAGCAAACCAAGATTATGTCCAAAGGGAGTGATGACATGGGAACCCAGTCTCCCGAATCGAAAACAGTCCAGCCTTCACACCACTCAGGGGGAGTAATCCTCTGGCAACCAGAGTACCGGTGAAGACACTCATTACCGGGGGAAAAGTCATTGACGGTTCAGGCAACCCGTGGTTTTACTCAGACATTTTAATTGAGGGGGATGCTATTTCTCGGGTAGCCCCTGGTATTCGAGACAAGATAGGGCAAGAACCCGGGCACGGATACCAGGTGATTGATGCTACAGGAAAGATTGTGTGTCCTGGTTTCATAGATATTCACGGCCATTCTGATGCCGAGGTTTTCATTGACGGCACTGCCAGGAGTTCAGTTATGCAGGGCATTACCACTGAGATTGTGGGGAATTGCGGAAATTCTGCATTTCCTTTGGTAGGGCAATTCCCTGAAACGTTTCAGAAGTTTATATTTGAGTTATATGAATGGACCGAGAAGCTCCCATGGTCCACTCTTGATGACTACTTACAAGTAGTGGGATCCCAGGGACTATCAATTAACATTGGCGCGTTAGTCGGACACGCGTCAATCAGGACTGCTGTCTCAGGTTACGCCAACCGGGATCTTAGTTCTGGTGAATTTCAGGAATGTGGCCATTTGCTAAGGGAAGCTCTGGAGCAAGGTGCTTTCGGTATGTCTCTGGGCCTTTACTATGCGCCAGGCAGTTATGCAAAGATCGGAGAGGTTATAGAGTTTGGAAAGGTGGTTGCAGATTACCACGGCCTTGTAACATGTCACCTGCGAGATGAATCTGATTATAATATAGGCCTTTTAGCTGCGTTGCAGGAAATGTTATGTGTAGCCAGGGATAGCGGGGCAAGGGTTGAGATTTCTCACATGAAGTGTGTAGGGCCAGCAACCTGGGGTTTAGCCGGTGTACTTGTAAAGACTGTTGAGGATGCGAGAAAAAGAGGCTTTGATGTCGCGACAGATCAATACCCATACCTGGCGGCGTGTTCAAGCATTATTGGTTCGCTCATTCCACGATGGGCTCAATCCGGGTCCAAACAGGATTTTTCTGACAGACTAAAAGACCCGCATATTCGCCAAAGGATCAAAACAGAGGCTGTTCGGAATCTTGCCCGGCGGGGCGGCCCTGAGAGATTAGTTATCGGACGGTACCCGCCAAAGCCTGAATACAGCGGCAAATCCTTGGCGGAGATTTCCGAGATAACAGGATTTGATCCGGCTGAAACCACCCTAAGGCTTGTGGAGCTTTTTAACCCGCAATTGGTCACATTTTCCATGAAAGAAGAAGACCTTCTAACAATAATGAAAGCTCCCTTTGTGATGATTGCTTCTGACGGGCGGGCCTTGAGGCCTGAAGGCGTGTTATCATCCGGGCCGCCTCACCCAAGGAGTTTCGGCACATTCCCCAGGGTGATTTCAAAATACGCTTTGGATAGCCAGGTGATTACCCTGGAAGATGCCGTCAGAAAAATGACATCTATGCCTGCAGAACGCCTCAATATCAAGGATAGGGGATATGTAAAACCAGGCTTTAAGGCAGACATAGTAGTATTTGATCCTATTACGATCAAGGATAATGCTACGTTTGATTCACCCCGGCTTTATCCTTCAGGAATAGAATACGTTTTCGTTAACGGCCAGGTTGTAGTGGCTGAAGGCGAGCATACAGAAGCTAAACCTGGTATGGTGTTGCGGCATCGTGTGTAGATCAAATTGATTTGAGCAAATCTACCAGGAAAGTTTGGGCAGGTGGGCCATGGCAAAGGTTGCTCGCGCAGAGCAGCCTTTTCTTTGCAGCCTGCCCCTGCGAGAGGCCAGGTTTGCCCCGGGGTTTAATGGTTCGTTATTCTGAAAACAAGAGACCAAAGACCGAGCTTTCTGTTCAAGAGTGATAAGGGAACTATGGAAGAGACTGACCAGGCAATAGCCTGTTAACATATTTGGTATGATTTCAAAGTATGCTAGAATGAACCTGCAAATGCAGACGAGCAATAGGAGGATGGTTGATGCTCGACAAGACTGGCCAGATCCCTTTGTACATTCAGCTAAAGGATTTGATTCAGAAGAAAATTGAAGATGGAACCTATCCTGAGGACACGGCAATCCCGTCTGAACGGGAACTGTGTAACATGTACGGTGTAAGCAGAATTACGGTAAGACAGGCGATTCATCTTGCCACTGTCGACGGACTTTTAGTTAAGAGGCAGGGTAAAGGCACTTACGTAGCTTCAAAGAAGATAGTGCAAGCCCTTGAGCAGATAACCCTGTTCGATAAGACTATGACTGGTTTGGGCCTTTTCCCCAGGACCTCGGTTATTGAAGTCAAAAGGGTATCGGCAACTGACAGGATATATACTGCTTTGGATGTAAACAAGAGGACGCCCCTGGTAAGGATCGTATTACTAGGTATGGCAGACTCAGAACCTCTGGCTGTATATATCTCATATTTCAGGCCTGAATTGGGCGCTTTGATGGCCCGGAGAGCAACTGAATGGGGAGCCGAGGATAAACCCTTTACCTCATTTGATTTGTACCAGGGCATAAGTGAAGACCTCAGTCCTGTAAGGGCTCGGCAAACCTTTGAGGCTAAGCTGGCGTCAGGTAGAGTGGCACGGTATCTCAGACTTGACCAATCTGCAGCGCTTTTCGTAGTAGAATCCTTGGTCGAGGCTAAGAACGACATTCCTGTTGAGTTCAGAACAGCGTATTATAGGGCCGATCGCTACAAGTTTTCTATTACCCGTGAGGTCACAACTCAAGAAACTGCACAGAATCTTTAAATTAAGTAACTGAAAAGAAGGAGTTTTGGTTGCTCGTGTGGTAATAACCTATTATAACCGCTGGCCAAAAATCAATTGTTTTTGAGGAGGGCACAAAACAGTGTCAAAGAAAGAGAAGTTGACGATTCTATGTCCTAACGGACACATGGGGTTTGCTCCTTCAAAAGAGAAAAGTTTTTGGATTGGAGTAGAGGAAAATCCCGACTACTACTGTTGCGACTCAGGAAGTAATGACATAGGCCCTACTCCCCTTGGGGTAGACAAGTCGGTCAGTCCTTACGAATGGCAGGCGCATGACCTGGAAATGATGCTCGTGGCTGCCAGGAAGCAAGGGGTACCAATGATCATTGGTTCGTCAGGAGATACTGGGACCAATAGCCGGGTTGACATGTATGTGGATATCATAAAGAAACTGGCTGAGAAACATAATATTCCTAGATTTAAGTTGGGCTACTTCTACTCTGAAGTACCTGTTCAGCACATTGTGGACAAACTGAAGCAGGGTGTTGAGATTGAGGGGCTTGATGGCAGGCCAAACCTAACGGTTGAAGAAGCCGAGAATACCGACAGGATCGTGGCAGTGGCGGGAGTCCATCCGTTCATGAAGTTGCTTGAGATGGGGGCCGACGTTATCATTGGCGGCCGTTCCAGTGACTGTGCTATATTCGCGGCTCCGGCCATACGAGAGGGTTTCTCAGAAGCTCTTTCGTACTACCTTGGAAAAGTGATGGAATGTGCTTCCTTCTGTGCCGAACCATACGGGGCGAAAGAGACAATTATCGGGACTATTTCTCATGAAGATGTAAAAGTAAAGGCCATGCACCCTAACCAGATGTGCACTGTAGAATCGGTTTCAGCTCATGCTATGTACGAAAGGTCAAATCCCTTTTATGAGCATGTGGCAGGCGGCCTTCTTGATATGACCAATTGTGAATACAAGAAGCATGATCCAAAGACCTGCGCCATAACAGGGCCCAAATTCATCCCCATAGAGGGTAAAGTGAAAGTTAAGTTAGAAGGCGCCGGCAAAATCGGTGAACGGTATCTTGGAATTGCGGGAATCAGAGATCCTTATCTGATTGAAAATGTGGATAAGGTAGTTGATTGGGCGAGAAGCCAGGTGGAAGAGAGATTCAAAGATACCGAGTACCAGGTATTCTTCCACGTTTATGGAAAGAATGCGGTTATGAGTGATCTTGAGCCTGTTAAGAATACAAATCCACACGAACTTTGCATTGTTGTAGAAGGTATTGCCCCCACCAAAGAGCTTGCTGAGGAAGTCGCAATGATAGGGACAAGGCAGCTGTTTTACGCAAGGTTGCCGGAAGTTAAGGGTACAGCCGGCACAGCTGCGTTTCTTGTAGACGAAGTATTTGCAGTTTCCCCCGCGTATAAGTGGACCTTGAACCACATTATTCCTGTAGACGATCCACTTGAGTTTTTCCCGGTCAAAATTACTGAGGCTGGGGTATAAGGAGGTCAAGAAAATGAGAACCGTTAAGTTGGAGGATCTTGCCAAGGTCATAAGAAGCAAAAATGCAGGCCCGGATAAGGTGACCTTTGATATAATCTTTAAGAACCGGGAGGACTATGAGGCTGTTAAGGCGAGCAATGCATTGACACCGGAAACCGTAACAAGGTTATTCGGGGTGCCTAAAGAAAGGCTTAGTGATTTTGTGGAATTCGACCCTGCATGTGCCATAAAGTTTACCATTTACAGGTCAATACCCAGTGGCAGCCCGGGAGACGCGGATGTTTTTGGCTGCCAGCAATATCCGCCATTAATGGGTCTGGAAATTCCACTCTAATGGTTTGCGGCCCATGATTACTGCGGCACGGAGAAAGCTTCAATTGCTTCTCCGTGCCGAGTGTTATGGAGAAGCTGTGGAGGGATCTCAATGATATCGTCGCTTGCCGGCACAATCCGCAAACGGCGCGGGGAGATTATTGTGTGCGGCTACCTAATTCTTGTACTTCTCTTTCGTCTTTTTCCAGATTCATGGAACACATCTTTCCTTTCAGGGAATCAGCTTAAGGTCAGTCTTTTGACCGTATGGACAATTGCCGGTTGGATATCCAGGGGACTGTCACCTGCAGTAGTTGGCCTCTTGAATGCAGTAAGCCTCGTTTTCGCGGAGATAATCACATTTACGCAAGGGGTTCACTGTCTGGGCAACACCACGGTTGTATTGGTATTTAGCGTGCTTTTGCTTGCAGAGAGTATTCGGGTAAGCGGAATAGAGCGGCGGGTTTCCCTGTGGCTTCTCAAGATTGCGGGGGGCCATGCTGAATACACTGTGCTGATGGTTATGTTTACCCTGTTCTTGTTGACGTTTTTTGTTCCCAGCGCTGTGGGCCGGGTGGGAATATTGCTGCCTATTGCCAGTGGATTGTGCAGAGAGTTTAATGATGAGAATTTCTCCAAGATGCTCATGATTGGTATGACGTTTGGTACTTTGATAAGTAGTACAAGCTGTATCACAGGGGCATCAGGCGTGTTTTACGGCGTTGAGCTTTTTAAAGAGCAGATTGGATTTGAATGGACTTACTTGCAGTGGGCGAGGGCATATACCCCTATAAACCTTGTTAGTACCATACTGATCTGGTATGTCCTGAAGAGGTTGTTTCCGCCGTCGCCTTCTTGTATTAGTAAAGGGCGGGAGTTCATCACGGCTAGCTATGCCAAACTTGGGCCTATGAAAAGACTGGAGCACAAAATGGTAATGGTGGTAATCGCAATGCTTGTGCTTTGGATGACCGAGCCCTTGCATCACTTCTCTGTGGGCTTAACTGCCCTTACCCTGAGTCTTTGCACAGTCTTGCCCGGCATAGGTATTATCGACTGGGACGAAGCACTCAAGAGGATCAACTGGAGCACCTTGATTCTTCTTGCTTCCAGCGTCGTGATGGCGACAGCAGTATCAACTTCAGGCCTTCATTTGAGCCTCGCAGAAGTCCTGTCGGGTTTGCTGGCCGGTAAGAGCCCGGCCACTATGGCTTTGGTGATACTTGTGTCTGTGGTTTTGCTCCGTTTCGGGTTGAACAACATAACAACGATAAATGCAGTGATGCTGCCCATTACTTTTGCTGTTGCCAATTCGACCTCAACTAATCCTGTTTGGCTCGGAATGGTGGCCATGGCAGCAGGCAAGATTGGTTTTTACCTGCCTGCTCAGTCTGTATCTGCCCTTGCAACCTTTTCCACAGGCCTTTACGACAGTCATGATCTAATGAAGGCCGGGGCGGTAGTTACGCCTATTGTGATCGTTGTGATTCTTCTGTTTTCGGTGTTTTACTGGCCTACTATAGGATTGGCGCCATAGTGGAATCGAGTTCAAAATTGGCCAATTGATCATAAGGGGCAATGGAACCCTGAAACCTTTTCAAGGGAGAAGCCGGGACGCTTTACACGTTTCTCAATTTGTGCGACGTAGAGCTGCCTGTAATGCAGGTTTTAGCTAATAAAGCACAGAAACAAAGACAGAGAAATGGAGTTGAGAGCATGAGTCACCCGGCTTTAATCATTGATACCAGGAAACTTGAGCATAACACTCACGTAATAGCACGGCTCCTTGATGAGCAGGGAATGAGGCTTGTAGGAGTAGCCAAGGGAACCTGTGCAAATTTGTCAGTTGTAGAAGCTATGGTTTCAGGTGGTGCCAGGGCCATAGGCGATTCACGAATTGGCAATTTGCGCAGAATCAGACAATGGGGTTATGAGGCGAGACTATCCTCTTGAGATCCCAGGAGCCTTCCAGTGCGAAGAAGCGGTACATTATGCTGATACAAGCCTGAACTCGGAATTGAGATCGTCAGGCGGTTGGGCGAAGCAGCCAGGAAGGCCGGAAAGGCCCACCAGGTGATCTTGATGATAGAACTTGGGGATCTACGAGAAGGCGTCTTGGTTGATAAAGCTCCGGAGGTTGCCTTTAAAATGGCTCAGGTGCCCGGTGTCGAATTGGTTGGCATAGGCGCTAACATGGCTTGCTATGGGGGAGTCATCCCTACCAGGGGCAAAATGAATACTTTGCTTGAGGCAAGGAAAGAGATTGAGCAAAGACTTGGCAGGCCTTTGCTTCGAGTATCGGGAGGCACATCTGCAAACATGAATTTAGTGCTTAACCAGGAGATTCCCCCGGGCATTACAGAACTCAGAATTGGTGAGGGCATTCTCCTCGGTAAAGAGGCTGTTAAGAGAAACCCTATAGACGGATGTTTTCAAGATGCATTTACTCTACAGGCCGAAGTAATTGAGGTGCAGGATAAGCCGTCTAAGCCCATGGGGGAAATTGGCCAGGATGCTTTTGGGAAAGTTCCTGTGTTTAGGGACCGGGGTATAAGGGCAAGGGCTATTTTGGCAGCAGGAAGGCAGGATGTTGACCCTTCGGATCTCAGGCCCCTTACAAAGGGAGTCGAGATTCTGGGTGCTTCATCTGACCACCTTATCTGTGATATCGAAGATGCAAATGACTCGATTTATGTTGGAAAGATCCTGTCTTTCAACATATCATATGGCACTCTTCTGAGGGCCAGCACGTCTCCGTACGTATGCAAGGAAGTGGTCTAGTCTAGGGGTGTTCATGGTATCCAGGACACACTCGGGCATCCGGAGTACAGTGAGATATCTGAGACCCACCGGGGAATTTAAGATACCAAGATGATTGAGTTTTTGAAGGGGCTTGTGTCAGGAGAGGGCATTTTTTGGGATGCTGCCGTAATTGTACGATTTCTATACACATAGACAGCTTACCTGTCGGTATACCGACGGGTAAGCGAAATTGCCGTTACTATACCGACGGAGATCCAGGATTCGCGTTAGTATAGTGACCCCTTCGACACAAACACGTCATTGTGAGTCATTATGCATCATACTGAATCAGTACTTCGTGATGCCTACGGGATTTCAAGCAGTCTGGGTTCGTTTTCTAGAGTGTATGTGAAGTGTATGTGACAAGAAGGGATTGAACTGATTTAAAACACTCTCAGGATCCAAGGTTCAAAGGGGACCTGTATAAAATTTTGACACTTAGATCCACTGATTGTTGGTACAGGAACGGGTTTTGGTTCTAGTCGTCAGTATACCGACGGGAAATTCAGAACTCCGTTATTTTAGCTACGGTTACATAATACAGTCTCAGATAATCATGTATAAGCTCGACGTTTTGAGGACTCGACTTGATGTTTTAACGAATCAAGTCATGGGTGGCAGGAGGGGGAGGACCCATGAAAGCAGATGCTTTTAGGAAGTTCTACTGGGGATTCTTATTTGTGATGATTGATTTTCGGCTGATGGGTATTGATGTACTCCCTGACATAATCGGATATATTCATCTTGGGGGAGGGTTGGCTCTTCTGGCTGCGGAAAGCGAGCATTTTGCCAGAGCAAAGAACATCAACTTGCCTCTTTTGTTCCTGTCTGTCCTACAGATATATGAACGTCCTGCCCAGGAAGGAGGAGTGCATGTGGGCTCCAGTGGGCCACTAACATTTGTAATCGGCATAGCAGTACTGATAATGGGATTGCTACATGTGCACGATCTTCTCATGGGAATAAAAGACATGGCGACGAACGCAGGAGATTTTGCCATGGCCCAAGAGGCAGACTCAAGGTGGAGCCAATACTTGACAGTTCAGATTGCAGGGTTTCTTGGGCTTATCGTGGTTGCGCTTCCCGTGATCGGGGTATTCTACCTAATCGGAATTTTTGCAGCCACAGTAGTGCTTGCCATTAACATAATGAATTACATGAAAAGGTGTGAGGAGAGTTTAGGGTAGTAAACCCAATTGGAAGAGGTACTGTGCCTCAGTGTATCGATGACTGCTGGACCATGTGATAGCTAGATTGATTTTCGTTATGTGGGATTATTACCAGAGAAAGGGCTAAACTTCACACAGAATAAAACCAGCCGTCCTGCAGGTTTGGGTTCACCACTTGCGGACGGCCTCGTATAGGTTGTATCTAGCCTGCCACCATCGTCAGTTTCCACTTTGCCGCACCAGAACTCATCCAGAATTACCCCCTAAGTCCCATATGATTCTGAGAGACAAGAATCATAGCGAAGAAGGCAATAATAGGTAGGACTCCGCTTATGCCTGTTCCTCAGGCGATTCCTGGAGAACATCAGCGGCACCGGCGTCACTCTCAACCTCGTCGTTTTCAAAGGCAATGTCAGTATCTTCCAATGCACTTTCGTTTTCCTCAGGTGAATCCATGTCATCACCACAAACTGCATCTTCTGCATCTGGTTCTGCTGCCGGTGCTACAGGTGCTACAGGTGCTGCGGTTTGGCCTGGGGTTGTCCTGGACAATGCCATCGAGAATAGAAGCCCTGCAAGGACGGTGACTGCCAATGCCCCCAGCCCCGCTTTCAAAATAAATGGGTTTAGCTGGGTCATGCCGTCACGGGCGAAGTTTTTTAGAGGCCCCACCAGGACCAAGGTTCCTGAAATTTCCTCGCCTGTCTGCCAGGGAGCTGAGACAGCCACATCGTCTTTTCCGGCCAGGGGCAGATCAAAGGAAGTGATTTCACCGTTTTGGGAAGTAGGTGATAAAACCTGTGATTCGATGACTTTTCCAACCAGGGAATCATCCTCGGAGGAGTCGACAACAACCGATCCATCGAGCCCGGTTATGAGTACTCGTAGTCCAGTGTTGTAGTATATCATAGCAGCTACTTCAAGGCAGGTCTCATTATCTTCAGCCGCAACATTAAGATTTGCTACATAGGGTACCAATTGGTCAGCGGTAAGTCTCACCTGGTCGACATAGGATTGCAGGAAATAGGATTGGATCAGGCGGGTTTCAATTAACCCCATTGATACCGCGGCCAGCACGCTCAGTGCCACAAATGACGCGATAAGTTTTGTTTTGAAAGACATGGTTTTGTCCTCACGGCCCCTCTCTGGAATCCATTTGATTGCTGTTTGTCTGTTTGTCTTACAGCGCAGGCTTCACCTTGCTATTGCCTGGCTTTCATTATCTCACTTATGTCAACTTCTTGCCCGATCAGTGACTAGGGTTTCCGGACCGGGCCTGTCACTTAACCTAGCCGGTGGTGAGAGATTATGAATACCGGGAACATGACTTCAGAGGAAAATCGCACTTATCCAAAGAATTGGACACTCAAGAGCGGGAAACGGGAGATAAAGGCCTAGGAGGATTCCAATGAGTTCGTATTTGCTCTTCAATGGGAACATACACACTATGGACTATCATGGATGTGTCCCGGCCATGCTTGTTATTGATGGCAAGGTCGCCTCAGTAGGCCGCCAGGATGCTGTGAAACTCGGCGCGCCTCAGGGTACTGTTGAGATTAATCTTAAAGGTAGGGTTGTCTACCCTGGTTTTCACGACAGCCACATTCACTTTCTGAGCTATGCCGTGGGACTCAAGAGGATCAACCTGTATGGCATGGTGACTAAAGAAGAAGGACTCAAGATTATCGAAGAGGGTGTCAAGGCCCAGCCTCTGGAGGCCTGGGTAATTGGAGCCGGTTGGGACAAGAGCCTTTGGGGAGATTTCCCTACAAGGCACGATTTAGATGCTGTATCCAAGGGACGGCCCGTATGCCTGTCTAGCAAGGATGCGCATAGTGTATGGGTCAACACCAAAGCCCTTGAGATTTGCGGAATTGACAGGGACACTGTATCTCCCGAGGGTGGCGCTATTCTCAAGGACAGGTCTGGCGAACCAACAGGTATATTGCAGGATGCAGCCGAGAGCCTTGTTTGGCGCAATATCCCTGACACAGATGATGAAGAGGCCTACAATGCTGCTGTTGAAGCCATAACCAACCTGTGGCGCATGGGGATTACCTGTATTCACGCGCCTGAGGAAGTCGGGCTTTTCCACATAGCCTGCAGGATTCGAGATGAGGCTAAACTACCTTTCAGGATTGCCCTTATGCCGCCTGCCTCTTCTCTTGAAACCCTGTTTGCTTTCGATATCAAACAAGGTTATGGTGACGACTGGGTTTGGACAGCCCAGATTAAGGCCCTCAAAGACGGCTCTTTGGGCTCTTCTACTGCTCTGCTGTATGAGCCCTATGAGCACCTGCCCGGCTACTATGGTTTGGATTGCATTCCCGATGACGAGCTGGTTGAACTGGTGGCAAGGTCTGTGCAAGCAGGCTATGGTATGGCTATTCATGCTATTGGTGATAAGGCGGTTGCCAGCTCCCTTGATGCCATTGAGGCTAGTATAGATGAATCCAGGAAAAAGCGCATAAGGCACAGGATTGAGCATGCTCAGATGATTCATCCAGATGACATAAGGCGTTTCAAGGAATTGGGCGTTATAGCCTCAGTTCAGCCCGGCCATGCAGTGGCTGATAGGTACATGGCTGATAAGGAGTGGGGAGACCGGTCAGTAAGGGCATACCCGTTTGGGCAGCTTCACAGGGCAGGTACGAAGTTTGCTTTTGGTTCCGATTCACCTGTAGAGATTCCCGACGTCATATATGGCCTCTACTGTGCTGTTAACCGGTGTTTTCCCGGGGAAGGCCCGGAGCTTCAGTGGCATCCTGCTGAGAATCTACCTGTACAAGTTGCCCTGGCCGGGTATACAAAAGATGCAGCATATGCTGCAGGTAAGGAGAAAGTTCTGGGTATGCTGAGCCCTGGTATGTACGCGGATTTTGTGGTTCTTTCCCATGACTTGAAACTGATTCCCGCAAGCGAGATAGGAAACACCAAAGTTGAAGCGGTTTCAGTAGGTGGGCGGTTCGTAGTAGATCCTGTTTGGATGTAGACAATGGGTAATAGGGAGTTAATACCGGACAGCGCACTTAAGAATTATGCGGCAGCTCGCACCCCTGGTATTCGACAAATGCAGATCTACAGGAAAGGGCAGAAGTCTCAGCCCTTTCCTGTCTAGTCAATACTACCTTGCTTGAACAGGTACCCAGACTAACATCACCGTGTCGACTAACACGTCTTTTTTATACGGCCTGATAGTGTGGCGATCGAAGTTTTCATTGAGCGGGCTGAGTTTTTCGGTCAGTTTAGCAGTCTCCTCCTGTAATTCATCCTCCAGGGCCTGGAGCTGTTCACGGTACCTTTCGGCTGTCTCCTGACTGCGTTTTACGTCACTTTGTTCCTTGCTGTACCTGCTGGCCCCCCGTGCTGCAGTAGTCGCCCGGCCAAGGGTTGAGGTGCTGAGCTTCTTGCTGCCCAAGAGTGAAGTAAGGAGGGTTGCTCCCATAGAAATCGCTGTCTGCATTTGCTGCTGTTTGGCTTGCATCATCTCTCTGTCAACTGCGTCTTCTGCCCTTTGAACCTTTGCCATGGCTGAGTCGATTTTGGCAGCGTATTTCTTGCGCAATGCATCTATAGCCTCGTCCCGCTTTTCCCGGAAATCTTGATCCAGGCGAACCCGGAAGTCACGTTCTGACTCGCCTGCAAAATTTCGAGTATACTTTCAAGGTTGGGCTCACCATGAGTTCTACTTGTTGTGTCCGGTACAACCAATCAGCGAAGTCCCTTGCCCACGCCGTGTAATTCTTGGCTATGCCGGCTGAGCTCGGAAGGTTGGCAAATGGAACACCGGGAGTGGGTGATGATTCAAGTTCAGAAATACCGGCATCCAGTTCCATGGCTGCATCCCAGTTAATGCCTATAGGCATTTGTCTGAGATAGGGGCAGCAAGAACGTAGTTTTTGGTTACGTCAGTCCTGCTTTTCGTATCTCTGAAATCTACCCGGGCATTCCCCAGTATCATAGGTTGGTACACCAACCTGCCGGCCCCGCGGCGAGCCGGTAGAAAACCGTATCTCACACCGGGAGGCAGGACAGGGACATCAGCCGGCGGCAGAGATTGGGGAGCCTGGATTTGCGGAGCCTGGGGGCCGAACCCAGGTGCCATCGCTGGAATGCCGGTACCTGGGGCTGCGTACGGAATGGCGGTACCTGGAGGTGTATAAGGAACCCCTGTCGGATAGGCCCACTGGCCTGCCCCTGTGGCCGGTGCCTGAATTGCAGGCTCAGGCATTTTCGTGGATGCCGTCAATTGTGATATCTGATTCCGGGTAAGCGGGCCTCTCAAATACGACATTACCCAGCGGGTTTCGAATATGGTTGGTGCATCATCGTGAACATTGTTCATGAGGAATACCCTTTGGCCCAGGCCGGCAAGGATCTGCTCCATTTGGCGCCTGTCGAAATTCATTCCCTGGGTACTGGCTGCTCCTTCAAGCCCGTCGAGAACCCGCATCTTGTCTCGCTCGGTTTGGAGCCGGCCAATGAACCAGGTTCCTGTATTGGACAGGCCTTTGTAATCCAGGTCCACAGGGTTCTGGGTGGTTAACATAACTCCCAATCCAAATGCCCTGGCCTGTTTCAATAAGGTCAGAAGAGGGGCTTTAGAAGGAGGATTAGCCACAGGTGGGAAGTACCCTGCAATTTCGTCCATGTAAAGAATAGCCCGGAGGCTGGAGGTGCCCGACTGAACCCGGGTCCAGCTCAAAACCTGGTTAAGGAGCAACGCCACAAAAAACATTCTCTCAGCATCGCTCAGGTGGGCTATTGAGAATATGGATATTTTGGGCTTGCCCGAAGGTGTGTGCAAAATGCTGTCTATGTCCAAAGGTTCGCCCTGCATCCAGGCAGCAAACCCTGGTGCAGCCAAAAGGTTATTGAACTGAATAGCCAGTTTGAAACGTTCGGCTGCCGGGAAGAACGATTCCAGGCTCATTACACCTATCTGGTTGAACGGCGGAGAGTTAATCTGCTGTATAAGGGTAGGCAGATCCAGGTCAATGCCTTGCTGCCAGGCACCGTACAGGATAGTTGATATCAGAATATGTTCCCGGCTCTTAATCGGATCGGCAGTAAGGCCTATGAGGCCCAAAAGGCTGCTGGCAGTCCCGCTGACCCTCTCGGTCAGGAGTTCTGTGTCTTCTATGATTGCCCTTGAAGGAGCCGAAAAGGATTTCAGGATTGAAACCGGGATTCCAGCAGTGCTTCCAGGGGTGTAAATTGTAAACTCGGCAGAGTCCTTTAGGCGCCGGATGCGCTCACCGTCCTGGCCCCAGGAGGCCAAACCTTGCTTCCAGAGTTGGGCCTGGGCTGCGGCATAATCATCAGGGGGAAGATTCTTCTTACGTGCATCATCTTCGTTTATCCATGGCCGGAAATCTTCGGGCCTAAGATCAGGGAAAGTGAGCAAAAGGTTTGCCATGTCTCCCTTGGGGTCAATGACTATTGCAGGAATGCCGTCAATAGCGGCTTCTTCCAGGAGGGCAATACACAAACCTGTCTTGCCGCTTCCTGTCATTCCCACGCATACTCCGTGGGTAACCAGATCCTTGGAATCATATAAAACCAGTCCTTCCTGAGGGCTTCTTGTAGCCTGATCATAAGGGCGCCCCAGGTAGAAGACGCCCAATTTCTCGTATGAATGCACTGCATCATCTCCCCATTTTTCATTAATTATTGACAGCCGCTTCTGAAAAGGCGTATTTTGTTTCTTTCCGAAAACCATCTTCAAGTATAGGTTTGTCCGTTGCTAAAGACTACTCTGTCTTTCAGGTCATTTCCTTCAAAACGGGCCAAAGGGAATAGAGCATAAACATACAATTACAGCCAGCCGCACTCAAAAAGTTTCAAGAAAATGTAACTACATTATGTTTGCCGGAGGATTCTGTTGATTCAAAAGGGAAGTACAAGGGCTAAGGAGTCTCACAGGAGAGGAAGCGGTGCAAGTGAAGTATGACGTCATAATTACAGACGGTACAGTTATTGACGGTACAGGAAAGCCAGGGTACAGAGCCAGTGTCGCGGTGAAAGATGACAGAATTGCCGCTGTTGGGCCAAACTTGATAAATGAGTCTGCCTACCGGAAGGTGGATGCCGGCGGCAAAGTAGTTTGTCCTGGTTTCATCGATGTCCATTGCCACACAGATTGGAACGTTTTGGACGGCCCATGGGATAGCCACCAAGAATGCCAAGGAGTAACCACCCAGATAGGGGGCCTTTGTGGGATGTCTCCTTTGTCCCCCCGGGAGCATCTTGAGAAAACAGCTGAACGGGGGTTAGGTACAAACTATGCTCTTTTCGCAGGCCATGGAACTATACGTGAAGAGGTTATGGGTAATGAGAATCGAAAAGCTACTGAACAAGAATTAGACCAGATGAAGGCCCTACTGGAAAGGGCCATGCACCAGGGGGCTTTGGGCCTTTCCACTGGGCTTACCTATGAACCTGCGGTGTTTTCAGATACAGAGGAGCTAATGGAAATGGTAAGAGTGGTAGGCTCCTTTAGCGGAATCTATGCAACCCATATGCGCAGCGAAGATGACCATATTGAAGAAGCTCTGGAGGAAGCCATAACTATTGGTAGAGCTACAGGTGTACCACTTCATATTTCCCACATCAAAGTCACTGTTCCACGAAATTGGGGCCTTGCTACCGGGATACTTGATCGAATATCCAGGGAGCAGGGACTGGGACTCAAAATAACCGCGGATCAGTACCCGTACACTGTTACGGGAGGAGGCCTTTATACTGCTGTGCAGCTGGTCAAAGATTATGATAAAGAGACCGGTTTTCAAAAGTTCCAAGAGCAGTACCAAGACCCGGACACCCGCAATGAAATGGTCAAGTACGCTGCTGATGCGATTTTCCAAAGGGGAGGGTCGGTTCATTTTTGTGTTGTCAGAGCCAGTCAAGAGGAATTTGTTAATGTACCCCTAAACAAAATCCTGGAGCAACTGGGGCACACGGATCCCGGTGCTTTTATTATTGATGAAATCCATCGTTGCGATGGGGAGTTTGCTATGATATACCATTCAATTTCTGAAAAGGAACTTGTTCAGTTTATGCAAGAGCCCTGGGTTATGGCGGGAACAGACGGAATTTTGGGAGCGTTCCATCCCAGAACCCACGGCACTTTTCCTCGTATTCTGGGCAGGTATGTTCGTGAAATGCAAGTTTTAAGCCTGGAGGAAGCAATTCGCAAAATAACCTCTCTTCCTGCAGATACCTTTGGTTTCACTGAACGGGGCCGCTTAATTCCAGGTGCTATGGCTGATATTGTGGTTTTTGACCCAGAGGAAGTGATAGACAATGCCACCATGGTTGAACCTACCTTATACCCCAAAGGAATTGAACAGGTATTTGTTAACGGCGTAAGGGTCATTGAAAACGGCCAGCGTACCGGAGCGTTTCCGGGAATGGCTCTGAAGGGCAATGCTTAGCACCGAACTCAATGTCGGCATTGGCCGATGTTTGGGGCATCCCGGTTTGTGAGGTGCTTCTTAGCATAAAGAGGAACTGAATATAACATTTCGCATTCAGCTCAAGAAGGAATTGATGCTATTCTGTAGAATGTATATCCAATATGCTGAATTTACTGCGGGTGCTGGGAGTCCTTTGGGATTCTCAGTAGCAAATAATCTGTCAATTCAAAAGAAGGTGATGTGCAGAGGTATCTTTATATGTAGTTCATATGACGGTTATAATGTTTCCCGAGGCCTGAAGCGTTGGGAGGTGTTAGCCGGCCGTATGACATTGTAGTTCGGGCAGCCAAACATTCAAACACAGGAATTAAGGAAAGGACTGAAACCAAGACGTGAAAAGAAAATTTACAGGTTTGCTTGTTATGATTATGCTCTGCTCGCTAGTGATTGCAGGTTGCACCCCGGAACCCCAGGGGGGTGAAGAAACAGGAAGAGCTGACAAGACAACACTCATTGTCAGCCACTTTGAGAACCCGGGTAGCTTCAACCCGGACTGGAAAAGCGATGACCCGGCTTACGCTATTAACCAGAATATTTTCAACAAACTTGTAACAATCACCGGAAACTTTGAGATTAAGCCGGACTTGGCCAAGGAATGGACGATTTCCGAAGACGGTTTGACTTATACTTTCCATTTAGAGGAAAACGTAAAGTGGCACGATGGCACACCATTCACTTCTGCCGATGTCAAGTGGACACTTGATGCAATTCGCGAGTACAAGGGCAGAATGTTCAATGAGTACAGGAACATTGAATCTGTTGAATGTCCTGATGAGTATACTGTAATTTTGCATATGTCACAGCCTGATTCCGCTTTGCTTAGCTTTTTGTCATGGTATGCATGCTTTATTCTGCCCAAACATGTTTACGAAGGTACCGATTGGACAACCAATCCGGCCAACCAGGAGCCTATAGGTACAGGCCCCTTCAAGTTTGTATCATGGAAACAAGGCGAGAGTGTGGAATTAGAGGCAAACGAAGATTATTTCAAAGGCGCACCGGCTATAAAGAAACTGGTATTCAAGATTATTCCTGACACGAGTACTGCACTGCAGGCTTTTAAGAACGGAGAAGTTGACATAATGGGCACTGCCCCGGCTCACTCCGAGATTAAGAGCCTGAAAGAAGATCCCAAGGTCACTGTAATCTCTAAGGAGTATCCGTCCAGGTATTATCTTGGATTTAACCATAAGAAAGAGGCTTTGCAGGATCACCGTGTAAGAGAAGCTATTGCCAGGGCTGTAGATCGGTCTGAGATTCTGGAAAAGGCATTCCATGGCATTGGTTCTGAAGCGTGGGGTTTCTATACACCTGTTATTGCCTGGGCATATAACGATGAGGATCTTGCACCTAAATTTGATATAGAGAAAGCCAATGCTTTATTAGATGATGCCGGGTATAAACCTGATGCTAACGGTGTTCGTATGAAGCTGGATTTCGTCCACTTTGCCAGTGCTGCAGTGGCCGATACCGCTACTATCCTCAAAGAGCAGCTTAAGAAGATTGGTATTGAACTCAACGTTATCCAGCTTGAGATGTCTGCGTGGGTACCCCGTATTCGCCAGGAGATGAACTTTGACATTACTATGACAAATGGTTTCCATGGCCCGGATCCCCACAACTTGTATGGCCGTATAGCCACTGAAGGTGCCAACCGTGTTACCGGAGATTACAGCAATAAGGAACTCGACCAGGTGCTTCTTGACGCTGTAAAGGAAAGTGTTCAAGCTGAGCGAGGCAAGCTGTACAAGAAGGCTCAGAAGATCATGTCAGAGGATCTGCCGATTGTACCATTGATTGAGATTGTCAGCTCCACTGTCTACTCAAGTGATATTACTGGCCATCCGCAGTCACCTGAAGGTGGTGCAGCTGGCCTGACATTTAGCAATTATAGCCTTGTTGAATTCAAATAACCTAGCATAAGGTAAGAGAGGCTTAGCCTCTCTTACCTTTTTCAGGAGGTTTTTCGGTTGGGCCGGTATATAGGAAGACGTGCCATTACAGGGGCATTTACAGTAGCTGTTGTTCTTGTACTAAACTTCTTCTTGATTCACTTTGCACCTGGTGATCCAATAACTATCCTGGCGGGTACAGATAATCCGTCACAGGAGCTAATTGATATTACCAAGGCGAAATACGGGTTGGATAAACCTGTGATTGTTCAGTTATGGACGTACATCAAGACCTTGCTCAAAGGTGATTTGGGCTATTCAATAATATATGGAAGATCTGTGGCAGCGTTAATCAAGGAACGTCTCGGCAATACTTTGCTTTTGACTTTCACCAGCGCAATTCTTGCATTGCTGATAGGTACAAGCCTCGGGCTCATTGCTGCCCGCAGATCAGGGTCAGCATTGGATAACGGTATTTCTGTTATTGCATATGTACTATATGCAATGCCTTCCTTTTGGCTGGGACTAATGATGATGCTTCTATTTGCGACGGGCCTGGGGTTATTGCCAACGTCCGGGATGGTGGATTCCAGGGCAAGCTATACGGGTATCAAGTATGTCCTCGATGTTTTGAAACATATGGCCTTGCCCGTAGGTACTCTTACTCTTGTAGGCGTTCCAACTTATTTCAGGATCACCAAAGCTTCTTTGGCCCAGGTTATGAAAGATGATTATATTACATTATTCAGAGCTACCGGTATGGATGAGAAACGAATATTTCAGAAATACTCATTCCGCAATGCTATTCTTCCGACCATCACAACCTTTGGAATCCGTCTGGCATACGTAATGACCGGTGCAACTACAACGGAAATCGTCTTTGCCTGGCCGGGGATGGGCCGGTTGGTGATGAGTGCCATTAACACAAGAGACTATCCTGTATTAATGGGAACTTATCTTATTATGTCAATATCCGTTGCTGTATGCATGATTTTGGTAGATGTTCTTTATGCGGTTGCCGATCCAAGGATCCGGTACGATTAGGGGGTGGTGGCAATAAGTAACGAACTAAACAATATGAATCTCACAAAGCGTCGCATAAGTGAATTTGCTCAGGCTTACAGAAACAACACTCAGGCAATGGTTGGTCTTTCGCTATTTATGATCATCCTGCTCATTGCCATTATAGCTCCCGTGATTGCACCGTATGATCCCTACGCTCTTATCGGCAATTTGCTCGAAGCTCCGAGCAAAGCGCATATATTGGGTACTGATAACCTGGGGCGGGATGTGTTTAGCCGGATCGTATATGGGACGCGTATATCTTTATTGATCGGTGTAGTTGCTGCAACTTTGTCCGGACTTCTAGGTACGATTATCGGTGCGGTTGCAGGTTTCTTCGGAGGAAAGGTTGATGCTGTCCTTTCTGAGGTTATCGACATTGTGCTCATGATTCCTACTTTCTTCTTGATACTGATAGTTGTTGCCTTGATGGGCAGTAGTATGTTGAATGTTATGGTGGTTATAGGCTTAACCAGTTGGCCGGGAAATGCCAGGGTAATGAGATCTCAAGCTTTATCTCTCCGTACTCGCACCTTTGTTCAGGCAGCCCGGGCATCTGGGGAGTCAGAATGGAGAATTCTAATGCGTTATATTATTCCCAACGGTATTTTTCCCGTTGTGTCGAATACAACGATGCAGATAGCAACTGCAATTCTGACTGAAGCCGGATTGAGTTTCCTTGGCCTTGGGGATCCGAACATTGTAAGCTGGGGCCAGATGATATTCAACGGACGCACCTATATTGCTTCTGCCTGGTGGGTTGCAACCTTCCCCGGTTTTGCCATTGTAATGACTGTTGCATCTTTTTATCTAATTGGTGATGGACTAAACAAAGTTCTTAATCCGAAACTTCGTTCTTAGGAGGTGTCTGGTATTATGAATGGTAATATAGTGTTGAATCTAAGTGACGTGTCTATTGGCTATCAGACACCTACAGGTACGGTAAAAGCGGTGGTAGATGCTTCATTAAGTCTATCCCAGGGAGACACTCTGGGAATAGTCGGCGAGTCTGGTTCCGGGAAAAGCACTCTTGCCCACGGAATTTTGCGCTTGCTTCCCAGAAATGCTGTTGTAGAAGGAGAAATGTTCTTTTCAGATACCGATCTTTTGAACTGCAGTGATAAGACGCTTAAGAATCTTCGCTGGAAAGAGATTGCAGTTGTTTTTCAAAAGTCCATGAACAGTTTCAGCCCTGTCCATCGCATAGGTGAACAGATTGTTGATATTTACAGGGTTCATGAACCTGAGGCGGCCAGAGATGAAGTCTATGACCGGATCCGGGAACTGTTTGCCATTGTTAATCTGTCTGATCGGGTTCTTGAGAGTTTCCCTCACCAGCTTTCAGGTGGTATGCTGCAAAGAGTATGTATTTCTCTAAGTCTTATACACCAACCTCAGCTTGTGATATTCGATGAAGCTACCACAGCTCTCGATGTTGTTACTCAGGGGCAGGTTCTGAAAGAGATCCGCCGTCTGGAGAGCGAGCTTGATGTAACCAGCATTTTGATTACCCACGACGTGAGTGTTGTTGCTGAGACTTGCCGCAGGGTAGCTGTCATGTATGCCGGCTATATCATGGAAATAGGGCCGGTTGAGCGTGTGTTTAGTGATCCTTTGCATCCTTACACTCAGGGCCTTTTGGCGTCATTCCCGTCACTAAAAGGAGAAAAAAAGCGGCTCCAGGGGATACCTGGTACTTTGCCGGATCTGAAAGCAAAGCATTCAGGCTGCATCTTTGCTCCTCGTTGCCCCAAAGCAATTGGGTTGTGCCATGAAGAATCTCCTCCTGTAACTGATGTCGAACCGGATCATGCTATTAGATGTCATTTAACGGGAGGTGAGCAATAATGAGTGCTGATGTTATTACTGCAAAGGCTGTTCAGCAGTGGTATCCTCAAAAAAAGGGTTTAAGGGATTTCTTTGCCCATACACCTTCTTCCTGGGTAAAGGCAGTTGATAATGTCAGTTTCTCACTGAAGCCAAGGGAAGTCCTGGGGGTTATAGGCGAAAGTGGCTGTGGCAAGTCTACCCTCGGCAGGTTGCTTGTCCGGCTGGAGAAACCCTTTGGCGGCCAGGTCTTGCTCAACGGAGAAGATGTCGAAGATGTTGTTGAACGGGATCCCTTAAGTTTCAGGCGGCAGGTCCAGATTGTCTTCCAGAATCCCTTTGAGACCTTTGACCCCCGGCACAGTATTGGGCAGATTCTGAGTACACCCCTTAAATTGCATGGGATCGGGGCCAACGATAACGAAAGACTGCAAATTTGCGCAGAAGGCCTGAGGAAACTGGGCCTGGCACCTGCAGAAGACTATCTCTCCCGATGGCCTCACGAGCTATCAGGTGGGCAGCTCCAGAGGATTTCGGTTTTGCGGGCTATGCAGTTAGACCCGAAATTCATTGTGGCTGACGAACCGGTTTCAATGCTGGATGTGTCCGTCCGTTCGGACCTTTTGAACATCCTTCTTGAACTGATACACGAAAAGGATACCGCCATGGTATTTATCAGCCACGATATAGCCGTAACACGATATGTATCAAATAACATTGCAGTAATGTACCTGGGCCGTGTAGTCGAGAGCGGTGAAACCGATGAAGTAATACAAAACCCACAGCATCCTTACACAAAAGTGCTTATTTCCAACTTTCCTACACTTGAAGTAGGTGCAAGGAGTGAAAGTATTACTATTCATGGAGAACCTCCTACACCCATTGACCCGGGCCCGGGATGCTATTTTGCGCCTCGCTGTTATGCGTGTGTCGACGAGTGCCGGAAAACATACCCGGAAATGCGTGAAGTGAGGCCAGGCCACTGGGCATCCTGCCATAGGATATAGAAAGGAGTTCCAGAAACAATGGATATTAGACAGATATTGTCTGAGGTGCCGGATTACAAGAGTTTTTTCACAATGGATGAAATGGACGCAAGTTCGCTTCGATTGGCAGAGGAGTTCCCTGATGTAGTCAAGGTATTTGAAATCGGACGTTCAAGAAACAACCATCCGATACGGTGCTTAAAAATTGGAAATGGCAGCAAAAACGTATTGCTATTTGCCAGTCCCCATCCCAACGAACCCATCCGTTCGACTATGCTGGGGATTTTTGACCCGGAAGATTGCAGAAGATGAGAAGTTGCGGGAGGCCTCGATTGGTACTGCATAAAGTCAGTATGAATCCCGATAGCTTTCATGAACGAAAGGTTGGTTTGAGGCGCTAATCTTGCAATTACGCCCGAAACTTCTTCCGGCCTGCGGGATTTGAACAGGTTAGTGGACTTTTCCTTTTGAATACAAGACTTTGAAGTTTGATTCGCCTATTCCTGAAACTGTACACTTGCCAGGTTGATTTCTGAAATCAAGCTATTTCATGTATTCCTTCATAATGCCGGGTTCGGCGAATCTGTTGGTATCTTAGCGAAGATATGCCCAATGTCTACCCTGTTTTGTGGGATCTTGTTGACAGTGGGGAGCTGCCCTTAAGGCTGGGGGAGCCTGAGACTCCTTATGCCAGGATTTGGCCAAGGCTGTCTGTAAGCAATCTTCCACAAAGAACCGGTATGAGTACATCCTGAAGTTCCAGAAAAAGGATCAGCAGAAGTGATCAAGAGCGGCGGAGGCAGTTTTGACTATGTAAAGGAGATATGCGATGCCTTTACTCTGGTTTGTGAGGCCCCATACTTCTTCCAATATGGATATTTCGAACCTGAATGATTCTGACATGTTGCGCAGTGAAGCAGTGCTGGCTTCTTGTGATATACAGAAGAGTTCAACAGATTTTGCCTCCAGCATGTAAATAGGATTGAAAGCCTTTACCCCCCGGCAATTCTTTGTTTACTGCGGTAAAGCGTTTTTCGACATGAAATCAGGGCAATGTCTAAGCGTAATTGGGCAAAGGCCTCTCCTGAGTGGGAACAGGCATTCCTGAATGCCAAAGTTCACAAACCTGTACAGCACTAGATTTTACAGCATGCTAAGCGCCATTATGTTGAGCAGAGCCGCTCAGCGGGAACTTGACAAAGATCCTTCGGCCGACGCTGAAAAAGGTACGGGACTTAAGTGAAGTCGAGACTTGCCTGGAGAAAGTAGAGGAGACCAACGTTCTGGAAAGGAAATAGATTATCAGGTATTCCCTATAAAGAAACTTGTGACGATTCAGCAGCGAAAGCAGCCTTTATTTCCTTCAGGAGTTGTTGAAAGAACATTAATATTAACATTGCAAAAGGTGGCCTGAATCAATGCGGTATGAAATTGACCGTTACTTGAATGTCAAAGTGCTTCCAATGTTGTATGGCTTTCACACGGAAAGAGCTGGCTTTTACCACCGACATCGCCGATTATTGTCCCACAAGTATGGTGTGTGGACGTTGAGGGAGGTTATCCCGAGCAATTAACATACTTTAACGACCGTATATGGTCCCTTTACCGCATGAAGCATTCCCTCGGAGTATGTTTTACCATGGATGTGGGAGGCAATGAACGAAACCAGATCTTTATGCTCAAATTGGATGGGTCCCCTCCGATTAACGTTACAGACAATCCAGATGCTGTCCATCAATATGGCGGCATGACAGAAAATGGGGACAAGCTGGTTTTTGCCTGTAACGCCAGGACATTTAGTACCTTTGATATTTGCATCAAGGATCTGAATACGGGTACACAAAGGATTGTTTTGCAAAATACCGATCACTACAATACTCCTGCGGCTCTGTCTCCTAATGGCAGGTACCTCTTGTACAATAAACTCAAGGGGGAGTCTGACAATGCCTTGTGGATGGTTGACCTGCAGACCGGAGAAAGCAAGCAGGTGCCAGGAGATGGCGGAGTTGGCGCCTTTACTGACCCTGTGTGGAAGTCGGACTCGGCGGGCTTTTACTTGCTCACTGATAAGGACAGTGAGTTTATTTATCTAGCCTGGTACGATGTGGCTCTTGATAAAATGGAGCCTATCCACAAAGAAGACTGGGATATTGAAGCCCCGGCTATTTCGGCTGATGACCGGTATCTGGCCTTTACAGTGAATGCAGACGGCTACTCCGTCCTTAGGATCAAGAACTTGGACACCGGGAAGTTTATGGAAGTACCTGACATTCCCCGTGGCGTCATAAGCCGGTACAGCAACATTGAATGGTCGCCCTGCGGGCACAAGCTTGCATTTAGCCTGGCCAGCGGAGGCAGGCCATCGGATATCTGGGTACTGGACATTGATGCAGGTACAGCCAAGCAAGTAACATTCAGCTCAAAATGCGGCATTCTGGAAGATGGATTCGTTGAACCTGAGCTGATTCGCTTCAAGTCCTTTGATGGTTTGGAAGTACCTGCCTGGCTTTTTAAGCCTTACCATGCACCGTCTGAGCCCCTTCCTGTGGTCATAAACATCCACGGAGGGCCCGAGGGGCAAGAGAGGCCGGCTTTTAGTCCTATCCTCCAGTATCTTGTTAATCAAGGGTTTGCAGTTGTGGCACCAAACGTGCGCGGGAGCACAGGGTATGGTAAGACTTACCACCACCTGGATGATGTTGAAAAGCGCATGGACAGTGTTGCCGATATTAATTCACTGGTTTCTTATCTGCTTGAGCAAAAAATAGCTGATCCTGAACGGATTGGCGTCATGGGGATGAGTTACGGCGGGTTCATGACCCTGGCAAGCATTACTGAATATCCAGAACTTTGGGCTGCAGCCGTGGACATTGTGGGTATTGCCAATTTTGAAACCTTCTTGGAAAACACCGCATCTTTTAGAAGGCTGCACCGGTCAACAGAATATGGAAGCCTGGAGGAGCACAGGGATATATTAAGGAGTGTATCACCGGTTCATAAAGTTGACAGGATTGTGTGTCCTCTTTTGGTTATTCACGGAGCAAATGATTTGAGGGTACCAATTGGCGAGGCTGAGCAGATTGTGGATAAGTTGCGCAAACTCGGGCGGCCTGTGGAATCCCTCCGCTACGAAGACGAAGGCCATGGCATAGTAAGACTTGCAAACAAATTGGATTGCTATCCGCAGGTTGCAAGGTTTTTTAAGAAACACTTGAAAGTTTAGAGGAAAGGGCGCTTAAAGCGACAGGGTAAGAAGCTATCAAGAAGGAGGGGCCTGCCCCCTCCTTCTTACCATCCCGAATGGGTTATTCAGGATGCGCCGTAGGGTGGCACGTCCAGCTCAATTTCCCGAGGTTAACCCCCCCATCTTTGCTCTTCTTTCCCTGATTAGTCTCATCATATTCACCATCCGGGCCTTCGACTTTGATCTTTACGGCCTCATCGCCTACTACCTCGATTTCAACCTTCATACCGGTTTCGATGTCCGAAAGCTCAAACCCGGCCTTGACTTGCGCATTTGAAGGAAGGGCGAATTCCTTGATGCCATCCTCAGTTTCGATCTTGATTGATCCGTCTGTCTCTCCTGAGGGTAGAGTAATTGCAGCAACAATACCTTGGTATTCTATCTCTTCTTCGTCTTCGTCATCTTCGCGTTCTATTTTGATGAAAACAGCAAGTCCGTCTTCATCAACCTTGATCTCGACTTTGTCGCCCGGTTTTAAATCTTCCCAGGTAGCTTCGTCTTTTTCTATGAATATAGAAACATTAGTTGCGAATTTTACCGTGACTGTTTCCTGATCCTCGGTTTCTACGGTAATTTGGTCGTACACCGTCGAAATGACAGTGCCTTCGATTTCATCAAAACCCCTGTTTCTATGCCGGTGTCTGCATTCAAAGAGCATCATGTTAGAGACAGGACCAAAAGCGATGTTACAGTGATTCTTGTCTTTCGCATGTTCTTCTTCGACTCCTTTCAAGGAAATTCGAGATCCCTATATTAATCGATAGCAAAATGTAAAAAAACCTGTAATTCTGTCTGGTATGGATGCAACGGACAGAGATTCTACTGCCCCAGCCTATGGCTTCATTGGCCACAGTATCGCAGGTTTTGTGGGAAGACTTTTCAATTATTCCACTGATCAATCGTATACACGGCAATTGTGAAGCAGAAGCTTTATTGGCGAGAGGATTTCAAAAAAGTTGTTGACTTATATCTAAACACAACTATAATGGATATGGGTATATATCCATAACGACAGCTTCTGAATCAATAGGAGGTACTTCTAAGTGAAATTGGCCGTTTGCTCTCAAGGAAAACCCTGGATTCCAAGGTGGATCCCAGATTTGGCAGAAGTCAGTATTTTGTAATCGTTGATCTTGAAACAGGCGAGACAGAGGCTATAGAAAACCCGTCAGTGGCTCTTGGCCACGGGGCGGGAATCAACTCAGCACAGGTGTTATCGAAAAAGGACGTCAGTGTTGTGTGTGCCCAACATGTTGGACCCAAGGCATTTTCATCTCTCGATGCCGCCGGGATAAGGGTATACGGTATGGGATTAAACAAGATTGTAGGCGATGTTGTTGAGGAGTTCAAGAAAGACATGCTTGAAGAGCACTCGCGTCCCAGGGTGTCAGGGCATCAGAACAGATAATGCCCAAGGAAGTATTCATTGAAACGCGGGGACGGTCCTATCGTTTCACAGCTTGTGAATTGGCAGTTTTGAACCAGGGAGCAAGATCGAAAATTATGAAAGGGGAAACAAGATGCCAGCTGGAGATAGAACAGGTCCGAGAGGTCTCGGCCAATGTCGGGTAGAGGACTTGGTTGTTGCGCAGGTTATCCAGCTCCGGGCTATATGTATCCAGGCGGAAGAGGAAGCCTTGGCAGAGGCCTTGGATTTGGAAGAAGACCTGGAAGAGGATTTAGAAGAGGAACGGGGCGAGGATTCGGAAGAGGACTTGGACGAGGGCCCCTTTGGGATAGAGGTTTGTATGACCATCCCTATTATGCAGGCCATTATGCCCCTCCTGTAGATCCTTACGGGATTCCCTGGAACCAGCCTGTGGGTTCTGTTGACGAAGAAGCACTACTTGCAGATGAAGTGGATATTCTGAATGAAGATCTTGAGGCAATTCAAGCCAGGCTCAGCCAGATAACCGGAAGGCTTGAAGAACTGCGCAGTGCAAACAAAGAAGATAAAGACAGCGACAGCAAGTAAGTTGACCGTCAAAAGAGCAAGGGTTTTCTTCTGCCCTTGCTCTTGTTTAGGGGAACGGGCCAGCCATAAAGCCCCTGGTTTCATTTACAGAGATACAGGATTGTTGAAGGGTTTGCTTCACGGGCCAGTGAAAGGCTTTCGGCACCGGCTTTTGGGGTATACGATCCGGCCCGGCGGGAGTTAGCGTAAATATGATAGGAGGCCCATTAATGCGAATATCGATTGCAAGCGGAAAGGGTGGCACAGGCAAGACTACGATTGCAGTGAATCTGGCTATAGCCGCTTACTACCGGATGGCAGGCGAGTCTGCCAGAGGTTTAACGGGCGAATGCTCAAGGGGATCTGAGAATCAAATGGAAACCAGAGTACAGGTTCTTGATTGTGATGTCGAAGAACCTAACTGCCATATTTTCCTCAAACCAGAGATTGAGGAGAAGCAGGAGGTTACAGTACCTGTACCTGAGGTCGATGAGGATAAGTGCACCTATTGCGGCGCCTGCGGAGATGTATGTGCCTTCCATGCAATAATGCCGGGCAAACATATGGTTCTGGTATTTCCTGAGCTTTGCCATGGATGCGGCGCTTGTTCACTGCTGTGCCCCTCCAAGGCCATAGTTGAAGTGCCTCGCCTTGTTGGTATTCTCGAGTCCGGGTATGTTGACGTTGGTAAACTCGCCAAAACCGGCCTTCACAGTTCCCACATTGATTCCGGTAATAATGATCTGTCGGGCAGGGATAGATCACTTAGTAGTGGTGATTTATCAAGAAGTAATGATTTACTAGACGACCCAGAATCAGCGGCCGGCTATTCGGTCAACAGAATTCGTTTTACTCATGGGATTCTGAATCCAGGCGAGGCCCTTGCGCCTCCTGTAATCAGCCAGGTTAAACGTACTGCTGAAAACGACAGCCTTGTAATCATCGACACTCCGCCGGGCACGTCGTGCAGCATGGTCGAATCGGTAAGAGACACCGATTTTTGCCTATTGGTTACTGAGCCTACACCTTTTGGCCTCCATGACCTTGAACTTGCTGTAGATACCGTTGGAAAGCTTGGGGTTCCCTGTGGTGTTGTGACTAACAGGTGCGATTTGGGGGATTTGAGGGTAAAGGAATTCTGCGCTGATAAGGGGATTCCGGTTTTGCTTGAAATCCCTCTCGATCGTAAAATCGCCGAATTGTATGCAAAAGGAATTCCCCTGGTGATAGGTTCAGAAGACTATTTGCAGAAGTTTTGGGATTTGCTCAAAGCAACATCAAAACTGGCCCAAAGCGCCGCAAGCCAAGTCGCCAGGGGTAATTCTAAGGCCCAACCTAAAAATAATCCGTGGTCAAGGTCTTACCTGGACACAAAAGAAGAAGGGGGGCTTTGAATTGACCGGTGTAACCGATACGACCGACATAAACAAGGCCATTGATACAGATGACAAAGCCAGCGTAAGTCGTACAACCGGCATTAAGGAACTGGTTGTAATCAGCGGCAAAGGCGGCACTGGGAAGACTTCTATTGCAGGAAGTTTCGCTGAACTTGCCCAAAACGCAGTGTTTTGTGATTGTGATGTTGATGCTGCTAATCTCGGCCTCTTGCTCCGCCCTGTAACTAAGGAGAGTGTTGAGTTCAGAGTATCAAGCAAAGGTTACATCGATGGCAGTCTTTGCACAGGGTGTGGCGCCTGTGAGGAAATCTGCAGGTTTGATGCGATAAAGAGAATCGAGAAGAATGACGGGCCTCACCAACAGGATAGTGGGCCAGGATTTGAAGTAGATTTTCTATCGTGTGAAGGGTGCAATCTTTGTGCCCGCATCTGCCCTGTAAATGCAATTACAATGCAAGAAGTACTATCAGGGCATTGGTATGTTTCTGATACCAAGCATGGCCCTTTAGTACATGCCCGCCTAGAACCTGGTGAAGAGAATTCAGGCATGCTTGTGGCCGCAGTCAGGCAGAAAGCACGGGAAATTGGACAGGAAGAGGGTAGAGGCTTGATAATTACTGACGGGCCCCCCGGAATCGGTTGCCCTGTGATTGCTGCTTTGTCTGGAGCAAGTACAGCCCTTGTGGTGACTGAACCTACACTGTCGGGCATCCACGATCTTGAACGAGTGATTCAGGTCTGCCGGCATTTCAACGTTCCTGTCATGGTATGCATAAATAAATGGGACATTGATATTGACAACACTCGCCTCATACAGAAAACATGCGAAGAAGCAGGCCACAAGGTCATAGGGCTTGTGCCATACGACGATATGGTTCCAAAGACTATGGTAAACGGGCACGCTGTGACTGCCTATGATTGTCCTGCAGGTAACAGCATTAAAGATATGTGGAAGAAGATAGAAAGCATGTGAGGCCCAAGGTGGGTTTGTCCCTATAGTACTTAAGAATGCAACAAAAAAGGCCTTAAGGATACTGGCTCCTAAAGGCCCTTTTACTTTGACCTGCAACTCCGTCTTTCACTTCGATAGAAAGGAGTTTGGCCTCAGGCGGCAGAGTCTTTCTCAGGTTTGCATCCTTGGGCCCCTTAAGGAGCTCAAGGACAGCAATCTTCTCTATAGGCATTTGAGCCTCATCTTCGGTTACCTCTACTGTTCGTTTCTCAGGCAGGACTTCCATGGCCTGATCGTCGCTGAAGTAAAGGGTGGCCTCTACCGTGCGGTTGTTCGACGGTTCGGAATTTGGGTTTCGGGTTCCGGTAGAAGGTGTTTCCGCCTGGTTGCCCGGGCCCTTTCTCCTTGACGCTCCCAGCGCTGCTGTTGAACAACCGCTTGCAAGCAACACACAGGCTACACTTAGGAGCGCCAATCCCCAAAGTATGTTCCTGGGCTTGATCTTCATTTTATCTCCTCCTGGTCTGTTCGCAGGTATCCAGGATTGAGTGTGACTTACCGCGCAGGTATCCTGCCTGGGTGCAGGTGTACAGGTGGAAGGCTGGTTTTCTTCATTCTTCAACTTCCGGCTTCAACTACATCTTTCATGCTGTAAAGGCCGGACTCTTTGCCGGCCAAGAACCTTGCAGCCTTAATTGCGCCGTATGCAAACACATCTCTTGAAAGAGCCGAGTGCCTTATCTCAATTACTTCTCCCTGGCCTGCAAAAACTACGTCATGTTCTCCTACAATAGCTCCTCCGCGTACTGCGTGGATTCCAATCTCGTTCTTCTTTCTCTTGCTTACCTTCGCATCTCTGCCGTGTCGTCCATATATATATTCCATGCCATGGCCTAGGCTCGTGTTTATTGCTTCAGCAATCATCATTGCAGTTCCGCTTGGCGAGTCTACCTTCTGGTTATGGTGTTTTTCCACAATCTCGATGTCGAACGATTCTCCTAGCACAGTGGCTGCCTTTGCCACCAGCGCAAGGAGCAGGTTGATGCCTAAAGACATATTGGCAGACATGAGCACAGGTACTTTATGAGATGCTTCTTTGATTAGCTGTTGCTCCCCGGCAGTATACCCTGTAGTGCAGATGACCAGGGGAGTCTGCCTGGCTATGCCGAAATCAAGCAGCCCTGCAATGCAGCTGTGGTGGGAGAAGTCCACGAGCACGTCAGGGTTCTTGCCGGCTGGAACCTGATCCAGGGAGGGGTACACAGGGTAACTGTTCTCGATCTTGTTAGGGTCAAGGTCAACTCCGCAGATTATCTTCAGCTCGGAGGTCTTATGGGAGTCATTAGTTGAGCCGGTGCCCGGAGCCACCTGAACGGACTCCCGCTGTTGAAATTCTGTGATTATTCTGGTCATCACCTGTCCCATTCTTCCGTTGCAGCCGTGCAGTAGTATCTTCACAATGAGTCACCTCCATCAAGTTGGAGATTATTAGGACCTTAATCAAGTATACGCTACGGGGTTACCTTCAGAATACCTGAACCTCACCGTAACCCGGTTAAACTATCACACCTCCTTGCAACATAACATAATATATCCCAGTAATCATCAAGCAAGATCGTGTTGATAGGTGGGTTTTAAACTTTTAACCTTCAAAGTGAAGGCTCTGGCACCCAATGAAGAGCGAGATATCTTCCTCAAACTCGAGAAAGAAGAAAGGGCGGTTATCCACGGAGTTGTGAAGTTCCCTGACGGCAGGCCTGTGGAAAATGCTGTTGTCAAATTGTTCTATCAGCCCACGAAAGATCAGTGCAAACTGGTTCCGGTTACCTTTGCGTTTACAGACAAGTGCGGCCAGTTTATGTTCGGTGTCCCATCATGCCAGGAATTTGTGATCAAGGTATTCTTCTTTGAAAAAGAGCAATGCGGCGATGAGAAGGATTGCGATTACTGATCAATAGTTGTTGTATGTAAGTAAACATCGTTAGACAGTTATGGGGTGAAAGCCCTCATATGAGATGTGAGAACTGGGCAGGGGAGAGGCATATCCAGTTGCGAGAGCAACCAGGTATTTTCCCTTGTCCTTTTGTTGCCTGAGAGACAGTATCCTTGGACAACGCCGGTGCCATCCCGGGTAAGGCAACGCAGGGGCTATGTCCGGGAGAAAGCGGCGGGCATAGAATACCTGTAGGAGACAGCCGTTTTTGATAAGTGATTGAGCTTGTCAGAGTTCAGGTTGGTAATGGATCGGAGGGGGAAACGATAACGATGGATCTTTTGAGACAGAAGGCTCGGGCAGTGGGCTTGGAATTGGTATATACGAATAACAAGAAGGTTTTCATGTCAGCGAGTATAGACGAATCCAGGAGGGTTTTGAGGGTTCATCGCGTTTTCAGAGGGTGTTCAGAAGGAATAGCCGGTGCAATATTAGGTTTTTATATACAGCCCGAATACGGTGGTTACTATAGCCAGGCAATAACAAGTTACGTGCAGAAGGCAATGGGAATTTCGCCTGCTGACATAATTCTTAGGCCTGCTGTGTACACAGGTTTCAGCCCACGATTGGCCCCTGTTCCCAGTGAAGATCTTGATTCCTTGCCAGGTATTTCTCAGACTGTGGAACCCAGGCTAAGGGCTTGTGCCGGGAAGAGGGAAATCGAAGTGCCTATCCAGGCCATTTTCCGTGTTGATAATGGCTCTTATTCTGAGCTGGCTTCTAACAAGATCAATGTTCCAAAAAGCCAGGAGATTCAGCTGGAAATCCGGGTATCCGGTGGACAGGATTTGACTGATAGGGATACGGGGGAGAGATCCCGAAAAGGCAGACACGGGTGTACGAAAAGCCGTAAGTAGGTGCTCCAGGGGTTAGTTGGTTTACTGAACATATGGGACCCACAAATCAACCGGCCGTTTTGACGGCCGGCTGATTCTCCTTATATTAAGCTCTGGAACTTGTAAGCCTACCAAACCGGAAAGATTTGGGCATAACTTTTCGAAGCCCATGCCGTCTAAAACTCATTTCCCTGATACCGTAACCCCCGAAGCTGCAATCCATGGCAAAACAGCAAATCCGTAGTTTATCCGTTCACGGGATATGGCTTTTATGTTCTTCAGCATATCCACGAAGTTGCCTGAAATCATGGATTCGCTTATGGGGCATATGATTTTCCCGTTTTCAATCAAGTAGCTGTTTTTGGCTACACCGGAAAAATCTCCATTGTCACCTGGGTATCCTCCTGAGAATCTTGCAAGGAGTATGCCTTTTTTTACGGATCTCACCATGTTATCAAGCGACGCATTACCCGGGTCTACAACGAAGGCACCGCCGTTGTTAACGGCAATGTCAAGGCCGGTTTTCCGTGCACCGTAGAGGCTCAGGAGAAATGTCTTAAGCACGCCGGATTCGATGATAGTGCTGTTTTGAGCGGCATAGCCGTCTGATGTCATAAAATAGCCGTCACATATTTCCTCAGAGACAGGACGTGAATGCAGGGTCAATATAGGGCTGGCAATTTGCTCGTTGAGTTTGTCCTTATAGACGCTGGTTCCTGATATCATTGGCCCGTCGCCCAGGGAGCCTGACACGAAATATAACATGTCGCCCAGGCAGTCAGGAGTAATGATCACGTCACCCACGAACTTACCTTGCAGAGGCTTGGTACTGATTTGCTCAGCGGATTGGTGCAAGAGAGTATTTAGTGAACCGCAGCTCGAGTAAGTCTTTCTCAAGATCTTTGAGGGAGAAGCCTGTGTAATTAAATGAAGACACTTTTTCCTCGTCTTTGGATGAGAAGATAACAGTGCAGCTATACACTCCCTTGTTTGTGACGAAATCAACGCCGTTTGAGTTCAGAAAGTAATTTCTCGAGTGTGTGAAATCAAGGTATGCCTGCATGAGCACTAGTTTTGGGTACCGGGTTTGGACTGTTTGAAGTAATTCTTTCATTCTGAAATGCATTTTGTCCAGGTCCGGCGAGTCACTTCCAGACGAAAACACAGCCGGAGGTTGGGCTCTGGCAATATCGTTTGCCTCATCAGGGGCGGAAGCCCCGGCTATGGCAACCACATCGGTTGCTGCATTGTCCAATGCATGATTATCTGATTTGTTTATACTTGTTGAACCTCTTCTATTGCCTTTTATGGCAGTAAGGCCAATTCGGGTATCGAATGTGGTTCTCAGAAGGGTGAATTTCCCAAGTTCCACATTCATTTCATGTTTATCGGTGAGTGTGAGACTGCATTGAGCCTTATCAGCCCCTGCTTTGAGCAGGGCATCCAGACCGTATTTTGCCACCTGTCTGGGGTTTTCCACGTCTACCTACCTCCTATGTTAACTTTGCATTTAATAGCAGGCCCACCCATTCCCACAGGTATAGGCTGTTTCTTGCCGCACATCCCACCACTTTTCCACTTCATGTCTCGAGATACCATAGTGACTGTATTAAGCATGTCGAAGGCTACCCCTGAGATAGTTGTATCTTTTATGGCTTTTCCAATCTTGCCGTTTTTGATTTCGTATCCAAGGATTATGCCAAACATAAACTCGCTAGTAGAGTCGGCCTGGCCGTTGCTTGGCCTTACAAGGTAGTAGCCGTCATCAATTGATGCAATCATGTCCTCCAGTCTATCGTTACCTGGCAGTATGGCTGTATTTCTCATGCGTATAAGGGGTTCATCTGAAAACTGGAAAGCCCGGGCATTACCTGTAGGTGTGACTCCGAAATGTTTGGCACTTTCCTTATTGTGCAGGTAGTTCCGCAGAATGCCGTTTTCAATTATGACTGCATCTTCTGCCTTTGTGCCTTCATCGTCGACATACACAGGTACCGGGCAGATTTCGCCTTCCCGTGAATTGGCGAAGTCTACCAGAGTTATGAGAGGGCTGGATACTTGCTTCCCGATTTTGCCTTCTGCTACTGATCCGCTCATAACCATGTCTGCCTCAGTGGTATGTCCTATGGCCTCATGTGCCAGAATGCCTGCAAGGTCGGCAGAGAGTACACATGTTCTCAGCCCTGCATTCGCGAAGGCTCCTTCACTCTTTTTTGTCAGGTGCTCGTACTGGCGTTCAATGTCATCAAACAGGTTCTGCGGCGAGCTGAATCGATCTTCAAACTGGCCTCTGCCGCCGTATACCTCAGACAGTTCTACGGGTTGCCCGTCCTTCAGGAGGGAGAGCCCGACGTAAATGAAACTTCTTGGAATCATGGAATAAGAATAGGATCCATCTGATGTAAGAAGTGTTTTCTTCATATCCAGGCAGCTAAGGGACAGGGCCCTGCTGGCAAGTTTCGGATAATTGCGGGCTATGTGATCATCAAGCTCCTTTACGAACTCAACCAGTTCTTTTTGCCCGAGCCTGGGTTTAGTAGTCGAAAAGTCTTTTTCAAAAGAAACCGGGGCCATGGGTAGGGGCCCTTTGCCCTTGCCCTCTCTTGAATCCAGAAACAGGGCATTGTCAGTTGCAGTTTGTATTACTGATTTGACTGCGCCTTCAGTTATTTCGGGGTTAGACGCAAACCCCCATGATCCATTGCTGTATACTCTGGCAGATACACCGCTTGTAGATGAACGGGAGTTGGCTGTGTTGTTGCCTTAACGAAGGCGATTTGCACGTTTGATTTTCCTGTACCCTTAGTTCGGTATAGGCTGTACAGAGTCTCGCGTAGTTATGCAGGTTCACATTGTACAAGCATACCCCTCCTTGTGTTACCTCAGCCCGGGGTTTTCTGTTGCCCCTGGCTTTATCAGTGCCCATTGGCGATGCACAAACACAATTGCATGCTTCATTCTACACCGGTTATCCAGTTACCTCCATTTAAACGGAGCCCGGTCCGTGAAACGGGGGGACTGAAACGGGGGGACGGTCCTAACGTTTCATTAAAGGGAGACAGGGGAAAGGCCCTGGCTATTTCATCAACAAAGACGGCCACACAATTTATTGTGCCTGGGATAGATCCCCCATGTATGTTAAATTGAATCATAGTATCGAGGTGTCGATTAGATGTGCCAAATATGTATGGTAAGGGGGTTAGCGTGATGGAAAAACCCATGTCTAAACGAACAGTTTTTAAGGGCCGCATACTCTCGGTTAGAATAGACACTGTTTTGACCGGACAGGGACGGGAAATCACAAGGGAAATCGTTGACAGGCCCGATACAGTATCGATAGTTGCTCTTGACACCAATCTTGATATTTACCTGGTCCGGCAGTACAGGTATGCAAGAGGCGATTATACTGTGGAGATACCCGCGGGCACAATCGATCCCGGAGAGACTCCTGAAGAGGCGGCAAAACGGGAACTTCGAGAAGAAACAGGATACGATTGCGCCGATCTTATACCTCTTTATACATACTGGCCTGCGATTGGGTATTCCACTGAGAAGATGACCATATTCTTGGCCAGAGGGCTTAGGTTGGCACCTCTTGAAGGCGATGAATATGACATATGCCTTGAGAGGCTTCCATTTAAACAGGTCTATGAGTCTATTGGTAACGGAATACCCATCTTTGAAGATGCCAAGAGCACAATTGGCGTTTTCCTGGCAGGGAGAGTTTTGGGTTTGGGTGAGAGTATTTAGTCTGTAATGCAAACAAGAGTAAAAAATAATGGCCTCATGATAGGAGCTGATTTATTTGACACCGCTTAGAGAACCAAACGAGATACCTCATCGATATACCACCTGGATAGAAGTTGATCTTGATGCCTTGGTTCATAATTTCAGGCATACTAGCGAGAAGGTAGGGCCGGCTCAGGTTATCCCTGTGGTGAAAGCCAATGCTGAAGGCCTCGGCGCCAGGGTAGTGTCTCAGGAGCTTCAGGGGGCAGGGGCGACAATGTTTGCAGTGTCTCATTTTGAGGAGGCCCTCAATCTTCTAGACCATGGTATTGAGGCTGATATTCTTGTAATGAACGGCTTGCTTCGGGATCAAATGAAGGTTGCAGTTGCCAGTGGATTTCACTTTTTCATTTTTGACCCTGAATCAATGAGGTGGGCAGATGAGATAGCCAAGGACGCCGGTAAGAAAGCAAAGGTTCACGTCAAAGTAGACACAGGTATGGGCAGGCTCGGAATTATGCCTGAGCAGGCGCACAGTATCAAGGCGCTCATTGATTCTTCAGATTGGGTTGATCTTATGGGAGTTGCTGCTCACCTTCCTTCACCTGATGTTTCTGAACATGATGTTCTTACCGGGGAGCAGATGAATGTTTTCAAGCAAGTTGCCCGGATTCTTGATCCCAACCACAAGAGAATGTGGCACGTTGCTGCTTCTTCGGCTGTGTTGAGGCTCCCTGAAACCTACCTTGATGGGGTGAGGGTGGGCA
>JAXGOJ010000006.1:0-89767 GCA_040767525.1 Bacillota bacterium | reverse complement strand
TGATGCTTGCGCCCCAAGGTTTAGCAACTACGGCCTCGGAAACAACAAAAACCTGCCTTCCAGCAGGTAGTATCTCAAATCTGGTAGCCCCAACGGGATTCGAACCCGTGTCTCCGCCGTGAGAGGGCGGTGTCCTAGGCCTCTAGACGATGGGGCCACTAATTCTTACTGGCTGGGGGAGGAGGATTCGAACCTCCGCAGACAGATCCAGAGTCTGTTGGCCTACCACTAGCCGATCCCCCAAACTCGTATGGCAGGTACGATTATACCATTAACCATGGAGCCAGACAATATACCCAAAAACCAAATGGTGCTCAACTCCAGGGCTGCTTAACACAAAAACCTATATCTCCCATATGACTTCATCAATGGGGCGGAAGTTTCTCGGCCTCCGCTCCTGGTCAGGGTACCCCACAGGGACCATTGCCACAGGACGGAGGTTCGGCGGCAATTCCAGAGCTTGCCGTACCAGAGTTTCCCGGAAAGCCCCAACCCAGCAAGTTCCCAGGCCAAAGGACGTTGCAGCCAGAAGGATGTTTGTGACCGCTGCAGCTGTATCCTGGATGAAATACAAAGTCCGGCCCCTATCTTCATACCGCATGGCCGCCGCTTCAGCATCACCGCACACAACAATTACCACCGGGGCCTGGGCCAGAAATACCTGACTACCCGAAGCTTCTACCAACTTCTCTTTTGCAGCCTGGTTTTTTACCAGTATAAAAGTCCATGGTTGCCTGTTTCCGGCACTGGGTGCCAAAACAGCACAATCCATTATTGTTTTCAAAATGTCCTCGGGAATTGGCTTATCCTGAAACCTTCGTATACTGCGCCTTTTCCTTATGGCCTCGATAACATCCATCGGGTAATCGCCTCCTTGTATTATGGGTCAACTGTCATCCATCGGGCTCATCTGTTTTGCAGGTAACACGTAATCGCCCTCTTATATGAATTCCCGATAGCCAAGTTTTGCTGCAGTGCCCTAACCCTGCAAACCTCTGATGAACCGGACTGCAGCATGAAGCCTGGACATCGTCTCGTCCTTTCCGAGTACATACATTAAATCAAACAACCCAGGGCCCACTGTTTTCCCGCTAAGGGCCAACCTTGTGGGATGAATCAAAACACCGCCCTTAATGCCTTCCTTTTCGATAAGGTCTCTGTAAACCTTCTCACAAGACTCTAAATTCCAATCAGATACCCTCGAGAGTACTTCTGCACCCTTTTCAAGGAGCTCTGCAACATTTGGTTTAAGAAAAAACTTCCTGACACCCTTTTCGTCATAGGTACAGGGAAGCCTGAAATAAAACGCTGAAGCCTCAGCCAATTCTTCTAAAGTCTTTGCCCTTTCCTGCAATGAAACTACTACTTTCTTCAGCCAATCTTTCTTTCCGGCTAGCTCTTCCCTGCTGCCAAGGCCCGCTGCCACTGCAAAGGGGATATACCTTTGTACTAATTCATCAGGATTTAGCCCTTTGATATACTGCCCGTTCATCCATGTAAGCTTTTGGACATCATACACTGCAGCAGTAGCCGAAACCCGGGATAGGTCAAATTCGTCGGCCATTTCCTCAAGAGTCATAATTTCCCTGGTAGCATCTGAAGGAGTCCATCCCAGAAGAGCTATATAGTTCACAATTGCTTCCGGCAAATAGCCCTTATCCCTGAATTCTTCAACAGTCTGAGCTCCATGCCTTTTAGACAGCTTAGACCTATCAGGCGCAAGGATCATGGGGAAATGCCCAAACTTTGGCATTGGTGCAGACAAAGCCCGGTAAATCATCATCTGTCTCGGCGTATTAGAAAGATGCTCGTCGGCCCTAAAGACATGGGTTATTCCCATAAGCCAATCGTCGATAACACAGGCAAAATTGTATGTAGGCAGCCCATCTGACTTCACTATAATAAAGTCAGCAATTTCGTCGTTCTTAAATGAGACTTCTCCGTGCATAAGGTCGTTAACCACGGTATTGCCCTGGTCGGGGGTTTTGAACCTAATAGCACACTTGCGCCCTTCCTGTTCCAACTCTTCCCGCTGCTCAGAAGTAAGATTCCTGCACCTGCCGCTATATCTGGGGGCCTTCTTCTCTGCTCTGGCGTTTTGTCTTTCTGCCGCGAGTTCCTCAGGAGTGCAATAACACCAGTATGCATGGCCTTTATCCAGGAGGATTGTGGCGTACTTACGGTAAAGCTCCTGGCGTTCAGACTGCTGGTAAGGGCCTGCAGGCCCTCCGGCTATGGGCCCTTCGTCCCACTTTAGCCCGAGCCACCTAAAACTTTGCATCATTTTCTCGGCAGAATCTTCAATAGTCCTTTCAGTATCTGTATCTTCTATACGTAGAACGAATTTGCCCCCATTATGCTTTGCATAAAGATAATTGAAAAGAGCAGTCCGGGCCCCTCCAATATGTAGATACCCGGTAGGAGAAGGAGCAAATCTTACGCGTAACTCGGCCACCCGACAACACCTCGTATTCATGCAAACTTCTCTCGGATTAGACTGTTCAAAAAGGGCGGGACAACATACCCGCCCTTACTATTGCCGTAGATATTATAACACGAACCTTCACGTTGCAGTAAATCCGGTGCAGGTACTGCCTGCACCCTGCAAAATCCCGTTTCACAGCCAGAATCTGAATCCGGCCTGCTTAAACTAAATATTACTCAGCTGATTCATTTCCTATCTGCTCCAACGCCAAGAGCTCTTCCCATTTCCTATCAACCTCAGCCTGAATTTGCTCCAAAATTGCTTCGTTTTCAGGCTTGAACAAATGGCGGAATCTACCCTGAGCCTTGAGGAATTCTACCACAGGCTTCTTGTTCCTGGGTTTATAAGTTACCCGAACCTTGCCGTCAACTGCCTCATAAAGAGGCCAGAAGCAAGTGTCTACAGCCAGCTTGCACATTTCAATTGTGTCTTCATTGCTGTAACGCCAGCCTCTGGGGCATGGAGCAAGAGCGTTAATAAAGGCAGATCCCTTAGCTGCAAAAGCCTTCTCGCTCTTTTGATAAAGATCATTCCAGTGTGAAGGAGAAACCTGGGCCACATAGGGAATCTCGTGGGCCATCATGATCTTGGTAAGGTCTTTCCGCCGATCAGTCTTTCCAGGTTGAGTCTTTCCCACCGGAGTTGTTGTAGTGTCTGCACCCATAGGTGTTGCAGAAGAACGCTGAATTCCTGTGTTCATGTAAGCCCCATTGTCGTAGCAAACATAAACCATGTCATGGCCACGTTCCATAGCCCCTGACAGGCTCTGCAAACCGATGTCGTAGGTGCCTCCGTCTCCGCCGAAACACACGAACTTCATATCGTCTGTTACTTTCCCCTGGCGCTTTAAAGACCGGTATGCTGCTTCAACCCCGGAAAGGCTTGCCGCAGCATTTTCAAATGCTGTATGAATAAACGGGCTGTTCCAGGAAGTATACGGGTAAATAGTAGTGGAGACTTCAAGGCATCCTGTTGCGCTGCCTACCACTACCGGTGACTTGGCTCCCCGCAAAATCTGCCTGACCACGACTGGAGCACCACATCCGGCACACATCCGGTGGCCCGGGGCAAGCACTTCCGGAACGCTAGAGAGTTCTTTTAAAGTAGCCACAATAACCCCTCCTATTCTCTGACGTCCAGATGCGTAACGAGTTTTTCAACCCGGCCTCGTTCAAGATCCGTCCTAAGGTCTTTAAACACCCTCTGGATTTCCCGGGTTGTGGTGTCTCTTCCACCCAGACCAAAGATGTAATTTCTCATAAGCGGACGCTTAGAAGATTCATAGAAAGCAGCACGAATCTCTGTGAACACCTGTCCGCCCCTTGTTGAGAATGTTTCGGCTCTATCCATAACCGCCACTGCCTTTGCTGAAGACAGGGCATCTACCAGTTCGTCTCCAGGGAACGGCCGGAGTACTCTAGGCTTTAGAAGCCCTACTTTCTCTCCCTGTGCCCTCAAATTATCTACAACAGCCTTGGCCGTACCGGCAGTTGAATTGAGCACAACGATTACTCTTTCGGCGTCATCCGTCTTGTAGGCCTCGAAAAGGCCATATTTGCGCCCGGAAATCTTTGCATATTCTTCGGCAACTTCAAGAATTACTTTCTTTGAAGCAGCCATTGCATGAGATTGCTGAGCTTTGGTCTCGGTGTAGTAGTCTTGCACCTGCAAAGGCCCAACAGTAATTGGATTGTCAAGATTAAGGACATAGTTTTCAGGCTTGTATTCACCGACGAACTTCTTGACTACGTCATCAGGCAAAAGGTACAAATTTTCAATTCCATGGCTTGTAATAAAACCATCCTGGCAAACCATAGTCGGCAGCAAAACATCAGGGTGTTCAGCAATTCTTACAGCTTGTATAAGATTGTCGTAAGCTTCTTGAGCACTCTCGGAATAAATCTGAAGCCATCCTGTAGTCAAAGCTCCCATGCTATCTGAATGATCACAGTGAATGTTAATAGGCCCTGAAAGTGCCCTGTTGACCATGGGCATGACTATTGGGAGCCTGTATCCGGATGCAATGTGAAGCATTTCCCACATCAGGGCAAGGCCCTGGGATGATGTAGCCGTCATGGCCCTTGCACCTGCTGCAGAAGCTCCGATAGTAGCAGACATGGCCGAATGCTCACTCTCTACGGTAACCATCTCTGTTTTGACTGCACCGTTTGCAGCGAATGTCGAGAAAAACTGTACAATATCGGTTTGAGGCGTGATAGGATAAGCGGCAACAACGTCAGGATCGATCTGACGCATGCCATTGGCCATTGCCTCGTTACCGGTCATAGCTACTCTTTTTTGTTCACCAGCCACTTTTATGCCCCCTTCTTAAAAGCATTTGCCCTGTTATGATTCGTTCACCATATGCAGGGCTTTTTCTTTCCTCGGGCACTCCCGGGCACAGATTCCGCAGCCCTTGCAGTGGTCGTAATCGATACCAACCATCTTACCGTCTTTTACAAAAATGGCATTGTCCGGACAGAAAACCCAGCACATGAGGCAGTGAACACATCCTTCTTGAGTCCAAACGGGCCTGGAGCTTCTCCAGTCCCCGGTCTTATAACCGGCAGAATTACCGGCTTCGGTTATAATCCCGCCAATAGGGATTTCCTTGTACCCTTTTAGATTGGTCATGCCAACTTCACCTCCTCGAAGGCACGGCGCATAGCGTCGATATTGCCCTCGACAATTTTTTCCCGCCCTGCAAACTTCCTTGAAAGATCTTCTTTCATTCTTTCCAGGAAATAATCGAAGGGAAGTACCTCGACCAATTTGAGAAGCGCTCCCATCATGGGAGTATTTGGAATATCCCGGCCTATGCAGTCAACAGATATTCCGCTTGCGTCTATTGTGGCAACCTTAACATTGCCAGCCCCCAGTTTCTGTTTGGCTTCTTCCGGTGATAAAGTTGTGTTAATAATAATAATCCCATCCGGCCCCAATCCCTCTGTGACGTTGACCGGCCCTATAAGTGACGGATCAAGTACCATTACTACGTCCGGGTTCTCAACGTTTGAATGAATCGTTATGGGCTCGTCGCCTATCCGGTTATAAGCCCGGATCGGTGCACCCATGCGTTCGGGACCGTACTCTGGAAACCCCTGGACAAATTTGCCGGCACCCATGGCTGATTCGGCAAGTAGAGTTGAAGCGGTCTTGGCCCCTTGTCCGCCCCTTGCATGCCAGCGAATTTCTAAAAGCTTTGTCACGAGCCCTTCCTCCTCCGAAAGGTGAATTCATTGTGAACTTAAACGAAAAAGTTCGCGGACTACCTTATCGTAAATACGTTAACAAACTAGCCCTTTAGAGTCAAGGAAATTGGATTGTACGTGTGGTTGCTTGTTCCATCGGGTATGTGCGATAAGGGCCTTGCCGGTTTCTCGTGGGATTGCTCCATGCCGGGAGGAAATATTAGTTGCAATGACGAAATATACAGTGTATCTGAAAGTAAAGTAATAATTTCAGTCGGCGCAGGCTAATGTACTAAATTTAAGGGAGGAGATCGTTTGTTTGATTTGGTCATCAAGAACGCAAGGGTCTTTGACGGAACCGGAGCCCCGTGGTTTCGGGCAGATGTAGCCATTAAAGACGGATATATTGCCAAAGTCGGTGACATTACTGAAGAAGCCAGGAAAACCATAGATGCAGACGGCAAGTATTTGTCTCCGGGGTTCATAGACGCCCACTCCCACTCAGACCCGGTTTTAGTAACTAATCCAACTGCTGACAGTAAGATCATGCAGGGGGTTACTCTGGAGGTTATAGGGCAGTGCGGTTCATCGGCTGCTCCGAGACGTTTGGGGTATAGGCCAGATGCAGATGATACAGACAAGTGTCCTGACTCTCCGGATTGGGCTGACATGGCCTCATATTTGAAAGTCCTCGAGGATCAAGGGGTCAGTATTAACGTTGTGCCCCTGGTCGGCCACGGCTCTGTCAGAAAGCAGGTTATGGGTTCAGATAATCGCCTTCCTTCGCCTGAGGAACTCACTCTTATGAAGAAACTGGTATCAGACGCCATGGAACAGGGAGCCTTTGGCATCTCAACAGGATTAATCTATGTCCCCGGAACATACTCAGATACAAATGAAGTCATTGAGCTGGCCAAAGTAGTTGCAGGCCATAAAGGTATCTACTTTACCCATATAAGAAATGAAGAAGATGATCTCATCGAGGCCATAGAAGAAGCCATAAAAATCGGCTTTGAGGCAGATATCCCGGTTCAGGTTTCCCATTTCAAAGTCAAGGAAAAACGCAACTGGGGCAAAGTCATAAAGGCCATAGCCTTGATCGAAGAGGCCCGTGAAAAGGGCCTGGATATTACAGCGGACCAGTACCCATATACTGCTTCGTCAACTGACCTTAGTTCTGCACTGCCCTCAGGGGTATGGGGCGGAGGCAGAGAGGAAGGCTTGAAGAGGTTCAAAGATCCTTCTGATCGCGAAAAGATTATCGAAGCAATATCAGACCGGTCATGGCCAAACCTGGTCATAGCTGATTTGGAAAACGAAGATGACATGAAGTTCATAGGCAAGAGTGTACAGGAAATTGCCGAAAGCCTGAACATTTCACCTGAAGACGCATGTCTTGATCTTCTTGGACGTAACGGCGGCAGTGTTCGGATCGTCAATTTCGCCATGTGCGAGGAAGACGTTAGCGAAGTAATGAAACAACCCTGGGTTATGGTAGGTTCTGATGGAAGTTGCCTTAATGTCGAGACAGCCACAGGACAACCCCATCCAAGGAATTACGGAACTTTTGCCAGAATCCTTGCAACATACGTCCGGGAGAAAAACGTTCTCCGGTTGGAAGAAGCCATAAGAAAAATGACATCCCTTCCTGCCATGCGCCTGGGACTCCAGGATCGAGGCATTTTGCGCGAAGGCATGCGGGCTGACCTGGTATTGTTTGATGATAGCGAAATACTGGATAAGGCCACATTCTTAGAGCCTCACCAGTATGCTGTCGGGGTCTACTGGGTTTTGGTAAATGGTACTCCTGTGGTTGAAGAAGGCCGCCATACGGGAAAACGCCCTGGAATGGTATTGCGACACGTGTAAAGTAATGCATGTTTTGAGTTACAGGGCCATGCCAAACCATATAAGTAAGGAGCAGTAATTTCAAGAGTCTGTCAGGTGAATTCTGAGTGTGATCACATGGAGCCGGCGAAGGGAATCGAACCCTTAACCTACGGTTTACGAAACCGTTGCTCTGCCCTTGAGCTACGCCGGCTCTAAAAATTTGGAGCGAGAGACGGGATTCGAACCCGCGGCCCTCGGCTTGGGAAGCCGATGTTCTACCACTAAACTACTCTCGCTCTTCGTAGACTAATTATATCCTGCAACCAATCCTTGCGCAAGAACTAGTTCTCCAGCAAGTATTTGCTCCAGCAATCTGAACACAAATAAAGATTCTTAATGACTTCGGTTACATTATGGAGGCTTCCACACGAACGGCAGCGATTTTTCTGACAGCAGGCCGATATCACTATCCCTTCCGGTTCATTTCTGACCGAAAGCCTTTCACCTATTTGCCACCCAACTTTTTCCCTTACCTCAACAGGTACCACTATCTTCCCACCAGACCCGAGGTGGCAAATTATGGCGTCATTGTCTCCGGTATCACCGGATGCCTGTAGAGGTACATCTTCCAACCTGGACAGCACCAGGCGATCATTGGTGGCAGTGGCCCTTAAAGCAGTACCCTGATCCCAGCCCAGTGTTTTTCTTACCTGGGCAGGAACAGTAAATCGCCATCCGGTAGTAAGAGTACGTACATGATGTTTCTCTGGTTTTCCCCTTTCCATAAGACATACCACCCCATAAGGATTAACTTGCCAAAACCTTCGGCCATGCCTCATTGATTTTTTACCGTGGGACCCGTTGCCACATGCTGCGCCTTTCTATGCTTGCCTGGTTTTGCCCGCTGCAGATTGAAGTGCGTCCCGGCATCTGGTACATAAATATACTTTTGGAAGAACTGCCCTGACATCAAACTCGGAACCACACGCACTGCACCGGACCTGCCTATCATCAGCAGATACGATAACTTCGTCATTTTGTGTGGCTAATGTGAGAATCTGCCCAGGGTACAGACCTGCTTCCTCTCTGACCCGGGGTGGAAGCACAATCTTCCCAAGAGCACCTACGCGACTTATATCCGGGCACTTACCGCAACCTACATGGGGAGCCCTGATTGTAATCTCAAAGCCATCCCAATGAAGACATACCACCGTGTTTTCGGTCCACCCCAAACTCTGGCGCATAGGTTTCGGGATTGTTAAGCGCCAGCCTGAATCAATAAATCTTCTTGTAGGTTTCATAGTCTCTTCCTCCGATGTGCACGGTCATATACCCGGTGCATCATATTGGCCCGTGGCCTTTACTCACGGGTACAAGATACCACTCTTAAAACATTTTCCTCTAGTGGAGGAAATACAACACCTGTTTCAGTAATTATGGCTGAAATCATTTCCCCTGGTGTCACGTCAAAAGACGGATTGAAAGCTCTTACCCCTTCAGGTGCTACTGCCCTGCCAAGGAATTCAAGAACCTCGCGTTCATCTCGCTCCTCAACCGGTATCTCCCGGCCGGATTCCAAACTCAGGTCAAAGGTGGAAGACGGTGCAGCAACGTAAAATGGAATACTGTGTTCCTTGCACAGACAAGCCAGAGTATAAGTGCCTATTTTGTTGGCAACATCTCCGTTTGCCGCGATTCTATCGGCACCAACTATGACTGCGTCAACCTTACCCAGGGATATAAGGTGCCCTGCAGCACTGTCCACCAGCAAAGTCACATCAATACTATCTTGCTTAAGTTCCCACGCAGTAAGTCTGGCTCCTTGAAGAAACGGCCGGGTCTCATCTGCATAAACCATTGAAATTTTACCCTCAGACCATGCCTGGCGTATAACCCCTAGGGCGGTGCCCCAACCACCTGTAGCAAGAGCCCCTGCGTTACAGTGGGTCAAAACACTGGAACCTGGCTTAATGAGGGCAGATCCATTACAGCCTATCCTATGGTTAATCTCTATGTCTTCCAGTTCTATGGCCCTGGCCTCTGCCTTAGCAATTTCCACTGCCTGGGATATTCCTTTGCTTTTCAGCGAAAACAAGGCCTTTTCAAGCACCCGGTTCACAGCCCAGGGCAAATTCACTGCGGTGGGCCTGGCCGAAGCCAGGCAATCAGCAGCCTGTCTCAAAAACTCCCCGGCTCCGGTAAGAAGACAGTCATTCCCCAGGCAAGAACCAAACACCCTCAAGGCCTCTTCAGCAGCCATGGCAACACCGTAACCTCCGGCTATACCTATGGCCGGGGCTCCCCGTACCACCATATCCTTTATGGCTTTTGCCGTTTCCTTGTAGCCAAAACAATCAACATATTTGATCTGTTCAGGCAAAAGCCTCTGGTCCAATAAGGACAAAACTCCTTTATCCCACTTGATAGCCGGTATCATGCTTGTGCCACCTCTTAAGATAATACTCTTTCGAGCTCTTCATGACATGAACAATGGCACTCAACCGGAGTAGCCTCAATGATCCGCGCAATAAGTTTTTTGAGCAGTTCATTGTGTTCCATAAAAACTCGGGTCACTTCCCCAGCGGTTACAGGCTTAATGTCCGCCCTTCCTTCAAGGCCAACGTCGTAGTCGGTTATAAGCGACACATTCAGGTAACACATGCCCAATTCCCGTGCCAGAATAACCTCAGGGTAACCGGTCATGTTGATTACCTTCCACCCCATTGACGAAAACCATTTGGACTCTGCCCTGGTGGAGAATCTCGGCCCCTGAATTACCACCATGGCCCCATCCTGGTGGTAACGCAAACCAAGCTCCCTGGCTGCCTTTATTCCGATGCCACGTAATTCCCGGCAATAAGGATCCGCTGAACTCAGGTGGACTGTCTTTGGCCCGTCGAAAAACGTATCTTTTCTTCCGGTAGTCCTATCCACAAATTGATCGCAAAACACAAAGTCTCCCGGGTGAACATCAGGCTGAAGGCTGCCCACTGCGCAGGGGCCCAGTACCCTTGACACACCCAGCTGCTTAAGGGCCCACAAATTGGCCCTGTAATTCACCATGTGAGGTGGGTACTGGTGCTGTTTTCCGTGCCTGGGCAAGAAAGCGATCTTCTTCCCTGAAAGGGACCCAAGGGAAATCAGATCAGACGTAAAACCATATGGAGTGTTGAGTTTTATCTCTTCTACATCATCCAAAAACGAATAAAAACCGGTTCCCCCGATTACCGCGATCTCGGCCTTCCTGTCAGTATCGATCATACCCTGCTTCCCCCTTCTGGTATTGGCTGCAGATGGCTATTTATATTATCGATATAACCTGTTAACCAATTCTATCTATATTGACTTCAAACCTGCCAAAGGGCTTTTGCGCCGCCTTTTGCTCAAGGGTGCCTTGCTACGCCTACCCTTTTATCACTCCCATAGGCCGGACTCTGGCAACCTTTCTGGCGAGCCCTGCTTGAGCAGTGGCTTCTACCACCGCGCCTACATCCTTGTAAGCCCCGGGAGCTTCTTCAACAAGGCCCTTTGTGGTAGCAGATTGAACATATACTCCGTAACTGGCCAGTTGATCCTTGAGGTCTTTGACCGTAATAGCCCTCCTGGCTTGTGTCCTGGAAAGGGCTCTTCCTGCTCCATGACATGCAGATCCAAATGAGAGAGCCATGGCTCTTTCGGTTCCGCTGAGAATATATGAGCCTGTTCCCATATCACCTGGTATCAAAACAGGCTGGCCAACGTGCCTGTACCGTTCAGGCACATCTTTATGCCCGGGCCCGAATGCACGGGTTGCTCCTTTCCTGTGTACAAGCACTTTCTTTGTTGTTCCGCCTACATCATGCACTTCCAGTTTCCCAATGTTGTGAGCCACATCATAAAGCAAGTGCATCCCCAGGCTCTCAGGACTCTTTCCAAAAACCTTCCCTGCTGATTCCCTCACGTAATGGGCTAAAACCTGCCTATTTGCCCATGCATAGTTAGCTGCGGAGGCCATTGCCGAAAAGTAGTGCTTACCTTCATCAGACATAGTTGGGGCACAGTCTAATTGTCTGTCGGGCAAAGAGATACCATACTTGGAAACCGCCCTCCTCATAACTTGCAGGTAGTCTGTGCATACCTGGTGGCCCAGGCCTCTTGACCCTGAATGGACCCAGAAAACAACCTGATCCGGGAAAAGCCCGTAAGCCTCTGCCAACTTTTCATCAAAAATCTGCTCTACGAAACTCACTTCAATGAAATGGTTGCCGGAACCCAAGGTCCCCAAGCCACCCTGGCCTCGCTTAAAGGCCCGCTCAGATACATTCCCCGGGTCCGCTCCGTCCATGGCTCCTTGCTCTTCAGAATGCTTCAAATCTCCATTCCAACCGTAGCCTTTGGAAACCGCCCATTTTGCCCCCTGGGTCAAAACATCTTCCAATTCCCTCTTAGAAAGCCTTATAGTGCCTTCTCTCCCTACCCCTGAAGGAATTCTGGAAAACAGAGTCTCCACAAGCTTTTCCATATGCTTTTCTGCGTCACCCCGGCTCAGGTTAGAAACCATGAGTCTGACACCACAATTGATGTCGTATCCAATTCCACCCGGGCTGATAACGCCATTATCAAGGTCAGTTGCTGCAACTCCGCCTATGGGAAACCCGTACCCTTCATGAATATCAGGCATTGCCATGGATGCCTGCAATATCCCGGGCAGATACGCAACGTTTCTTACCTGTTCCAGAGCCTTGGTTCCTTCAAGATCCCGAATAATATCTCTTGTCCCAAAAACAATACCGTCTACTTTCATACCATTCCTTCTAGGCATAATCCAATGGCACCTTTGCCCCGAAACCTCTTTTAGCTCTATAGCCATCAGATGACACTCCCTTCAGTAGTTTTGCCGTCAGTCTGGTAACCTCGGCTTTTCAAACATTGCTGTTTTAGACGTCGAAAGTAACCCAGGCCTCGGTGGGAGTTAGCTCTAAGTCGTGAAAAGTGGCGGCTTTAACTTGTAGATCGGGTTTTACGTCCAGCCGGGAGACATGAGACCCACACACAACTGATGTTAGACGAAATTCGTCGCCATCAGGGCTTGCTTCAATGCTGATCTCCTTTATACCGGAAACCGCCAGGCCTTCAATATCGAAAAGTGCCAGCTGTTCATTTAGAAAGCCGATTAAGAGATCTTCCAGGTCTATGCCGTTTACTTCAACAAGCCATTGGTCAAGGGCGGGGATCTTGCTTTCTCCAAAGATCAAAAACCACATGCCTTTGGTGACTTGAACAAATGTTTCCTGAATACAAGTCCCCCACGCCCTTAATCTTACATCTGCTACATGATCAAGAATCTGAAAACCCACCGGTATGTCATTCTCCCTCGAGGATACTGCATGCCGATAGCCTATCAGTAGGCTCGATTTTCATCAGCCTTACACCCAGAGTCGTCCTGCGGGCAACTTTGACCTCAGATAGGTCAATCCTTATTGCCACTCCCTCGGCTGTGATGAGCAATGCCTCTTCATCCTGGGGCGAAACCAGTCGCATGATAGCCAGGGGCCCGCTCTTGTCTGAAACCCTGAGTGCTATTACTCCCCTTCCCCCCCGTCCCTGGAGAGGGAAACCGCTTACTTTGGTGATTTTGCCATATCCATATTCACTCACCAGTAAGACTTTTGAATCCGGCGTAACCGGATCAGACCCGATAACGTAGTCTCCTTTGACAAGTCTGATTCCTATAACACCGGTAGCAGTCCTGCCCATAGGCCTGACATCATCTACTTTCATTCTAAGGGCCTTACCAAAAGAGGTAGCAATGAGCACTTCATCACCGTCTTGTGCAAGGCGCGTTAGAATCAATGAATCCCCTGCGCGAAGATTTATGGCCCTTAGCCCTGTTTTTCTTCGGGTCATATACTCAGAAAAGGGAGTTCTCTTGCACATTCCCTGCCTGGTGACAAAGAACAAGTCTCCGGCAGTCTCCGGGTTTTCCGGAACAGGAATAAGTGCAGTAACCCTTTCACCCTTATCCAGGGCTATGAGCCTGGATATAAGGTACCCTTTGGCCTGCTTTCCGGCTTCAGGTATTTCAAACACTCTGAGCCAATAAGCCTTTCCGTGGGAAGTAAAGAGCATCAATGATTCACGGGTGGTAGTAGATACAACCTTGTCTACCCAGTCTTCGTCCCGGGTTTGCATGGCTGTAGCGCCCAGCCCTCCCCTTCTCTGGCTCCGGTATGCATTAAGAGGCATTCTTTTTATATATCCCATGCCCGTTAGGATCACAGACACTTCTTGCTCGATTATGAGCTCCTCTTCTGAAATATCCTCAGCCTTTGCCTGGATGCGGGTACGGCGCGCTTCCGCGTAACGGTTCTTCACATCCTCCAATTCCTTTTTAACTATGCCAAGGATCATCTTCTCTGAAGCAAGAACCGCCTTAAAATACTCTATTTCTTTCAGCAAAGCCCTGCGTTCTTCAATGATTTTCTCTCTTTCGAGGCTGGTAAGACGTTCAAGCCTCATATCCAAAATTGCTTTGGCTTGAATCTCGTCAAGAAGAAACCTTTCAATAAGCCTTCGACGGGCCTCTTCCCCATTCCGTGAACTTCTGATTATGGCAATTACTTCATCAAGATTGGCAAGGGCAATTTCCAGGCCCGCAAGAATATGGGCTCTTTCCTCAGCTTTTCTCAGTTCGTACCTGGTTCTTCTGGTGACAACTTCTTCCCTGTGGGAAATGTAATGTGAAAGCATCCCCTTGAGATCAAGCACTTCAGGCCGGCCGTTAACCAGGGCAAGCATTATGCCCCCAAAACTTGTTTCAAGGGTCGTATGCTTGAAGAGCTGGTTTAGAACCACCCTGGCTTCTACATCTTTTCGCACTTCAATGACAACCCTAAGGCCGCTCTTATCGCTTTCATCTCTCAGGTCTGTTATACCCTGAACCCTTTTTTCCCTTACGAGGCGTGCAATATTTTCAATGAGCCGGGCTTTGTTTACCTGGTAAGGAAGCTCATCAACCACAATCCAGTGCTTTCCGTTTTTCTTGTCTTTCTCAATTCTGGTTTTGGCCCTGAGTTTCATTACTCCCCTGCCTGTGGTGTACAAAGATTTCACAGGGTCCAGCCCAACTATTAGTCCCCCAGTAGGAAAGTCAGGGCCTTTTATATACTGCATAAGGTCCAAAGGGCCAAGATCAGGATTGTCTATAAGTGCGATTAAGGCATCCACAGTCTCCCCAAGGTTATGGGGCGGGATATTTGTGGCCATACCTACAGCGATCCCCGCGGACCCGTTAATCATGAGATTAGGAATTCTCGAAGGCAAGACTGCCGGTTCCTTGAGGCTGTCATCGAAGTTCGGGACAAAGTCCACTGTTTCTTTATCCAGATCTACAAGGAGTTCCTCTGCAATAGCAGTTAGCCTGGCCTCTGTGTACCTCATGGCCGCCGGCGAGTCTCCGTCTACTGACCCGAAGTTTCCATGCCCGTCAACAAGGGGATACCTCATATTAAATGGCTGGGCCATTCTTACCAGGGCATCATATATTGCCGAGTCGCCGTGGGGATGGTACTTTCCCATGGCTTCACCAACAAGCCTGGCCGATTTCTTGTGGGGTTTGTCATGCCTTACCCCTAACTCATCCATAGAGTAGATGATTCTTCGCTGAACAGGTTTCAGGCCGTCACGCACATCTGGGAGGGCACGGGAAACAATCACACTCATGGAGTAGTCGATATATGACCGCTTCATCTCTTCTTCTATAGGCGTTGATACCAGTCTCCGAGCGATATCTGTCATGCGTAAAGCCCCTTTCCCTATCCTATGGTGTCAAGATTTTTGACAAGGTGAGCGTTTTCTTCGATAAACTGGCGCCGTGGCTCTACCTTGCTGCCCATAAGAATTGTGAATATCTCGTCAGCTATCATGGCATCTACAATCTTGACCTTTCTCAGGGTTCGTGTCTCAGGATCCATGGTTGTTTCCCACAACTGGTGGGCATCCATTTCACCTAACCCTTTGTACCTTTGAATACTGTAGTTAGCTCCTCTGAGCTTAGATAGATGCTCCTCAAGCTCCTCATCTGAGTACAGGTAAACTTCTGATCTTCCCCTCTTCACAAGGTAAAGGGGCGGTTCTGCAATGTAAAGATAACCTTCTTCGATAATTCCCGGCATGTACCTGAAAAAGAACGTTAAGAGCAAAGTTCGTATATGGCTCCCGTCTACATCAGCGTCAGTCATAATAATAGTCCGGTGGTACCTGGCTTTGGTAATATCGAAATCCTCGCTGAATCCTGTCCCGATTGCAGTTATAAGAGACCTGATTTCTTCCTGGCCAAGAGCCCTGTCAGGCCTTGCCTTTTCTACGTTCAGTATTTTTCCCCTAAGAGGCAAAATCGCTTGAAAACGCCGGTCCCTGGCCTGTTTCGCCGAGCCTCCTGCAGAGTCACCCTCAACCAGAAACAATTCACATTCAGCCGGGTCCCTGGATGTACAGTCAGTAAGCTTACCCGGTAATGAGGTAATATCAAGGGCGCCTTTGCGTTTTGTAAGCTCTCTGGCCTGCCTGGCAGCCTCTCTGGCTCTGGCAGCTACGACAGCTTTCTGGGCAATTGTCTTTGCAAGGTTGGGATTGTGGTCGAAAAACTCAGTTAAAATTTCTGTTACCAGGGTTTGGACTGCCCCTGCAACCTCAGAGTTTCCCAGCTTTGTCTTTGTCTGGCCTTCAAACTGGGGATCTCTAATTTTCACGTGGAGGACCGCTACTATCCCTTCGCGAATGTCTTCACCGCTGAGATTGGAATCGTTTTCTTTCAGAACCCCGGCCTTTCTGGCGAGCTCATTCAGGATTCTGGTAAGGGCTGTCTTGAATCCGGATTCATGGGTTCCGCCTTCTTGAGTTCTAATTGTATTGGCAAAAGACTGTACATTTTCGATGTAACTGTCGTTGTATTGAAAAGCAAATTCGAGTTCTATATCTTCTCTCGAAGCCTTTCCGTAAACAGGTTTCGGATGCAAAATATCCTTGTTCTTGTTCAACGCCTTTACAAACTCAACAAGGCCGCCGTCAAACTTGTATTGAACCCGCCTGCCGGTTCTTTCGTCGTAAAGGTTCATTTCCAACCCGCTGTTTAGGTAGGCAAGTTCTCTGAGGCGCTGAGCCACTGTATCGAAGTCGAAGTCAGTAGTGTCGAAGATCTCAGAATCCGGCATGAATCCTACATATGTTCCTGTCTTGCGTGTATTGCCCACACGCTTTAGAGGCACTACCGTCTTGCCCCGTTCAAACTTGACATAAAACTCGCCGCCGTCTTGCCGCACAGTGACCTCAAGCCAACTGGAAAGCGCATTCACCACTGATACACCTACACCGTGGAGGCCTCCGGAAACCTTGTAGCCTCCTGTTCCAAATTTCGATCCGGCATGCAGTTTGGTAAGAGCTACTTCTACAGCGGAAATGCCAAGTTTGGGATGAATGCCTACAGGTATGCCCCGCCCGTTGTCTTCACACGATGCAGATCCGTCAGCCTTTAGAATAACCTCAATCTTGTCACAAAAGCCGTTAAGAGACTCATCTACACTGTTGTCCACAACCTCAAATAGTATATGGTGAAGCCCTCTTTCAGATGTTGAACCAATATACATCCCGGGCCTTTTGCGAACAGGTTCAAGTCCTTCAAGCACCTGAATCTGCTGGGCAGTATATAATTGTCTGCTGTCTTCAATATCTTTCAAAATAAAACCACCTCACAATTAGATGTTAGCATAGTTTGTGTGGCGAATCTATGTTCGAAAAAGGCGATTACAAGCCCTTATATTTCTTCCCAGGCAGAAAAACAGCCTGCCTTCTTCCCCTTTTTTCTTCAAACACAAAGGAAAACCGTTTTCCCACAGCCTTATTGATATCCTGAGGGGTTAACTCATGTTCAGGTTTTCCTGTGCGCAACATTGCCAGTTTCATTACTACATCCCGTAATTGGGCCTTCTCATGCCTGGCCAACTTCCCAGAACCCGCCCTGAAGAAAGCATTTTGCGCAACACGGTACCATCTCGCATCAAGTTCTTCCCTCGCCCTTTCAAGCTGAGCCTTTTCACTTATCCCGGTGCTTACAGATAGAGTAACACTCGACATTTCAGGGTGTTTTTCAAGGATAGAAATTATCCGGCGGTGGCTGTAAAATTCTTCCCTGGCCTGGCAGTTAGGACATTTTCGTTCCGGCCGGTACATGTATCCGCACGTAGAACACTTTTCATAACCTTTTTTCACAAGATATTTCTTTCGCTTTTCCATTGTAACAGCAAACTTTTGGAACGTGAAAGAAAGCCTGGCATCATGTTCCTCGCCCAAAAATGTCTCAAATCTCGCTAATTCGGGTTTGCTTAGCAAGTCAGTTCTAGCTAGAAACTCTGTGTATTCTTTGGCCTGTAAATTGTCTGACTCATTACTCCAAAAATTGCCTGTTGTTCCCCACAAGTGCTCTGAAAAGCGAATATCCCCTATGTAGTCACCGCCTAAGCCCTTATTTATTTCGGAGATTATTCTCCGTCTCATCATGCTCAGTTCCTGAGCCCACATAGAAGAAGACGTAGATACATACAAGACATCCCCATCAAGGCGTCTGGGCCTGGCATTAAGAGCAATATCTCCAACTACCCGGGGCCATAGGGAAAACACCTGAAACCGCCTGGCCTTTGGTAAAAGCCCCCTTATTCCCAGGGTCTTTTGTATTACTGTACCCACTGGTTCCGGACTTCTCATAACCTGCCCCCTGTGCCCATTTTTACGCTAATCCCTTATTGGCCGGACTCCACCTTCTTTTACTTCAAACACTGAAAACCTGGACTCATTATCTTCAGGAAGGTGAGTGGAAGTCATTAAGACCTGATAGCCAAAGTCGCATAGGGAAAGTACTTTTGACCGCTTCTCTGAGTCAAGTTCCGATAAAACATCATCCAGGAGCAAAACAGGTTTAGTCTTAAAGGTTGCCTCAAGTGCCCGGGCTTCAGCCATTTTAAGGGTTAAAACCATGCTTCTTTGCTGCCCCTGGGATCCGAAATACCTGAAGGTCTTGCCCTCAAACGATACCACCATTTCGTCTCTATGAGGGCCTATCAGGGTTATCCCCCGCAACCTTTCTTCTTTTCTGACTTTGTCGAGTTTAGCCATAAATTGAGCTTTAATATCCTCAAGGCCAGGTTGAATATTTCCAATGGTAGAAGTATAGCTGATGTCGCAATCACCTGTAGATATATAGTTATACGTCGCTTTGGCAAAACCGGACAGTTTCTCAATGAGAAGCAGGCGTTTTTGAAGTACTCTGGAACCCCAGTTGACCAACAGCTCATCAAGGCTTTCCAGGGCTCTCGACCATGAAACATCGAAGGCGGCTTTTTTGAGTGCCATATTTCGTCTTGATACCGTGTCCTGGTACCGTGATAATTCACGTGCATATACAGGGTCTTGCCGTGAGAGTATTGAATCTATAAATTTTCGCCTGAGTGCCGAGCTTCCCTTAATCATATATAGATCATCAGGGGAAAAATAAACACATGGAAAGAGAGTTAAGAGATCTTGCCTTCTTGCATACCTGTCATTTATCTGAATTTTGCGTCTTACAGAAGGCATGGCCACTGTCTCAATTTTCACTGTAGTGGCCTCTTCCTGATTATCCAGCCTGGCCGCAAGAAGAAAAGACTCTTCTCCCCAGTAAACCAGGTCTGATTCCCTTTCGGATCTAGGTGAATTCAAAGAAGATATGTAATAACAAGCTTCAAGTAAATTCGTCTTCCCCTGGGCATTGAGTCCTATAAATAAGGATGCACCACGGGGTATCTCAAGCTCCAGATGACGATAGTTACGAAAATTCCTTAGGCAAACAAAAGAAAACAACACCTGTTAGAATGCTCCTTTTGGACTCATAGGCATAACCACAAATGTAGACAATACAGAATCTTCCGGAGATTCTGCTTTTGCAACAGGTTCAAGGAGCATGGGACTTACCTGGCCTGTCATCCCCAGCATAGTCTCTTCTGTGTTAATCTTGCCCAGGGCCTGAAGTACATACCGGTGCTGCACCCAAATTTCTATACTTTCGCCGCTTGCTTCTGCGGCCAAAACCTCCTCCATCTTGCCCTTTTCCGGTGAACCGGCCTTGATGGTAAGGGTTTGGTTATTCTTATCAACTATAAGCCTCATGGCTCTGTCTTCTTCACTGGCCACAATGGACGCCCTTGATGCAGCACTTAAAAGGTCTTTTGTCGAGACAGTGGCCTTAGATGAACAAGATTTAGGGATTACCTGCTGATAGGCATAGTATTGCCCCTCGATAAGCCGGGTAAAACAAGACAGGTTAACCGAGGAAAAATACAGGTGGCTATCGGAAAGCTCAAGGGTAATCTCGTCACTGTCTTCTGTATCCTTTAGGCGGGAAATATCCTGGAGTACATTTGCCGGTACAATGGCACGGGATTCTGGGACACTTGTACCTGCCTGGGCCCGGGAAAGGGCAAATTGGTCTGTGCTCACAAGTACAATTTTGTCACCGAGTAAATCCAAAAGGCAAGCACCCCATAAAGGCCTTGCAGGATTGGTTACAGCGGAAGTAACCCCTACATTTACCAATTCACGGAAAGTATCCCTTTTCAAAGTTATTTTTTCGCCTCCAGAAGGCTCGGGCCACTTCGGAAAATCTTCAGCAGGCACAGCATTAAGCACCATTTCTGAAGTTCCCGATTTTACAACCAGCGCCCAGGCTGATTCGTCAAGAGAAAGAGTGACTTCGGGTAGGGACAATGTTCGCACAATATCTTCAAGTAGTTTGGAAGATACTACAAGAGAGCCTGAAGAAGATACTTTCGCAGGTGCAGAAACCCGGACTCCCCAATCCAGATTAGTTCCGGAAAAAACAACTCTGTCAGAAAGAGCTTCAATAAGACAACCCTTTATTGAAGGCAGAGTGCTTCGGGGAGGAATGGGACGAGACGCTGTTTGCACCAAGTGAGCCAAATGTTGTCTTGTAATTGTCAGATGCATATGTAACCCTCCCTATGTTGTTAGCTGGGTTTTACTTGCGAAAAAGAAGATCCTTAGCTATATTGATTGTGTATATGTTAAAACCAGTAGTAGTAATAGGCGCTGTGAATTTGTTGACACCGGTCTTCAGTCCCACGTAAAATGCACTTTTGCCCTGTGGAAACCACTGTGGACGAAATGTGGACGAATGTGCACAAGTAAGGTACTGATGAAAAAAGGTCATTTTATCCACAACTCCTCAACAGGTAATCCAGACTTCATCCACAGAATTCTTCACAGGAAGATTTTACCCTCCTCTAATAACCTTAATCAATTCTTCCAAGGTCTGCTCGAACTCGGGGTTTGACTCTTTTTCAGATTCAATCTTTGTGTAAGCATGAAGGACAGTAGTATGATCCCGGCCACCGAAGTTTTGCCCTATTTGAGGCAACGAAGAATCGGTAAGGGTTCTGGAGAGGTACATGGCCACCTGCCTGGGAAAGGCAATGTTCCGTGTCCGCCTTTTTGCTGAAAAATCGCTTAGGGAGATCCTGTAGTAATTGGCCACGGCTTCCTGTATAGCGTCGATGGTTACAGGTACGGCCTTTTTCTCAGGAAGAAGGTCACGAAGTACTTCCTGGGTTACCGGTAGATTAACTTCTTTTTTGTGCAATGCCGTGAACGCCAGAACTCTGATTAGCGCCCCTTCAAGCTCCCGAATATTTGTTGGTATTCTCTCCGCTATGTACTGGCATACATCAAGAGGAACCTGCCTTCCTTCCAACTCAGCCTTTTTCGCAAATGGCTATGCGTGTTTCTATATCAGGCGGTTGAATATCGCATATATACCCCATTCAAATCGCGCCTCAGGCGTTCTTCAAGAGTGGAAATCTCTTTGGGCGGCCTGTCTGAAGAGATTACTATTTGCTTGGAAGCCTGGTGAAGGGCATCGAAGGTATGGAAGAATTCTTCCTGAGTAGCATCTTTGCCTGCAACAAATTGAATGTCATCCACCAGAAGAATATCTGCACTCCTGTAACGGTTTCTAAAGTCCTGGGTGTTCCCTTCCTGAATGGCAAGAATAAGTTCGTTTGTAAATGTCTCTGAAGAGACGTAAGAAATCTTCAGGCCCCGGTGATTGGCAAACACATGATGAGCTATGGCTTGCATAAGATGTGTTTTTCCAAGTCCCACCCCTCCATAAAGGAAGAGAGGGTTATATGCTTTTGAAGGGCTCTCGGCTACAGCAAGGGCTGCAGCATGGGCAAATCTATTTGAAGCGCCTACAATGAAGTTCTCAAACACATACCTGGGATTAAGGCTTTTGACCTGAGACAGCCGGTCATCTGATTGCCGTTTCTTTTTCGGCAAAGGACTCTGTTCCTGGGGAAACAGCGTTTCGGGTACAAGTTTTTCCGGCTGCTTTACAGTGAATCTTATCTCAGAGCGGTTGCCGTAGGCTTCCTTCCATGCTCTGCTAAGCTCGTCTTTATACCTGGATTCGATCCAGGTTTTTGCGAATTCACTGGGCACTGCGACTGTAAGGATATTGCCCTTGAGATCAGTGGGCCTGGTGTCTTTTAGCCAGCTTTGAATAAATCCCGGGTTGGAGAACCTCAATGAAGCCCTAGAAAGCGTATCATTCCAGAGTTCTTCAAGGTTTCTGCTCATTATGAAGACCACCATTTCTATAATTGTAAGATGCTTTAGACAACTCAGACTACGCTATTGCCGATCCTGTTACCAGGTAGAGAAAAGAAAACAACAGTCTACCTGGTTGTATACGATAGTGAATATGCTCCGCCCTAGCAAGACGGCATTTGTGTCTCTCGATAATCCGATTTCTTTGGAAAACCCATGGTCATCTCCAGCGTATAAGAAACTCACAGGTTATGCACATAGTTATCCACAGATGTGGATATGTTTTGAAAAGCGCCGGGTAAATCCGGCAAAGGCCACAAAGGTGGTCCAATAAGACTATATCAAGGCATGTCCAAGGTGGCAATGAAAAATGAGGATAGGTTGTTGCCTTAAGGTTCTCCGGAACAGAGGGGATATATGCTTAAAATACCTGCAAAAGTCGAGTTTATTGACACTTTTATTGATGCTAAGATATAATTCGTTCGATTCATAGGAGCTTAGTTTCAAGAGCACGTGTGGGAGGAACAATTGAAGATGAAACGGACGTATCAACCAAAGCGTAGAAAGAGGCATAAGACTCATGGTTTCCTGGTCCGGATGAGAAAGAAGAGCGGACGAAGAATAGTGGCAAGAAGGCGGGCAAGGGGTAGGAGACGGTTGGCTGTTTAGCGTATGTATCGGGTACTTTTGGTGTCTTAATTACTGATGTAGGGCAAAAAGTGAGGCAGTTTCCGTGGTATCAGGAAGGATACCTTCGCCATCCTATCGTAAAGTATATGAAGAAGGCCGTTCGATAGCAAACAGGTGTTTGGTGCTGTATTATCGAAACGACTTGTTGCCGGCCAGGCTGGGAGTTGTGGTTTCCAGGAGGCTTGGCAAAGCTCATATCCGTAACCGTGTTAAACGCCGGATCAAAGAAGGTTTCCGGCATATTTTGCCTTCGATTGAACCAAAGGGCGAGTTTGTTTTTATTGCACGGCAAAGGGCGGCGTTATGTACTTATCAAGAGATTTCAGATGCGATCGAAGACCTTCTCAAGAGGATGGATTTGCTTTAATGCTTACTCGGTTGTTGCTATTTTCAATATCGTGTTACCAAAGATATATATCTCCATTGAAAGGGCCTACGTGCAGGTACTACCCTACTTGTTCCGAATATGCCCGGCAAGCTGTTGTAATTCACGGACCCCTAAAAGGTGTTATCCTTGCGATATGGCGGGTACTGCGATGCAACCCTTTTTCCCCCGGGGGTCATGACCCTGTGCCCCAGAATGGCTTGTTGGAGCCAAGGAGGTTCAAACGATGTCATACATAATGGATGCGATGCTTCACGTAATAGACTTCTTGTACGGTCTGACCGGCAGCTGGGGCCTGTCAATTATCGGCCTTACGGTTCTTGTACGACTTCTGATTTTGCCCATTACCATAATGCAGGGGCGGTCAGCCCAGCGGATGGCAATAATTCAGCCGGAACTTGAGAAAATACAAAAGAAGTATAAAGATGATCCTGAAAGGCTTAATCTTGAAATTATGGATATCTACAGGCGTAATAAGGCCAACCCCGCTTCAAGTTGCATCCTACCTCTTATCCAACTACCGGTGTTGTGGGCCATGATCAGGGCCCTTGAGGCACACCCTGCAATGAAAGAGGGTGTGTTTTTAGGATTGAAACTGGGAGAACCGGCTATGCAGCAAGGTAGAATATACGGGGTAATTGTGATAGCCATAACCATAGGCACAACATATCTGGCCATGCGGTTGTCTCCCTCAATGGGAGCCGGCACCCAGCAGGGGCAAAGCCAAAATGTAATGATGATAGGAATGCTGGCGTTTATGGGTTATTTTACGGTCAAGTTTGCGACTTCAGTGTCTATATACATAATTACAGCCAACCTTGTAGGTTTATTGGAGCGGTTGGCAATACCAAGAGGCGATACTACCGGGGAGGGAGCTCGGTCTAAGTGAGAAGTGTTGAAAAATCCGCACGTACTGTTGAAGAAGCTGTGGAAAGCGCCGTCAGAGAGCTTGGGGTTTCAAAAGACGATGTTATTGTTGATGTGATCGAAGAGCCTACCCGAGGGTTTTTGGGTATCCTTGGAGGCAGAGATGCAAGGGTAAGGGTAACAGCAAAGAAGGACAAGGCTGAGATAGCCTACGAGTTTATTACAGGTTTACTTGACAACATGGGTGTAGCCGGCAAAGTGGAAGTTCACAATCAGGGAGATGTGCGGGCCCTGGAAGTAACCGGCACTGACCTCGGCCTCCTGATCGGGAGGCACGGCCAGACCTTGAGGCACCTTGAGTTTTTGGCAAACGTCGTGTCTTCAAAAGGGATCGGAAGAGTAAGAAGGATTTCGGTGGATGTAGGTGGCTACCGAAAGAGAAGGGAAAGAGAACTCGAAGACATGGCCAGAAATATGGCACGAAAAGTGGAAAGGACAGGTAGGAGCAGTTTCTTACGGCCTATGGATGCAAGGGACCGCCGGATTGTGCACATGACTCTCCAGAAAAACGGGAGAGTTGTTACTCACAGTGAGGGCGACGAACCTTTCAGGAGGGTGGTAATCTCTCCTCGCAAAGGCGGAAGCCGGGACACAAGGCAGCGGTAGTTTGCCTTGCCATAGTGAGCACATGGTTAAGAAAAATGAGGCCTCCGGGAGGAGGCCTTTTGGTGTTTAGAGCTCAGAATGTATAATTCAAGCTGCGTACATTTTGAGCCCTGGCAGGGAGGGTGACAGTTCATGGGCGGCAATACTGATTCTTACACGGATATAGAAAACGATACTATAGGTGCCATAGCAAGCCCCATGGGAACCGGCGGTATAGCAATTGTGAGGCTGAGTGGCGGCCAATCCATTTCTATTGCAGATAAGATGGTCAAGTTAAGAAAGGGTACAAGTGTCAAATCTATGGGCAGCTGGTCCGTGGCTTTGGGTGATATTCTCGATACCGGTACAGACGGAATTGTAGACGAAGGCCTGGTTTTGGTTATGAAAGGCCCCAGGTCTTACACAGGAGAAGATGTGGTGGAGATCCAGTGTCACGGTGGGGTGCTCGTAGCAGAGAAAGTGCTGAATATTGCATTCAGGCTTGGAGCAAGGGCGGCCATGCCCGGGGAATTCACAAAACGAGCTTTTCTTAACGGCAGGATTACCCTTGATGAAGCAGAGGCAGTCCTTGACGTAATAACTTCCGCTTCAGAGGTATCCCTTGCCCAGGCAGGCCGCAGGCTCAAAGGTGAGCTTGGTGCAATGGTTGAGAAATGGGAGGCCCTGATAATAGATGTTTTGGCGTTGATTCAAGGTTCTATTGATTTCCCGGAAAATATCGAATCTGAACACGGCCGTCTACAGGACTTGCTGGCAGGACTGTCCGGTGAAATCGGGTCGGTTTTGGAAAGGGCCCCTTTGGGGCTCGCTCTTTCCGGGGGAGTCGAAGTTTGCCTTGTGGGCCGTCCAAATGTTGGGAAGTCATCTTTATTTAATGCTTTGCTTTCCCGGGAACGTGCCATAGTAACTGACATACCGGGGACTACCAGAGATGTCCTGGGGGAGAGGACAGAATGGTACGGGCTTCCTGTAGTTTTGCTGGATACCGCGGGTTTGCGCCAGACCAAAGAAGTGGTTGAAGCCATGGGGGTTGAAAGGGCAAAAAGCGCTGCTCAGGAATCCAACGTCATACTGTATGTTTTGGATGATACAGAGGGCGTTTTAGAGGAAGACCGTGAGTGGCTAAAAAGGTGGCAAGAGCGCCACTGTCTGGCTGTTATTACCAAGGATGACCTGGGGGAAAAACAGGTGGACATTGACGAACTTGAGAATATTTCCCACGGCAACTACGTTAGGGTGTCATCAGTCACAGGTACCGGTATAGAGAGCCTGAAGAAGAAAGTCCAGGGGATGTTCACATCCCTTGGGGATCCGGAAGTTCTTGCACCAGGATCTGCCCGTCAGGTGGATTGTTTGGAGCGGGCCTGGGGTTGGATTAATGAAGCTCTTGATAACCTGAGGCAGGGTTGGACAGATGATGTTGTAGTGCTATCCTTAGAACAGGCTGCCAGGGCGCTTATGGAACTTACAGGCAAACACGTAAGTGAAGAGACCCTGAACAGGATATTTTCCCGGTTTTGCGTAGGAAAGTAAGAATCAGAGTCAAGGCAGGCCTATTCACGTGGAGGCCTACTTGCTGAGAAGAGACAGTCCTGTGATCAGTTGAATAGAGTTTGGGCGGGGTGAGGTAAGAGTATTGGATTTTGATATTGTAGTTGTCGGCAGCGGCCATGCCGCGTGTGAGGCAGGTTTGGCTTCAGCCAGGCTGGGAATGAAAGTTGCTATGGTAACCCTAGATAAGGGAAATATTGCCGGTATGCCCTGTAACCCCGCAATTGGCGGCCCTGGAAAAGCGCAGATAGTAGCGGAGATCGACGCCTTGGGCGGCGAAATGGCCCTTGCAGCGGATAATTCTGCCATTGAGATGCGCCTTCTCAATGCATCTAAGGGGCCTGCAGTACAATCCTTGAGAGCTCAAATCGACAAAAAGGCCTATTCCCGATACATGAAACAGCAAATCAGCAATTGTGGGATTAAGATTATCCAGGGTATGGCCACCGAAGTACTGGTTAAGGGTGACAAAGTATGTGGGGTATGCATTGAAGGCCAAAGTGAAATCCGGGCCCCATCTGTAATTATGTGTACCGGAGTATATCTTGAGAGCCGGATTGTAATAGGGGATAAAGTCGTTGAATCAGGGCCTCTGGGTGAGCCTAACGCCAGAGGCCTTTCTGCTTCCCTCGCGGATCTCGGGTTCAATCTGGGACGGTTTAAGACCGGTACGTCCCCAAGGATTCATAAAGACAGCATTGCATGGGATGAGCTCACTCCCGAAAAGGGTATAGACAAGCCTGTTGCGTTTTCGTTTATGTCGGTGCCCAGGACGTGGGACAAAAACGTTTGTTATTCCACCTACACTAACCAAGAGACTCATGAAATTATAAGAAACAACATAGATAAGGCACCGCTTTTTGACGGTACCATAAAGGGCGTTGGGCCCAGGTACTGCCCTTCTATAGAGGATAAGATTATGAGGTTCCCTGACCGGAAGAGGCACCAGGTGTACTTCGAGGTTGAATCTGAGGAAAGCCCAGATGTGTATATTCTTGGGCTGTCTACCAGTTTGCCAGAGGATGTTCAGTATGAGATGGTCCGCACTTTGCCCGGAATGAAAAATGCCTGGATAACCAGGCCAGGTTATGCCATTGAATACGACTACCTGATTCCGTCCCAAATCCTGTCTAATTTTGAGGTTCAAGGGATATCAGGTTTGTTCACTGCAGGCCAGATAAATGCTACTTCAGGTTATGAAGAAGCAGCAGCCCAGGGGCTTTTGGCAGGCGTAAATGCAGTTATGAAAATTAAGGGAAGAGAACCTTTGATACTTGGGCGCCGGCAGGCTTATATCGGGGTGTTACTTGATGATCTTGTGAGCACGGCTATAGAAGAGCCTTACAGGATGTTGACTTCAAGGGCAGAATACAGGCTATTGCTCAGGCATTCAAATGCAGATATGAGGTTGACCGCTGCAGGGAGAAGGGTAGGGCTTGTTTCCGATTGCAGATGGGAGGCGTTTTGCCGGAAAAGGGACCTTATTACCAGAGGCAGGGCGCTTTTGGAAGAAAAGGTAGAGGGAAGCACTGCAAAGGATCTCCTGAGAGTTCCTGCTCGTTCTATTAACGATTTTGTTGGAGTAATTGAAGGTTTAGAAACCTTACCCAGGGAAGTCCTTTCTGAAATTGAAGTTGAAGCCAAGTATGCAGGATTCATTCAGAGACAGGAACGGGAAGCCAGACGGCTTGAAAAGTATCTTGGAAAAAGGTTACCTGTTAACATTGATTGGGAAAAGGTCAAGGGGCTTTCCAGGGAGACGGTGGATAAGCTTAAGAGGTACCGGCCACAATCCCTGGGGCGCGCCATAGACGCAGGGGTTTCGCCGTCTGATGCCCTTGTAATACTCGCACTCCTCAGGGGCGGTAAGCTCCAGAGTGGGAACGGGATGACTCAATGATCAAGGTAAGGTTAAAGGGTAAGGGTGTTTGCATTGAGAGATAAGCAGATTCTTCAGGCAGGCAGTTATGCAAAACAAGCTCTTCATGTTTTTTATTTAAGCCTGGAATCAATGAAGATTTCTTTGCCCTCTGAAAGCTATTCTTTCGTTGAAAGCTGGCTTGAATTTTACGCAGGGTGGGAAGGAAGGCGCGTGGCCGGTTTTGGAGATCCCAGGGAACTTGCAGTGAAGCTCCTGGCAGACTCGTTTTCCATAGAGTATCTAAGCAACGTTATGTCGGCGGAAAACACTGTGGATTTGGGAAGCGGAAATGGTTGGCCCGGACTGGCAGTAAGGCTTCTTTTTGAGGATGCAAAGGTTAGCCTTCTTGATTCCAGGCAGGGGGCTTGCGAGTTTATGGACGGATTCATAAGGTCTTCAGGGCTTTCCAGGGTAGAGGTAATCCAAGATAGGGCTGAACACGCCGGGCACAAACGGGAGTTCAGGGAAAAGTATACTCTTGTTAGTACCAGAGCCATGGCCCGGCCCCGGATTGTGCTGGAACTTTGTTCTGGGTTTTTGGCTGTTGGAGGAAAGGCTGTATTGTGGATTGGCCCGGGACAGGAGATCCCGAAGGGAGGGGGCCTTGAGGAAATTGGCCTGTCATTTTTGGAAAAGCATACATACTTGTTGCCGGAAGGCATGGGAACAAGGATATTGGCTGTGTACTCCAAAGAAACTGCGTTACGCGAGGAATACCCCGTCGGTACAATCGTATTAGCAAAAACCCCTGAAATAGGAAATAGAGGCAGGAAATAATTTCCTTTAGGCAGAAGAGTCACCGTGGAGGTGGCTTGTTATGTCTGTTAGGGCAGCTTAACCGGTTTGAAACCAGGAATATACCTATAGGCGGCATTATATTGAGGGCTGGAGCGTGTTTGCCAGGTGGAGATGCAGCTGTTTCAGGGCGATTATTGCTGAACTTGTGAGAGGTAGCAGGGAGCCTCTCCTGGTGAGGCCTGTAGGAGATAAATTTGAGCTGGTTGCAAGGGATCTTGAGTATTGGATAGCGCGAAAGAGGGAAGAGGCGGTAGTTGAATGTATTGTAACGGAAATGGATGATCTTACTGCGATTGTGACGAGGATTTCAGAAGGGGCCAAGCGTAAGGATATAAATTCTGTTGAAGAGGCCGGATTGCTCCGGGAATTGTCCTCTCAATACGGAATGACCCACCAGGAGATAGCCATACGGTGCGGGAGAAAGCAGTGCACAGTGTCTAATAAGCTGCGGTTATTGCGATTGCCCGGTGAGGTTCTCAGGGCGTTACAGCAGGGGCAAATCGGCGAACGGCAGGCCAGGGCCCTTTTGCGGGCCACAAATGCTGAACGGCAGCTAGAGCTCTTTCACCGGTGTGTTAAGATGAGGTTAACTGCTGAAGAAATGGAAAACCTTTGTGGGTTTTCAGCCGGCGGAGCAAGGAAGAGGATTTCATTGACTTCCGGAAAGAGGAAGGCAGTGTACAAGGATCCGAGGATCTTTCAGAATACTTTGCGGAAAATTGTCGTTGAGATGAAAAAGGCAGGACTTGATGTAGTGTACAGAGAAGATTCTTATGAAAAATCGTGGGAGTTTAAGGTGTTGGTAAGAACATAACTATGTCTAGAGTCATTGCCATTGCCAATCAAAAAGGCGGAGTGGGCAAAACCACTACGGCAGTCAACCTGGGAGCTTGCCTGGGAGAGTTAGGGCGCTCGGTCTTAATTGTGGATACAGATCCTCAGGGAAATGCCACAAGCGGAATTGGAGTGGACCGGAGCAAACTGGATTGTTCTATTTATGATTGTTTTGTACGTGATACAGAGCCGGTGAAGGCTCTCCGTGCCACAGAGTACAAAGGTGTGTGGCTGTTACCGTCATCTATCGATCTCGCAGGAGCCGAAATTGAACTTGTCTCTGTTGAAGAGCGAGAGCACAGGCTGAAGAAAATTGTCGGCAAACTCAGGGACAATTATGATTACACCCTGATTGATTGCCCTCCGTCTCTGGGCCTTCTTACTGTGAATGCCCTGGCTGCGGCAGACTCGGTCCTCATACCCATTCAGTGTGAATACTACGCCCTTGAAGGGCTTACGCAACTACTTGGGACGGTCAAATTGATAAGAGGCAGGCTGAATTCCAGTTTGGAGCTGGAAGGGGTGCTTCTTACCATGTTTGACGGCCGCACAAACTTGTCCCTTCAAGTGGCTGACGAAGTAAAGAGGTACTTCAGGGATAAGGTTTATACAACGATAATTCCCAGAAACGTCAGGTTGTCAGAGGCGCCTTCTCACGGCAAGCCCATAACAATTTATGATAGCAGGTCCCGGGGCGCGGAAGTGTACAGGGAACTTGCAGAGGAGGTGTTGCGGCGTGGCCAGGAGAGGCCTTGGTAGGGGTATTGACGCGTTAATTCCTGTTACTGCAGACGAGGAGAAAGAAGAGATTCTGGAAATTGATCCGAATGAAATAGAGCCTAATCCTTATCAGCCCCGTCAAAGATTTGATGACGAAAAGATCCGGGAGCTTGCTGCATCAATGAGGGAACATGGTGTTATTCAGCCCTTGATTGTTAGAAGGAAAGTGCTGGGTACCAGTTGGTAGCCGGCGAGAGACGGTTGAGGGCGGCCATGGAAGCGGGCCTGGATAGGATCCCGGTAGTAATAAGGGCCATGAGCGACCGGGAGGCCATGGAAATCTCCCTTGTTGAAAATCTACAAAGAGAGGATCTTGGGGTGCTTGAAGAAGCAGAGGCCTATCAAAGGCTGTCTGAGGAGTTTGGCTTGACCCAGGAGGAGGTCTCCAAGAGAGTTGGTAAGAGTCGCTCAGATGTGGCCAACACCCTCAGGTTGTTACGGTTGGAACCTGAGGTAAAAGAACTGATTAACCAGGGCAAAATGACCGGAGGCCATGGGCGGGCTCTTGTTGGCCTGTCAAGGGACCGGCAAATACGGCTTGCCAGAACCGTTGTAAGTAAAGGTTTATCGGTTAGAAGCACTGAGGAGGCCGCGTCAGATAAACCTGCAGCCCAAAGAAACAAGAAAGTGGGGCCCAGGGCTGTTAGGGTTAGGGAGGCTGAAGAAATGTTGACTGCTGCTCTTGGAAGTCCGGTTGTGGTTAAGAAACAAGGGAACAAGGGCACTATTAGCATTTCGTTTTTCGGGTCTGAGGATCTTGAGCGTTTGGTCGAGGCTATGCAGAGAATATTGGGGAATGACCCAATATAACCGGGTGCAACAGCGTATTCAAGCAGATCATCTATTCGTGTGTTTCACGTGAAACATTTCAGACATATCTGCAGCACAGGAGGCTATTGAAACCATGACTAAGCCAGAGCATTTGAGGCCCGTATGGGCAGAAATCAACCTGGAAAACTTCAAGAAGAACCTGCAGGTGGTAAAAAGCTTGATTTCCCCACCTGCTCAGATACTTGCTGTGGTCAAAGCAGATGCCTATGGGATTGGAGCCATACCTGCATCGAAGGCGGCCCTTCAAGTCCCTGGTGTGCTGGGGCTAGCGGTTGCTACTCCCGATGAAGCAGTGGCCATTAGGAAGGCGTCTATCGACTGCGAGACATTACTGGTCCTTGGCCCTGTAACCCTGGAAGCTGCCAGGGCCCTTGTAGATCTTGGAGTCTCCATGGCGGTCACTTCTGTTCAAGGCATAGAGGATGCTGAAAACGCAGGCGAAAGGGCCGGGCGAAAAGCCAGGATTCATATAAAAGCAGAAACAGGCATGGGGCGTATCGGGTTTATGCCGGGCTCAGAACTGCAAGAAGCCCTGGATCTCTTGACTAAGTGCAATCACGTAGAGGTTGAAGGGCTCTTTACCCATTTTTCGGCCGCAGACATAAATAAGGAATACACAAAACAGCAGTGGGCGAAGTTCAAAATGGCAGTGGATCAGGCATCCAGGGCAAATATCCACCCTCGCTACCTGCATACCTCGAATTCAGCGGCAATACTCGATTTTCCCGAGTCGCACCTGGATTTGGTCAGGCCCGGGATAATGATCTACGGTTGCTACCCGGATCCTTCCCTTGCTGCCAGGGCTCCTTTGTATCCGGTGTTCTCATTGAAAGCACGCATATCTCATCTAAAGCGTGTAAGCGCGGGATCATACATTGGATACGGTATGACCTACAAAACCGTTACAGACACGACTGTTGCTACAGTGCCCCTCGGTTATGCAGACGGCTACCCCAGATCCCTCTCTAATTCAGGTTCTGTGCTGATAAAAGGCAAACGGTATCCCATTGCAGGCCGGGTCTGCATGGACCAGCTCATGGTTGACCTGGGGGATGCGGCAAACATTCAATATGGGGACTTGGTTACCCTCATAGGACAGGACGGAGATGAATCCATAACCCTGGACGAAGTGGCGGAACTTGCCGGGACCATTAGTCACGAGATCCTGACCGGGCTGCCTCCAAGGGTACCGCGAATCTACACGTAGGATTCTGAAGGGCCGCTGAGCCAATTCGTCGATTTTAGCACGGATCCGGAAGGACTTTTGGGACAAGCGTCGAATTTGTTAATGTCCAGAAGTCTTCTTGAAACGCGGGTATCGATTGATAGTTCGGAGGAAGTATGCGTTGCCTATTCTAAGCACTACCAATAGAAACAAGCATGGCCCTAAGAAGCCACACAGTAACCGGGAACGCCGGTTTACTTTTCTCTTGGTATATTCCCATGGAAAGACCCATACCTTTAGCTACAGTCTAAGGACTCTTGGGGCTCTCCTTGCCGTCATTTGTCTTTCCATTACCACCCTTGGCTTTTTCGTAAACTCCTATATAGATACTAAGAAAGAAAACCAGGAACTGACTTACCTTCATGAAGTGGCCGATCTTCAAGAAAAGAAAATACGGGAGATGCAAGATCACCTGTCCAGCCTTACAGACAGGCTCAGGCAAACAGAACTTGCAGAAAGCCAGACCCGGAGCATGCTTGTGCAAGAAGGGCTAATAGAGCAATCCTTCGATGAAGGCTTAGATGCAGTCGTTGCGTCAAGACAGTCCATAATAGGAGTTACCTCAAGGGATGGGGTCAACCGGCGAAACACTATTCCTGTCCAGTCTGTCAGCTCAGTCCTTGATTCATTGGGTGAGTATGCAATACAGCTGAATGCTCAACTTAGCGCCCTGGAAGAACGCGTAGATGTGCTTCATGAAGACGCTCTTAAGGTTGTATCTTATGCAAGGGCGCAACCAAACATATGGCCGGCTACGGGAAGTGTGACCTCCAGATACGGATGGAGGAGGCATCCGGTCTCAGGACGAAGGGACTTCCATGAAGGCATTGATATTGCAGGGCGATATGGCGGCCAGGTTAAAGCAACGGCAGACGGCACAGTGGTGTTTGTGGGTTATAAGGCTGGGTATGGGCGGACAATAAAAATAGGCCACGGGTACGGGCTGGAAACTTTATACAGTCACCTCAGCTCCGCTAAAGTAAGAACAGGCCAAAAAGTACAGCGGGGAGATATTATAGGCAATGTGGGCACCTCCGGTATTGCCACTGGGCCGCATTTGCACTACGAAATTCACAAGAACGGAAAAACCCAAGACCCTCTGGACTTCCTTGCTAAATGAGCCAGGGAGGTGTTGCTATTGTTCAAGTCGAAAGACACCGCCGTAAAGTCAGGAGCTTTTGAGAGTGTTCTGGGTAAGGGCATTGAAATCGAAGGAACGGTTCACTCTAAAGGAAGCATAAGAATTGACGGCAAGATTAAGGGAAAGGTTCAAAGCGGTGCCGACGTAATGATTGGCGAGGGCGCCATTATTGACGCGGATATTGAAGGCAACAATGTCACAATTGCAGGCAGAGTCTCAGGTAACGTCAAAACTACCGGACGCCTGGAACTCCTTTCTACGGGCAGACTAAAAGGAGACGTGATTTCAGGTAGCCTGGTTGTTTCAGAAGGTGCCAGGTTCTCAGGTTCTTCTGCCATGACAGAGGCAGCAGAGCCTGGAAACAAGGTGCCTGCCAAGCAGCATTAGGAGTACCAACGAAAAGAAAGGCGGATTATTTCGGTGTATAGAGACAGGCAAGATGCAGGCAAACGCCTCTCTCAGCACCTGAGCCAATTCAAATTGGAAAGGCCCCTGGTTCTTGCTATCCCCCGTGGAGGCGTAGTGGTTGGCGCGGAAGTAGCCAGGGAAATTGGCGGAGATCTGGATATAGTCATGGCCAAGAAGATAGGAGCCCGTTTTAATCCCGAGTTTGCCATTGGTGCTGTAGACCTGGATGGCCATGTCACTCTTCCGCCAAGGGGCACGCAGCATATGTTGCTAACTGGATACATAAACGAACAGGCTGCCAAACTAAAAGATGAAATTGCAGAGCAGATGAAGTTCCTCCGTGATAATAAGCCCGGAAAGCAAATTACAGGCAGAGACGTTGTACTTGTTGACGATGGCTTGGCCACAGGACTGACTGCCCTTGCGGCTGTCAAATATATACGCAGGTATGAATCGGGCTTGCTAATCCTTGCGGTACCTGTTTCCCCAAAAGAGACCTTGGGATTCCTCGAAGAATACGTAGATCATGTGGTATGTCCCCTAACCCCACCAATGTTTTATGCAGTTGGACAGTGGTATGTTGAATTCGACCAGGTTGCAGACGACGTAGTCAAAAAAAGCCTGTGTTCTTCTGAGCCCTCGTAGATGCACCGGGTATCATTTCCCGGCCTTTTGCGCATATTCTCCTAACAGGGGTATATTGGGTGCATATCGAAGGAAATCCCTTTTCCATTTGTGTAACCACACCGCTGGCCAGCCAAAAAGTGGCTTCAGCTGTGCTATCGGTTCTCACCGAAATAGGGCAATCTAAGCCCCTTCTTGTTGTCTGCGTAGGAAGCGACCGGGCAACAGGGGATAGCCTGGGCCCTCTTGTAGGAAGTATGTTGTCATGGAGTGGCTTCAGGGGCAAGATTCTGGGTACCCTGGAGCAACCGGTTCATGCAGCTAATCTTCTGGAAACCCTGAGCATGATTGAATGCGAACAGGGGATTGTGTTGGGAGTTGATGCTTGCCTGGGCACTAAAACTGAAGTTGGCACAATAATCGTACGTCAAGGTTCCCTCAAACCAGGATTGGGTGTAAAAAAGAGACTTCCGTCTGTGGGCGACCTGCACATAGCAGGCGTTGTAAATGTAGGCGGGTTCATGGAGCACATGGTACTTCAAAACACAAGATTGAACCTGGTGGTTAGGATGGCCCAGACCATAACTGCGGCGATAATTCAAGCAGGCCATTTAATGGAAAGCAACCGGCTTCAAAGTGGGCCCGGGCCTATCCTCGAAAACGATGTTATTCCCTTGGGCCTAAAGACCGCCGGACTTCATCTACAACTTCCTCAGGGGTCCGGCCCGCGGCAGTGATCAAAGGTGCCTGCCTGGCGTCCTCCATTCCCATGAAATTATCATCCATTCCGGACACTACAATAGCGTGGGCCCCTAGGCCGTCCAGTTCATCTGCCTCTTTCACTTCGACTACAAGGAACCCTGCAGTCTTAAGTGCGTGTTGAAACGGCCTCAAACCTTGCTCTACGGCAATTTTCGTCATGTTACGCTACCTCCTTCGCCTAGCATTAATCTTAGCCGGCCCTGGGTTGTGTATACACTATGAGAAAGAAACTGTCTCAAATCCAAGGAGGAACCAGAGGAATTTCCTAGAAATATCAGCTATACGAGGTGGTACACTTGTGCTTCCAAAAGGGAATTGCACGATTGCTAAGACAGGGTGATGTGCAAGGGGCTGTCCGGGAACTTGGAAAAGCAGTGCCGTCTCACCCGGAACGTTCCCTGAGCCATCAAAACCTGCTGGCTATATGCAAGGCTGAAATGGAAAATTTGGAAGAATCCAAAGCCTTATTCCATAGAATTCTTGTCCAAAAACCAGGGGATCCGAGGGTGTTGAACAATCTGGGTAACGTAGCACTGCTTCAGGGCAAACCTCAGGAAGCCCTGAAGCTATACCGGCGAGCTGCCGTCTTGAATCCGTGGGCAGTAGAGCCAAGATACAATTCTTGTCTGGCCTACCTGGAAATGGGGCACATTGAGAAGGCGCTCCTGGCTTTTCAAGAATATGCTTTGCTAAGCAAGGTTCTAATTTGGGGCAAGGCCCTTTTTTGGGGCGTACTGCCTGTCCTGATCGCGGTATCCATCTGTGTAAGGTATCTTCGCTAACTTATCCGGGAATTGAGTTGACCTAAATGAGTGTGATTCTTCCAACTATAAGAAAAGTAAGTCACAGGGGCCAGGGTACCGGGCCTGAGTCTTGCCCGGGTAAAAGGGGCCAAAGGCCAAAAACACTTGCAGTGTATGTAATGGTTGTCCTGGTCCTGATCGGTGCACTTGCCTTACTCAAAATCATAGCAGGGAGGCTCACCCGGGTGCGTGTTCTGGCCCGTTTTTCTGAAGCCAACGTTGTCTTGGCCCATGAAGCAGGCCTTGTTATCAGAACCCAGGAAGGAGAGGCCATGGTAGATCCCGAAGGTAGACACCTGGCTTTTGACAGGCCCTTTGAACTTTATGTTACGGCAGGCTCATGGATCGTAGGGGCAGGCTCATCACAAATGAATCTCATATCAGCAGACTCTCCCAATGAAGAACCTGTAACCCTACAGCTTTACGCCGAAGAAAAGCCAATCTATGTTAGAGGCGGCGATATTGCAGTAACTGCCAGGCCGGATTCTGGCCTCAAGTTCGGCGAAAGCTGGTGTTTACGCGGAATTTCCGGGAAAGGTGCTTTACTGTGGCAGACAAAAGTACCCCACGTTCCCTTTTTTGCGGCCTGCAATGGGGATCTTCTGGCCATAGGGGCCGTTGACATATCAGGGGAAGGGGGCCCCTGGATAATCTGCCTTTCAAAACAGACAGGCGAAAGACTGTGGCAGGAAAAGCTGGACCCAGGGCTTTGGCGGTATCTTAATATATGCGATTCAGGACAAATAAGGGCTGTGCTGGATTCGGCTGCGTACCTGTTTTCGGCTGACGGAAGCCGGTTATGGGTGCATTATCCTGATGGTAAGGTGGTGTCAGCAACATCAATTGCCGGCGTTACGGCAATTGCCATATTTAGGAGGTTAGCAGAACCTATCAGCAAGACTTTGGGAAGCAGCCAGGTGACTGCCCTTAGCCACGAAGGAGAGGTTTTATGGTCCAGAACCTCCCGGGATTCCTGCCCCAGGCTATTTTCTGCAGAAAGCAGTATCGTTGCCCTTGAATCAAACCATGTGGTAATCTTTAGGTCAAATGACGGACACAGAATCCTTTCGGCTGCTGTCAATGGATATCCCATAGCCTATGCCAAAGGTGTTATTGTTATAAAAGAGGGCGGGGATATCATCATGGCGGACCTTGGAATTCCAGACTTGGTCAGGTGACGTAATGTGGGCTCGATAACCAGAAACGGTGCGTTGATGCTTTTGGCCGTTGCCTTTTTTGCGCAGAGAATCTTATCAGGGCTCCCAGGGCCTTTTTGGTTTGTTTCAGTGTTCCTTACTGTGTATGTTATGGGCAGATTATTTGCGGGGAAAGGTACAATGTTTCCTGCCTACTTTGAAGATGTATTCTTCGGACTGCTTCTGTGTGCAGGCCTTGGAGTATTTGCCTGGTACCTCGACGGCCAAATGTCCGTATATACAGGAAAATTTGGGGGCCCGGCGGTTCCGGCTATAGTGTATGCAATAATTGACGCATTAACGGTCAATTCATATAGGTGATTATCCGGAGGTGACCATAGTGAACTATGCAGACATAGTTATAGGTGCAATTCTTGCCCTCGGTTTTCTCAAGGGTTTTCTGGCTGGTTTCTGGTCCTCAGTTTTGGGCCTGGCAGGGACGGTAGTTGGTTTCCTCGGGGCTTATTTTTTTACAGGCCCTGCAGTGAACTACTTGGAGAAATCAGCACGATGGGTAAGCCATGTAGCAGAATGGTGGAAAGACGTCTTTGTCCTCTTCCCAGCTACGCAAAACCATACGATGCCAATTCCGTGGCAGACTTCTTCGAGGGAATTGATTCCACTCCCTGGCTCCGCCCATTTCAAGCCTTCTTAAAGACTATTTCCTGGAAATCGAAGCCCTGGCCGGGCCAGGCGCTACGTGGGGCAGGATGCTTGCACTCCTTCTTGCCCAGATTCTTGTCGCAAGCGTGGTGTTCCTTATACTCCTGTCTGTGTTCAGAATAGCCTGGTCATTCTTCGCAAGGACTTTGAGCTTTGCTACATCATTGTCCTTAACCCAGAGATTTTTGGGAGGGCTTCTCCAACTGGGCCTGTCTGTAGTCTGGTTGTCCCTGCTTGTGGGCAGCCTCTATCCTCTGATAGGTTTGGAGGCCCTTGGGCCTGTAAGAGACGTGATCTCTTCATCTCAAATGGTAGCGGTTTTGCTGGGTGTATACAAAGTATTGCTTCCTGCTGCCCTGGCCAGGATTGAACCGAAACTGTAATTAGGAAGGGAGTTTCGCATTATGCTCTTGGAACCACCCCTGAGAGCCGGTGACGTGGTTAAACTTAAAAAGAATCATGCCTGCGGAAACGACCTTTGGCAGGTGCTCCTGGCAGGTACAGACGTCAGGCTGAAGTGTATTAAGTGCGGCAGAGTGATTCTTCTTGACAGGGGCAAGTTTTCTTCCAGGTTCAAAAAAAGGATGGAGATAGCAAAAGATGGCAATTGAGCCCCGGAAGCCTTGAGTTTCCTTGTAGGGAAGTCTATAATTGTTCTGCGCCGGTTGAGCGACGCGGAGGGATTCTCCGACGTTACTCCCGCCCCACTGAGGGGCCACTAAAGTCCATGGGAGGAGGTACAAATATTGCGAGCTTACGAAGTTTTGTTTATTGTCAGTCCTGATTATGAGGACGAGCAAATCGCCTCGATAATTGCCAGGTATAAGGGCGTCATCACGAAGGATGAAGGAGTAGTCACTGAAGCAGACAAGTGGGCCAAACGCAGGCTTACTTACGAGATCGCCGGTTTTCGGGAGGGGCTCTACATCCTTATGACCTTCGAGGGAACTCCAGAAATCGCCGCTGAATTAGATCGTCTGATGAAGATTGATCAAGAAGTACTCAGGCACATGATTTCCCGTATTGATGATATTGCCGTAAGAGACGTTAAGCGTAAGAAAGATGAGGCAAGAACTGAAGAGCCGAGGTCTGAAAGAGGCTCAAGAAGCCAGGGAAAACCGGAAGTAGCAGTTGTAGACACCAAGGCTTCAAAGGCTTCAGAAGAAGCCCGGGTGGAAGGGTAGGTAAAATTCAGAAGATATTTTGGAGGGGAGAAATTGCTCAACCGGATAATACTCATAGGAAGATTAACAAGGCAACCTGAACTAAGGATTACTCCTGGCGGAGTTTCTGTTACCACAATTACACTTGCAGTGGACCGAAGGCCTACTCAGAGCGGCCAAAAAGAGACAGATTTCATCGATGTAGTTTTGTTTGGCCGGTTGGCCGAAGTAACATGCAAATATATGGATAAAGGGCGTTTGGTGGCTGTAGAAGGAAGGCTTCAGAGCCGCAGCTGGGAAACAAGGGACGGCCAGAAACGGAAGTCTTGGGAAGTCCTGGCAGACTCAATAGAGTTTCTTGGAGGCAGGCCCAGGAACCAGGATGAACCTTCGGGTACCGCTTCAAACGAAGAATACACGCAACCAGACGAGCAAAACACTTTTACTGAATGATTAGAATTACGGTTGACTATTGGTTAAGGAGGGCTTTTTTTGCGGAGAGAACATGGGCGCAGAGCAAAGAAACGTGTATGCAATTTCTGCGTAGACGGTGTCTCGTATATAGACTATAAAGACACAAGGCAGAATGCGCAGGTACATTACAGAGCGCGGCAAGATATTGCCCAGGAGAATAACAGGCAATTGCGCAAGGCACCAGCGTCTTCTCACAAGAGCAATCAAGAAAGCCAGAGTAATGGCACTAATGCCGTATACTATAGAGTAACGGACAAGACCGAGGTAGGACAGGGGCAACAGCCCATGCCTGAGCCGGCGGCCAATAATTATGTTGGGGGGCGTCAGGTGGCTGGACGAATGACTAGATCCCTGGTTGAGAGTGCGCTCTTGGCAGCATTAGGGTCAGTATTGGTACTGGTCGGAGTGGCCAAATTGCCCCTTCTTGAGGCCTATGGCTTTGTTTTCTTATGGTATCTTCCGTCAGCTCTGGCAGTTCTCCGTCATGGTACCCGGTAGGGGTTTGTCTTCTATTGTCACAGGACTGTCGTTACTCTTATTCATGGATTGGCTTACGGCACGAGCCTGTGGGTTCTTCCGCGCTTACCGGAGTGACTTTCGGATATGCAGTCAGTAAGAGTACTCTCCGGTTGCTACTATTTTTCATTACCAGCGGGTTTTCTTGTAGGATTGCCCATGTCTTTTCTGTCTGTTTATTTCGTAGCAGGGTTTACTCCGGTAAAACTCATTGATGACTACCTGAAAGCGATGCAGGCGGCTACCGAGATGAACAAGAGATTTTGGGTAAAATGCCGTCCTGGAGCAGTTCAGCAATCTTGAGCAGGTCAAAGAACGAGCATTATCCGCTTGTGCAGGAGCAATCCTTGTACATCTGCCGTATTTCAGTCATACATGAATTTTGAAGTAGCCAGGCGTGTCTTAAGCAAACTGGGCCAGAAAGTGGAACCCCTGCCGCCCTTTTCCCGGTGGATCTTTCCCGAATATGTTGCTCATGGCGCATTTGTAAGCTACCTTGCAGTAGCCGCTTGAACCATATCGCAAAATTTCGATTCTCATGGGATTGGGCGAAAATGCCCTGTTTATGTTTTTCTCTCATTTTATTTGCTCAGGCGTCTTCGGTGTTATCGTATTTTATGAAAAGAGCCCGGGTACCAGGGGATCTTGACAGGTCTAACACTCTTTTACCTTTTCGTTACCCCTGGTATGCTGCCACCGTCATGCTTTTTGGTTGATAGATGTACTCTTCGGTTTCAGCACCTACGATATGGTTGAGGTGGATGAGATTTAAGAATCTTCCCTTGAGGAGCGCCAAAGCATACATTGTGGAAGGCTCGGAATAAACGAGGCTATCTTATATTGATTTCAACAGACTATTGGTACTTTGGGAAAGGAGGAACGGACATGAATGTTGTTGTTCTTAAGCAAGATGTTACAGGATTGGGGAAAGCAGGAGATGTAGTTAAGGTAAAAGCCGGTTACGCACGAAACTTCCTAATTCCGAAAGGTTTTGCCGTACCGGCAACAAAGAGTGCCTTGAAAGAGCAAAAGAAGAATTTAAATCGAAGTACAAGAGGAGAAGAAGAAAGATTGCTGAGTGAGCCAGGAAATACGCTGCAAAAACAGAGGGCAAAACCCTGACTTTTACAGCAAAATCAGGCAATAATCGCATTTTCGGTTCGGTAACCTCGGCCGACATAGCCGCCAAACTAAAGTCTTCTCTTAAAAGTGCCTGTAGACAAAAGAAAGGTCTTGCTTTCTGAGAACCTAAAGGAACTTGGCAGTCATAGGGGTTCAGATCCAGTTCCATCCTAAGGTGAAGGCAGAAGTTACAGTAAACATACAGCCGGAAGAAGGAGAGCCGTAGGGTGACTCGAAAAACCACTGAATTCAGGGAGCCGAAGGCGAGGAAATCCTCAAACGGCGAGTCGGTGCTATGTTTGGGTTTCTTGCAGTACATCTGTAGGCGCGAAACTGGTTTTGAAAGCCGGCAAATTGGGTGCTCTCAAAGGAATGAAGTCTCAGGACCTTCTTCAGCAAATAGTGGCTCTGCAGAAGGTGGTTTACGAGGATCCTACTATCCAGGCGTCCCCTGAGATCCACGAGATAACAGCTATTTTAGAAGATTGCCAGGAAGAGATCGCAGACCGTATTGCACGGCAGTCAATAGAGCAAGAGATTGAAGATAGGGTTTCCCGGAAAATGCAGGAAAAGCACGAAGAATATTTGCAGGATATCAAGAAAGAAATCCTTACTGAAAACAGCGGCCCTGAAACCCAGGAGACTCAGAAACGGCTCAAGTCCATTATGCAGCTGGAAAAGCGTACCCTGTCCCGTTCAGCTCTGGCTATCCTCAAACCCAGAAAATTGAAAGATATTGTCGGGCAGGAAAGAGCCATACAGGCACTGCTTGCCAAAATCGCGAGCCCTTATCCCCAGCACGTCATCTTATACGGGCCCCCGGGTATAGGGAAAACCTCAGCGGCCAGGCTCGTCCTTGAAGAGTCAATGAGGCTGCCCTTTTCTCCTTTTGCCAAAAAGGCTCCTTTTATTGAAACAGATGGCGCAACTCTTCGCTGGGATCCCCGGGAGATAACAAATCCGCTCCTGGGCTCTGTACACGATCCCATATACCAGGGCGCAAGGCGTGACCTTGCTGATGGCGGAGTTCCTGAACCAAAATTGGGCCTTGTTTCCATGGCAACCGGAGGAATTCTGTTCATAGACGAAATTGGAGAAATGGACCCACTTCTTCAGAACAAACTTTTGAAAGTGCTCGAGGATAAGAGGGTGTTTTTCGACTCATCTTACTATGATCCTGACGATCCCAGAGTACCTGAATATATAAAGCGGCTTTTCAGCCAGGGAGCACCTGCTGACTTTGTGTTAGTGGGAGCTACAACCAGGGATCCCGACGAAATCAGCCCGGCCCTTCGCTCAAGGTGCGCAGAGGTATTCTTTGACGCCCTGACGCCTGGCCACATTGTGAAAATAGTAAAAGGAGCTGTGAGAAGGCTCAGGGCTAAGATACCTGCTGATGCATGCAATATTATCGCCGACCATACGATTGAAGGAAGAAAAGCTGTAGGGCTCCTGGCTGACGCATATGCGGTGGCCCTTCATGATGCAGGTGGCTTCCCAGAGCGAGGATTCCTGCCTATTTCTGCTGAAGACGTTAAAATTGCCATCGAGACAGGAAGGATTCAGCCAAGTGTGATTGTAAAAGCAACAAGCACCGAAGAAGTTGGTAAAGCCTTTGGCCTTGGGGTTTTGGGCTATTTAGGTTCAGTGATTGAGATCGAAACTGTAAGCTTCCCTGCAAGGGAAAACGGAAAAGGAACTATGCGGATGAACGATACTGCAGGATCAATGGTAAAAGATTCTTTGTTCAACGCAGGATCCGCTTTGAGAAAGACTTTTAATATCGATTTATATAATTGGGATGTACACGTAAACATAATTGGAGGCGCCAAGATCGATGGCCCCTCAGCAGGGCTGGCCATTACCCTGGCGGTCTTTTCATCTATAGCCGGGCTCCCTGTCCGGCAGGACGTGGCAGTTACCGGGGAAGTGTCATTAACCGGCCAGGTTAAGGCTATTGGAGGTGTGTACGAGAAAATATATGGTGCAAAGCAAGCGGGTATGAAGAAGATTCTGATTCCTTACGACAATGCCGCAGGAATAAAGGAAATCCGCGGAATAGAGGTAGCCTACGTAAAGACCCTAAAAGATGCTCTGGACCATATTTGCCCATGTTGGAGAGAGTCGCCTTTTTGTGCCTAGAATGAGGGGGAGTTAAGTTGTCTCAGGTGCCACAGAGGATGCCGCCTCAAAACATTGAGGCAGAAGAAGCCGTCATAGGGTCCATGCTTATTGAGCAAAGCGCTGTGATTTCGGCACTTGAGATCCTGAGGCCTGACGACTTTTACAAAGAAACCCACAGAATTATTTTCAGGCATATGGCAGAAATGGCAGATAAGCTGGAAGCTGTGGACCTTGTTACCTTATCTGAAGTTCTTAAAGCAGCAGGCCATCTCGATAGAATAGGCGGTGCCGCCGAACTTGCCAGACTTGCCAATTTTGTGCCTACAGCGGCCAACGTAGAGTATTATGCTAGAATTGTGGCGGAAAAAGCGGTCTTGAGGCGGCTGATTGCGGCTGCTACAGAGATAGCGGCCAGCGCCTATGTATCTCAGTCTGAAGTTGACGAGCTTTTGGATAAGGCTGAAGAGACAATATTTCAGATATCCCAGGGGCGCAGCACCCAGGGATATGTTCATCTCAAAGATGTACTTGTAGAAACCATGGAGAAACTCGAGTACCTTGCATCCCATAGAGGGGATGTGGTAGGGCTTCCCAGCGGCTTGACTGATTTAGACCACCTGACTTCCGGATTTCAGCCATCTGATTTGATAATCCTTGCAGCACGCCCTTCTGTGGGCAAGACTTCCCTTGGCCTTAATATTGCCAGGAATACTGCTGTAAAGGAAGATTGCGCAGTAGTCATATTCAGTCTTGAAATGTCCAAGGAGCAAGTAGCACAAAGGTTATTATGTTCTGAGTCGGCAATAAACAGCCAGAACTTACGAAATGGTTTTCTCAATGATGATGAATGGCGAAGATTATCCATCGCGTTAGGGAGGCTCGGTGAGGCCAAGATTTTCATAGACGATACGCCCGGGATATCAGTAATGGAGCTCAGGGCAAAGGCCCGGCGAATAAAGGCAGAACACGGCCTGGGGCTTGTAGTTATAGACTACCTGCAACTTATGAGAACACGTAAGCAAGAAAACAGGCAGCAGGAGATTTCTGAAATTTCACGATCCCTTAAGGGGCTTGCACGTGAGCTGAACGTTCCTGTCATCGCCATGTCCCAGTTATCAAGGGCAGTGGAACAGCGCCAGGACAGACGGCCTCTGCTTTCAGATTTGCGAGAGTCCGGCGCCATAGAGCAAGATGCCGATATCGTCATGTTCCTTTACACCGAGCCTGAACTTGAACAAAACAATGTTATCGAACTGATTGTGGCCAAGCAAAGAAACGGCCCCACAGGTTCCATGAGACTGTTTTTCTCAAGGGAAGTTTGCAGGTTTGGGGATCTGGACACAATACATGCTCCTGGAGACAGCGGTATATAGAACCTCAGCCGCATTAGGGACCGTTTTCAACAGTAGGGGGTCAGCCGTTGAATACCTGGGATGTCATTGTAATAGGTGCAGGGCCGGCAGGCATTTTTGCGGCCCTGGAACTTACCAGGAGAGCGCCGGGGCTGTCAGTGCTTGTACTCGATAAAGGGCTTGCTCTTGAAAAGAGAAAATGTCCCAGCCAGGGGAAAATCGGAGGGTGCTTGAACTGCTCACCGTGTTCCATAACATCAGGATGGGGTGGGGCAGGAGCGTTCAGCGATGGCAAACTCACCCTTACCAACAGGTTCGGGGGCTTTCTCGACGAGCATATTTCAAAAGGCAGGCTAATTGACCTCATAGGTTACATAGACAAAACCTGCTTGAGTTCGGTGCCACTGACCGGATATTTGGCGCAGACAAGGATGTTACAGGAGAGCTGTCTCGGAAAGGCGCTGCAGCGGCAGGGTGAGCTATCCCTCTCCGATCAGGCATTTGGGGAGCGATAACAGCCCCAAAATCCTGAACAACATGCTATCTTTATCTAAAACCAAAGGTAGCCATACGAACAATGACAAAGGTAGAAAGGATTCTGGTTCATCAAAGACCAGGTGCAGGGGTTTTGCTAAAAGACGGAAGCGAAGAATACTGCCGTTACCTGATTGCCGCTCATGGCTCGTGAAGGATCTTCATGGTTTTCAGAAGAAGCCCGAAGGCTTGGCCTAACCCAAGAGATTAACCCTGTGGATATTGGCGTGAGAGTTGAAATACCTGCTGTGGTTACAGACGACATAACAGAGAAGGTGTGGGAGCCCAAAATACACTACTACTCCAGAGCCTTTGATGATCTGATAAGAACTTTTTGTGTTTGCCCCAGGGGCCAGGTAGTTACAGAGAACACCGGAGGAGTCATTACTGTTAACGGCCATTCCTGGAGTGACTATGCAACTGACAACACAAACTTTGCCTTACTGGTCTCCAAGACATTCACACAGCCTTTCAGGGAGCCGATTGCCTATGGCAAGTACATTGCCAGCCTTGCAAACATGCTCGGGGGCGGAGTTATAGTGCAAAGGCTCGGCGACCTCTGGGAGGGGCGGCGGTCTACTGAAAAACGCCTAGCAAAGAGCATGGTAGAGCCTACACTAAAAGATGCTACTCCCGGTGATCTTACACTTGTTCTGCCATACAGGCACATAAGAAACATTCTTGAAATGTTAGAGGTTCTTAACAACCTCATGCCGGGTATCTGGTCAAGGCATACACTCTTATACGGTGTGGAAGTCAAATATTACTCTGCCAGAGTGAAGGTCAAAGAAGACATGAGTTCCGAGATAGAGGGCCTTTTTGCCATAGGAGACGGGGCAGGCATTACCAGAAGCCTTGCTCAAGCATCGGTTTCCGGAGTGATTGCCGCCAGAGCCATAGCAGATGAAACAGATGTGAAACACGGGGACGGTCCTAACGTTTCACCGGGGATGGCCTTGCTCACAGAAAACCCCTCCCTAGCCTTTCCTACCGGGCAGCGGGAACATATCAAACGCGAATCGACCACTCACGGAGACAAGAAAAGTCGGTGGGTTGAGTGAGTTGGTTGTCAGAGGGTTGTATGGGTGAGATGAATATTGACAAAATTTGAATTTATAGAGGACAGCAACTATGATATTTAGCAAGATGATACCAGAACTTACTGTTTTTGATATTGAGAAAACAAAAGCTTTTTATAGAGATATATTGGGATTTCAAATGGAGTACGAACGTCCAGAGGATAAATTTGTTTTTATGAGTTTCTAAGGAAGCCAATTCATGTTTGAAGAAATACATGAAGATGGTTGGAATGTAGGTGAAATGAAGTATCCGCTGGGACAAGGGGTCAATTTCTCAATCGAAGCAAATAACATCGGTGAGTTATACAGTAATCTGGTAAAAGAGGGTCTTTCCTTTTGCAGAGATATGATGGTAAGTACATATGAAGTGAATGGGGAAGATGTGGAACAAAGAGAATTTATAATTCAAGATCCAAATGGTTATTTGCTACGATTTACAGATTAGCAAATTTGAATGTGGTAGGTCTTCGACAGACGATTGGTATTTCTTTCAGGGAATAATGCGTGGCATGGGCGCCGCAGAGTCAAACGTGGTTTGGAGCAGTATGCCAAGCACATAAGCCGCATACATGATATTCTGAGCGGCAAGAATATTTACCATAACGCCTGCAATGTCTTGCCAGGTTGCAAGACAAGCATTCAAAGTAAAGCACGATTCGGTTCCCGTTAAAGGTGCCGGTATGACACAATCGGGAAGGCTATCACGTCTGTTTCTTCAGCCAGATCGGGGGGAGCTGTTACTGACTCAAATTCCCAACCAATTAGGGAGGGGTGGCTCTTATCCACATTCACTTGACAGACTCCAAAACCTGGGCCGCATTGATTTCACCTGAGAGATATGATAATATTTGCATTCGAGGAACGTGGATTACCTCAAGATTGAAAAATAGCCGGGACCAGGGCTAATGCTTGCCTGGAGGGGTGGCAGAGCGGTTGAATGCGGCGGTCTTGAAAACCGTTGAGGGCTACCGGCCCTCCGTGGGTTCGAATCCCACCCCCTCCGCCACTAGCATGAATAATGAAGACGTGATAATATACTCAGTGCAGTACAGTTTTGGATGCGGAGAGGTCGCCTAGAGGCCGAGGGCGACGGTTTGCTAAACCGTTAAGGGGGCAACTCCTTCGAGGGTTCGAATCCCTCCCTCTCCGCCACTTAAATCTAAGGCGCGCCTGTAGCTCAATTGGATAGAGCGACAGACTACGGATCTGTAGGTTGTGGGTTCAAATCCCGCCGGGCGCACCATGAATCGTAGTAGTAGCGTTGCGCCCGTAGCTCAGGTGGATAGAGCGGGGGATTCCTAATCCCCGTCTGCCGGAGGTTCGAGTCCTCCCGGGCGCACCAAGTTTTGTAGGCCCAGCGAGGCTGGTGGATTGAGTAATTGAATGGTTTGAAAAGCAAAGAGTGGATTGATTCATACGGTATGGAGCTTGCCCTTGAGGAGGCCAAAAAAGCTTATGCCTTAGGGGAAGTACCTGTTGGGGCAGTGATTCTAAGAGATGGCCAAGTCATCGGGAAGGGGCATAATCTAAAAGAGACTCTGAATGATCCCACAGCCCACGCAGAAATACTTGCCATACGTGAGGCAGCCCGGTATGAGACAGGCTGGCGCATTCTGAATGCCACTATGTATGTGACTCTTGAACCTTGCCCCATGTGTGCCGGCGCCATAGTAATGGCACGTATACCCAGGCTTATTGTGGGGACAAGGGATCCCAGGGCCGGAGCTTGTGGCTCTTTGTGGGATATTACAGGTGATCAAAGGCTTAATCACAGAGTTGAGGTTTCTTTTGGGGTTATGGAAGAAAAGTGCCGGGTTCTTCTCGAGTCATTCTTTAAAGAACTCCGGGAGGGCAGAGTTTAGGAAAACACTTGCCCTGGCTTTAACACGCAAGTCAAATAGATGCACTTGAAAACTAAAAATGGTATAAGTAATTTAAGTATGGCAGGTTCCTGGCAGATGGGGACGCGAGAAAACGCCCGGGAGGGGTGTCGGAGCGGTTGAACGAGCCCGCCTCGAAAGCGGGTAGGCGTGCAAGCGCCTCGTGGGTTCGAATCCCACCCCCTCCGCCATTAAAACACACTTGCCAAACGCGGAGGGATGTCCGAGCGGCTGAAGGAGCACGCCTGGAGAGCGTGTAGACGTGTTATGCGTCTCGTGGGTTCAAATCCCACTCCCTCCGCCACTGATTTGCCTTGGCAATGATTATGCATAATGGCAAAATGTCGCGGGAAGTTACGTTTTGAGGCCTGTTAATGCTTGTAAGCAAAGATTTGGAAACCGGTCCATGATCTTGCCTGGTATTTGTAAAATATCGTGAGTTGTGGCAAAATAATTTGCTCAAAAGTTTGGCCGTGCTAAACGGGGAGTTAGCGGTGCTCTGTAACCTGCAATCCGCTATAGCAGGGTTGAAGCCTATCCGAGGGCGGGCCTTTTTAGGGTCTGGCCGCCACGGGCAGCGTTGAAGGCCGGGGCCTGCGCAATGGGAATCCGTGAACCCCGTCAGATCCGGGAGGAAGCAGCGGTAAGCGGGCCTTCTCATGTGCCGCAGGGGTTCCTGGTTGGAGCCAGCCATGCCGGTATCGCCTGGGGAGGCCGTTCGAAGATAGGTGCACGGCCACTTTAGTTGTCCGGTTATCTCTGTTAGCTGTTTCTGCTACCATTGGAGCCTACAGGGAAGTTCAATTTCGGAGGAATGAGACTTGTCCTACACGGCCCTGTATCGCATCTGGCGCCCTAAAAAATGGGGAGATGTGGTTAACCAAAAACCAGTAGTTCGAATTCTTCAAAATGCCCTTGTCGAAAGTAAAGTATCCCATGCATATCTTTTTTCCGGGCCCCGGGGTACAGGAAAAACAACAGTAGCCCGGCTTCTGTCAAAAGCGGTAAACTGTCAGAGGAGAGAAAATGCCGAGCCCTGCAATGAATGTGAAGCATGCCAGTCCATAGCCCGGGGAAGTTCAGTTGATGTAATGGAAATCGATGCTGCTTCTAACAGAGGTATTGATGAGATACGAAGCCTCAGGGAGAGTGTGAGGTATTTGCCTGTCATGGGCAGCTACAAAGTTTACATAATCGACGAAGTCCATATGCTCACGCCTGAAGCTTTCAATGCTCTCCTGAAGACCCTTGAAGAGCCCCCTGAACATGTTATGTTCATACTTGCCACTACGGCTGCCCATAAAATTCCGGTGACTATCACTTCCAGGTGTCAGAGGTTAGAGTTCCGGCGGCTCTCAATAGGAGACATAGAAGGGCAGCTGGAAAAAGTCCTTGCATCCCAGGACATACAGTGGGAAAAAGGAGCCCTGAGGCTTGTGGCCAGGGCTGCAGGAGGCTCTATGCGTGATGCCCTGTCAATTTTGGATCTGTGTATTACTTACGGTGACGGAAAGGTCCTGGAACAGGACGTCCGTGAGATTATCGGCGAGACTTCCGGGGAGGTAATGACACGGCTTTTCAAGGCCATTTCCCAAAAGGACTTTAAGGGCATTATGGATGTTACCAGAGAGATTTCAGAACGCGGTAAGGATATGGGCGAGCTGTGTCAGGAGATTGGTGTATTTGCACGGGATCTCCTATTTCTGGCTTCGGAAGGAAAAGGTTCAGGACTGGGCCGGACTCCTGATGAGCTAAAAGCGATGTCGGCTCTGGCAGGAGCCTTTTCCCGGGGCTTGCTGATCAGAACCCTTAAAGCCACATCAAATGCCATAAGCCAAATGCGCTACAGTGATAATCCCAGGCTTGTTGTGGATGTTGCCCTGCTAGGACTACTTATGGACGGCACGCCGGACTCTGGCTATGTTGCAGGGACGGTTCAGCCCCAACCTGTAAAGGAGCAACCGGTAAGGCCTGTTCCGGAAAAACACGTGACACCTGAAGAGACTAATGAGGATATTTCCAGGGGCTCTGCAGAAGATCAAGAGCCAGATCTTACAACAAGTGACCGGCCTGCACCGGGTGATTTACTTGAGGCTGTCAGGCAGGCCTGGGAGCCGCTCCTTGCGGATCTTCAGAGAAAGCGGAAAATCCAGGCACGAGCTTACCTTCTGCCTTCAAGGCCGTCCAGGATAGTCAACGATAAGGTATTGGTGCTAGCTTATCCACAGGGGTATGCCACTCACATGGAACAGATTCTTTCCGGCAATCACAAGAAAGTTGTGCAAGATTATCTTGAAAGGCTGATAAACTGCAGGCTGGACCTGGCAGTTGAAGTTGATGAGCCCTATCAAGATTCCGATAGCCAGGGAGACGGCGGTAACGGGGATGATTTGCATCCTTTGGTGAAAGCTGCAATAACTATATTGGACGGAAAAGTGGTTACATAGGAGGAAAATACTATGCCGAAATTTCCAGGGCCAGGTGGATTGGATATGCAACGCCTTATGAAAGAGGCACAGAAACTCCAGATGGAGATGACAAAAGTAGAAGAGGAACTGGCGAACAAGACTGTGGAAGGAACCTCAGGGGGCGGAATGGTAAAGGCTGTCATTACCTGCTCTTTCCAGGTGAAATCCATTGAGATTGCTCCGGAAGTGGTTGACCCTGATGACATTGAAATGCTTCAAGACTTGATTGTCGCCGCAGTAAACGCAGGCATAACCAAAGCTCGGGATACCAGCCAGGAAGAAATGGCCAAGGTAACCGGAGGCCTAAATATGCCTGTAAAGTGGTGAATTGATGCAAGATTATCCGAAGGCCATTTCCAGGTTAATTGACGAACTCAGAAAACTCCCGGGAGTGGGCCCAAAAACCGCTCAGCGGTTGGCTTTTCACCTGGTTATGTCCGGGAAATCCTCTATTAACCACCTTATAGCCAGCCTTGAAGAGGCAAGGGACAAAATAGGGTATTGCACTGTCTGCGGAAACCTTACAGATGTTGATCCGTGCTCTACTTGTCGTGATCCCAAAAGAGATCAGGGTGTAATTTGTGTGGTTGGGTACCCCAAAGACGTACTGGCTATTGAAAGAGTCGGCGGTTTCCAGGGCGTATATCATGTTCTTCACGGATATATCGAGCCCTTAAAAGGAATAGGCCCTGACGATATCAGGGTGAAGGAACTGCTTTCACGGTTAAAGGACAACCGGGAGAAACCAAGGGAAGTTATTCTGGCCACAAACCCGAATATTGACGGAGAGACTACTGCTCTTTATATTGCAAGAGCAATCAAGCCTCTGAACATCAAAGTGACCCGTCTTGCAAGGGGCCTTCCTTTCGGGGCGGACCTTGACTATGCCGACGAGGTTACCCTGGCCAAGTCCTTAGAAAATCGTAGAGAGATGTAGTGAATGTATAAATTTTCCATTCTAAACCCATACTGATAATGGTGTCAAACCTTCAAAAAGCGGCGTACATATTAGTATGGGGGCGACCAGTTGGATGCTATCTTTCCCGATGTTTTCAAAAAGAGAAGATATTCATGAAAGAGAACTGTCGAATCTGATGAGAGCCTTAGAGCAGGCTCAGAAAGACTACAGTGTAGCGTCTTCATGTTTTGAAGAAGCCGTTGAAACTGAAAGAATCGACGAAGCCATTTTTCTAATGGAAGCTGCTCGAAGAAAATACTCATATTATCTCAAGAGGCTCCGGGACTACACCCAAGACGGCCAGAGCATTTGGCAGTAAACTTACCTGGCGAATATAATTCCCTTCGGGCTCATAAGAGTATTTCCAGGAGGGATTACTTTGACCATATACCAGGTTCTCGGTATTTTCATGGCTTCTCTGGTTTTGTTCATTCTTTTCCGCCCAATAGTCTCCAGACTCAAAGGCGTGGGCAAAGTACTTCTAAGATCCCTTATTGGCTTTTTCGGTATATGGGCCGTCAATATTGCAGGCGGGTTCTTTGGCTTTCACATGGGGCTAAACCTCATATCAGCATTAACAGTAGGCATTTTGGGTATACCTGGCGCGATCTTGCTCCTTGCAGTTAAATACTTCATCTGAGTGAAACGCATGAAACGCCGGGACGGTCCTAACGTTTCAGGAAATCAAGCGCCGGGACTGAAACGTTAGGACCGTCCCGGCGTTTCACGGTCTCCTGAAATAACTAAGGCAAGTAGTTCCGGGGATTTTTTGCCCGCCCGGACACCCTTATTTCAAAGTGGACATGTGGCCCGGTAGCATCCCCTGATTGCCCCACATAGCCCAGGATCTCGCTTTTGGATATTCTCTGGCCCTTAGATACTGCATAACGGGACAGATGCCCGTATCTTGTCTCGTATCCGTCACTGTGGCGAATCACAACCAGCCTCCCGTAGCCGTTTGACCAGCCGGCAAAAGAGACTGTTCCGCCTGCTGCCGCCTTAATGGCAGTACCCAAAGGAGCCGCTATATCTATTCCCTCATGGAACTGCCGCTTACCTGTAATAGGATGTATTCTCCAGCCATAGCCATCTGTGACCCTGCCTGTTAGCGGCCAGGAAAAAGAAGACGATCTTGATGCTGCGGCAATTTCAAGACTGGTTGCCGTTACCTTGGCCCCGGGCAGCAACAATAGCTGTCCGGGGGAAAGGCTCTGCGGATCAGAAAGGCCATTTACCTGCATAATCTTATCTACAGGCACTCCATAAACCTTTGATATTTCTGACAGGGTATCACCTTTTTCAACCCTGCAGATTGGGCCCGACCCATTCTCCATTATTGCCAGTATTGTTCCCAGAGGGATCTTATCCGGGGTGGTGAGCCCGTTAATGGCAGTAATTGAATTGACTGTTGTGTTGAAACTCTTTGCTATCTGAGTAAGCGTATCCCCGGGTTGTACTTTATACGATACAAGCCTGACCTGAGGTTCCTGGGGCGTGGCCGTTCCAATTAGGGCCTTGTCCGAGTCTTCACCTGAAGCTCCGGATGCCCCTGATGTAAAAGACGATACTAACCCTGGAATCATTATTAACACTTCCGGTGAACAGGAAGAACCGGGCACATCTTTAGCCAACAATGAGTTTGTTCCAGAATAGGGGCTACAGTCACCGGCAGATGGGCCTAAGTTGCCGGTAGTTCCGTTCATAGTTCCATTGGCATTGCCATTGACAGCAAAGGTTTCCAGGCTGGGTTCAAAGCTCTGGATGTTATCTGGCATACTCACAGATAGGTTTTGAGTATCCTTCCGGATGCCCCTTATGAGTCCGGGACGGCCTTCACCAATCAAGCCGGGAGGAGGAGCCCGCCACAGGCCTCACAAGCATTCCAAGCAAAACCGAGCACAAGGCAAAGACAGGCAAGAGATACTTCTGTTTGAAGGATTCTTCGGCTGTTGAAACATACACTACCTTATACCGCCTGTGATTCATCTTCATTTAGAAGCACCCTCCCTGTAATATAATATTTACCTGCAAAGGGAAATTATAAGAACCAAAAAAGTGACTATGGGGATAATTACCTGAAGAGAGCTCTCTTTTGCCTCAACAGATGTTCCGGCCAAAACTTGATATCTACTGTTTGTCCTTTATAATCTTCATATACGGTAAATATGGTGTGTACGGTGCAAAATTCCCGGAAAGCCGTTTCTAGGAGGAAACAGTAATGAAAAGCAGCAAGAAAGAATGGCAAAGGCACCAGGTTCATATTGTTCCGGTGATTGTACCCGATTGGAGCAAAAAGAGCCCGGAATGTGAGTCTTGCCAGGCATCCTGTCAATCTGCATGCAAAACTTCATGCACAGTTTCCAATCAACCATGTCCGGAAAAGTAGAGGAAGGGTACAAGCAAATCCATACTTTTGAAGTCAAAGGGATGGGCCTACTTACGATGCAGCAACCGGTTGCCTTCACAAACTTGACCCGGTGGGCCGTGGCGTTTTGGACTATTGCCTGGAGCAAGGCATAGATTTTCAGCATTGCTGCACCGCAGGAGAACAGGTGCAACTAAAACAGGTAATATCCAGTCTTTCACCGGCCTTTTCCCGGGAAGAAGTCAAATCAGCTTGGGAAGAGATAAAACTGCAAGCCGGGAAGACTTTGTGGGGAGAAGATGAAAGTCTGGCAGGCTATCCCCCGGCCTGGTTCAGGCCGGGAGAAGCTCAGCCCTGGCCAGGAAGATATGCCCTTACCCCCTGTGAAAGCCATGTGCCTTAACATTGCCCACGACTGCAACCTTGTTTGCCGGTATTGTTTCTGCAGCCCAGGGGCGTTTCTTGGGGGAAAGCCTGTTCTTATGACTCTGAAACGGCCAAAAAAGCCATAGATTTTCTCATTGGTGCGTCGGGGAACAGACGATATCTTGATGTAGACTTTTTTGGCGGTGAACCTCTTTTGTCATTTGATACAGTAAGACAAGCAGTGCTGTACGCAAGAAAAGAGGGCACGAAACACGGCAAGGAATTCAGGTTTACCCTTACCACCAACTGTACCCTCCTAAACAAAGAGATTATTGATTTCCTCAATGACTGGAATATCAGTGTAATTCTCAGCCTTGATGGCAGGCCTGAAGTTCATGACAAAATGAGGCCCCAAAGAGACGGTTCCCCCAGCCACGGGCAAGGGATCGCCAACGGCCTCAGGCTTGTAGAATCAAGAGGCGGCAGGGATTACTATGTCAGAGGCACCTACACCCGTTATAACCTCGATTTTTACCGGGACGCCAGGTATCTGTATGAGGCAGGTTTCAAGCGAATGTCTCTAGAGCCTGCAATAGGGGCAAATGCAGATTGGGCTATACGCGAGGAGGATCTTCCATATATCGCAGAGTCGTACGCAGAGCTTACAGAGTTTTGGGAAGACTGCTACAAGAAAAATGCCCCAATGGATTATTACCATTTTGAACTGGGGCTAGACCGCGGTGTATGTAGGGAGCGGCGGATAACAGGCTGCGGAGCCGGCTACGAGTATTTGGCGGTTACTCCCGAGGGCACTGTCTACCCGTGTCACCAGCTGGTAGGGCAAGATAAGTATAGACTGGGCAGCATATTTGAATCTTCATCCAATGCCCTGTGCGAACAGGTTGACATATTAAAGAGACAGAATATCCCCGGAAAGTTTTACCTTTCCCGTGTCCCTAACAAACAAAAATGCATAAAATGTTGGGCCAGGTATCTTTGTGGGGGAGGCTGTCATGCCGGGGCCCTTGCATCTACCGGGGATATTATGAATCCGGACCCTCTGGCGTGCCGCATTATGAAAATAAGACTAGAATTCGCGCTTTATGTTCAATATATAAAAAGCGTTTAGCAGGAATTTCGTAAACGGGATAGAATATTCCATTTTGGCGGAAGAAACCATGATAGGTAAAACAATGTACAATTTTTCACCCGGCTCATGTAGTACAAGCCGGGCAATAACCCAAAGCATACGGAAGAAAGGAGGGCAAGGCTGCACTCCTTAAAGGGTGAGATACAGACAAACCCATTGGAAATCACGAGATCTTTTTGAGTGCGGCGCAATAATGGACGAAACTTGTTTGAACCCTGAGAAATCGCACCCCGGCCGTCGGCCCAGAAGGAGACGGGTCAGGGGAAAACCGCCGGAAGTCCCTGGACATATTCTCAAATCTGCAGGGCAAAAGTTTCGGCTAAAATTTGATAAAAGAACCGCATACATATCAGCAGGAGTGATAATAGCACTCCTGGTTATTGTTGCTACTTTCAGAGTGTACGCCAACCGGCCAAAATTCTTTGCTGTTAAGGTTGATGGCGAAGTTATAGGGCAGGCAGACGATAAAGATCTTGTAACCAAGATGGTAGATAGGCTATCAGAGGAAGAGTCTTTTCGTGTGGGCGCAGAAGTAAAGGTTGCAAGCGAAATAACTTACGAACAACTAAAATGGGATAAGGACCTTGTGGCAAGCGATCCCGATGATCTTGGGCAGATTCTCAAAGAAAAGATTTCGTTCATGGCATCGGGTTACATTATTTGTGTCGATGGAGAAGACGTAGTAGCCCTTGCCTCTGAGGAAGAGGCAAGAGGAACCCTGTCAGACCTACGGGACAACTACGTAAAGAACATTATAGAGCCAGGCCATGCTACTTGCGACGAAGTTTTGATTAAAGAAAAGATCGACATAGTGGAAAAAGAAGTCTCTACGTTGGTTTTCAGGCGCAGGGACGAAGCTGAGAAGATCCTCGTTCGTGGTACTGATAAGATGCTCAGCTACACAGTTCAGCGGGGAGACAGCTTGTGGACCATTGCCCAGGCTAACCGTATGAGTGTTGATGATCTCAGGAAGGCAAATCCTGAGGTAAAAGGTGACTTGATCAGAGAAGGAGAGAATCTCAACCTGGTTGTGGCCGATCCCTATGTAACCCTGTCAAGCCGCGAAACAGTGACCTATACCCAATCAATTCCCTTTTCTGTACAGGTAACACGTGATTCTTCAATGTGGCCGTGGCAAGAAAAAGTCACACAAGAGGGCAAAAGCGGTGAAAAGGAAATTGTTGAGCAAGTTATAAGGGAAAACGGAAAGGAAGTTTCCCGTACCAAGATTTCAGAAAGAGTCATTTCTTACCCGGTTGCCAAGAAACTCATCAGGGGTAGCAAGGAAGTGCCCGCCATGGGATCCGGTGAACTGGTTTGGCCTGTCCAGGGTACAATCACCTCTAAGTTTGGATGGCGCTGGAGCTCGTTCCACAGAGGCGTTGACATTGGGGCGTCTTCAGGTACTGCCATTAAGGCGGCAGACTCAGGTGTGGTAACTTTTACCGGTTGGAGCGGAGGATATGGAAACCTCGTCAAGATAAATCACGGCAACATGCAGACCTGGTATGCCCACATGTCCAAAATAGCAGTAAAGACCGGGGATAAAGTGGGTCAAGGTGATGTAATCGGGTATGTAGGAAGCACAGGCATTTCCTCAGGCCCTCACCTTCACTTTGAGGTCCATGTAGAGGGCGTAGCCAAAGATCCGTTGAGTTTCTATAAGTGAGGCAATGCCACGAAGACAAGTAGATGATAGAAATACTAAGATGTTTGGGAGAAGACAGCTAATGGCAAGACTCGTAATCAAGGGAAGAAGAAGGCTAAAAGGCGAAGTCAGAATCGGAGGATCAAAGAATTCGTCAGTGGCCATAATACCCGCGGTTCTTTTAGGTGAAGGGCCGTCTACCCTTGAAAACGTTCCTGCCATACGTGACGTTAAAGTGTTTGCCCAGATCCTTCAGGATCTGGGCGCACTTGTTTCTTTGAATCAGAACACTATGATGATTTCCCCCAATGGATTTGCTTCCACGTGGCTCCTTACGGCCTGGTCAGAAAACTTCGGGCTTCTTATTACCTTATGGGTGTTTTGCTTGCCAAGTTTGGCAAAGCCAAAGTCGGGCTCCCCGGCGGGTGTGACATAGGCCCCAGGCCTATTGACCAGCATCTGAAGGGCTTCCGTGCCCTTGGGGCAGAGGCTTCTGTAGAAGGCGGAGTTGTCAGGTTATACGCCCAAAAGCTGGTAGGTGCTCCGGTATATCTGGACATGCCAAGTGTTGGCGCCACAATCAATATTATGCTTGCAGCTTGCCTTGCCCAGGGGACCACAGTTATCGAAAATGCTGCAAAAGAGCCCCATGTGGTAGATCTGGCAAACTGCCTTAATTCCATGGGGGCAAGGATACATGGAGCCGGTACCGATATTATCAGAATTAAGGGCGTAAAAGGGCTTAAGAGCACCTGTCATTCAATTATTCCTGACGATATGGAAAGTGCCACATATATGATGATGGCTGCGGCCACCGGGGGAGACGTTGAAATTCAAGGGGTTATTACAAAGCACCTTGAACCTGTAGTCGCAAAACTCAAGGAATCAGGCGCCTTTATTGAGCAAAACGGTGATTTCATTAAGGTTGTAGGGCCGGACAGGCCCAGGCCTGTTAACGTCAAAACTCTGCCCTATCCAGGTTTCCCTACTGATGCACAGCAGCCCCTAACGGCTGTTCTTACACGGGCCACAGGGGTCAGTGTAGTCCAGGAGTCAATGTATGATAACAGGCTAGGCCATGTAAGTGAGCTTATCAAAATGGGGGCAAAGGTCAGAGTTCAGGGAAAGACAGCCATTGTTGAAGGTGCCCCGAAACTTACAGGATCCCCGGTTATAGCCAGCGATTTAAGGGCTGGAGCCGGTCTAGTAGTTGCCGGTTTGTCCGCGGAAGGCACAACAGAGATCCACGGCCTTGAGATAATCGAAAGAGGCTATGAGTCTATTGTAGACAAACTTAAGGGCTTAGGTGCCAATGTATACAGGGCCGGTGATCAAGGCCAGGAAAATTCGCCCGTATAAGTTCCCGCTTTCGAAAAACCACCGCCAGGCAGCTGTTTTCAGGCAAGCATTCAATCGTTACTTCTTGTCCTGTTCTACGTAAAATCATATTAACGGTATAATAAATTAAGCATTAAGGGAATCAATGCAGGGAATCACTCAGTTTTTTGGAGGTGGAGGTTTTGGGTTTTGAGCATTACGAAATTCAGAACTACAAGGAGCCTAAAAAACGAAAACTATCCCAGATATGGTCATACCTTCTGGTAGGGATCGTAGGTGCTGTCATTGGCGGGCTGCTTGTTGCCGGAGTGGTGCCCCAGGTAATAGTCAACCGCATGGCAGCTTTGCAGCTTTCTACCCCTTCTTCCGGGAGTTTATTTGAGGGTAACGACTCCCCTTCTTCCCTCAGGCCAGTAAACAGCCGGCCTAATCAGGATCCGTGGCAGATTGTTGTAGATGCAGCTGAAAAGGTAAGCCCGGCTGTTGTCGGTATAGTGAATACCAGGTCAACCTATGACTTCTTCGGCAGGGAATATGTTCGGGACACATCGGGTTCAGGAGTTATTATTTCTGATGACGGATATATAGTCACCAATAATCACGTGATATCAGGGGACTCTCGAAAACTCACAGTGTTTTTGGCTGACGGGAGCACAATGCCTGCCAGCATAGTTGGGGCTGATCCTGCTACGGATCTGGCGGTTATTAAAATCGACGGCACAGGGTTTGCCAAGGCCGCCTTTGGCGATTCTGATACCTTAAAGCCTGGACAGCTGGCAATTGCTATAGGCAATCCCCTGGGAATGGAGTTCAACAGGTCGGTTACAGCCGGGGTCATTTCAGGTCTGGACCGGGTGCTCAGGATAGGTGACGGTTATGTAAGGCTTATCCAGACTGATGCCGTTATCAACCCGGGGAACAGCGGCGGGCCTTTAATCAACGGTGATGCCCAGGTTATCGGACTTAATTCAGCAAAACTGGATGTTCAGGCGGTTGAGGGAATGGGTTTTGCCATACCGTCAAACCAGGTTAAGCGCATTGTTACAGAAATAATTGAAACAGGAAAGGTCCGCAGGGCCCTTGTAGGTATAAGTTTCATGGACAAAACCGAAGGCTAAGTTATACATGCCTGAAGTCAAGATTGACCAGGGAATCTACGTTTATGACGTGCTTTCAGGCGGGCCTGCGGCTAAGGCCGGAATTCGCAAGGGTGATATTATCACAGAATTCGGAGGGCGCACTGTTAATGACCTTGGCACAGTTGTCGCGCTTTTGTCAGAAAAGTCCCCGGGGGATAGCATTAAGATCAAAGTGCTCAGAAAAGATCAGGTATTGGAATTCGATGTGGTTCTGATCGAAGCTCCGTCAGAAACCCGTTGACTTCAGCAACCAGGGCGGGAAGCCCAGGGCTCTAGGTTTTTCCCTGGGACTTCTGTGTATTCTCGCCTTCATCTGTTTCGTGTTCCTGGCCCTCTGGATTCCCTTCTGGATTCAGGGGGCCTTCTTGCTCCTCCGGTTTGGGCAGTTCTTCTTGCTCCTCAGGATCAGGAATGCCATCTTCCCCGTCTATATCCGAAAGGTCAACATCGTCTGGGAGCAAAGGATGTTCTTCACCGGGCGAACTTACTGCCGGCGCGTCTGGGGCGGCAAAGTAAGGCACCCTATGGATCTGAGAATCATCAGTTTCCGGGTCAATCTTCCTCGGGAACAAGAACTCGAATATGTGATTTTTCGAGCATACAGGAAATCCGGCTCCCGGCCTGAATATTTCATAGTGCCACTTAAAGCATGTCATGTTTGCTTTTTGGCCGGTTTCGTCACAAACTTTTTCCCAGGACAAGCTATCAGGCATGGGCCAATTCTGAACCGGTTTCCCTGAAAGGGCGTTTCCCATGAAACTTGCCCAAACCGGCCCTGCCACAGCGCCTCCTGTGCCTGACAAGGATTTATCACGGTCATCCCAGCCTACATATACCGCGCACGAAAGCTCTTTGGTATACCCCACAAACCATGCTTCTAGCTGGTCATCGCTGGTTCCCGTCTTACCGGCTGCCGGCCTGTTCCCAAGGAATCCTTGAAGCCCTGAACCTGTACCCCCGGGGCCTATTACCGAACGCAAAACGCTGGTCAGCATGTAAGCAGTCCCGGAGTCAAGCACCTGCTTTGCCCGGGTTTTATTTTCAAAAAGCACATTGCCCTCAGAGTCTACGAGCTTAAGGATGGCGACAGGTTCTGCATACAGTCCTTGAGCGGAAAGGGCGGCACCTGCAGCTGCCATTTCAAGAGGGGTCACTTCTGAAGCCCCAAGGGCCAGGGGTATATTGGCCTGCAAGGGGCTCTTTACCCCCAATTTCCTGGCATATTCAATGATTTTGGAAGGCCCGATTTCCGATGCCCACCTGGTGGCCACTACGTTGTCGGATATTGCAACAGCCTGGCGTATATCCAGGGGGGCGTAGTGGTAAGGTGGCCATCCGAAGTCCCGGGGCTTGTACCTATCCCCTTGAGATTTTCCGGGAAACTCTACAGGTTCGCACATCTTTGTTTCATTAACCGGATGTCCAAGATCAAGGACTGCGGCATACAAAAAGATTTTGAACGCAGACCCAGGTTGTCGTCTGACCTGGTAAGCTCGGTTGAGCTGGGTTTCATTCCAATCCCGCCCGCCTACCAATGCCTTCACATAACCGGTGCCGGGTTCTACTGCAACCAAAGCCCCCTGGGGTTGAGTGATACCCTTGGAGTCTTTGGTTCCCTCAGGCAAATACCGGGCAAACGCTTTCTCCGCGGCCAGTTGCATGTCCAGGTCCAAAGTAGTAAAAATCTCGTACCCGCCCCGGTAAATCTGGGAAGCTACATCGGGTTTCAAGTCTCTGAGCTGGGCTATGATAAAGTCTATGAAATACGCGGCGCTCCTTTTGGGCATACCTGCAAGTTTGATAGGCTCTTTCTTTGCTTTTTCCGCCAAAGCAGTATCAATGCTTCCTTGCTCTGCCATCAGGTCAAGAACCAGGGCCTTTTTTTGCTCTGCCAACTCCATATTGTGATACGGCGAGTAGATTTCCGGCCCCTTAATGATACCTGCCAGCATTGCAGATTCAGCCAATGTTATGTCCTTTGCCGGTTTACCGAAGTAAAGTTTGGATGCTGTCTCACACCCGTAGGTCCCGTGGCCAAGATATATGACGTTCAGGTACATCTCCAGGATTTCTTCTTTTGAGTAACGCATTTCAAGTTTCAGTGCATAGATAGCTTCCAGTGCTTTACGCTTGAGGGTTCTTTCGTGGGTCAAAAACAAATTCCATGACAACTGTTGGGTTATGGTGCTGCCGCCTTCTACCACTTCGCCTGCTTTAATGTTTGTAACAAGGGCCCTTCCCAAAGAGCGGAAGTCAATGCCTTTGTGGCTGTAGAATCGCTTGTCCTCTATTGCTACTACAGCTTGTTTCAGGCTTTCGGGTATTTCATCAAAGGGGACCACCACCCTGTTTTCAACAAACAAAGATGACACAGTTTTTCCATTGATATCGTATACCCGTGTTGCCTCGGGAACCGCAGGCTCAGGTAGGGGCAAAAACACAAATAGCATGGCAAACAGGGTTATGGAAATTAGAGCCAGGGCCACTCCCAGTTTCACCATGGCCAGAAGAAGGGCTTTTACATGTGCAGTCCGGGGACGGGAAGTTCCACCGGCCTTTGGAAGGTCTTTAACTGTATCTTGACTCTCTGCCATGTCTGTTTTCCCTCCTGAAAAACTTGGTTTACGGGCATTTCCCGGAACTGTCTTGCAACCAGGACGATTGCCACTTCTGAACAATTTAGCTTATCAGCGTTTCACGCAAAAGGCAACATATTAGAATTTTCGCAAATGTAAAGACGGGTCAGCAATAATCGGCTATGACGGACCCATCTTTACCTAATGTTTTATCCTGCCTTCCTTTTCTGATATAATTCCTTTCGATGCTCACCATCTGTTTTTGAACAATTATGCTCGGAGGGGACTTCATTGCAAATATGGTTTACTGAAGACTGGCTTGATGGCCTCCGGATATCGGTTCAGATTAAGTCTGTAGTTTACACAAAGCACACGAAGTTTCAGAAGTTGTGCATTTTTGACACAGTGGAATTTGGCAGGATGCTGGTCTTAGATAACGCAATTCAGACCACTGAGAAGGATGAATACATATACCACGAAAGTATTGTGCATGTACCTTTGTTTAGCCATCCCAATCCAGAGAATGTGTTGATAATAGGCGGAGGGGACGGCGGGACCTTGCGCGAGACCGTTCGCCACCCCGGGATAAAGCAAGTAACTATGGTTGATATAGATGGCGAGGTAGTTGAGGCTTCAAAGAAGTACCTTCCGGGCTGGAATGCAGGGTTTAGTGACCCACGTGCCAGGGTTATAATCGGGGACGGCCTCAAATTCGTTGCAACAACCGAAGACAAGTTTGACCTTGTCCTGGTTGATTCAACAGATCCTGAGGGGCCTGGAGAAGCCCTTTTTGTGCCTGAGTTCTATGCTTCCATAGCCAAGATCCTGAAACCAGGGGGCATGCTTTGCGCGCAGACAGAAAGCCCCATTGCCACTCCTCAAATGGTCAGGGATATCTATCAAAGAATAGCCGGCGTATTTCCTATGACCGGACTTTACACAGTTCCTATTCCGAGCTACCCAGGCGGATGGTGGAGCTTTACGTGTGGCTCTTTGGGTTCTGATCCCAAAAAGCCCTTGCGTAAGCCGGAAGAATCATGGAATCTCAAGTTTTACTCACCTGAAATTCATGAAAGAGTATTTGTGCTCAATCCCAAGTTAAAGCGGGATGTGGGTATTTCTGATTAGGCCGGTCATTGTTTGCTGGGAATAAGGCCAAACTTTCTGGGGGGACACAAGTTGACGGAAAAAGAACGTACCGAATGGGTGCGTGCCGATAAATTTCTCTGGTCTTCCCGGGATCCGGAGTCTCCTTGCGTTATACTTGGAATTCCTTTAGACGAAACCACATCTTTCCGTCCTGGAACCAGGTTTGGGCCTTCTGCTGCAAGGGAAGCGTCTATGGCCCTTGAGGAGTTTTCCTTGAGGCAAAAGCGAGCCCTGATTGCAGACAACTACTATGACGCAGGGGACCTGGTTCTGCCCATGGGGAATGTGGAAAAAGCCCTCTCAGTGATCAAGGCGGTTGCTGATGATGTCCTTGCCAACGGGCAAAGGTTTATGGCTGTAGGCGGCGAGCACCTTATTACATATCCCCTGGTCCAGGCCATGCTTGAAAAGTATCCGGACCTTTCGGTGATCCAGCTTGATGCCCACGCTGATCTGAGATCCAGATTTACTGGGACGAGGTTTTCCCATGGCACTGTTATGCGCCGGGTCATAGAATTGCTTGGCCCGGGACGGGTATACCAGCTTGGGATTCGTTCAGCAGATGAGGTTGAACTTCAGGAGACCCAGGGACTTTCGGAAGTTCATTTTTACAAGGTTTTCGGCCCGCTACGGTCAATACTTCCCAGTATAGGCAAAAGGCCTTTGTACCTTTCAATCGACATTGATGTGGTTGATCCGGCTTTTGCTCCGGGAACCGGTGTTCCCGAGCCCGGTGGTATCACATCTCAGGAACTTTTGGATGCCCTTTCATATATTGCCGGGAGCAATGTTGTCGGGGCTGATCTGGTTGAGGTGGCGCCGGCTTATGACGGTACAGGACAGACAGGGCTGCTTGCTGCAGCTGTTGTAAGAGAGAGTCTTTTGCTACTGACTCCTGACGGGAAATGACAGCGGCTAGAATCAATGCTGCGAAAGGAGATGTACCCGGATGGATGAGAGTGCCAGTACTATGAGTCAGGTCAAAAATGACATTATTAGCAGGATTTCTAAAGCAATTACCAAAGCCAAGGAAAAGGGCGATTTGCCCGGATATGTAGAAACTGAAATCAAGATTGAAACCCTGCCAGTACTGAGCAAGGAGATTTTGCTACCGGTGTGGCCATGTCATTAGCAGGAGAGGTAAAATCTGACGGCCGCTCAGTGGCCGGTGCCATAGTTCGATATCTTTCATTGGACGATTCCTGGATTCAGAGGGTGGATATTGCAGGGCCTGGATTTTTGAACTTCTTTTTGAGTTCAGGATGGCTTGAAAAGGCCATGGCAGATATATGGAAAAAGGGCCCGACCTATGGAAGGACCGGTTATGGAAAGGGCAAACGGATTTTGCTTGAGTTTGTGAGCGCAAACCCCACAGGGCCTTTGAACGTGGTTAATGCCAGAGCCGCTGCAGTGGGAGACTGCCTTGCTTCACTGCTTGAAGCCAGCGGTTATGAGGTCTCCAGAGAGTTTTACGTAAATGATGCAGGGCATCAGGTTGACCTGCTGGCAGATTCACTTGAGGCCAGGTACAGGCAAGCCCTTGGTGAAGATGCGCCCCTTCCTGAGAATGGGTACCAGGGTGAATACCTCCTGGATATTGCCAAAGAACTGGTTACTGAGGAAGGTGACAGGCTTCTTGGCCTTCTTGCTGAAGAGCGGCACCAATGGTTAAAAGGGTATGTTGTATCCTGCATGGTTGAGCAGCAGAAGAAGACTCTCCTTGACTACGGGCTCAAATACGATACCTGGTATTCAGAAAAGAGTCTGCGTGAAAGAAAGGCTCATGAGGCCCTTGTGGAAGAACTCAAGGAAAGAGGGTTTATCTACGAAAAAGACGGGGCCTTGTGGCTTAGGTCAACTGATTTTGGCGATGATAAGGACCGGGTTGTGGTTAAATCTGATGGTGAGATGACATATCTTGCCCCTGACATTGCTTACCATAAAGATAAGCTAATGCGAGGTTTTGACCATCTTATTGATATTCTCGGGCCGGACCACCACGGTTATGTAGACAGGCTTAGGGCCGGGCTTATGGCTCTGGGCTATCCCGGTGATGTTCTTGAGGTGATTATTGCCCAAACAGTAAGGCTTGTAAGGGGTAAGCAAGTTGTCAAGATGTCCAAAAGGGGAGGGGAGTTCATCTCCATGGACGAACTCCTGGAAGACGCAGGTAAGGATGCTTGCCGTTTCTTTTTCTTGATGAGGGCACCCTCCAGCCATCTTGATTTCGACCTGGATCTTGCACGATTGCAGTCAAATGAAAACCCTGTTTATTATGTACAGTACGCCTACGCCCGAATTGCCAGTATTTTCAGGCAGGCCGGCCAGGAAGGATTTGTTCCTGCGTCAGGCCCGAATGAGGTCAAGTTCTCTTTGCTCCGTGACAGTTCCGAGATTCAGCTCATGAAGCTTCTTGCTGCTTTTCCTGAAGAGGTTCGGGACATTTCCGTGGCAAGGGAGCCAAACCGCCTTATTAAATACATGATGAATGTAGCCGCAGCCTTTCATTCTTTCTATACCCGGTGCAGGGTTTTGGGTGAGGATAAAGATCTTAGTGCAGCCAGGTTATATCTTGCCAGGCTGTGTCAGATTGTCCTGGCAAATGCCTTGCGTCTGGCAGGGATATCGGCACCTGATTCCATGTAGGCCGCCCGGTAAGGGGCACACATTTTGCCACAGATTGGGTGAATAAAGAAAGGCTACCCGGAAAAAATATAACGGGTGTGTTCTGAAGAATGAGTGTAGTTTGGTATCAGTTCAGGACACACCCAAATTTATTTCGATCTCCTTGGGCCTCCTGGCTTGGCGATATCCAAAATCTTCATCCGGTACTGAAGGGTCTGTCTTGGTATTCCCAGGATTCTGGCAGCCTGTGATATGGAGCCTCCATGTTCCAGAGCCTCTTCAACAGCCTTTCGTTCTCTCATTCTTAACTCGTCCCTGATTGATGCCTGATCCGAAACGGCAGCGTTTTCGGTACCGGTAACTGATTTGTCGTATTCGGTTTTGGGGCCCAATCCTAGATCCAGGGCCGGACTGTCCAGACTTCTTGTTTTCAACATCCATGTTGCCGCGGTAACACCTTTTACCGACGGAGGAATGTGCTTAAGCTCAATGGTGTTGTCTCTTGCAAAGGCAAGGCTGCCTTCTATGGCGTGTTCCAGTTCCCTTACGTTTCCAGGCCAATCGTAAGACAAAAAGGCTGACATAACCTGGGGCGATATGGCCATTTGTTTGGGACGCTTGCTGTGTTTGCCAAGGAAGTGTGAACATAAAAGAGGGATATCTTCCCGGCGCTCACGCAAAGGCGGAAGCCCGATTTCCACAACTGCAAGCCTGAAATACAAGTCGGCTCTGAGGATTCCGTGTTCTACTGCATGTCGCGGAGGAACGCTGGCAGATCCTATGATCCTTACATCAACAGGCCTTTCTCTTACATCGCCAAGCCTGCGGACTCTTTTTTCCTGAATTACACGCAAAAGCTTGGCCTGAAGGCCCAGGGGCATAGAATCAATTTCATCTAAGTAAAGAGTGCCGCCAGAGGCCAGCTCCAAAAGTCCCGGCCGGTCCTGGGCGCCTGTGAACCCGCCTTTTGAAGTGCCGAAAACAAGGCTTTCAAGAAGAGTTTCAGGAAGGGCGGCACAGTTCTGAGGAACAAAGGGAAAATCAGCCCTGTCTGATGCTGAATGGATAGACTGGACCAGAAGTTCCTTACCGGTGCCTGTTTCGCCCCATACAATCACGTTTGAGTTACCGCGTGCAACCTGGAAAATCCGGCGTTTAACATCCCTTATTAAGAGGGATTCGCCAATGATATCGTCTACTGTATACAGTTTACGTGATAAAACCGAATCTTGCTCCCTTGCCCTTACAGATGAAAGATTGCTCTTTGAGTGTTTGGTGCGGAGTTCTTTTCTTAAATCCGATATTCTTTCAGCCATTTCTTTGATTCGGGTAATGTCTGTGGAAATCTCGCAGGCCCCCATGATCTTGCCGTCAACCAAAATCGGATGTGTTGAGTTGATGGTGGTGATTTTCTTGCCTTTATAGTTTGAAAATGTTTGCTGTCTGGCTATTTCAGGAACTCCGTTTCGCAAGACCCTTAATAGGGTGCTGGAATCGTGGGTTAGCGAAGGAAATACGTCCAACAAGTGCCTGCCGATTACTTCGTCAGGGGCAAGCCCGTCAAATTCAGAGGCAGCCTTGTTATATATTACAGTTACCCCATCTTCATTAACCAGATGAATCCCTTCGTTGGCAACTTCGAGCACTTGAAGGAGAGCTGTCAGCAAGTCCAAAGGGCATCCTCCTCGTTTACTTTCTTACGGTTTGCTCTATATGTTTGTATGTGCCAGGCTTCTAAGTGTTTGACTTCTGACTGCATGGCTGCCCAACAGGTCAATTCTTAAGACCCAGCTTCCAAACATCCAGGCTTTGCCATGGAGCAGGCACCGGAAACAGTAACCACTTCTGCCGAAATTCAGGCGGCACAGCCCTCTTCCGACCAATATTCGGCATCCATCTGCCGAAATCCTGCTAAACACGCACGGATTTGCGAATAATGCCCGTTTTTTGTTCTGCTAAGTTTTCCCGGATGTTACCTGTATCTATGGATTGGTCCTGGGCGGGAGGGTCTGCGAGAACCGCAACCGGCACCCCATCTGTTACCAATATTTATGGGTTAGTCCAGGCTTAGGCGCGCTCCAGACAGCAGTTTATGCACATATCCCTGAACTTGGTGCCCTCCGGACAAAAGAAGTATTCCAGGAATTGAAGTAACAGATTTTGCAATTGGCAAATGTGCTGCCCTGGCACGCAATTTGCTTATGTGTACTGTATGGAAGCTGAATTATTCAAGAATCTGATTATCTTATCAGAATCAGGTATTGGATTAAGGATTGCTGCAGGATGCGCAAAACCAGTGAAAATGCAAACCTGCCTAAAATATGCTCAACACCGGAGGTGTCTTAATGACAAGAGTGTACAGAGCCGGATGCCCTTACGGAACCCACAGGGTTGTGGAACCAAAGGGGCAATGCCTCAGGCTGCGTGGAAGGTGGACAATTCCCCGGAAATCCGTGACAACGAAATATTGGTGGATGTAGAAACCCTGAACATAGACGCGGCAAGTTTCAAGCAAATCGTATCAGGGTGCAAACCCGATGTAAGCGACAGTGAAAAAGAAAAGTACGTGGCCTCGGTTGTAATGGATATTGTAGGCAAGCGGGGGAAAATGCATAATCCTGTTACCGGCTCAGGAGGAATGCTTCTTGGAAGGATCCGGGAATTTGAATCAGGGTCGAAGGTAAAGACGGAGCGAAAACCGGGGATCGCATATGCACTTTGGTTTCTTTGTCCCTTACACCCTGAAAATCCAGAAGGTAAAGAAAGTCCATCTTGATAAGGATCAGATAGACGTTGAAGCCACTGCAGTGCTTTTTGAAACAGGCGTTTTTTCGGTAATTCCCGGCGACCTGGGAGACAAGCTCTCCCTTGCTGTTCTTGATGTAGCAGGAGCTCCGGTTCAGACTGACAGGCTTGTAAGGCCAGGGGACACAGTGTTTATCCTTGGTGCAGGAGGTAAGTCGGGCCTCCTTTGCTCCAGTGTGGCAAAGAAAAAAGCAGGGCCCAGCGGTAAAGTAATCGGCCTTGCCCACAGCAACAGGTCCAGGGGCCGTCTTGAGCGCCTAGGCGTTTGCGATGTTGTGCTCCAGGGCGATGCCCGGGATGCAATTTCCACAATGAAAAAGGTCATGGAAGCAAATGGCGGAAAAAAAGCTGATCTGACAATTAACTGCGTCAACATTCCGGGAACTGAGATGGGATCAATTCTCAGCACCAAAGAAGGCGGGAAAGTATACTTCTTCTCTATGGCTACAAGTTTTACTGCAGCTGCTTTGGGTGCCGAAGGTGTGGGTGCAGATGTAGAATTGATAATTGGAAACGGTTATGCAAAAGGTCATGGGAAGTACTCTTTGGACCTGGTCAGAAACGACCAAACAGTAAGGAGAATATTAGAGGAAATGTTTGAGGGGTAGCCGGCTGCCCGGCTGCAAAATCCTTAAGGAGGTCCTGGCAAATTGCGCCATTGGAAACAGATACCCTTTTTCAAAGAGGTCACAGAGGAACAGTGGAACGATTGGCATTGGCAGTGGAGAAACCGTATTGAAGATGTTGAGACTTTGTCGAAAGTGGTGGATCTAAGTCCTGAAGCCATAGAAGGTGTAAACACGGCTCTTTCCCGGGTTCAAATGGCCATAACCCCTTATTATGCCAGCCTGATAGATCCCCATAACGAAAAATGCCCTATCAGGCTCCAGGCGGTTCCAAGGGGGCCTGAAGCCCGGCAGCTTCCATGGGAAGCCTTTGACCCCTTGGCTGAAGATGAAGACTCTCCGGTTCCGGGCCTGACTCACCGTTACCCCGATAGGGTACTGTTTCTTGTTACCGAGCAGTGCTCTATGTACTGCCGCCACTGCACAAGACGGAGGGTGGTAGGGGTAACAGACCGGGTGGCACCGGCTGAACGGATAGATAAGGGCCTTGAGTACATTAGGGAACACAAGGAAATCAGAGATGTGCTCATATCAGGTGGAGACCCTCTTACACTTTCAGATGACAAAATTGAGTATGTAGTGAAAAGAGTGAGGCAGATCCCCCATGTTGAGATAATAAGGATTGGTTCAAGGGCTCCTGTGGTCATGCCCCAGAGGATAACTCCTGAACTAGCCAATATGCTGGCTAAATACCACCCGGTGTATCTTAACACCCACTTCAATCACCCAAGGGAGATAACCCCTGAAACTGAGCGGGCTTGCGGGATCCTGGCCAATGCAGGAATTCCCCTTGGCAACCAGAGCGTGCTGTTAAGAGGAGTAAATAACTGCCCGAAGGTTATGAAGGACCTGGTTCATGGGCTTTTGAGAATCAGGGTAAAACCCTATTACATCTACCAGTGCGACCTTACCTGGGGGCTTGAGCATTTCAGGGCTACTGTGGCAGAAGGCCTTGAGATTATGGAATATCTTAGAGGGCATACTACAGGGCTTGCTGTTCCCACATATGTTGTGGATGCCCCAGGCGGCGGCGGGAAAATTCCTCTCAGCCCTAATTACATCTTGTCTATGGGTGAGCACACAGTAGTTGTGCGAAATTACGAAGGGGTTATCTCCGCTTACCGTGAGCCTGAATACGATCATAGTGAGAAGTGGGGCGAAGACGGGAAGTGCAAACTTTGCGGAGGGGATCATGCCGGTGCTACCGGTGTGGCAGGGCTTCTCGGCGGGAAGAAGGTAAGCCTGGTGCCCCAGGATACCCAGAGGCTTGAGAGGCGGAAAGAGTATGGCCACAAGAATCCGGGGAATTCCCCTGGGGGAAATTCAGCCGGGTGCGTTTTGAATAAGGAGTAATTTGATTTTGGAGGTGATTCTGATAGCAAAGGAACTGGCAGACATGGTAATTGAAAGCGGTGCCAGGTCTTTGGCCGTTGTGGGGACAGCCAAGAACGTGGGCAAGACAGTTGCCATGAACTACCTTGTGTCAGAATTATCTGCAAAAGGGTTGGCTGTAGGCCTTGTATCTTCGGGCAGGGATGGTGAAACCGTTGATTCCTTTACAGGGGAACCCAAGCCGGGTGTAATTCCGCCGGCAGGTGCGTGGATTGCTACTGCCGAGGGGGTACTCGGTGAATCAGGAACATGTCTTGAGATAACAGATGTTTTAGAGCGGGCAGGCATATTTGGCCGCTTGGTTATCGGAAGGGTAGTCGATTCAGTTCCTGTTGAACTTGTAGGCCCCAGGAGTGCAAGGGAGCTTTCATCAGTTGTAAGGAAACTTATTGCTTTTGGAGCAGATATTGTCCTGGTTGACGGGGCCTTGGACAGGAGGGCGGCAGCCAGTCCTCAAGTAACAGATGCCACTGTCTTGGCTACAGGAGCGGCTGCAGAGAGCAACCTAAAATCTCTGGCAGACAGGCTTAACTTTCTGGTTTGGCTTCTTTCGAGGCCTGAACCTGAAAACCGGTTTGTGAAGGATTTGGCCAGGAAAGCCATGGACAGGGACGTAGTGTGTTTCATTGATAGTTGTCTCAATAAGCCGGTTATCCGGCCCACCCGTTACCCTACTGTTCTTGGGAATGAAGATGAGGTTTTGGAAGAGGCTGAAAATGCAGTCGCCGTGGCTGTTCCCGGTGCAGTTAACCAGGTGTTTTTGAGCAAGGTCCGCTCATGGGTTGATGACACTGGGTTTTCGGTGATTGCCAGGGATCCTGTAAGCATTTTTGCAGACAAGGATCCTGGAGTGAATCTGTATGTGGCCGAGAGGTTGAGACTTCTGGCTGTGACCGTGAACCCAATGTGTTATATGGGAATATCTTACGATTCCCGCCAGATGGTTTCAACAATCGGTTCCAGGCTCCGTAGTGCAGGATATCCATTGCCTGTGTTTGATGTAGTTTCGGGGGAAAAGAGCGTGAAGGGGGTGTCTGAGGTGGCTATGGGGTAACAGGAGAGGCCGAAAAAGTCAAAGGTGTTTTCACAAAAGGCATGTTCATGCCTGGAAAGGCCAAAGAAAACCTTGGGTTTGCAGAAATATGGGAAAGCATTTTGCCTCGTTCAGCTTCAGGCCGCAGGGTTAAAGCCAAAACAAAGCCTTTTCTGCCTGGCATGGAGGAAGATCTTGAAGCGGAATTGGATTGCCTTGAGGCAGTTACAACCTTGCTGAACGACCATTCAGACGCATTTACTGAGCTTTTTGGCATATTGCAATCCTCAAAGGATCCGTTTTACGCCATAGCTCTCCTGAAAGACGGGAGGCCATTGCCGCCTGCTGAGATCTTTGTTGTTGCGCACCTGTGTTTTACCGTAAGCAGGTTGCGTCAAGTATTGGAATCAACAGGAATTTCCAGTTGAATTGAAAACCATTCCTCTGTCTTTGCAGCAACTGGAAAAGCACCTCCTTCCAGGATCTAAAGACAATTCAGCCAACGTTTTACGTGAGCGATACTTATTCTGTGCCCCTGGTAAAGCCAGATCAAAGCGCAGGGAAAAGGAAAGAATGTGGCGCCAGGAGATGAACCAAGAAGCAGGGGAAGTTGAGAAGATTATCGGCAGAAAACCAGGGCTTAAAGAAGAAATAGCCATACGGAAGACAAACTATGATCAAATAGAAAAAGCAAGGCTAATGCCTGAACTTGGCGAGACCAAAGAGACTTTGACCCATGTTCATTTCCGGCTGAAGGCAACCACAGATGCTGTCAGGCTTGAAAGGGAGATCAACAGGCTCAGGCAAAAAGAGCGATCCCTTGAAGAAGAAGTGCTTTTGGAGCTTTCACAGAAAGTGAGAAATCACCTTTCCGAAATTGAAAGGGCAACAGAAGCTATTGGTGATGCTTGGATTTTTTGATGTCAAAGCCGAACTGGCAATGTCTATGGAACACTGGTACCAGAGATAATTACCATGGATGCGTTGGAAACTGCCGGATTTGTGGAAGACTGCAGGTGTAGAACCCACGTCTTACATGCCTCTTGTATTAGAAGGAGCCAGCCATCCTTTGGTCAGGAAAGAGGTTGAATCCCGTGGGGGCTCTTATCAGCCTGTGAGTATATACATTGATTCTACTGTATCGGTCATAACCGGGCCTAATATGGGCGGGAAGACTGTGTCTTTTATCCACTGTGGGCTTATGTGTGGCAATGGCCTAATGGGGTCTGATGGTGCCATGCTCCCTGATGAAATTTGGCTTTTATGATTTCATACATTTTCAGTCCCAGGAAGAAGAGGTGCCTGTACTTTCAAGTTTTGCCACTGAGATTGTGAGCCTCAAGGAACCTCTTTCCAGAATGGATGAAAGAGGACTAATTCTTTTGGATGAAGTGGGAAGAGGCACTAATCCTTCTCAGGGGCTTGCTCTTTACACGGCCCTTCTTGCCTATTACCTTGAAAGGGACAGCGCCGGTTCTACTGTAGTTGCCACCACCCATTATCATGGACTTGCTGATATGCTGGTGTTCCCCACTGGCAGGTGAGGGACTTGGTTCCAGGGACCATGATTTGGGCCGGTTAAGCCATACATGGTCAAATGGTGCGGACGGTATTGACTGGCTCTACCGCCACATGGATTACACCCTTCAGAGAGTGGGCCCGGAAACCCCTACCCCCCAGGATGCTCTCCTGGTGGCCAGGGTTCTTGGTTTCAACAAAAAAATCGTGGAAAAGGCCCAGGCTTTCTATGATTCAAAAGAGGTGGAATCTGGCTGCACATGAGTGTACCCGAAGTAGTTGAATGCAGATGGTGAGGTGAAAGGCAAGTGCTGAAACTTAATTTGGATATGAAAAAAGTAGATAGGTGCCACCAGCTTTCGGAGAGCATTACTTCTAGGGTTAACAGTGAACTCTTACCCTACAGCACAGTGGCTATTGAACGAACTGTGGCAAGGTTTTTCGGTGTAGACGGAGTGGACAATGAAGGAGTGCCTGCTTCCGAATATTTTGATAAAGCACCTGCTTGAGATAGGTAAGATTCACGATGGGTCAGTCTATACACCTGGCTAATGCCTGCCTGAGCTTAACAGGACACCCCAGGAGATATGCAACCTTATATCCCGGGGTGAGCTGGATCTTTCTACATTACCCTGGCATGGAAGAGATGCTGCCATGGATAAGGCCAAGAAGCTGTGTGCAGATTCTTTGTCAAGGGTAAAGGAAAAGCGTAAGGAGAGGCAGGCTCTTTTGGACGCTTTGCCTGTAACTGAAAAGCCCTGGCTTTATGTCATATGTGCCACAGGGAATATCAAAGAAGACGCTGTTCAAGCCAGGATGGCTGCATCCCAGGGGGCTGATGTAATAGCAGTTATACGGTCAACAGGCCAGAGCCTTTTGGACTACGTGCCTTACGGAATAACCACCGAGGGTTTTGGGGGTACATATGCTACCCAGGCAAACTTTCAGGTTATGCGGGAAGCCCTTGATGAGGAATCCCGGAAACTAGGGCGTTACGTGCGGTTGGTGAACTACTGCTCAGGGCTTTGTATGCCTGAGATTGCATACATGGGGGCCACTGAAAGGCTTGATATGATGCTCAATGATGCAATGTACGGCATACTTTTCCGTGACATAAACATGGAACGGACCCTTGTGGATCAGAACTTTTCCAGGATGATAAATGCATACGCCGGAATTATCATAAATACAGGTGAGGACAATTACCTGACCACTGTAGATGCTTTCGATGCAGGGCCGTCTGTTCTTGCATCTGAATTCATGAACTACCATTTTGCCCGCAGGGCGGGGCTGAAAGACGATCTCATCGGGCTGGGCCATGCTTTTGAAATTGATCCTTTAATAGAGGACAGTCTTTCCTACGAATTGGCTATGGCATTGATGGTGCGCCAGATATTCCCCGATTGCCCTGTTAAATACATGCCTCCCACTGTACACAAAAAAGGTGACATTTTCTCTGCCCATGTGTTGGATAGTAGTTTCAATCTGGTTTCTGTGCTTACAGGCCAGACAATTCACCTTGTGGGGATGCTTACTGAGGCCATACACACACCTTTGCTGCATGATAGGTACCTTTCAATTTCATCGGCCAGGTATATGAGAAGGGCTGCCAGGAACTTAGGGGGCAACCTTGAAATTACAAAAGATGGCCTGGTGGAGCGGCGTGCCGGAAGTATTTTGGATGATACTTGCCGCCTCTTGGAGCATGTGAACACAAAAGGCCTTTTTGCAGCAATTGGAGAGGGCACCTTTGCCGGAGTCAAGCGCTCAAGGAGCGGTGGAAAGGGACGGGAAGGCGTGTTTAAGCGCAGCCCCTGGTATTTTAACCCGGTAGAGGAAGCGCTGAAGGCCGAGTTGTTCTAGGGGTTAAGGTACCCTATAGGCCAAGTGGGCGGAGGATGCACGCCGGGTGGGGCGGCGTAAGGTTGTGGGTGCCGGATAGCCCGGCGAGGAAGCAGTTTGGGTGCCGGATAGCCCGGCGGGTTTGGCCGGAGTAAGGCGGCGCGAGGAGGTATATGCACCATGGAATCGAGTCCAGGAGATAACATCGGTTTCTCTTCAAGGCAGCAACAATATCCTGCCTTATGGGGATCACATAAACGATGGAATTGTACAGGTAAGTTTCACCCTGCCTGTTGCTAACGGGCTCTGGCAGATGAAGCCAAGCCAGGCAAGGCCTATGAGGCTTATACTCTTTCAGGAACCCCAGGTAGTGGAATCAGTTGCCCTTTGGGAATGATTGCACCTTTTTTGTAGGTTACGGCAAACTTGCCATGGCAACTCTGTTACGCTATCGAAACTGAAAGTGGCAAAGCCCATGGGATCTGCTTAACCCTGCTGAAATAAACCAGATACTAAAAGAAAGACTAGGGCGCCTGACAGTTGTACCGCAACAGGGCAAGATGCTCATACTGTATACTTTGGATGCCATACTGAATTACAAAGGATTTTCCGAAACCACGGTTTAAGCATATTCTGCTTTCAGAGTGGTTAACATGGGTAGTCAGGTGCAAAACGAGGCTTTGGTGGCGGAAGCCAGAAAACTCAGGGCAGACGCGATTTTAGTCTCCAGGTGGTAACACAAAGGAACGCACTCACACTCGCATCAATCTTGTAGAACTCTTAGAAGCAGAAGGGCTCAGGGACAAGGTACTTTGGTGGCAGGCGGGCCCAGGATCACTCAATACGCTCTGCATTGGAACTGGGTTACGATGCAGGTTTTGGGTCCGACCCCAGGATGTGGCGTCGTACTTGACACAGAAGTATTAAGAAGAAAATCTTTGTATTAGCGTTGAATTTGCTCTCTTACATGAGTAGAATTACCTAGAACATTATACAAAGGCCTAATCTAAGCGTTGGGGGGTGCGGTGGGTGCAGCAGAAGCAGTACAACATCAAAACCTCCGGTACGATCTTCGGTGACTGATATTGCGCACCAAATCCTGCTGATCGCCGGGAGCCCATCGGCATAAGGAATTGCAGAACAGGTTCTGGAGTTGAAGGGTACACGATTTTACCAGGATTTAGCCAAGATGAAGGCAAAGATTCATACGGAAATAAGCCTGGATAGCAGGTTTATGAGTCGCGTGCGGGTCTTTGCACAAGGGAATGGACCGTAAAGCCGCCACTTACAAGGTGCTGGGAGGTGTCTTCCGTGACAGCGCTCTGCCAGGGGAAAGATTAAGGAAAGAACTTGTTACAATGGTACCGGACGATGATTACAACGAAGACTCTGACGATACAGATGACCTGATTGACGATGACGAATCCATGGAAGAGCCTGAGGAGCCCGGAAGAGCCCGAAGAGTATTAGGCTCCTTCTCATTTGGGGCAAATACAACCCCATGCAGGTACTTGATTAGATTCTACAAGAAGGACAAGGTTTCAGGCAGAGCCCGAGCAAAAGCCTGAACGAAAAACAAAAGCCAATTAAGTTTCAGACTCCAGGAATACCTTGGGTTATTCTGAAGAATGGATGGAGTTTTAGTCTGGAGCAAACTTCCGAAATCCGGTCTGGTTGAAAGCAGGCTTAATTTTTTGTGCTTTGACCTGATCCAATCCGGAATGATCTTAGCCTGAATCTGGTTATCCATATCTGGAGTATTCAGGTAGAGTATCTGCCGGATCCAGGGTTGTAACCCTGATTCTGAATATGCTGGAGGGTTTCTTTTATGCCTAAGTATATTTTTGTTACCGGAGGCGTTGTCTCTGGGAAAGGATTACAGCAGCATCCCTCGGTACTTACCGTATACTAGGGCTTTCGGTTACCATAATGAAAATGGATCCTTACGTTAATGTAGATGCAGGTACCATGAGCCCTCTCCAACATGGAGAGGTTTTCGTAACCGATGACGGTGCCGAGACCGACCTGACCCAAACTCACTATGAGCGATTTATAGATACTTTACTGCGGCAAACAACATTACAACGGGACAGGTTTACGGTGCTGTAATTGCAAAAGAAAGAAAGGGTGAATTCCTGGGAAGCACGGTCCAGGTTATTCCCCATGTAACTAACGAGATAAAGGAAAGAATCATAAAAGTCGCAAATGAATCAGGTGCAGACATTGTAATGGTCGAAGTCGGAGGTACTGTAGGAGACATCGAAAGCCTTCCTTTCCTGGAAGCAATAAGACAGTTCAAGAACGACGTAGGCCGCCGGAACACAGTCTATATTCACGTAACCTTAATTCCCCACCTGCCAATGAGCGGAGAGCTCAAAACCAAACCCACACAGCACAGTGTGGCGGAACTCAGGTCAATCGGAATCCAACCGGACATAATTGTCTGCAGATCGAGCCTGCCCATATCAGAAGAAATGAAAGACAAGATTGCTCTTTTCTGCAACGTTGATGCAGGTGCAGTCATACAAAACCTTGATTCCAGGAGTATTTATGAAGTTCCTGTCATGCTGGAAAAAGAAGGCCTTGGAAGAATAGTCGAGAGCCGGCTTAACCTTACCCCCAGGGAACCTGACCTTCAAGAATGGCAGGATATTGCAAATAGGATTTCGTACCCAAAGCAAAAATGCAAAATCGCCATTGTGGGCAAGTACGTAACACTCCATGACGCGTATAAGAGTGTTGCCGAGGCTTTACACCACGGGGCTTTGGCCCATGAAGCGTGTGTGGATATTATATGGATAGATTCTGAAGAGTTTGCCGGGGCTTCAAATAAGGAAGTTGCCCGGGCCTTCAAAGGGGTCCAGGGGATACTGGTCCCAGGAGGTTTAGGCGGGCAAAGCATTGGCGGTAAGCTCAAGGCCATCAAATGGGCACGAGAAAACAAGGTGCCCTTCCTCGGAATCTGCCTGGGGCTTCAGTGCGCTGTGATTGAGACTGCCAGAAATGTTTTGGGCCTTGAAGACGCAAACTCAACGGAATTCAATCCTGATACCCTTAACCCTGTTGTGGATCTGATGCCTGAGCAAAAAGAAGTCCAGCATATGGGAGGCACAATGCGCAAAGGCCTTTTCGAGTGCAATCTAAAAAAAGGCTCTCTTGTATGGAAGGCCTACCAGAAAGACAGTATCAAGGAGCGGCACAGGCACAGGTTTGAGATAAATCCCCTTTATGTCCAGAGGCTTTCTGAAGCAGGCCTTGTTCCTGTAGGCATATGGCCTGCAAGAGGGCTTGTTGAGGTTATGGAATTCAAGGGTCATCCGTGGTTTGTTGGAACGCAATTCCATCCGGAACTCTTGTCCAGGCCCAACCGCCCCCATCCGATTTTCAGGGATTTTGTTGGAGCGGCCCTTGACATGTCAAGTTGAGCATGGGCAAAGGATTGTGAATTTGCGCGCAACCCTTGACATTTCGGTTATGATGTAAGGAGGAGAGGGAGAATCAGATGTCGAAGATCTCCACCTGTGGATTATAGTACGCTGGGTTTTTCGGAGCTTTTAGGTGCCAAAGCAAGTTTACCGGATTGTTTATTGTCTTGCAGATGGTATATAAGCACAAGAAGCTCAGATCAAAACTAAGGGGTGAGTGTCTTGGCAATGACCGGGACAAAGGTACAAAGGAAGGTTGGCATTACAGATACTTCATTAAGAGACGCCCACCAGTCACTGCTGGCTACCCGGATGAGAACCGAAGACATGGTCCCGATTATAGACAAGATGGACCAAGTAGGATTTCATTCTATGGAGTGCTGGGGAGGCGCCACGTTTGACAGCTGTCTCAGGTTCCTCAATGAAGATCCCTGGGAAAGACTCCGCACCTTCAAGAAGATGTTCAAAAACACTTCGCTTCTCATGCTTTTGCGTGGCCAGAACCTGCTTGGGTACAAGCACTATCCTGACGATGTGGTAGAGGCTTTTGTTAGGGCCGCGATAAAAAACGGCATAGATATAATGCGGATATTTGACGCTCTCAATGACGTCAGAAACATGGAAAAGGCTATAGAAACGACCAAGGACGCAGGTGCCCATGTTCAGGCTACTGTATGTTACACAATTAGCCCGGTTCACAACGTGGATCACTACGCCAAAGTCGCTAAAGACCTCCAGAAAATGGGGGCAGACTCCCTTTGCCTAAAGGATATGGCAGGGATTCTGAGCCCCAAAAATGTTTATGAAATTGTGAAGCGGTGGAAAGATGATATAGGATTGCCTGTCCAGGTTCACTGCCACTACACTTCAGGCATGGCTTCCATGGTTTACCTCAAGGCCATTGAAGCTGGGGCCGACGTTGTAGACTGCGCTATCTCGGCACTTTCAATGTCTACATCTCAGCCTCCAGTTGAGAGTCTGGTTGCTGCCCTGAACGGTACCCAGTATGATACCGGGCTGGATCTGGAACTGCTTTCTGAAATTGCTGCGCACTTCAAGGAAGTCAGAACAAAATACGCAGAGCTGGACAAAGCATCACGTGTTCCCGATGCAAACGTCTTGAGATATCAGATTCCAGGCGGAATGATTTCTAACTTCATAAACCAGCTTCGTGAGCAGGGCCAGATTGACAAGCTCCCTCAGGTGCTGGACGAAGTGCCCAGGGTTAAAGCGGATTTGGGCCATCCGCCTTTGGTTACTCCTTCAAGCCAGATTGTCGGAACCCAGTCAGTTCTCAACGTGCTGACCGGCGAAAGGTACAAGATGGTAACCAATGAAGTTAAAGACTACTTCAGAGGCCTTTACGGCCGTCCTCCGGGCAAGGTTAATGAGGAAATCAGGAAGCAAGTCATCGGAGATGAAAAGCCCATTACCGATAGGCCTGCAAACCACATGGAACCGGGTATGGAAAAAGCCAAGGAAGAACTCGGCCATCTTTACAGCCAACCTGAAGACGTGATTTCTTATGCAGTGTTCCCACCGCAGGCTAAGAAGTATCTTGAGGAGAAACTGGCAAAGCAGACTAAGGTTGATTTCGATTTACTGAACAAAGCTGAAAAAGACCATCCCGCCGGATATGTTCCGGTGTGATAAGGTGTAACAAAAGAGTATAGCAAGCAAACATGTGCTTGAGGCACTAATCGAAGGGCCCGGGAATATCTTCCGGGCTCTTTTTGCATAAGGGGCGGGGGAAATCCTGCCACGGGCCTGAAGGAAATTCACAGAATTGAAGGTAAGTTGTGGGTACACTACGTACTAAGAATTGGGATGCTTTGAAGGCCCTGAGGCTCAGGCCATGGCTGTCTTGGTTTGAAGGTCGATCTTACCTGCCTGGTATCTCAGGGTTGTGAGCCAATTGTCATAAAATCCAGGGGGCGATGATACATATGGTTAACCGGGATACAGGCAGGGGTTGTGGTATGGAACTGTCTGAGTGTTCAGGCTTTGAAAACTGTGGTGCAATGCCTCGCGGCCCCTCTGAGACCGTGCCGGGACATGTTGAAATATACCAGGTAGATGCCTTTACCGACGTGGTTTTCGGGGGGAACCCAGCAGGGGTTGTACCTTTTGCCCGGGGATTGACGGCTGATTCAATGCAAAAGATTGCCAGGGAGATGAATCTTTCTGAGACTGCCTTTGTTGTGGATCTGAGAAGACATGGAACAGGGGCTTCCCGGGAAGTGGTTGAACATGGTAGCTGCGTTTCTCCCGATTTTGAAGTGAGGTTTTTTACTCCTGTTTCAGAGGTGGACCTTTGCGGCCATGCGACCATAGGGACTTTCTGGCTTCTGGCGGAATTAGGGTTGATAGGGCCAAAGGTGGCGGCAAGGGCAGAAAAAGGGTCAATCCTGGGTTCAGACGAAGAGATCCGGGTTTACCAGGGGACAGGAGCAGGAGTTTTGCCTGTGGATTTGCTTTTGGGTTGTGAGGGGGTTCCGTCCAGGGTGATGATGACCCAGAACCTGCCTGAAGTTTCGTTTCAATTGGATGGGCCTGAACTTCAAGAACTGGAACAAATACTGGGTGCGCCAAAGGGTTCTGTGGCAAGTTCGGGGAAAGTGAAGCCCCAGGCCGTTTCTACAGGGCTTTTGGACCTTATTGTCCCTGTTACTTCACTGGAGGCTCTTCTTTCCATGAGGCCTGACATGGCTTGCCTTTCTCAGTTTTGCCAGGAGAAGAAGGTTATCAGCGTTCACTGCTTTTCCATGAATACAATGGATTCTGCTTCCACTGTCCATTGCAGGGATTTTGCGCCTGCTGTAGGAATACCCGAAGAATCTGCCACGGGGACTGCCTCAGGGGCTGCCGGAGCGTATCTGGTTCTTAACAGGCTGGTGGACATAAAAGAACCTGTAACCAGGATTATCTGTGAGCAGGGGCACATTATGAAACGTCCGTCTGTTATTCACGTGGAAATAGGGGTTGAGGGCGGGAACATTGTGTCTGTGAGGGTGGGCGGGAGCGCTGTTACGGTGATGAAAGGTGTTATGAGGGTGCTGTGAAAGCTTTCACTGTCTATGGCTTCCAATGTGTTCCAGGGGCATGGTTGGACGATTGCACGATATTTTGGGCCATTCGGTGTTTGTGCATAGGCAGTTGCATGGGCTGAGTTTGCACACTCTTCCGGTGCTCTTTTGCGTGCGCCCTGAGTTAGCAGGTTACCTGAGGTTTCTTTTAACTGGCATTTCCAGGATTGAATGTATTTGGTTGCAGGGCTAATGGTGATTTATGCATATGTTGGCATGGATTTTATGTTTTCAAGAAGGATAATTCGTTTTTACGTAGAATCTGAGTGGAACGGGGAACAGATTTTTCGCTTTGACGTCTAATTACCCACAAGAGGTTTATGTATCATTGAAAGGAAAGAGATTCCTTCAAGGGTTTTGGCCTGGCTGTATTTTAAGGAAAGAGTACGCATATGTGGAAATGGGAATGTTAAAAGATGGTGTTTTGGAAGCTATTGGAGTTTCGGTTAAATTCTTGACAAAACGAGAGGGATAAAGAAGGATTTTCGCAATTGGCGACGAATAGATAGGCGCTACCGTTAATTTAGGCAATTATGTTTTTGACAACAGAAAAGCGCTGGATAACCTTTAGTTCCCTGTATGTGAATGATTGACCTCGGTTGGAGCAGGTGCTATAATCAGCCATAGCCTGGGAACGTGTCTGGTACAAGGTCGAAAATCCAAGGGCAATACTGGCAGAGACACTATGAAGGTTTTACAAAGAAAACAGTTCCTACCCGGAAAATAAGCTCCCAAGTCGAACTAGTTTATAAAGGACTCCTACTTTCATACACAAAGGGAGTCCCCTCCTGAGATTAGGAGGGAATATTCCGGGCAAGGTGGAAGGCTGTGAAACAATTCCTGAGAGGGGGGATCCCGGGCTTAGTCAAAACGGCGAAGGACCCAAGTTTTAAACCTCAAGCAATGTGAAAATGTTAAGTCGGTTGAGTACTCTAAGTACCAAAAACCGAGTAAAGGAGGAAACTCGTAAGCATGATGAAGAAACTTATTGCAACTGCTCTAGCAGCGGCAATGATCTTCGGGCTAGTCAGCGTGGCTCTTGCTGCCTCCGTGGATCTTCCCGACGTTGACGGGTATGAATGGGAGAAGGAAGTCCGCAGGCTGGCTTCCCTGGGGATAATTGACGGTTACGAAGATGGAACATTTAAGCCGGATAACACAGTTAAGAGATCTGAATTTGCCAAGATGATCGTCTGCATGCTTGGTCTGGAAAACGCGGCCAACTTGTTGAAAGGGGAAGCAGGGCCTTTCTCTGACGTTGCCGGAACACACTGGGCATCTGGTTACATTAATGTAGCTGAGATGAAGGGCATAGTAGGTGGCTATCCCGATGGCACTTTCAAGCCAGAAGGAACCATCACTTATGCCGAGGCCCTCAAGATGATCCTGGCTGCTATGGGTTACCTAGAAGATGGTTTTCTAGTAGTGCGTTGGCCTGTGACCTGGATAATCCAAGCAACTGAGGTCGGGTTGGATGACGGCGTAGAAGTCCTTGCTAATCTGCCAATAAGCAGAGGCGAAGTCGCCAAGATTTTCGACAACTCGCTGACAAAAGCTCATGTGAAGATCGGAGAGCATGATTTTGAGAAGCGTGACCCTGAAGTTAGCTTTATGGGCAAATTGGGTGTAAAGTCGTTTGTTGGTCAAGTGACAGATTCACCTGAGCTTTGGGATAGCAAGACTAGTGGAAAAGTTGCGGTCGTGGGTAAAGACAAGGACGGCAAAGAACTTCCTGCTGAAACCTTTGCTGTAGAAAATTACGAAGGTTTGCTAGGCCACAAAGTGAAAGTGTGGTACAAGGGTTCGAATGTCCTTGCAGTCGAAGATCTGAGTACGGAAAAGATAGTGACCTTGAAACAGTACAAGGATCTTGCTAACCCAGGTCGCTATATCTTGAATCACACTGTATCCGACAAGACCGCGGTTGATGATCTGGTCGAAAATGACAATGAGGACCTTGAGATTACAGTGGTTTATGAAGGCTCCAAGCCTATCGCAGTGAAAGCAGCCAAGTATGAGACTGGTAAAGTCTCGGACGTATACGCTTACGGTAGTACCAGAAAGGATCTATATCTTTCTGATGCCTCAGATGGGCGCTCAAAACTGGCTTTGGCCGGCTTTGAAGTTGAATACCAAGGCGCAGCCGAGGGCTTTTCGGACATAAAGAAAGACGACGTGGTTCAGTACATTATCGATAATACTCCGGACATCGAACGGGCATTCATCGTAGTCGTAAGAGACGTCTACAAAGGTACGTTGACCGAGGTTACCTCTTCCGACAAGATGAAGGTAGATGGCAAGGTCTTTGAACCTGCTAATACCACGGTAAGTGATACCGCGAAAGCCCAAGTAGGTTCAGTTGTAACCTTGTACTTGAACAAAGACGGCAAGGTGTTTAGTATCAAGGTGGATAAGGCGTACGAGACAACCGAAACGTTCTATGGTGTAGTCCAAGGTACTTCGACAAGACTAGTCAAAGGCGAGCGTAAGACGTTTGCTGATATCCTGACGGTTGACGGTGAGGTTGAATACGATTGTACGGGTCAGGAAGATGTCACAGTTGGCAACGTAGTATATGGTGTAATTGGTGGCGATGATAAAGTTACGTTCACAAAGATAACAGCAACTGGTCCTATCGCCGTTACCGAGGTCGACACCACGAACAAGAAACTGAACGACACTTACTTCTATACTGATAAGACACTCTGGCTAGAAGTAGAAGAGGGGTCCTATAACACTCGCCCCAGACCTTACAAGGATGATGAGGTCACTCTATATGTCGCCGCAGGCAAGGTAGTTGTGGGCATAGTAGAGTAAGCTCTTTTAGTCTGAGTTTGCCTAACGAGGACACCCCGGATTCATCGGGGTGTCCTTTTAGATGGTGCGTCGGGCATAGCGCTTCACACGGGGGAGGGAGTCCCTTCCACGGGTGGGTAATGTCCAAGTGCAAGCCATAGGATAGGGGTAAGCGTCAAATAGTACCCACCTGGCATGTTTGTTCGCCGCAAGCTGGAATCCGACATAAGCCTATGGCAAAGTCCCAGCCTGAGGAACGCAAACCACCTAGAGACATTTCGAGGGGGCAAGATTGCTGTACAGACGTTTCCGGACCCGGGAATGTAAATGTGTCAGGTAAATGGAACGATGGTGAAACGTTTTACCTCCGGGGGTCTTACGTACGGGCGGAATCGGAGAGTCTGGAGCCCGGTTGAAACAAGATCTGTCGTGAGAAGTCAGCCGAGGCCGTAGTAGCGGAAGCCGCAAGGCGAACGGGAATTGATCTTGAACAGTTCTTCAGTTATTTGGAACATACTCGTAACAATCCTCGTCAACATACTACGTATATATTGAAACACTTGGATCATTCTTTACTTATGCTGTGAAACTTGAACTCTAGGCATTGGGCTTAGCCAGGTAGCGGTGCCCTGGAATAAAGGTGACAGAAACGTATTTGTAGAATCTGAGATCATGGGTATGAAACAGCAGATGGTGTGCATGTGGGGGGCTTTGGGTTTATGTATAGACGTGCGAAAGTCACAAATGCAGTTGTTGCTGTGCTCATGGTCTCAATTGTCGTCGGTTTCCCGAGCGTGCTCTATGGTGGGGTGCCAGGTGACAACGTAGTTCTTGCACTCAGAGCCAGACAGGTTATGGTTGGGTTTGAAGATGGTTCTATGCGATGGGAGGATGGTCTGACAAGAGCCCAGGCGGCGAAAATCATGTCAACTGCCATGGGGATCCAGGAACAGATTGAGAGCAGTCTTAGTCTTCAGTCAATGTTTCCTGATGTGTCTCGAACACACTGGTCTTTTGAAACTGTAAATTCGGCAGGCGAACTGGGGTTGGTCAGGGGATTTCCGGACGGAACCTTCAAGCCTGATAGGAAGGTAACCAAGGCCGAATACGCCGTGATGCTTTCGCGAATGTACAAGGCTTTGGGAGGCCTTGCCCAGCGTGGAACAGGGGTTCCTCAGTTCGAGCCCAAATGGGCAGTAGATGAGATATCGGAGTGCACAGACCTGGTTTTTGCCCTTAACCTAAGAGGAGGCGACTCCCTTGATTACGAGCTTTCCCGGGGCGAGGCTGCCGTTTTGACGTATACACTTATGGAGAGGTTCGGGCTGTTGTACGACATCAAAGGTACTGTTGTCGATATAGGTTCTGAGAAGATTACCCTTCGGCCGTACGGGTTACAAGAGGCTATTTCTATAAGCACAGGTACACGGACGAAGTATATTCAGGGAGATAGTATAGTGTCCTCGGCCAAGTCCTTTTCCGGCAAAGAAGCACGTATCATATTGGATAGGGATGGGAACTGCGCCCTTGTAGTTATCAGGTAGTATTTCGGTTACATAAAGTGAGGAGCTGCGGAGTCATGATAAGAGTAACCCGAGTGCTTATGCCAGTTGTTTTGATAATGGCCTTATTGATACCCTTGACTCTGGTTCCAAGTGGTTCAGTAAGCCCCGCCTCGGCCTCAAGTCCGGTTAGTGTGGCATCAGCCCAGGACCGCCTGGTGGATGCTAATGCTGCCTATGCAGCCCTGGAAAGCAATCTTGAAGCTATTGGCGCAAAGAAGGTAAGCAGCGACTACGGAGTGTATGGCTCAGAGCAGGTAATCGGGATTGTAGATACTGGAGTGGACCCGTTGATTCCCGGTTTCTTGCGGCAAGATGGCTCTTCGAAAATCAGAAGCTGGTATGATGCCACAAGTGAAGGGGTAGCCAATATCAAAGGCAGGCATCAAGCAGAGAACGGGTACCTGAATGTGGATGGGCTCAAGTTAAACGTAACTAGTCTGCGCAGCCTCAGCAACACCTATCTTGTTGGTCTCCTGCCCCCATCCATCACCAATGAGTTTCAGGTTCAACGAAAGCTATATTTCGTTGTATTTGACCCACTTAAGAGAGGAGTTTTTGAGGCTATTGCCATAGATACAGACAGTGACCTTGATTTTGGGGACGAGGTTGTTCTATATAGATGTGACAAAGAAAGGAAAGCGGCCAGGGTCCAACTGGACTCATACCGGGCAGTGTCTTTGGTTGTTGCGGGGATAGAGAATAACGGCGAGAAAGTCACCTTTGGTTTTGATCTACACGGACACGGCACGGGCATGGCTTCAATAATCTCAGGATACTCCCGAAACAGCGGCGGGGTGGCCCCATGGGCAGATCTTATTGTTGCCAAGGTAATTAGCTCGACAGGGCGCGGAGATTGGTACGACATTATCCGTGGAGTCCAGTATTGCTTGGATAATGGGGCGGGAGTGGTCCTAATTGGAGCAGTGCCTCAGTCTCCGATCACAGGTTCTGCCTGGGAAAAGATGCAACAGCAGGCTGCTGCAAAAGGTGCCCATTTGGTAATTCCATCTGGCAACAGTGGGCCCGGCGCAGGGACCGTAACCTTTTCCGCCTTGACCAATGCACTGGTTGTCGCTTCAGGGTACTATCCTGCATCTACTGCCCAGATGCTTTTTGGCAAGGACTGTGCAAGTGACTACTGGTATCCTTACTCTTCCTGTGGTCCCGATATGGAAGCCGACAGGGGAGTGCATATTTCGGCCCCGGCAATAGCAGCAGTTCCAAAGCCGGGGTATTATGATACTCTTCAGTTCGCACTGATGGAGGGAACGTCAGTGTCTGCAGCTTACACAGCAGGCGCAATCTGTCTTCTCAGGCAAGGCGCAATACGATTCGGTGCCAAGCCCTGGACTGCTGCCGCCATGGGCCTGATGGAAGGCGCAGATATACTTGAAGGTGTCACCCCGGTGGAACAGGGTTACGGCAGAATTGACCTTTTCAGGAGCTGGTCTTTGGTGTCCAAAGGTATAGGCGATACACGTTTGAAACTGGCCCACAAATGGAACGGCGGTGTGGCAGGAGGCGGTCTTTGGATCAAGGACACAGTTCTTGGGGCGTTTCCGCTGTGGATAGACAATTTTGCCCCTTCGCACAGGCAGGTTGAACTGAAAGCCGCTGAAACCTGGCTTACCTGCCAAAGCGGGTATCTTAACATGGCACCGATTTCACAGAGAGATACAATCGTTTACGGTTCAGAGGAACTACCGCCAGGGTTTTACTCGGGGGAGCTTTTGGCAGATGATAGTTCCACTGCCGGTATTGACAGCCGAATGGTTGTAACCATGTCTGTTCCCGACCGGTTTTCTCTGGACGGTAAGGCTGGGTTTGACATTACCCTGGATTCCAGGCATCCGGTTTCCAGAAGATTCATAGCAGTTCCTGTAAGTGTTCAGGCCATGTCTTTGTCGATGCAATCAAAGGGGACAGGAGCCAGGTTCGCCATATACAGCCCTGACGGCTTTCTTGTAGAACAGGGATGGCTCGATGCCTCTAGGAAGTTGTCTATAGGCCTGCCCAAACCGGGATTATGGCAAGTATGCTTCTTCCAGGACATTCAGGATGATAGCTGGGGCCCGGCTACAATACGGGTAGACGGGCAGTTGGAGGGCGTATCTGTTGCAGAACTGGGCATAACAGGAGACGGGCAGAACCTGGTGATCAACTCAGACACCAATATTCCTGTCAACTTCAATTTCACCGGGCCAACTCTGGAATCCCAATGGCGGGACAGAAGGTCAATGATGATTTCAACTGATAGAAGCACTGTAGTGTCCTTGCCTGAAATAGAGCAGTCCACTGAGTGCATTTCAATCAGGTTTGGGACTGCCACAGGCAATGTTCTGCGCGCATATCTGTACCACTTCGATGAGAGTACAGGCAAGTGGACCGAACTTGAAAACGCAATGACCGATACAAAGTCTGTGGGTGAAATCTACCTGCGCCAGCCTAAACCGGGCAAGTATCTGGCCTATGTCGAAGCATACAGTAGCAGGCGGATAGCCTATGCAGAAGTAGATTCACTGGTGGTTAAGCCTGCCGGGGACAGTCTAAAAGTGCCCCTCAAACAGCCGGTGGGTTCTCTACGGGCAGGAAGCACTATGACTCAGGTTGCGCTGGGTAACTCCGGCAACGCACCAAGAACTACTGTGATCAGGGCAGGGGAAGACCAGCGCATAGTGGCTGTCTTTGACAGGTACACTTTTGCTCCTAGTGAACTACCTGTAGTGCAAGTATTGGGAGGTCAAAACCTAAAAACTATTAAAGCCTGGTCAAGAGATGCAATGGACCCGGTTGACATAGCACTCACCATAGGTAACATTACCTACCAGCTTCACCGTGGGCAAGTTACAGCAAGAATTCCCAATGCTCCATATGCAGAGTATCAATTGCCAGAGGGAAACGGAACGTTTATGTTTCCGATAGATACAGGTGGGCCGGCCGATTGAGCTGAGTTAATCTGAGTTAGCAGCTTAGGCCGGTAATTCGCACGACAATAACTGAGATTTTCCAGATGGCGGGAGTGGTAGTAATGTACAACGCAATAACCGGAAGAAAGCAGAAGAGGGGGGTTCGCCGCCAGTTTCTGTTGGTGCTCGTCCTTGCCTTGATACTGCAAATAGCAGGTGCATCACCGGCATTGGCCGAAACTGAGACTTCGCCCGAAATACCTACAATAACAGTTGAAATACCTGAGGCTGAAAAGGAGTTATTTAACCTGTTCCAGGCAGTGAAACAGGTTATTCTTAATCTTCATTCCAATGACGTAGACTCCCAGACCCTGTACCAGGGGGCTATCAAGGGCCTTTTCGAGTCTTTGGGAGATCCGTATTCGCAGTATCTGGACAAAGACCAGTTCGCCAGCCTCTCTTCTT
>JAXGOJ010000005.1:0-90428 GCA_040767525.1 Bacillota bacterium | reverse complement strand
AAGTAGCCTCGTCTAAAACCAAGATTCTGGGATTAGCCAAAAGTGCCCTGGCAAATGACAGTAATTGACGCTGTCCTACGGACAATCTCGAACCACGCTCCCGAACCTGAGTATCATAGCCTTCAGGTAAGCGACTGATAAAATCGTGGGCTCCGACAATCTTTGCAGCTTCTTCAACTTCTTCATCAGTAGCCTCAAGGCGGCCGTATCTTATGTTGTCACCCACAGTACCCGAAAAAATAAACGTATCCTGCAAGACAATACCAAAGTTCCTTCTAAGAGATTCGATTGTAACATCCCTAACATCCACACCGTCTATCAAAATTCTTCCTTCCTGCACGTCATAGAACCTGCAAAGCAGATTAATGATTGAACTCTTTCCTGCGCCTGTCGGACCTACCAGAGCAATTGTCTCATTAGGTTTGGCTTCAATACTGATCCCGTGGAGTACAGGCATTTCGGGGTCATACCCAAATACTACATCTTGAAATTCAACATGGCCTTTCACACTCTCCAGTTCCGATGCGCCTTCTTTGTCTTTGACATTGGGCCGGGTATCGAGGATTTCAAATACCCTTTCAGACGATACTCCTGCCTGCAGGAGCAAGTTGTACATTTCGGTCAAATTCCTTATGGGCCAAAAGAACCGGGTCATGTAGTTCAAGAAAGCAACTATAGTGCCAACAGTAATACCCGGATCCAACCAGGACATTCGAAGGCCGCCATAAAAAACGATCAAAGCCGACCCAAGTGCGCTTATAACATCAACCATTGGATGGAACAGGGCATGCAACTTTGCCGCCTCAAGTTGTGCCTGAAGACTCTGGTAGTTTGTATCGCTAAATTTTTCCGCGTTTACGTCCTCCCGGGAAAACGCCTGCACAATCCTCATTCCTGATATCGATTCCTGAAGGTTGGCGTTAATATCCGCCACTCTTCGCCTGACTTTGTGATAGGCCCTGGTCATTCTCAATCTAAGACTCCAAACTACAGTAAACAAAAGGGGAACAACTGCCAGGGTAACCAGGGCAAGTTTTACATTCATCCGTAACATAATTACCATTATGGCAATCAGAGTAACCAAATCACTTAATAGTTCAAGTACGCCGGAAGATATGAGCTGGTTTAGTGATTCAACGTCGCTGGTTACTCGGGACATTATCCGTCCGACCTGTAAACTGTCGTAAAAATCAAGGCCAAGGTCTTGAAGGTGGAGAAACAATTTGCGCCTCATAGAATAAAGCATATTCTGGCCTGTCCACGACATAACATATCGCTGGCTGAAACGCAGAATCTCAATGAAAATCATGATAAAAAGGTAGGTTAGGGCGGTCCTGGCCAGTGCTTCAGCGTTACCTGCAGGTATATCCCGGTCTATAGCTCTCCTTACAAGCAGGGGGCCAACAGTGCTCAAGAGCGAAATGATAATGGCTAGAATTAGCGCGGCAGATAAATACCGTTTGAAAGGAATAACAAACTCTTTCAGCCTCGGTACGTTTTTGAAGTCTACGTCTTTAAGGTCTATGTCACCAACGTCGAATCTTCCATAACGCCTTCCCATTACTGCCCGCCTCCCTGATTTCCGACATTTCTCAGTAGAACATGTTCACATTCATTGAACTCTTCTTCCTGGGCTTTGAACTGCAAATTGTAAATGGAGGTATAAATGCCGCCCCTTTTCAACAGCTCCTCGTGGGTACCTTCTTCAGCAATGCTGCCATTATCCAGAACAATCACTCTGTCTGCATTTCTTACTGTAGAGAGCCTTTGTGCGATAACAAATGCTGTCCTGTCTTCAAGGAGCCTGGAAAAGGCTTCCTGTATTCTCATCTCAGTCTCTACGTCTACACTTGAAGTAGATTCGTCAAGTAAAAGTATCCTGGCATCCATTAGAAGAGCCCTTGCAATAGCCACCCTTTGCTTTTGCCCTCCTGAAAGCCCTACTCCCCTTTCTCCGATTACAGTATCGTATCCATCGGGCAGGCTCGAGATAAACTCATCTATATGTGCCGCCCTAGCAGCATTCATAATGTCGATGTCAGTAGTGCCGGGTTTTCCGTAGGCAATATTGTCCCGCAATGAAGCCGAAAAAAGGAATGTTTCCTGGGTAACGATCCCGATTTGAGCCCTCAGGCTTTCCAGGGTAACTTCCCGAATATCGACTCCGTCAATGAGTATGCGGCCTTCAGTAACATCATAAAACCTGGGTATCAGGTTAATAAGAGTCGATTTACCTGAACCGGTGCCCCCAAGTATGGCGATGGTTTCACCGGGGGCAACATCCAGATTTATGGCTTCAAGGACCATATTCTCCCCATCATAGGCAAAACCTGCGTTTTCAAAAGTCACTCTGCCCCTTATCTGTTTTATGGGTTTGGCACCCTTTTGGTCTTGCACGTCGGCCTTAGTGTCAAGGATCTCGAATATCCTTTCACCTGATGCAACTGTTCTTTGAGCAAGGCTCACCCAAAACCCAAGCATTCGTATTGGGCCTACCAGCTGCCCGAGGAGAATGTTGAAAGCCACCAGTGTCCCAAAGGTAAGATTGCCTGCCATAACCTGGCCTCCTCCGTACCAAAGAATTATGGCAAGGGACGTCTCTGTAAGCAATCGCATTAGGGACCAGTTCATAGCCGAGAGTCTTTCAGTCTTCACGTTCCGGGCCAAAAGTTCCATATTGTCCTTTTCAAACTTCTCAAGTTCGTAATTCTTCCTGGCAAAAGCCTTAACGACCCTCTGTCCCGTTATGTTCTCTTGCAGCCGGGCAGTAAGCACCGCAAATTGCTGTTGGATATGCCAGAACATGGGACGGACCTGAGTCGAATAAACCTGTACACGCCACACCAAAAAGGGAACAGGGATCATTGCCATAAGAGTCAGTCTCCAGTTCTCCGATAACATAAGGGTAAATGTCGCCAAAAACGTCACTGCTGCAGAAACCATCTGAACTAAACCGTTGGATAAAAACCTCTGGGCTGTTTCAACGTCAGACGTAACCCGGGACATGATCTGGCCGGTCTGGGCCTGGTCGTAGTAGCTGAAGGAAAGTTGCTGCAGGTGGCGGTATAATGTATTTCTTATGTCAAAAACGACTTCTTGCCCGGCATAGGACATGCTAAACCGCTGAAAGAATTGCAGTATGCCTTTGATAACAGCAACACCCAATATGCCAAGAGCACCGTATGCTAAAAGGTGATAGCGGCTGGTTTCAAGGATGCCGTCAATAACCCACCTTATCACCATAGGCTGCAACAGATTTAAAGCAGATATGCCGAATACCAGGCAAAATGAAAGCAGATACCTTCTCCAGTAAGGAGCTGCAAACCGTAGGAGCCTTCGAAGGACATTCATGTGCTTCCCTCCTGCCATTGAATGATAGCATGCATTTACTTATTGAACCGGTAATATCGTCACACGAAATATTATCACAATTAAGTGTCTTTGTTCCCATATTCTTGTTGCGGGCCTGTCCTCGCATACCGTTCCAGGAACCTTGAGAGTACATCGATATTCGCCCTTATGGTTCGAATCCATACCGATAACAGTTCATGGCCATCGGCAGTCATCCTGTATACCCTTCTTGCCGGCCCTGCACCCGAGGTATCCCACTGGGATTCAATCATCTCACGCCGCTCCAATTTCCGTAATTGCCTGTATACCATCCCCGGGTCTTGATTGTCTCCAAATCCGAATTCCTGCAAACGGGAAATCAGGTCATAGCCGTAAGACGTGCTTTCGGTCAAGAGCAGCAAGAGGCATGGTTCCATAAACCCTTCGGGCCGGACAACACAATCCGGGCGTCCCGAATGAGGCCTGCAATGATGGCCCCTGTGTGTTTCTCCCCTGTGTGTCTGTCCTGTATGAGCTGTATTCAAGGTAACGGATTCTTCGCTCTGGCGCTTTTCATGTCCATTGGATGTCAACACAATCTCCCCCTTTCCTCGGCATCCCGTCTAATGCTGCACATACATATATATGCTTTTTACATATATATGCCACACCCACAGACAATTCCTCCTTGTGCACCCCTTTTCCAGAAAGATTTCCTACGCTTCGATATTTATGGTGAGATTCATACACAGCGGGCAATATAGCCGTTTTAACAGGGAATAAGAGATAGGCGGGGTTTTACGGATGCAGGATTTGAAAGCAGGTGAAGCGAAAGCCTCAAATGGTGAACGCGGTATTGACTCTAAAATTAACAAACAAAACTGAACATGAACCGGTTGAATCGCGGGTTGCCCGTGCCAGGGATGGTGATATCCAGGCACGGGATGACCTCATCCGCGACTATACGCCCTTTATTCTCAAAACTGCCGCTTCATGTGTTCGACGCTATGTTACCCTGGGCGAAGATGACGAAGCAAGTGTTGCTCTTTCTGCGTTTAACGAGGCCATTGACGCCTTTAAAAGCTCCCGTCCTGGTTTTCTTGCCTTTGCTGCCACAGTTATTAAGCGGAGGCTGATTGACTATTATCGCAAAGAGGCCAGGCAACGTGAAATACCTTTTTCAACGCTAAACCCGTATGAGGACAGGGACAACTGCCAGTGGGATCCGTCCAGCTTGAGCTATTCAACCCTGGATTGGCAAGAAGCCGTTGAACGCAGGGACGACATTGAAAACTGGAAAGAAGTATTGAAGGAATTCGGCCTGACTCTAAGACAGGTAATTAGCTCTACTCCCAAGCATAAAGACGCCCGTCAGCGAGCAATGTTGATGGCCAGTATCATCGCCAAGAACGATGAACTCAGGGCCGGTTTTTTTAAGACGCATCAGATTCCAGCCGATGAGCTGCTATCCCTCATGCCGGAAAAGGACCGTGTCTCCAAGAAGACAGTAGATAGACAAAAAGTGTACATAACGGCAGTGGCAATTGCCATGTCGGGCAATTACCCTAGTTTAGAAAGTTTCCTGGAGGTTTCTGAATAAGGTGGTGTCGCCGATGTCGGCTGGTAAGTGCATAATAGTTGAAAAAGCCCGGAACCGGATTACGGTTCTAACCTCTGACGGGCGTTTTCTTGAGTTGCCTATCAAAAGGTGTGAGTATATGGTTGGGGAACAGGTTTCTCTTGCCTATCTCTCACAGGCACCTGCCTGTTCCTGGCATTCCTGGAGGCAAGTTTTGGCCGGGTCTTTTAAGAAACGCCTGATTCCGGTCGCCTTGGTTGCTTCATTGATTCTCTTCATATCCTTCTTCGGATATGCCGAGTATCTTGAAGCCCGGCCGGCCTTTGCCTGGGTAACCCTTGACCTTGTCGACTCTCCCGGGAGTCTTGAGTTGGAAGTAAACGATAAGGGATTAATAAAGTCGGTTACATGCTTTGACGAAGAAGGCAAAGAAGCAATAACCGACCATGATCTACACATGAAGACTGTGGATTACGCTGTTAAAGCCCTTTTGAAGACAAGGGACAATGACCAGGAATCAGAGGTGATAATCGGAATTATCCCGGTCAAAGAAGACTCACCCATAGATGCTCTTGAAAAAAAGATTTTGAAGGATGCTGAAAAGGCTGCAGAAAAAGCCGCCAGAGAAGCAGCGAAAAGAGCCGAGAAGGCTGCCAAAGATGCTGCCAAAAATCACAAAGATGCCCCTAAAGGGCCTCAGCCCAAGAAAAACGATCAACCCGTTTCGACCGTCCCGAAACCACAAACAGGCGCTGCTGCCGTTAACCATGTAAGGCTCGACAACCAAATACGAGAGACTGCCAAGGAGTTGAAGATCTCAGCAGCAAGGGCGGCGCTGTGGGCTCTTTTTGAAGAACCTTCGGAAAGGGCAGCCAGCCAAGATGTAAAAGATAACAGTGAGAAATCCACTGAACCGGACAGTCCAGAGCAAGGGCAAAAGGACAACGGCAACCAAAGACAAACCCAACCTGATCAAGGTTCTAAACCTAAAGAACCACCAGGGCAATCAAAAGATAAGGGCAATTTCAAAGACACTATTCCCCGGCCTGGCATCGATAAGATGAAAAACAAAGACTCTAGACAGGAAAAGGACCACCTGTCTAAAATAACCACAAAGTGGGTAGATGACGTCAAAAAGGCCAAAAGCCCTAAACATAAACAGGCCAAGGATAAGAACCCTAAAGCTAAAGGAACCCAGGGAAACAACAACCGGGGAGGCAAATAGGGCTAGACTCATGATAGAATGTTGCCGGTAAGACGAGCACAGACCAATGCAATACAGTGCTACTAACAATGACCGGGAGGATTCTGGCCTGAAAGAAGGGTTCTCACTTACGCATACGTCTGAAGACACCAGGCGGTTTCTAATAGATGCCTTTCAAAGCCGAGGCTCAATATCGTCTTTGATCCCCGGTTTTGAAGAAAGGCCACAGCAGCAGAAAATGGCACTTCTGGTTTGGGATTCTCTGGCCAAAGGAGGCCATCTGCTTGTAGAAGCAGGGACAGGTGTGGGAAAATCCCTGGCATACCTGCTTCCTGCTGCCTACTGGTGTCTGACGAATAAAAAGAGGATAATTGTATCAACCCACACAGTAAATCTTCAACAACAGCTGGTTGGCAAAGATATTCCCATGGTTGCTCAGATTCTTGAGGATACTCAGGGCAGAGGTACCCTGAATTACGCTCTGTTCAAAGGACGGAGCCATTATTTATGCCTTAGAAAGTGGAACCGGGTCTATGAAGATACGTTGAAAAACCTTCAGCTTTTTGAAGCCAAGGAAGAGGAAAAGAAACTTCAACGGCTTTCCACCATAATAGACGAAGGTGCCTGGAACGGAGACCGGGAGGAACTGCCTTTTCATGTAGCCGATTCTACCTGGAGCAATCTTTGCTCCGAGAGCGACAGGTGCATGTCTGCAAAGTGCCCTTTCCGTGAGACATGTCATTACCACAAGCAAAGAAAATACCTTGAAAGCTGCCATCTGATTGTTGTCAATCATGCCCTTTTCGCGGCTCATTTGAGACTTTATCAGGATACTGCAGGCAAGACTTTGCTTCTTCCCGGACACGAGGCAGTGATATTTGATGAAGCTCATCATCTTGAAGGAGTCTTCAGGGACAGCCTAACCTTTGACGTAGGATATAACCACCTTAAACGTTTGTCTGATGATGCTTTGAGAATGGCTTCCCGGGAACCTTTTTCCAAATTACTGCCAGGAGGCGAACGGGAAAGAATAGAATCTGCACTACAGCACTTACTGGATCTTCTCCACAAGACTCTTGCAAACCTGGACCCTGGTGTGCTTTACGGTGGAAGCAAATCCTCAGGAAGACGCCAGACACGCCCCTACATCAACTTCGGCAGGGATAAATACAGATTGAGAGAGCCTCAGACAATTGATGAAAGCATTGTTGAATCCCTCAGGAACTTTTCTGAAGTGATTACAGCCTGGACAGATTTTGATCTATCTGACGAGGAGCGATTTGAGGTTAATGCCCTTGCCAGGCGTTTTCTGGCAATTGCCGGCAAAATCGAAAACATCAATACCCTCGAAGGCGACGGCGACTCTTTTGTCTACTGGTCTGAACTGGAAAAAAGGGGCAGGCAGCGTCAGGTAACCCTGAATAGCTCGCCCTTAGAAGTGGGTTCTTACCTTAGAGAAAACCTGTGGTCTGTGCTACCTTCAGCAATCTTGACCTCGGCTACCCTGTCTACCGGGAGCTCTTTTGAATATATAAAACGGCTTCTCGAGATAGATGCAGCAGAAGCAATTGTGGGGTCTCCCTTTGATTACCCCAATCAGGCCTGCCTTTGCGTACCGGCAGACAACCGCGGGAAAGAGCCTAACAGCCCGATTTTTGATGACTACGTGGCTGAGGCAGTTCTTCAAATCGCAGACCTGGTACAAGGAAGGTCTTTCATCCTCTTTACATCGAAAAAGGCACTGGAAACAGTCAGCCAGATAACCAGAGACCGGATAGAAGAAAAGGGTTATCCAGTTCTGGTGCAGGGCGAAATGTCCAGAGAAGCATTGCTTGCAGAATTTAAAAATAGGGGAAATGCCGTGCTCATGGGGCTGGATTCTTTTTGGGAAGGTGTAGATGTTCCAGGTGAAGCCTTATCATGCGTAGTCCTTGCTAAACTACCCTTTCCTGTTCCAAACGACCCTGTAATGCAGGCGAGGGAGGAACTCTGGAAAGCCCAGGGGCTCAATCCTTTTGCCCATTATTCGTTACCGGTTACTACACTGAAACTGAAGCAAGGCTTCGGCCGCCTCATACGTTCGAAAACTGACAGGGGAGCAGTTGTAATACTTGATTCGAGGCTTATCACCAAGGCATACGGCAGGACTATTCTCAGAAGCCTTCCCCCTGCCCGCTTCACAACTGACCTTGATGACATTGCACAGGCTGTACCTCAGCCAGGCGGGGCCTGAACCGAGAACAGCCTGCGCGATTTCAATAACCATTGCACCTATCCCGGTAAAACTCTATGGAAACAACGACAACTTCACAGTTCATGATTAACCAGGTTTGTGCCGGCCGGCGATTCTACCTGTATACTGCCGAGGCAGCTTGCAGCCCGGCACCGGCAGGAATCTTTGCCCCCATGGATACGAGAATATCCTCAAGGGCAGCAAAGAAAGTAAGCACACTGCCTTTGGTCGAGTTGGTCCCCATCAGGCCTATGCGCCACACTCTGCCCTTAAATACTCCAAGGCCAGAACCAATCTCAATACTGAACTCATCAAGGAGCCTCTTTCTTGCCAGAGCATCCTCTACCCCTTCAGGGAAATATACGGTGGTAAGGCTTGGCAGGCGATACTCGGGTTTCACAACAAGTCTCATACCCATGGCCTCCAGCCCGGCAATGAGTGCCTTTTGGTTGAGCCTGTGCCTTGCCCACCTGGCTTCCAATCCCTCTTCTTTGATAATCCTCAATGCTTCATTAAGGGCATAGATCATATTTACAGGCGCAGTATGGTGATAAAACCGCTCCCCGCCCCAGTACCGGGAGATCATAGATAAATCCAAGTACCAGCTCTGGCATTTGGTCTTGCGACTTCTGATAAACTCAAGGCCCCTCTCCCCTACGGTTATAGGCGCCAACCCGGGCGGGCACTTCAAACATTTTTGGGTGCCCGAATATACAAAATCCAGGCCCAATTTGTCAACAGGTACCTCTACGCCGCCAAGGGATGTTACAGCATCAACTACTATCCGCATACCCTTTTCGTGGGCTATCCCGGCGATTTCCTCGAGAGGCTGGAGTACACCGGTAGAAGTCTCTGCATGAACAATCCCTACTATTTTTGCGTCAGGGTTTTCCTTTACTGCTTTTCTGACGTCGTCAGGGTTAATAATCTGTCCCCAGGGCGCATCCACCCGGATAACTGTAGCCCCGGCACGCTGCCATATCCACCATTCGCTCACTGAAAACCCCTGCCACGCAGATAATTGCCTTATCTCCATGTTCCACCGAATTGACTATTGCTGTCTCTGGCCGGCTGACCCAGTTCCCGAAATGGGTATGGTGAGTTCGTTTCTGGTTCCTGAAAACATATCGCAAAGCCAGTGGTTTCGTCCATGATGGCCACACAAAATCCGGATCCAGGTGGCCCAGAGTCGGCTCTGAAAGCGCCCTCAGTACACGAGGGTCTGCGTTGCTGGCCAGCCGAGTAAGAGTTTAGGTTTGGATTTCTTGCGTTCATGATCTGGGTATCTCCTTTCATTCTTTCCTGTATTCTAATGGCTTAACACTACCTACCAGGATTTTCTCCTTTAGATGTCCCTCCAAGGCTCCGGGATATGTCCTGTCCGCACTTAACCACGTACGCCCTGGCTTTCAATTTGCCATCCCTGTCCAACCTGTTTACCCTGAAATACTCACGCGGCTACTATGCTTCGAGTAACTTACAGGCGCCGCTATGCACACTACCTCTTCCCTTTCGCCCTCGTCTGTAGCATAGCCTAGTCTTCTCGCTTTCTTGATCTCCCTTATGAGCATGTCAACTGAGTCTATTGTATTGGACGTAAACCTTTCCATTTTGTGGGGACTAAACTCTGATATCCCCGGATTCTCCAGAGTCACCCTGTACACAAGACTCATACAATTTCCTCAGCCGGTCATCGGAATGCCCGGACAACAGAATTTTGCCTACGCCGGTGCAATGAGCCGGAATCCTTGCACCGGGCACGGTAAAGGTCCTCATCATCCTGGGTGATTCGACAGACGCCAAATATACCACGTCTGTCTTGTCGAGAATTGCAAGGTTAGCGCTTTCGCCCACATTGTCGCGTAGTTTTACAAGGTAAGGCATGCCGCCGGAACCAGATCCATCCGTTGCTCAGTCTTTTTGCCTATCTCAAACAACCTAATCCCTGGGCTGTACAATCTGCCTCTTTTACTGAGTATTAGCGTCTTTGTGAGAGTATCAAGAAACCTCTTTGTTGTGGCTACAGGAAGTCCGGTTTTAGAGGCTATCAGTAAGAGAAACCGGTTCAGAAGCCTCAATTACAGCACTCAATACTTTTACTGCCCTTTCCACGGAACGTACAGTCACAGATTCCATTCCTCCAAAACATGGATAAGATCCTTCATGCAAGCAGCGGCAGCACCTAAAACGTCTGACGCGCCGCCGGAAACAATTATCTCTCCCATTTCCCTTGACACAAATCTTATGGCTTTGGATGTCCCTGGTCTGGCAAGAAGCTAAATGTAATGGTCTGCCGCTTGAGCAGGGTGTCGTCACGTCCTTGCCTTTGAATCCATTGCCACAAAAGCCCCAGTACCATCCAGGGTGGCTCTGATTTCTTTTCTTTCCTTATCGCCAACCGGTAAAGTAGGTTCTGGGCAAGCCGCCAAAATACCCTATCATATCAAGGGCAGTTTTCAGCCCTGCAACGCCGTATCTGGCTGTCACAAGAGAATTGAGTTTCAGAATGCCTTTGAATGGTTCAAGCCTTCATCGAGCTTGCCTTCGTTGACTAACCTCATAGATTTTCACACAAATCCGGAACGACGTTTGCCGATGCCAGAGTGCCTCCCTTGCGCCCATCACCAGGGCAGGCATGAGGAAACTGGCTGAACCTGCGAAAACTGCAAAATCCTCAGGGACATCCCTAATATTTCAGATATCTGAACTATGTTACCGCTTGAGTCCTTGATCCCTTTGATATTGGGATGGGTGCACAGCCTTTTTACCAGGGGAGGAGTCATGTTGAGCCCTGTGTTTCCGGGCATGTTGTAAAGAAGGACAGGGATCGGGGAGCTGTCTGCCACGTCCCGGTAGTACTGTTCCAGGGCAGGATCTTTCATGCTTGCTTTGAAGTAGTGAGGTGAGATAATGAGTGCTGCTTGCGCACCTGCATCAGCAGCCCTTTTTGTCATCCTAACAGTAGCTCTTGTGCTTTCACACCCTGTACCTGCAATAATCATCTTGTCTTTGGGAAAGTGTTTCCGTGCAAAAGCCCAGAGTTCAACTTTCTCATCTTCATCAACATACGGTTGTTCGCCATTGGAACCCAAAACTACGATTCCTGAAAGGCCTGTATTGCCCCACTTGGCAAGGTTTTCTTCCAGGTTGCTGTAAGCAATCTCTTCGTCTATAAAAGGGGTCGGAATTGGAGCAAAAATGCCTTTGAACAATGAAATCTCTCCTTTCAATGGCACAGATCAACCTTGCACAAATCCATGCCGGTAAGTTACTGATAGCCCCTCAGCACGCCACTATTTTCACACAGTGAAAATAGTGTTCACAATGTGCAATTAATGAAAGATTCGACATAGATGCGGAAGATCCTTTTTGGTATATAAGCGAAAGCAGAGCATCTGCCAGGTGTAGCAACAAGTTCTATCTTTGAATCATACCAGACGATCATCGAACCCAATACAGTCACTGCGAGCACTATCACAAAAACCAGCCAATGACTGCGAAGGAACCTCACTTCCCTATACCTTCTTGGGGGCGATCTAAGACTATCAAACTAGCAGAGCACGGATACCTACCGGATAACCCGGATTTCCACAGGCAAGTCAACCTCAACCCAAGAACGGTCAGCGGTGAGCACGGGGAACCCAAGGGTGACTGCCAATGCCATACAAGCACGATCACCCAGTGAGAGGCCCAGCTCTTTGGTGGATAAACGAAGAATCCCGGCTTCATATGCTTGCCTGCTACCAAAACTCTCAATTCTAAGTCCAAGCCCTGAGATGATCCAGCCGGTCTCAGCGGGGCTCAGTCCCACATCGATAAGTTTAGCCACTACTTCGGACAAGTTAACGGAACTTATTACAGCTCCGGAAACTAAAGCTTCCTCGACAATCCCGGCACCTGTCTCGCGGTTCAAAAGGGCGAGAACTGCCGAAGCATCCAGCACACAGGGGCTATTCACGGTTTCCCTCACGCTTTCTGTCACGGATTAACTCATCAACCAGCGAACGGTCCTCTGCGACATAACTTCTTACGACAGCCTGGGCCTGGCGTATAGTCTCTTTGATGCTACATACTCGCAGGCAATTCCCTTCCAGATGCAAAACCAGCTCATCACCGGGTTTGACGTCGAGGGCTTCACGAAACCTCTGAGGGATTACGATCCGTCCGCCTTCGGACATTCGAACCCTCTCCTCACTCAAATCATGACCTGTACTGTAATTATGAGAACCCAAAACCTCATCTCCGTTCCACTTGTGACATTTATCAGACCGCTGACACCATTATAACCCGATGTCATTTTCTTATCAAATGTCATAATTCAATAAGGCTGACAGCGATTGCCACCGCAAAAAACAGCAGCGTGCCGGCCACCCACCACGTGGGAACGGCAGGACGCCTTTCAGACGCGAAAAAGCGGCCGAGCACCATGATCGCTCCCCACTCCAGAATCACAAACCACGCCGAAATACGGTTGGCCTCACCTAGATAAGAACCAGCAAGCATACGTGGGTAGTACCCACCATGTAGCGAAGCGGCTGCCACAAGCCCATGCATGACGAAGGCAAGGAAGAAGGCCGCCAGATTAGACCCTGTTCTACTTACGTCCGGGGAGAACACCAGCCCACCCACTGTGCCAATGCCAAGGCACACTGCTGCAAAGAAGACCACCGACAGGCTAATGCTTGGAAGTGGAGCAAGGGCAAGAACAGCCAGGCAGGCCGCAAATCCAGTGAACAACAGAGTCTTAACGTATAATGGCCGTTCTAACCAACCACGAAGGCCGGGCGGTTTATCGCACACCGGCTTGTGTACCTCGCACAAAGTAACAACACCTCCAAATCGACGGGGCGGGGACAATCCCGCCCCGTACACAAGCGTGTTTACATACTCTCAGTACACTGGTATTAGTTCAGCCTATCCCTGCTGCTCTTTGTTCTTGGCAACGTAACTGCTCTCTGGTTCAACATATCCACGACAACGAAACCGAAAACAGGCAAGAGATGCCAGTACATAAACCTATCTCAACATTCGCTGTACCCGCACGCCAGGCACTTTAGGCACCCTTCTACGTGAACCAGGTTCCATGTGCCGCACGACGGGCAAAGGCTAAACTTCTTTCCCGGAAGAAGGGGCAGTTCATCTTGATGAGGGTGAGGTTCGTCTTCAGACTCACCTTCCGGTTTTCTCATATGATTCACATACTCATCAATAAACTGGCCCATGGCATCGGGCACCGAGCGGACCCTGTTGGGGCCAAACCCTATGCTCCTTGAACCGCCTATACCCATAAGCTGGTCGGCAATCTCCTGGGGATCCACCCCGGACCTCAAGGCTATTGATACCATTCTTGCAATGGCTTCGGTGAAAGCAGCCACATCGCTGCCTGCTTTGCCAATCTGGGCAAAAAGCTCAACAGGATGCCCGTCCAGAGTATTCAGAGTAAGGAATAATTTGCCCACTGGAGTCTCTTTAGCTGTGGTAAACCCTTCAAGAGTATCAGGGCGTTCAATTGGCCTGATCCTGCCCCAAACTCCGTTAACCCCGGCCTTTTTACCTGAACCTGAACCGGTTTCATCTTCCCCGTGCTCAGATCCACCCAACCCAAGGGTGGAATCTGCCCTGGCACCCACTGTCAGGACTTGCTCTTCCCGGCTGCCGTCCCTGTAAACAGTAACTCCCTTGCACCCAAGCCTGTAAGCCTTGAGGAACACGTCTTTTACGTCTTCCCTTGCAGCTTCGCGGCTGAAATTTACCGTTTTTGAAACAGCGTTATGGGTAAACCTCTGAAAAGCCGCCTGCATCTGAATGTGCCACTCAGGAGTAATCTCATGGGCTGTTACGAAAACACGGCGTACCTCATCAGGTATTTCCGAAACATCATGTACAGTACCGTGTTCAGAGATTTTCTCCATTAACTCATCGGTATAGAAACCCATCGCCCTGGCTACCCTTTCGAACCCTGGGTTTACTTCCACCAATTTCTTGTTGTCAAGCACGTTTCTGAGTGAAAGCTATGCTGAACAGAGGCTCTATTCCAGACGACGCCCCAGCTTATGATGCTTATGGTGCCGGTAGGTGCAATAGTTGTGGTAGTGGCATTCGAACCTTAATGCCTTTTTCGGCATATGTACTCTTTTCCCAGTTAGCAAACACTCCCCGAGTCTGTGCAAGGTCTTTGGATGCTTCAACCGACTGTTTCTCGATAAACTCCATAACTCGCTCAGCAAGTTTAACAGCCTCTTGAGAATTGTACGGAATTCCAAGGTCCAGCAGCATATCAGCCCAGCCCATTACCCCCAGGCCAACTTTTCTGTTACCGTGGGCCATGTCGTCTATTTCCGGCAGCGGATACTTGTTTGCGTCGATCAGGTTATCCAGAAAATGAACACCCATCTTCACTGCATCGCCCATACCTTCCCAATCTACAAGGCTTTCCGGCTTGATACCGGCTGAATCCTTTAGCTCCCAAATAGATTTTGTGAAGGCACCCAGGTTAATCGAACCCAGGCAGCATGCTTCGTATGGAAGCAAAGGCTGTTCGCCACAAGGGTTAGTACTCTCAATCTCACCTATCCCAGGCGTAGGGTTGTCCCTGTTCAAGCGGTCGAGGAACACAATCCCAGGCTCGCCGTTGCGCCATGCCTGGTCAACAACTTTCTCAAACACCTCTCGGGCGTTAAGTTTGCCGGTAACCTTGCCATTCCTGGGATTGACCAGCTCATAGTCTTCGCCTGCCTCAACTGCTTCCATGAACTTTTCTGTTATACCAACTGAAATATTGAAGTTGGTAAGTTCTTTAGTATCAGTCTTACAGGTAATAAACTCCAATATATCAGGGTGGTCTATCCTTAAGATTCCCATGTTTGCACCCCGGCGCACTCCGCCTTGCTTTACTGCTTCAGTTGCAGAATTGAAAACCTTCATGAAAGATACAGGCCCTGACGCCACTCCTCCTGTAGACCGCACAACATCGTTCTTTGGACGCAGCCGGGAAAAACTAAAGCCGGTCCCGCCGCCTGACTGATGAATCAGTGCTGCGTGCTTCAGTGAGTCAAATATACTGCCCATTGAATCGTCAACAGGCAATACAAAGCAAGCAGAAAGCTGCTGTAAATCACGCCCTGCATTCATAAGCGCCGGAGAGTTGGGCATAAACTTGCACTCAACCATCAGCCTGTAAAACTCTTTTGCCCTTTCAAATATGTAATCCTGGCTGGCACCGGTGAGCTGCTTCATTTCACCCCAGGAGACTTTCACTAATCCCTTTGACTGAAGTCTCTCAAACGCCATCTTCAGAGTAGTCCAGTCCTTGCCGGTTATTCCAGGTGGCCAGGTGTTCGAATTCTCAGTATCAGAGCTTCCTTTGACAAGATCCTCTGGGATTTCAGAATCCGAGCCTGTGGATCCAGCCCCCTTAGTCGTTTTTGCACCCCGGCTTTTCCCGCTGCCTGCTTTATCCATCGAAGTGCCAGGCCCCTTGCCTGGATAAACCCGTGAATCGTAAAGCATATCCATTAAAGCAATGTTTTTGGCTACCCGCCAGAACATGTCCTTTGGTGTTTCAATAGGTTTTCCAGCTGCATCTTTGCGAAGATAGCGCCGCTGTAGCACAGCAACGGCATTTCCGGAAAACTCCGGTTCCAAGACTTGCACCTTTTCCGACATTCAATTTCCTCCCAAGTAACTCAAATCTGATTGGGGCAGCAATCAGTTGCAACGAAGGCTTGTACAAATCCCTGGTGCCTTTGACCCGTTGCCCATTTTCGACTTTAGACAAATCGCCTATACAGACTATTGCCGGCTGCGCCCTTTTTCTGCTAGGATCCGCTCCACTTCTTTCCTGAATCCATCTACATCCCTGAATTCCCGGTAAACCGATGCGAACCTAACATAGGCAACGTCATCGATCGCCTTAAGTTTCTCCATTACGAGCTCGCCTATCTCTTTGGAAGTTACCTCGCCCATGCCCTTTTCTCGTACAGCTCTTTCTACCTTGAAAGAAGCCTGTTCAAGAACTTCCAGGGACGTGGGCCTTTTCTCGCATGCTTTGAGCATGCCAGACAAAATCTTCTGTCTGGAGAAAAACTCCCTTCGACCGTCTTTCTTGACCACCACCAAAGGTTGTTCTTCAACCCGTTCATACGTGGTAAAGCGCCTGCCACAATCAGGACATTCCCGGCGCCTTCTCACAGCCGTCATTTCCTCAGTGGTGCGCGACTCGAGCACCCGCGAGTCAAGATACCCGCAAAAGGGACATTTCAAAGAGCATTCCACCCCAGTAATGGATTCCGGTGTTAATCATGTTCACTGAACTGCAATTTGGCCTTCCCGCATATTCAATGCCCCGGTGACTGTCCACGATTCTCCGCCGGCAGGCTGGAATATGACTTGTGCCAGGACTATGCCCTACCTGAGCCGTCTTTGGTTGCCGGCAACGAACAAAGGGCTTTTCCCAGGACAAGTAAGCCAATGTTTTCAGCGTGTCAGGCCTCTATCCTGGGGTTTACCAAAATCAAGGTATTCTCCAGATTAAGACAACCCGAACATCTGTTGGCACCATATATAGGCCATAGTTTAGCGGTTCGACACTACATGTGCCTATTCCTTGTGGATATCTTTCTTGCGAAGAGATTTTGCAGTAAATCTTTCCCGGTTGACCAGGAACCGTTCGTGGGTGCCTTCGCCTACTTTTTCTACATCATCGTAAGCCATAACCTGAAATACAAGTTTTCTTCCTTCAACCTGAGTTAGTATACCAGTGGCTGTCACCTGAAGTCCAGGAGGAGTGGCAGTTAGGTGCTTAACGTTAACAAATGTGCCTACTGTCGTCTCCCCTTCTTCAAGATAATCCCTTAGTGCTTCAACACAAGCCTCTTCCATAAGTAATACAAGATTGGGGGTGGAAAACACATCTACAGCTCCGCTTCCAGTGAAGGAAGCCAGAGTGTTTCTTGTGACCTTGACCGTCTTGGTGCCTCTTGCCCCTATGGGAACTTTTCTCATAAAGACTACCTCCATAGATTATGGTTCACCTAAAACATGCTCCAGCCTACATTGTCAGCCAAGATTCTAACCTCATTAAACTGACCTATTGATATAATAGAGAGAGCAAGTGAAACCAACTCCCTTGGGAGATATATCTAAGCTATATGAAAAAACCATCAAAGTACAGGTCCAAAGATGTAAATGAGTTCTTTAGGTCTAAGGGGCCAATAAATCAAAATGCTTTGGGCAAAATAGAGCGCCTTCCGAGGAAATTCTATGCCCGCCACGCCCTGGAAGTCTCCCTGGATCTCCTGGGACTTATGCTAATTCACAAAACCGGTGATGGCCCTACGGCCGGCATAATCACCGAGGTAGAAGCATATGCCGGGCCCGGGGACAGAGCATGCCATGCATACAACATGCGCAGGACCAAGCGGAATGAAATAATGTACGGCCTGCCGGGAATGGCTTATGTATACTTTACGTACGGAATGCACTATTGTTTTAACGTGGTTGTATCAGAAGAAGGAATCCCCCACGCAGTTCTTATAAGGTCCATAGAACCGGTGCTTGGGGAAAGTCTAATGCTCAGGCGAAGGAAAGGCAGATTGCCCCTTGCCTCAGGCCCGGGCAGATTATCCCAGGCAATGGGCATCGGAAGAGAGCAAAACGGAGCCGACCTTATAACCGGTAACCTTTACATAGCCAAACCACCTGATTCTCATAAAGTAACCGGAGAACTCCAAATAGTCAGAACCCCAAGAATAGGAATTGACTACGCAGGTGAAGCCAGAGACTACCCCTGGAGATTCATGCTATATCCAAAACACCACTGATTCCTCAATGCCCTGGGGATTTGCTTGCACAGTCGGCCTTTGTGCTACAACTGCAACCTAACCATGTTACACGCAATTCCCAATCTTCTGGCTATCTCCTGCTCTCGCCCGTGGCAGGAAAAAAGGAGAATCTGATGCCGTCTGGAAAGATCGGCTATGATTTCCAATGCCCCTTCAAGCCTCTTGTCATCATATTGGACAAAAGAATCATCAAGGAAAAACGGGAATTCGTCTTTGCTCACAATCAGTTCAGCAATGGCAACCCTGAGGGCAAAGTAACACTGGTCAACAGTCCCTGCTGAAAGCGCGGCAATGGGAGTCTGTTTCTTGCCGCCGGGATGGATCACACTCATCTCAAGATCGGGAGATACCCGCACGTCCAGATATCTGCCCCTGGTTATCTCCTTCAGTATCTCTCCTACCCTTTCATTTAGCACAGGGGCAAATTCCCTTCTCAGATTCCGGGAAAGATCCTCAAGAGTAGCAGCGGCAAGCTCCAGGGCGTCCTTATCTTCTGAAAGCCTTTTTTCTTCTGCCCTTTCCCTTGCCAGGTCTTCCTCAATGGCATAGACGGGCCTGCCTTGCCGCTGTCTCAGGCTTACCTCCCTTTCCATGGCTGCCGATTGGGTGCGTATTTCGCTCAAGCGAATCTTGATCTCATCTAAATGTTTCAGGGCATCCTGATAATCCTTTTCTGACAATCCACTTTCATGGGCCTCAACTTCCGGAAAACCTCCGAAATCCACGTTAAGCTCGAGGCTTTCCTCAAGCTCCAAAAGCTCAGCTTCCAAATCCTCAATATCCCGTCCTGCCAGAACAACGCCGAGTTTTTCCTTAAGATGTACAAGGGAACCCTGGTTCCTTACGTATTCTGCATGAACCGTAATCTTTTCATCCAGCTCATCCCGGGACATAACGCCGGCCATGCTAAGAAGCTCTTGCTCTTGCTGTAGCAAATCTGCCTTCTTGTTCTCAAATTGTGCAAGAACCCCGGTAAACTCTTCTATTCGATTATCAAGATTCTTTATCTGGGCAATAAGGAAAGAGGCCTCAACCAGCTTAGCCTTCAGAGACTCGATGACCCCATCAGTAATGAAGTGGCCCTGGCGCAGGCATCTCGCTGCAGCTAAAGCTGAAGTGAGCTCTTTTTCAACAGTTGCCAATTCCTGAGAAGCCTCGAACCAATACCTGTGGGCTATTTCATACTGGCCTTTGGCATTCTTCAAACGGTCAAAAAACGCAGACACTTCTCTTATCCTGGCACGTAATTCCTCTACTGACCTAACACCCTGAAGGGCAAGAAACTCTGACAAAATCTTTGCAGCATCTGCAACTCTTATTGATTGCTCCTTTGCGTGAACTTCCTTCTCATCGAGTTCTTCTTGCGCCCGGGATTTAATAAGTAAAATCTTCTTGTGCCGGTACGATCCAATCCCAAATGCAAGTATTGATATGCCAAATGCAGGTATGGCTATGGGAAGCCCCATAATAGTAAGGACAATAGCGATTCCCAAAACCCCAAGGGATAGCGCGTACAACCAGCCTATAGTTCCGGACAAATTGGTTTGGGCCACACCGGCTCTTGCCTTCTCAACTTCCAAATCACACCTGGCTTTCTCTTTTTCAGCCAGCATAAGGATGTCTTGAAGGCCTTCAGCCTCTGATAGCAAGTCTTCACCAACATTCAGGTCAAAAAGGCCCAGGGCCTTACCTTGTTCTTCGAGTTTCCGCAATTCCCGCCTGGCTTCATTTGCGTGCCTCTCGCCTCTGGAGGCACTTGCCTTGCACGCAAGGTATCTGGAATGCAAACCTGAAACTTTGGCCTCATCCAGCCCCGTGGCAAGAACATGCCTGTAGCTTTCCAATTCAGCTGTTAATTCTTGCTTCTTCTCAGAGAGCTTTTCAAGTTCAAAACGGGTTTCCCTGATTCTGGCATCAAGACTGTCCTGTTCCCGGTAGATTGTTTCCACCCTATCCTCAAAACCCACGGGAATGTCTTTTGCCCATTCAGTAAGCCTGATTCTGTCTTGTAATTGTCTGATCTGTCCACCTAAATCAGATGCTCTGGCAACAACCTTGCGAATAAGCCGCGCCCTAATACTTTCAGCCTTCACCGAAGCCTGCCCGGCTTTATGGCTGAGTGCCTTCTCTTTTAGCTGTAATTCCCGCAGCCGGACAAGGGATGTCCTCACGCCTGCTTCCCTTTCACGGGCTTCGGCAAGCTCAACCTCAAGTTCTACTATCCGTTCCTGCACAATATCAAGCCGGGCACGGGTGCTTCGAGGGGTTTTTATCTTGCCCCTTTCAGAGTTTAAAGCCGTAAGGGCTTTCACAAAAGACAGATCCTCTCCTCCACCTTGCAGCACATTCTCCAGTTTACCCTGGATTTCCAGGCCAAGATCGCTGTCCTGGGCGCTTTCAAGCTGTCCTATCCACACAGTGTTTCGAAATTCCTTTGCGTTAAGCCCCAAGTGGGCCTCGGCAAAGTCGTACTCCTTGCGGGAATCCTGGCTAAACTCTGATGTTATCTCCTCGCCTGTAACATCATCGTAAATCCTGACAACATCAGGGTCAAACCATCTTTCTACACGGTAAACCCGTCCGCGGGCCTCGTAGGTAACAGTCCCCCTGTACTCCTTACCCGCCCACGGCCTGTATCTTTCAAATTCCGGAGTCCTGGATATCCTGGTCCTGCCTTCTTTTTTGAAACCGTAAAACATTCCCGAAATAAATGCTCCCAGGGTTGTCTTTCCGCTCTCGTTGTCCCCTGATATTATGTTGAGTCCGTCTTGCAGCAATACAGGCTCTTTTGCATGAAACCGGCCGAATGCTACTGGTAAAAGGCTCTTGAGCCTCAACTCAAGCCATCCTCCTTCCGGTAAAGACCTCTCCTTGCCTGAGGGCATCAAGGCCGTAATACATGGCCAGCCTGGCAACACGGGCAACCCTGGCGTCGCCATCTCTTCGAGAGTTGCGCTCAATCTCAATTTGTCTTCGCACAAATCTAGCCTCAAGGCTCTGGTTTGAAGGTTCCATTAAAGGCCCCAGGTCATAATCGGGAATGAACTCAGCTGCTAATCGCAGGCAAAAGAAGTCATCCCTGAACTCTCCCTCAAGCATGTCCAAATCCAAAGCCAGATCAAGGTCCAGCCTGCCGGTTAACACTATCTTCCACATGTCTTTCTTGCGAATCTCAGGACTGGCGACTGACAGTATTGCGTTTCGGATTCTCTCACCTGTATCAATGCCTGTTACATCAACCTCCGCCCTCTTTACCTCCCTGGAGGCCATGGGAACAAACTCAGCAACAGTACGGGGAACACCGTTTGAGTTAGTACCTGGCCATGTCACAAGGCAAATACCTCTTTGCCCTTCATCCCCAAAGTCCAAAGGCTCAGGGCACCCTGGATACACAACTATGGATTCGCCTATATTCTTAATCATGGGCGTGTGGATATGGCCCATGGCGAAGTAATCTGCACCTGAATTCTCAATGTCGGTATAATGAACCGGCAGGTACGCTGATTTCTCAGCCAGATCCCCGTGAACCAATACTATATTAAGCCGATCTGGGTTGTCAGTCCGGAATCCCTCAAGGGGCCGGCCTCTTTCAGTAAACGAGGGCCACCCCAGGCCATATATGTCTACTCCTAGGTCGTCCAAACATACTTTGCGGGGCATGGCCGAGGAAAATATAGTCACGTTATCCGGCCATTCTATACTACGATACAAGGAATCAGGTAGATAAGGATCGTGGTTACCAGGCGATATAAATATCCGGGTCTCAGGAATCGTGGAAAACAGCGAGGAAACATCCTTCACCCACGACGGGCGGGTATAAAGGTGTTCAAAGAGATCCCCGGCTATAAGGAAAATTCCGGCCTTTTCTTCTCTTACAAATTCAACCGTTCGCCATAAAACAGTCTCTATTTCCCGTCTTCGTATGTAACCGCGTTCTTTGTCAAGTTCAAGGGAAAGGGGCCTTCCCGCATGGATGTCGGCAGCATGAACAATTTTGAGCATCGTCGTCCCCCGGCAAGGTTTCTTATATTTGAATGCTTTGCCATACCGGATTTGCATGAATATCCATTTCATGCAAATCCGGTATTCAGGCTTTGTGCTAATCTTACCACAGGTATATATCGTCTTCACCGGGGCCGTCGTTGAAAAATTGCACTGCCGGCCGGCAGTGCTCCAAGTCTACCCGCCAATACCCGGGAGACTTGTTTAGCGGAAGAAATCACCCTCAATTGGAGATGCCTGCGGCTTGCCGCGCCTTGCCCCCGGGAGCCATTGCCAGATCATCCCATTTACCGCACCGGGAACCCCACCTTGCCGAAAGCACACCGTCCAGTAAGATCTCTTGCATTTCGCAAGCATTTCCACAGTCATCACAAACAAATCCCCTTGACTGAGCCTTTGAAAACACTATCCTTTCAACCTGGCGAAACTTGGTTGATTCTTTTGTTTCAAGATACTTATCCCGTGCAAAGAGAGCCGCTCCCCAGGCTCCCATCACTTTGAAATGGGGCGGCACTGTTATGTCAAACCCGATTTTCTGCTTGAGAGCCCACAGCATGCCTGAATTAGCCGCAACTCCCCCCTGAAACAACACTCTGGGCCGGATAGGCTGGCCTCTTGCAACATTGGTCATGTAATTTGTTGCAAGGGCAAGACACAACCCAGCAATCAGGTCTTCTTTTGTGTATCCCAACTGCTGCTTGTGAATCAAGTCTGATTCCGCGAATACTCCGCAACGTCCTGCAATCCTTGAAGGAGCTTGTGACTTAAGGGCGAGCTCACCGAATTCTTCTATTGACACTCCAAGCCTGGATGCCTGATGATCAAGAAAGGAACCTGTTCCGGCCGCGCACACTGTATTCATGTTAAAACCCACAGGATACCCGTCTTTGAAAAAAATAATCTTGGAATCCTGCCCTCCAATGTCGATTACCGTGCCTGTATCAGGAAACAGGAACGACGCGGCTTTAGCATGACTCGAAATCTCGTTTTTGACAGTGTCGGCGCCAATAATTACCCTGGCAAGTTCCCGGCCGGATCCTGTAGCACCTGCCATTTTAATTGAATCAACCAATCCCTGTTCAAGGAGGTTCTTGAAACAGTTCTGGAGCGCCAGAATTGGGCCTCCTTCATTACGTATATAATCTTCAAAGGCCACATTCCCGTCTTCATGAACAAGCACGACTTTTGTTGTTACACTGCCCACGTCTACACCTAAGTAACGGTTATTTACGCTTTTAAGGCCAAAGTCATTAACGTCCTGGGGTTCCCTGATATGAGCCTCTTTTCCACCGGGCCCGGGCCTTGTGGCTCTGGAAGAGGCGTTTATCTTGCGCTGGCGCATATTGCTCATTTCTTTCATACTCCTGCTAAATTCTTTCTCCTTCCATCCAGAAGATCGCAAAAGGCTTCAAGCCTGGTCCTCAGTCCGGCAACACCTGTTTGCTCGGAGATCATTAAAGACAAAACCGGTATGTCGAGGTCACTTGAAACCCTGACAAGGATGTTTTGGGCAATAATCTCAGGCATACACGTGAATGGAAACAGGTGAAGAACTCCATCCATGCCCCCTTGCTTCGCCAGAACAGTCTCGCCTACAGATTCCTGGCCGTGTCCGCCTACGCTCACTGGAATGTAGTTGCAGGCTGCCCTTACAGCCCTGCGGTAGTCCAAAACAGCCCTCGGGGTCTTGAATAGGTGGCAACCCAGCCAGTTTGTTACGTCCAGTCTCCTGTAAACTCTCACTCTTTGCTCCATAGAACCAAGCATCTTCTCAACATCCTTGTTTACAAAAGGCTCATTAACCACATAGATCTCGCCTACCACAGCTATTTTCAGAGGCTTATCACAAATAGTGGAGATGCTTTTCATATCACGGTGGTATTGCCTAAAAACACTCTTTGAATCCAAAAAACCGGTGGTCTGATGTATCTTCGCCAAGAACTCCTTGTACCTGCTTTCCCCTGTGCCCCGTACTTTTTCCCTTGCCCTCACTTCGCGCAAAATATCCCCGGCCCTGTCAACCATAGCTTGTTTTTGCACTGCCAGGGCCGCGGCTCTTGCAACCTGAGAAGCCATAGGGGCTCCAACGATTTGCTTCCACTGGCCAAGGAATTTCCTACCGTTAATCCTCAAGGGGAACGGAGAATCTGTTGCGAAAATTTGAACGGAAAATCCGGCCCGGTTGAGGATTTCCCCCATGACCTGAGCATACCAACCCAACCTGCATTTGCCCTTCCCTTGAACCATGATTATTCTGGAGATTCCTTGCTCTATAAGGGAACGCATCTGCCCTAAGAGAGTGACCATGGGATAACAGATGAACTCAGGAGCCAATTCCTTTCCTGAGTTCACTATGTCGTCAGACAGGCTGCCTGCAATTCTTACTTCAACTCCGAGTTCACCCAAGAGAGCAGCCAGGGAAATGTTGAGATGGCCCATGTTGACTATACCTACCGGCTCCTGGCATGAAGCGAAAGGACTTTCAAATTTACATGAGTCAATTTCTCCTGCTAAAGTCTTTGGAAGATCGCAAGCAGGTTCTTCTTTGCTTTGGGATTCGTGCCGCCATCTTCCCTTGCAGGCATCCATAAATGCTTCCAACCTGGTAATGAGCCCTGCTTCACCTGTATGTTCGTCTACAGATAGGTACAAAAGAGGGATTTTGTACTTATCTGCTTCACTGGCAATATAGTTCTCTATTATTGAAAGGGGCCCACAGGAAAATGCAGTCACCAGAATCAGCCTGTCGATTTGCCGTGTCCTGATAAGGTAAAGGCATGAACCGAGGATATGTCCTTCAATAGTCCACATTTTTTCGCCCTCGAAAATGGTTTCCATACACTTGCGTGATTTCTTCCTGGAGATCATCTCAGGAAGAATAACAGGTCCGCAGTCTGACGCATACCGAATAATGGTCTTGCCAAATGTATCATGAAGCAAATAGGCATGACCCATCACCCCGGTGACAGCTCTTAGATCGATTCTTTCATCAGCCTGAGTGGCACGAAACTGAAAAGATTCCTTGCGGAAATCAAGGCCTGGCTTTGGATAATCCAGCAAACCCGTTAATGCCAACTCAAATTGATGCATTTTCCTCTCAGCATCTCTCCACGCTGTTATACCCTTTCTTAACCCGGCCATAATCCGTCTCCGGCTCCTTGCCCCCATGTCGCTGCCTGCTTGAATCCAGGTGGCCTGCCATGTATTAGGATTGTCCTTGGCATCGATAATGGGACTTATGATCTGTGAACCGGGAAGATCGAGGCCTGCTCTCAACATCGAAGGCAGCCCCATCATCTTCGGGCAGCAGTAATTGTCCCGCTCTAAAGAGACCACCGTTGGAACAAACAGGGCATCTACGCCCTGTTCCAGCAAATTAGCGGAATGAGAAAAGGCTACCTTCACAGAAACACAAGGCTCGTCAGTGGTACACAGCCTGAGGTTGTCTAAATCCTTCTGAGTCGAGGCAGGAGTCTCTACAAAGTCGACTCCTAGCTCTCGCAAGAATGTACGGTAGAAAGGAAACAAATAGTAAAAGCTAAGGCATCTTGGAACACCTACGCGCATGAGTTCTCAACTACCACCTTCGGTCAAATGGCTTTCCCTGTATGTTTGGGAACATATCCCAAAAGCTCTTAACGTAATATAACCAATTAGGCGAAGAAATACTCAGTGCTCCGGGGATCAGCCGGCGTTCCGGAAAACAGTCATACTCAAAGTTTAACGACTGTCAGGGTAAGTTATTTTGGGGCTAACAGAAAAAGGACTGCGGTTACAACCCCTTCTTTGTTTACGGTTGTAAGGCCTTTCCAAGGCTTACACGGCCAGGGGGAGGCAAGGGCCGGTACATGAGCGGGAACCTATGGCGCCCTTTTTAGGCTTACCTTTCCGGCTCCGCATGAAACCTTAACATCAATCCTGGTAGATGCATCTGAATAGTCTTTGGAAACCCATGAATCGCCTTGTTTAATAAGGCCCAGGTTCTTAGCATTCACCCGCGTAATTAAAGGCGGGCCGGAAACCGAAATCCTCAGCCCGGCAGTTTCAGGCACTTCCAGATCTACGTTGGTTACACCCCCTGAAATCGTGACAGTTGTTTCTTTGCCGCTTAATCCACATTTGAGTTCTACGTCGGCCACCCCAGCTGCTACAACAAAGTTTTCGACAAAAAAAGAATTCAGATCAACATTGATATTGGCAACCCCTCCGGTTATCTGCATTGCTGTAACAAGGGATGGGTTAAACCGCAGGTCCCACATCTGCCTGCCTGCATCTTTCCCTTCTTTAACCGGGGATTTCACTGTAATCTGAAGGTTTGCGCTGCTTTGCTCAGGTGAAACCTCAACTACCGGTTCATGCTTATCCCATGAAAGTTCTCCCAGAACCGCATATTCAGAAGCCGGCATGCTCAGGGCAGGATCGCCTTTGGCTTCAATGTCGAGGGAAGGCGCTACCATCTCGATCCCCAGTCTTGATACCGCCCGGTGCAGGGGCACTTCAAGTTCCCTGGTATGCTGCAAAGGCCTGGAAACCGGCACGTTTCGAAAGAACATCCTCATTCTGGGATTAGGCGAAAAAGGACTAGCCCCGTAATAAGGGTACAAGGCCGAAATTACAAGAACTACTATTAGCGCCAGTGACAATCCGGGTACCTGCCACTTGGAAAGAACAACTTGAATTCCCAGGCCGATAATTAGAATTGGCCAATAACCAATTGCTGCATCCCATACTGACCAGGGCAAAGCACCTGTGGTGTTCATGAGCAAAATAGCGCCTACAAGTACAATAAGTATTCCGTTAACCAGACGGTTGATCATTATTAACTAGTCCCTCCTCAACGCGCTAAAGATGAGGCCTAAGCCTGCAAGGATGATGACAGCAGGCCACCATGTCCTTATGAACCGGATAGGCATGTTCAACCAAAATGAAGGTACATGCTTCTTGAGTAGGACCAAAATCCCAATGGCAATCAGGACATAACCGAAAAACTGCCTGTTATTATCGCGCTCTGTCCCGTACGATTCTTTTCCGGGCCCAGGCGGGTCAGACTCTACAGGCGGTGTGGGCACAGTTCCGGGAGACGTATTGACTGTCTGTTGGACACCTTCATCTGTACTGCTTGTTTGGCCTGGGTGTTCCCTGCCTTCCATATTCAGGATAATCTCATCAGCTGTAGGAGGAAGATCTCTCACAGCCTGCTGCCTCGCTCCGTCTCCTGGGCCTGCAATAGAAGGTCCGGCTCCTGTGGCATCAGCCCGGGGCTGAGACACAGTCACCTGAGGTTCAGTCTGTGATAAGGGGGCCTCGGGTATGATAATCCATGCCAAAATATACGCCAAAACCACATTAGGAGCAATCAACGCCATGAGCGCAATTGCCAATCTTGTTATCGTAATATCAACATCAAGATACTTACCAGCCCACTGGCCACCCCGCCAATGACCCTGTGCCTTCGCGATCTGTAAAGTTTCTTCATGCTCTTTTTCCCCCACTTCGTGAAAACCACACATGAGTTATGGAAACCACCCCAGTCTATTCCACTAAACACAATTACGCTCAAAACCTGAAGTGGTAATGCGCTACCCAAGATCGCCAGAGCAGAAAAACCATCAATTCTAAACGCTGAAAAAACTTGCCTGAAAGCATTCAGCAATACCCCGGACTGGATCAAATCAAAAAACTGCCTTAGATCCCCCCAACTCAGGATGTAACTGCTCTGGTTAACAACGCCTGAACCGGTTCCAACCCGCCACTGAAATACAGTGCTTAGAAGAACCAGAATAACAGTTGCCGCCAAGCGGATTCCCAAGGAAAAAGCAGCTTTCTGCCAAATACCCGACTACCACGGGAAGCATCCTCGGTGTCCTGGTACGTAGATTCTTCTGCCCTACTCTGTAAGCTTCTGTCGTCATGATCCCTTCAACTATTCGACTGCACAATTCAGGGGGAGGCTCTTCCAAAGGTATATTATTCAGGACTTGTTGAAAGCGTTGGATATCCTCAAAGAGCTTGCCGGCACTCTGAGCATTTCCTTAAGTGACTCTTTACACGTTTTTCTTTAAACAACGGCAGTTGACCATAAAAATAATCTTCCAGTTCAACGTCGCTGGGACACTTGCCAGAATACACAAAATCACCTCCGTGTGCCCAACTTTGCCCCTGCTACCCCCATTACCCCATAAAATTCCGAAAAAAGCCCAAGAGAATTGCACTTCCGGTTTTCTCCTGGCTCCCTCCTAAATGTTTCCACGGTAATCACCAGCTGAAACCATCTTCAATGAGTATCTGCTTCAATGCCTGGCGGCCCCGGTACAGCCTGTTCTTGATTACGGTCTCTTTCATCCCGGTTATTTTGGATATTTCTTTTATTGAAAGCCCGTCTATATGAAACAACACAATCAATTCTCTGTACCCTTCCCTGAGCCGGCCTATAGATTTGCTCAGTGTTTCGCCAAGTTCTTTGGTTTCATATATCTGGTCAGGGGCCGGCCTCTGGCTTGAAACCCGGGCTCTTGTGATCTCATTACCATCAAGGGACTCTTCAGGCAAACTTCTTCCGATTTTTCGCCCCCTGTCTGCACACAAATTCCATGTAATCCTGTAAACCCAGGGCAAAAAGGGCTTCCCTGTTTGAAAAGAGGAGATACTCCGGAAAACCCTTAAGAAAGCCTCCTGGGTAATATCCATCGCATCTTCCCGATCTCCGGTTAAGCGGTAAGCCAGGTTATATACGTTACGGTGATACTTCTCAACAAGATCGCCAAAAGCATCATTATCACCGTTTTGGACTTTCTTAATAATATCTGTGTCTTGTTTCAGAAAGAAAGCCTCCCGGGCATAACCGGCTTTTTACTAAAGAAATACGCCGGAGTAGTTGGTTAGGTCTCAGAACCATTGACTTTAACCCATAAAGGGCACACTACAAAATACTACCATAAGGGAAGTTTATCCTCTATCTGAGCTGCCTTCATCCACCTTCATCCCAGTCCCCTTGCCAGAGTATCCATGATTATTTTGTCAACCCATAAAGCCCGCTTCTCCCATGAATTCCTCTTGGCCCAGGACCTGCAACGTTTTGATAAGCATAAGCCTGCTGAAGCTTCGTCCAGTGTCCTTTCCAGCATATCAGCAAACTCCCCGGCATTACGTGCCACTTTGGCCACAGGACACATGGCCACTTCGTGTATTGGAGACGATACAACCGGCTTGCCGCAAGAAAGGTATTCATATAGTTTGACCGGGCTTGAATACATTGTCATTTCCCTGACTTGAAACGGGATTATTCCCACATCGAAGTGATTTGTGTAACGCGCCAGTTCCTCAAAGGGTTTTTCCTTGATGTAAAAAATGTTTTTCCCGTAAGGCAACCTATCACCGGAAATGTTCAACAACGGCCCTACAAACACAAAGTTCCAGCGAGGAAGCCTTTTGGCCACATGATACACCAGATTCCAATCAATCCATGATGCAAGGGCACCATGAAAACCGGCTACCGGGCCAGGCCTTTGCGGAAAATCTCCAGGCCTGGGGCCTGAATTCTGAAACCCCTCGTAGTCAGCGCCGTTTGGTACATAGTATACATATGGATGCATGTTCTTGTACTTTTCATAAAGAAGGTAACTGGCCGTAAATACTAGGGCAGCCTTGGAAAACGCCCCCTCTAAACCCGATTTCCAGTACGCAAACTCTTCTTCGGGCTCATCGCATAAGTCGAAAACCAGGAAGTCTTCTCCATAGACGGTGCCTGTCAGACGATGATGTTCAGGTAACGTAATCCACAGAATAACCGGGCTCTCGGGCAGTGCCGATACAGGAAGGGCATCACGGCTTAACACAAAGACTCCGGGCTCAACTTCCTGCAATGGTGATGTACGTCCCGAAGTAGCAGGATCGTGATAAATACACCTGTGCCCCAATCTAGCCAAATAACGCAGCATCTGGTGGGGGCGCTGCCTTAGTCGATGCCACGGTATAGTCGGAGGGTAGAAAATTGTCGCCACAAAACTCACCCCTATACCCTTTGTCCTCTTGAATTGCTGTGCCGCCGGTGTATGTAGCTGGACTTGTTTAGGTTCCGGTACTAAAGGCCGTACCCCTACAGTTGAAAACATGCATCGCTGTGTCCAGGTACCACACAACCGGCACAGGCAATTGAAAGGCTAATATATGGGTATGCCATGGGGGCTTTCTTTGTTCGATTCAGGCTAGACTCTAATCTTCTGCCATCTGTCACTTCGCCAACGCAAAGACATGAGGGTTGCTCTTACAGTCCAATCTACCGCCATGGCTATCCAGGCTCCTTCAAGGCCCATTCCAAACCTCCGGATAAAGAGGAGGGCTAAGCCTACTCTCAAACCCCAGGCTCCGGCAAGAGTTATGCCCAAGACTGCCCGGGTATCGCCGGCGCCTCGCAAGGCTCCGCCCATTACAAATCCTATTGATTCAGGGATTTGCATAAATGCCATTATTCTCATAGTCAGGTAAGCATATGGAAACACCCTGGTATCATCAGTGAATATTTTCATGAACCCAACAGGGAAAAGGAAGAACAGGGCGCCCATTGTTGCCATAACAATACCCGCCATCTTCCAGCACTCAATAGCAGATATCTTCGCTGCCCTGGGTTGATCTGCACCTAGATTCTGCCCAACCATGGTAGAAGCCGCTGTGGAAAAGCCAAAGGCCGGCATATATGACATGGATTCAGCATTCAAGCTTGCCTGGTGGGCCGCATATGGAATCATACCCAGGGATGCCACTGTCCGAGCATAAATCATAGATGCAGTAGACATTACTATTCTTTCAAGAGCCCCGGGAAGCCCAATTGAGAAGATACGTTTGATCAAGGGAAAATCCAATTTCAAGGTCTCTTTGAATCCGTACCATTTGAAATGTATGATGCTCTTGGGCCTGTTCGCAATGTATACCAGGGCAATGAAGGCGACAAATCGAGACAGGCTCGTTGCAAGGGCAGCGCCTGCTTCTTCCATCCTCGGAGCACCAAGATTCCCCCATATGAGCAACCAGTTCAGAAATACGTTCAGCATGTTGGCGCCCGCGTTCACTATCATGGGGGTACGAGTGTCACCTGCACCTCTTAAAGAACCGCCCAGAATAAACGATGGCAGCATAAACGGAGCACCCGGCATGATCCATCTCAGATAGTTTATCCCTCGTGACAAAGCCTCGGTCTGGGCTCCCATTACAGAAATGATGTTAGGGGCATAGATCCACCCCGGGATGACCATGATCACTGCTAACACAATTCCCACCAGCATAGACTGAAATGCCGCTCTCGAAGCAGTGTCTCTGTCACCAGCCCCAATTGACCGGGCTACCAGGACCGTGTTCCCCATAGCAATGCCGGCGAAAACGCCCATTGCCAGATTCATAGGCTGAAAACTCAGAGAGATACCTGCCATCACTTCAGCGCCCAACCTGCCCACCATAGCAGCATCAACCATGTGAGTAAGCATTGAAAGAGTCTGCTCTATGATTACAGGCCATGCAAGGGCCAAAATAGCACGGCGTACCTTGGCGCGGGATTCCATGTCCTCAGGAGCCAAAATCGCTTTTGATTCAGAATTCTTTGTTCGAACCAAAGGTGCCTCAAATTCTTCCGGTTCATCTTTTTCGCCATGTTCCTTGAATTCAACCTGGCTCACCACGGTTTTCTCATCATCCTTCATAAGGGCGTCCGTCCTTTCGGGATTAATGCTACATTACCTGCAAAGTGAATAGGTCAATGTTGTGTTGGCAGGTACCAGTGGTAGCAGAGTTAATAACTTGAGATCTGGCCTTTTGGTTTTAATTCTAGCCACGAAACAACTATATTTCAAGGGGCATTTGGGCAATGCGGGCAGAACTGAGTGTTTTGCACAAGGATTCGCCCACGTAAAACTAGAAGTGTCTATTGATTCAAATGTTCGTCACCGGTGACAAAACACGTGAGGAGGTAAGGCTATGCTGGACCTGGTACTAAGAAACGGCACAATAATTGACGGTACCGGCAAACCAAGATTCAAAGCAGACCTGGGCATATCAAAAGGGAAAGTGGTTTCCATGGGAAACTTGAGCCAGGCTGAAGCCAAACGAGTAATAGACATATCCAATTTGGCGGTATGCCCCGGATTCATCGACATGCATTCCCACTCAGACCTTTCCATACTTGCTCACAGGAAGGCCACAAGTTCTATCTCTCAGGGAATTACCACTGAGGTAATAGGAAGCTGTGGCTGGTCCATGGCCCCGTGTAAAGATGAAACAAAGCGTGATGTGATCGAACGGTTAGTAAAAGGCCTCATTGACTCTGAATCTTTCCACAGTATGCCCTGGAATTGGAATTCTTTCGGCGAGTATCTCGACACAGTTGAGGCTACAGGAACAGGAGTCAATCTGGTTCCTCAAGTTGGCCAGAGTCTTATCCGGGCCCATGTGGTCGGAACCGAGAACAGAAAGGCTACTCCCGGGGAAATTCGAGCAATGAAGGTTATTTTGGAGCAAGCCCTTGAAGATGGCGCGTGGGGAATGTCCACAGGAAGAAGTTACAAGCCAGGCGGTTTTGCTCCTACTGAAGAAATCATAGAACTCGCTAAAGTACTGGCTCAGTATGACGCCATATATGCCAGCCACATGAAAAACGAAAGTGAAGAGCTTTTTGCAGCAGTCGAGGAAGTAATCAAGATAGCAGAAGAAACAGGAGTGAGGACGGAAATATCCCATCATAAGGCTGTGGGTAAAAAGAACTTCGGCAAGGTACACAAGAGCCTTGATATGATAGATAATGCAAGGCAAAAAGGCCTTCGTATTACCGTAGACCTGTATCCCTACGAGTTTACCCAGGTAAGCGCATTTCCCAGGTATCTGCCCCAGGAACTCTGGGACCACCTTGAAGCCCAGGCTCAAGCCGTTCTTGTCAAAACAAAAACGCCTAATGCAACCCGCAAAGCCAAACCTGTATTCCCGTCCAACGAAGAAATCCGGGAAAAGCTCAATGACCCGGATATAGCTGAAAAGATAAAGTCTTACAATGAACTTGGCACGCTTCTGGAACGGATAAAGAACTACATGATAATCACATCACCGTCTGTGCCTGACCTTGAAGGCAGAATACTTGGTGAGTACGCCGAGGAAAAAGGGCTTGCCCTTGCCGATTTTGTGATCCGCCTTCTTTTGGAAGATGGATTCTCGGCCCACGCTGCCTCACCAATCAGCATAGATGATATTCATACTGTTATAAAGACTCCCTTTGCCTCTCCAGGAACTGATGCTTTTGCCCTGGACAGACCTATAATCGAAACGCCCATTCATCCCAGGCATTTCGGCACTTTCCCCAGGGTTATAGGACGGTTTGTAAAACAGGACAATCTCTTTTCCCTGGAAGAAGCAGTCAGGAAATGTACAGGGTTCCCTGCAAGAACCATGGGGCTGCCTGAAAGAGGCTTAATCGATATTGGCTACTGGGCTGATTTGGTAGTGTTTGATCCTGAAACCGTCATAGACACAGCCACCGGAAAGGAACCTTATAATGCACCCGCGGGTATTGAATATGTGATGGTAAACGGCCAGGTGGCATTTGAAAAAGGCAAACATACACCTGTGTTTTCAGGAAAAGTGCTGAGGCGGAAATAGAGCCTGGTTTGTATGTTCGGTTAAGTACGCTCAAGAAACAAGCACACCCGGGTTGCCGGAGAGGCAGTCTGGGTGTGCTTTCTCGAAATTAGGAAAAACTCATTTCATGTCTTCAATAACAGCAGTAATATCTTTGAGAATATCTTTACCACTCTTGCTCAAAGGTATTTTCGAACCCATCTGTGCAAGATCAGGGGTCCCGCCTCCTTTGAGCCCCCATTCTTTGGCCAATTTTGAGACCAGCAAAGAGGCATTGCCCGAAGGCGGAAGGCCTGAAGCCCTTGAAAGCCTATCTGCGTCCCCGGCCCTGTTCCCATGACCATTCTCAACACCTTCATTCCCAGGCGAAGGTGATGCAGCAACCAGGGAAAACCGGGGATCCATTGAAAAGAGAACCACCATCTTACCGGCAATATCGCTTATGGACCTGGCCATGAATCTTAACTCAGCTGGTTGCTTTCCTTCGCATTGCCGGACTGCAAAGTTTTTGCCCTTATCAGTATCCATAGAGCAAAGTTCCCGGGCAAGACTTTCAATTTCGTACTCCAAAAGTTCCTTCTTTAGCCTCCCTGACTCTTTTTCCAGGCCTGTTACTTTTGCTGACAGTGAAGTTACCACCTGGAGAAGGTCCTGATAGCCTACAGAAAGGGCACGGGTTGCATCCCCGAGCACTTTTTCCTTTTCCCTGAGATCTAGAAAAGCCCTCTTTCCACACCTGAAAATCACTCTGACTCTGCCATGAGACCTGTCCAGCTGGTTTATTTTGATGATTCCAATCTCGCCTGTGGAACATACATGAGTTCCTCCGCAAGCACAAGCGTCGAAGTCCCCCACGTTAATAATCCGCACTGTTCCGGATTCTGTCGGGATCCGTCTGCGAATCCTTGGCGGAACATGTTCTTGATCATATTCTTCGACTGTCACCGGAAGATTTTTAAATATGATTTCGTTGGCAAGGTCCTCTACCGCGTTGATACAGGGGCCATCAATTGACGCAAGGCCCAAGTCTATGGAAACATAATCTTTCCCAAGGTGGAACCCAACTGTGTTGGCATTGCATATCTCTTCAAAAGCCCTTGAAAGGATGTGCTGGCCTGTGTGCTGCTGCATAAAATCGAACCTGCGCTCCCAGTCGATTTCGCCGTAAACCTCCTGCCCTTTCTTGAAGAAAACAGGCCAGGATTTTTCGTCCATGGGCAAAACGTGAATAATCTGGCCATGTTCTTCAAATACGTAGTCTACATTACAGGCAGCACCATCAGGCAAAATACCTGTGATATGCAAACAGCCCTTTGTGGCACACAAAGCAGGTGTTATTAGTCCACAATCCCAAGGCTGTCCTCCTCCCTCAGGATAAAACAAGGTAGCGTCCAGAACAATGAACAGCCTACCCTCTTCTTCCTGCCAGACCTCTGCTATTTTTGATGAAAACTTTGTATCATACGGCCTTTGCCAGTATAGTTTAGTTGTTTTCAAATCATGCATCCCTCGTTACCCAAGTAATTTGTACTACAAAGGAGTCCCGGGCCAGTTAACATTTTCTACAGGCTGACCCGATCTCCTTCTGACGCCGGCTATTCTTATTGCACGGCCCAGTTGGCGCCCACCTTCTTGAACCTACGACTGTTTACGTATATCCTATAGCCAAGCCCAAGTAATTCACCGGTTAACCGGACAGAAAGTTTATCCAGGGAACCCTGGAAGACGCCGGCGAATATTTGATGAAAGAAGGATACATAGATTGCTGCCTTTGTATATTTTGTTCATGCTTATCCTGGGAATTCCCGCTCTGTTTTTCTTGTTGTACCTTAACGTAGCCGCACTGTCTTTTGAAAGCCTTGGCCTTTCGCCTCAGGGGGCGTTTTTGGTATTCACCTTGTCCCTCGTAGGAAGCGTTATCAACATACCTGTTAAACGGGAACGAGTCGTAACGCGGCAAAGCCTTCCTTCTGTGTTCTCTGTGTTTTTTTATTACCCTCCTGTAATCCAAGAACAAGTTCTGGCAGTAAACTTCGGCGGTGCGGTAGTACCAATAGTATTCAGCCTTTACCTGTTGCCCCGGGCTCCGTTTTTCCCTGTTGTCCTGGCCACTTTAACAGTATCTGTAATATGCTACCTTGTAGCTCGCCCGGTTCCGGGAAGGGGCATACTGATTCCCGCCATGGTACCTCCCCTTGCCGCGGCACTCTCAGCCATGGTTTTTGCCCGGACTAATCCCGGGGTGGCTGCTTACATATCAGGCACAGTGGGAACCTTAATCGGTGCAGATCTAATGCACCTAAAAGACATGCGGCGTACAAGTCAAGGAGTGCTCTCAATTGGCGGTGCCGGGGTTTATGACGGCATTTTTCTTGCAGGGTTGATAGCAGCTTTTATCGCGTCAAGATAAAACTTTTTTGCACAATCGCCAACCCTTGTGGCGGCTTTCAAAAATGACTTTGAAACACACCCATCTAATCCCGGGAAAGGAGCTGCAAGTTGCTCACACTGGAAAAACAGCAGCAATGTAAGGCAAGTACAAATGAGGCGGCCTTCCCCTCGTCGGGTGAAAGGTTGTCAGAATACGATAAGAAACGCTACGCCAGGCAAATCCAATTGCCTGAAATCGGCATGAAAGGGCAAGCCCTTCTCCTCGGGAAAAAAGTCCTCATAGTGGGCGCAGGGGGCCTGGGCACTCTATGTGCCGCATATCTTGCAGGAGCCGGAATCGGTATTTTAGGGATACTAGACGAAGATACTGTGTCTTTATCGAATCTACCCAGGCAAATTCTTTACGACATGAATGACATAGGCAGAAACAAAGCTACAGCTCTTGCTCAAAAACTTGCCGCGGCCAACAATCGTGGGAAAATCATCCCTATAACCCAAACACTGACTCAGCAAAATGCTTCAAGTATCATCGAAGGCTTCAACGCAATCATTTCGTGTGTAGACAATCTGGAAACAAGGTATATCCTCAACCAGGTATGCGTTGACAGTGGAATTCCCATGATAGAAGGAGCCGTGTCAGGCTTTACCGGCATGGTAACCACTATCATCCCCGAAAAAAGCCCCTGTTACGAATGTATCTTCCCAAAGAAACCCTATAGGGCTCAAGAAAGCATCCCAGTTGCAGGCCCGGCCCCGGGTGTTACAGGTTCAGTGCAAGCAGCAGAAGCCTTGAAACTTCTTTTAGGGAAAGGTTTACTGCTTACAGGCAGGCTCCTGCTGCTTGACCTCATATCCTATGATTTTCGCACTATTGCAGTCAAGAAAGACCCGTGCTGCCCGGTTTGCGGCAAAAGCACCGGGCCAGGATCAGAATCTCCCTATCACTGCTAAAGGCCATTTCATCCTCTAGCTCCGCCTCAAAACTTTCCCAGCGATACTGCCTGTATGCTCACGGTTTTCTACTGCAAAGACACCGTTAACCATGACATGTTCAATACCGCATGGGTACTGTGCAGGCTCTTCAAAAGTCGCCCTGTCTATGACCGTATCAGGATCGAATAGTGTAAGATCAGCCTTCATTCCCGGCCTGATTATCCCCCGGCCCATAAGTTTCAGCCGGCCGGCAGCCATACCTGTCATCTTAAACACAGCATTCTCAAGGGACAAGATCTTTTCTTCCCTAACGTATTTTCCGAGGACTCTGGGGAAAGTACCGTAGGTTCTCGGATGAGGCTTCCCTGTTGATAATGGCCCGTCAATGGCGCTACAAGACGAATCAGATCCAATCATAACCACTGGATGAGCCATGACCGTCTTGACATCTTCTTCACACATGCCAAATTTGGCGTACCCAACTTCAAGTTCTTCTTCAACAAGCAGCTTAAAAGCAGCTTCTACGTTAGACAAATTTAGAATCCCGGCAATCTCGGGGATTCTTTTCCCCTCGGCAAACTTATTCTTCTCTCCGGTCACAGAAGTAATAAGCATTTTGTGCCACCCACCGGTCGGCCCCTGAGCTTCTTCTACCTCGTTTTTCAGTCTGGCAGAAACATCAGGGTCCTTCAGCCTGGCAAGGAGAGCTTTTGGCCCGCCTTCGTGGGCCCAGGAAGGGATAATGGCCGTAAGCCCTGTTGCTGATGCAATGTAAGGATACTGATCGCAGGTTACATCTATACCCCGCGCCCGAGCCTCCTTTATCATGGCTAGAGACTCATTGACCGATCCCCAGGCCTTTTCCGCTGACGCTTTGTGGTGAGAAATTTGAACAGGCACATTAGCTTGTCGCCCAATGCTTATAGCTTCCTCGACTGATTTTAAGAGGCCCATACCCTCATTTCGCATGTGGGTCTCATAAATCCCGCCGTATGGACTCATTACCTTCGCCAGTTCAATAAGTTCTTGTGTATCCGCAAAGGAACTGGGAGGATAGATAAGGCCAGAGGAAAACCCAAATGCCCCCGCCTCAAGGGCTTCGACGAGCAAAGCCTTCATATCTTCAAGTTCTTCATGTGTAGGAGGCCTGTTCTCATAACCTACAGCACAGCTTCTAAGAGCTCCGTGGCCTACCAGAGGTACTATATTGATACCCACTCCGTTTTCCTCTAGCAATGATAAATACTCTCCAAAAGTAGACCATGTTATTTCCATTCCTTCATCAGTTTTAAGAGAAAGAGCCGAACCCCTTCTCTTATCTGTAACAGGTGCAGGAGATGCCCCACACTGGCCTGTAACCTCTGTGGTAACCCCCTGCCGTATTTTGCTCTCCCCCCTCTTATCAGCAAACCAGCATGTATCCGAGTGACTGTGTGAGTCAATGAACCCAGGTGAAAGCACCATGTTTTTTCCGTCTACGGTCTTTTTGGCTTTGCCCTTAATCCTGTAAGACACTTCTTTTATTTCATCGCCCTTTACCGCAACTTCACCGTAGAACCAAGGCGCCCCGGTACCGTCTATGACCCTGACATTTCTGAACAATACGTCGTACAAATAGATCACTCCTCTTTTCTTCATTAGTACGATGAATCTGCGCTACTACCCCCACTACACCGGCCTTACCCAATTTTCCACGATGTGCCGCCAACCTTCTGGCCGGGCCTGTTCATACAGCATCAAAATTCAGTTCGCTGTTAGGCCTGAGTATTCCTTCAAGAAGGACATCACCTCCTGATCGTCGAAATTTGAGCTTGTATCGCTGTAACGGAACTTGCTTTTATACAGAACCCTTATCCGGCCTACTGAAAACTCAGGAAACGAAGGTGATAAATTGACTGGATCGTATACATGCTGTGCAGAAAAGGACTATGCCGAAAAACGGAACCATCTTGTCCGGACAATCGACTCGTTAAGGCCCGTTGTCGAAGACATAGCCAGGTATTTGTACCAAAATCCTGAGCTTGGGCTTGAGGAAGTCTTTGCAGTCTCCAAACTCACTAAAATACTGGAATCACATGGCTTTCTTTTGGAAAGGGAAATTGCCGGCCTGCCCACATCATTTGCAGCCCGTGCCGGCAGCAAAGGGCCAAGAATTGCCTTCATGGCCGAATATGACGCATTGCCCGGTATCGGCCACGGTTGCGGACACAACCTAATGGCAGGGGCCGCTCTCGCCGCCGGTATAGGAATAAAAAACGCCCTTCCCCCTGATGAAACCGGAGCCACATGGATTGTGCTGGGAACTCCCGCAGAAGAAACTATTGGGGGCAAAATCGTTATGACAGAAGCAGGTACATTTGCCGGTATAGACGCAGCCTTTATCGCTCACCCCGGCCAAAGAAACTCACTGGGGGGCTCCTCCTGGGCATCTCATCCTCTGGAAATGACTTTTTACGGGAAATCAGCCCATGCAGGAGGGAATCCCGGGGCAGGTATAAACGCATTGGATGCCTGTGTCCTGGCCTACATGAGCATACGAACAATGAAGAACCACCTGCGAGACGATGTAAGGCTATCAGGAATCATAACCCACGGAGGCGACGCTCCTAACATAGTCCCCCAGCGTGCAACAGCAAGATTCACTGTAAGAGCTAAAGACTCATACTACCTTGAGGAAACAGTCTTACCCAGGATCAAGCAATGTGCTGAAGGGGCAGCCAGGGCTGTAGGCGCAAAAGTGGAATTTAAACACTATGAACCCCTTTTCAGAGAAACGCTGGAGCATCCGGTGCTAAGAGACCTTGCCAGGAAGAACTTCGAGTATTTGGGAGAAACTCTACCCGATCCTGAACCGAATACAGGAGGAGGCGTAACTGACGTAGGCAGTGTTACATGGGAGACTCCTTGCATACAAATTTCGTTCGGTATGACCACTGCCAGAGGACACTCAAAGGAAATGGCTGACGATACCATAACACCCAAAGCAATTGATGCAACCTTGATGGCAGCCAAAGTCATGGCGCTATCTGCAATGGATCTCCTATACAAGCCCGGGCTTATTGAGAAAGCAAGAATGCACCTGGAGAATATTCGAACCGCCGGGTAGGCAAAGTTCATCTCCGGAAATGCTCAAACCATAGCCGGTTCGAAAGCTACATCAAGCTCGTACAAGGGATTGGAGCTTAAAGGAATCTGAGGAATGCCCTGTGCATTAACTTAGATTCCTTGTGTTTTTCAAGTATTTCGTTTGGTGCCCTAAAATTCCCTGCTCCTATTTGCGATAAATCATCTAGGGAGGGAGTTGCATTGGCAAATTGCATAGATTGCGGGGCCTCAAACCTTGGAATTCCCCGTACTGATCTTGTTGTCATAGACGGTGCATGGTATTGCAACAAATGCTTAACGAAAAAAGGTACAGTTAAATGCCACGAATGTGGCAAGCAACCCTTTTCATCAGATGAGCATTTTAAGACTGTAGATGGCCGGTATCTGTGTACCGGCTGTATGGAAAAAATGGATATTATAAGAAAGTACGACTACATAATGGCATCGGTAAGATCAGCAAGATCAAGAACCGGAGCCAGCACAAGGAACACAAGAAAACATGCATTATCTGCTCTTGGGATATTACAAGAGCTCTTGGAACGAAGCCTGGAAGATGGAGAAGAGATTACTCTGGCATTGACAGGCAATTCCGGAGAGGGCCTTGCTTGTTCGTCCAAACATGTCTTTGTGCTCAAATCAGGTATGGCTACCGGTTCAATCACCGGCCGTAAATGCGTTAAATACCGTTGGAATGAAGTCACAGGAATCGAGTTGAAACAAGGGACGCTTTACGGGCTTGTGGAAATCAAGGGGCGCGGCCTGCCTTCTTTTGACGTACAAGATCTGACAAAGGCTAAACGCTCGGAAAACGCGGTTACATTCCTCGCTTCAAAAAAATCGGATTTCGAGGATGCGTTGGCGAAAATGAAGGCTCATCTCAGAGGGTAATATATCTCTATATGGCACATTTTATCTGAAGCACCATTAGTTCCATGACTCGTTCCGAAAGAAACCTCCTGCCTAACGGGAAAAATACCTGCGGGGGGATTTCTCTTTGTCTACAAGAGTACCTATCAGGCACAATGGAAATGAGAGTCTTTTTCTGGCAATACAGATATCCCTTATATCTACTGCAGCGGGTATACCGTTACATATTCATGCAGAAGGGCTTAGAGGAACAGGAAAAACAACAGTAATGCGATGGGCCCGACAGCTTGCTCCAAGCATACAGCGTGTCGAAAACTGTATTTACCAATGCCGTCCTGAATCGCCTCATTGTCCAATTCACAGCCTATCTACTGAAATAACGCCTGCCCGGTGTGAGGCCGCCCCTATGCCTTTTGTTGAAATCGGCCACGGCGCAAAACTTGGAACGATTCTCGGCAGCGTCGACCTGGCCAAACTAACTGACCCAAAAAACTCTCAAGCAGCACTCCTTCCAGGCTCAATTCCAATGGCAAACAGAGGTATCATATTTATTGACGAGATTAACAGACTGGCAGAAACCGCTCCTGAAATAACCGACGTGTTGCTGGCAGTCATGGGAACAAAGCCTGGCAAAGTGAAAATCGAAGAAGTCGGGCTTATGCCCTGGGAAATCGAGGTCACTTCCTCTGTATGGGCAGCATCAAACCCCGACGAAGACCCCGGGCCTCTTGAAGAGGTTCGAAGGCAACTCTCAGATAGGTTTGACATTGTAGTGCCTGTACAAAGGCCCTCAGATCCCCTAATTGTTGAAAGACTGCTTTGGGGAAACTATCAGGGTATTACAGGAGATCTCATGGGGCCTGCTGAAATCCGGGAGAAAGCGTTGAACTTGGGAAACATCTCGGTTCCACAAACAATCATCCGGTACATAGCCCATCTGTATGTGGAAAAGAACATCGAGAGCCTGCGGGCAGTCGAGTCACTGGAACTGAGTTCTCGGTTGCTTGCCGCAATACGAGGGAAAACAGAGGTATCTTTTGATGAGCTTGTCACAGTATTACCTTTGGTTCTCCGGCATAGAGTTGAGCCCATGGCCCTTTCAGAGATTCTAAAAGACCTTGAGATGCGAAAAGCGGCCAGTGTTCAAGTGGACTCAGGGCCAGAGCCAACAGACGATGCAAAAGGCCCGGAGCAAACCGAATTCCCAACTGCCGGTACTGATAATGACAAAAGTCAAGACAAAGAACCGGAAAAGTCGGGATTGCCCTTCCCTCATTCAGGCAGGGAACAGATAGCCCAAAGATTCAAGCCAGGTCAACAACCTGAGTATCAACCTGGAGACAACGGACAACAAAGGGTGAACTGGTTTAACCGGATTTTATCCCGTTACCAAAAAGCCACAGGCCGCTTGCAAAACATGCCCGGAAATCGAGGTCTTTCTTCTGCAGGTGAATCCGGTAAGATACACCCAATGCCAAATCAATCAAGTGTAAAACAAAAAGGCCGGGGCGCGAATGAGCAACCTGAGAATCCTGCCCGGGCCGTACCTGTGTCTCCACCGGATCCTGCCCGGCGAATCGGTTACCTCACCTGGGAAGAGGTCTTGCTGCCTTCCACATGGGAAGATTCTATCCGGTGATTTACTTTCCTGAAGGGTCAGGTACCATGCAGCGGCAGGTCCTTTCTAACCTGCAAATACTCCTTTCAAAACACATGGCAGTCCGGATAGGTGAAACAGCGGTTGTCTCTACCAAGGTCCACATGCAAGACGTCAAACGGCCTCACAGAGTAACAGCCATAGTTGATGCTGACGCAGGGGAGGTTTTCTATCACAGACAAAACCCCAATGAAGTAGTTCACATTGATATTTTTCACTCAGAAGGCAGGGTAAGCCCAAAAGAAGTGAGCCTATCCATAAGAGGGCCTTTTCAGGACTCCGTCTTGAAACCCAGGCCAAAGCACCTGGCCCTAACATTGGGCCTTTCATACCCTACATTGATCTTCAGACAGCCCTTGGCGGAGGAAGACTCGATGGCCCTTTAACTTCGGGCCAGGAAGAAAGCGTAAGAACCGCCCACCTAACCCACGTTCATCTGGCCATGTTGAACATAAGCGAGTTGATTTCCGGGATTCTTACCCTGGTTGCGTCAGTTGAATCAGCCATTGAAAGATCAGGATTGGAACTTAGAAAAGTCCGGGAAATCAAGATGGCCAGAAAGACAGCACCGGTGAACCTGAAAGACTATCAAACCTCAAGCGATTCCCTTCTCCAACAACAGGCCGGTAACCCTGAGCACGAATCAATTTCCTGGTACAGGAAAGAAGCCCTTGCAAGGCAGGCAGCCAAAGGCGCAGGTTCTGTCAATGATGCCCTGAAGCTTCTGGAGGCGTTGGCCAAGGGCATGCGGCCAGGGGAATTGTCCAGGTTTACCGGATCCAGAGATAAGTCAGGAAACGAGATCCGTCAGGCCCTTTACGCGTCTTCCCTGTTACATTTCGACGGTCAGCGTTACAGGTTGACAGGCCAGGGGAGGCTGGCCCTTCAGCATCTCAGGCAACACTCAGCTGAAATCGAGGCTTATCTGAGACGGCTTTTGTGGTCCCTTCCAGCCCAAAGCATGCCAAAAGCCGAAAGGCCAGGCGTCAAACTCAGGCCTGCCATAGCACGATCCAGAGGCTACGCTCTGCCTAAAGCTGCAGGTGATCAAATCGGACACCTGGCCATAGCCGAGACTATAATGGCAAAATGCATAAGAACCCTTCAAAGCCGGGGGCCATTGGCCCCGGCCGACCTTCGCTTCTGGTATATAAGAGAGAAGAAATCCAGACCTATCATACTATTGTTGGATGCGTCAGCGTCAATGTCAGGCAAACGAATTGCATCTGCAAAAGAGCTGGCCCGGCACCTGATTGTAACAAACAAAGAAAAACTCTGCGTAGTTGTTTTCCAGGATTCAGACGTAGAGGTTGTATGCGATTTCACCAAAAGCCCTCAGCGGCTTGAAGAAGGGCTTGCCAGGATACAGGCCCAGGGCCTGACTCCTCTGGCAACAGGGCTTGAAAAAGCAGGGGTTCTTTGCAGAAAATCAGTGCTCAAGCCCCTTGTACTATGCGTGACAGATGGGATTCCTACCGTGCCCCACAAAACCCTTTCTCCAATAGATGACGCAATAGATGCAGCAAAAACCCTTACCAGGCAAGGAGTAAATCTAGGGTGTATTGGGCTTGAGCCTAACCGCAGTTTCTTGAGGGAAATGATGCAAGAGGCTAAAGGAGCCTTGTACATCGTTGAAGAACTTGAAGTATCCAAAATGGCGGCTATTGCCAGAAGGGAGCAAAATGAATAGACTTTTGAAGATAATTTCTTGAAGCAGGCTCCCCACAAGGATGTAGTTTGAGTATAATAACCCGGTAACAGTTTGAGTTTCTCGTGAATAGACTGAAAACCGTTAGGGTACATTGGGAGGTTAACCGGTGGACATCATCTCAGAATATGTACGCAACTTAATAGATATCCAGAATATCCAGGAGGTACCCTCAACCTCCGAAAGGGTAAACCCGGGTCAGGAAAGAGCCCCCATTATTGAGTCTCTTCTTGCCTATTCGAACACTATCAGGTTTCACATGCCCGGGCACAGAGGCGGCAGAGGCGCCGACCCTCTGGGGCTATCCTTGCTGGGCCAAAAAGCTTTCAATAATGACGTCACAGGCGTTCCTACTATGGATGATCTTCAAGAACCTCAAGGATGTATAAGAGACGCCCAGGATCTGGCAGCGGCCCTTTTCGGAGCCGACCAAACTTTTTTTGTGGTAAATGGAACTTCCGGAGCAATTCAAGCCATGGTTCTTGGGGTTTTTAACGACAGTGACTCTATCATAATTCCGAGAAACATTCACAAGTCTATTTTGTCGGCGATAATCCTCTCTGGCGCCCGCCCTGTATTCGTGCTCCCGGCATATGATGACTACCTTGGCTTCGCCCTTGGTGTCGAGGAAACTTCCCTGGCCCAATGCCTGGCAGTGAATCCTGAAGCTCAGAAAGCCAAAGGAGTTTTGCTTGTGAATCCAACATATTACGGAACGTCACAAGACCTTTCGACAATATCGTCCATGGTTCACGGCTTAAACAAGATATTAATGGTGGATGAAGCCCACGGCCCCCATTTCCATTTCCACCCTGGACTGCCTAAACCCGCCCTTGAAGCCGGAGCAGATGCAGTGGCCCAGGGAGCACATAAGATACTTGGAGCACTTACCCAGGCGTCTTTTCTGCACGTAAAAGGCCCTGGAATCGAACCTGCCCGTCTCAAAGCATCTTTTCAATGCCTGACTTCAACCAGTGCATCATATCTGCTTTTGGCATCTTTGGACGCAGCCAGAAGACAGATGGCCCTCAACGGCACAAAACTTATGGACTACGCCATAACCATGGCCAATGGACTGAGAGAAGAGATCAACAAGATTCCGGGCCTGTACTCCTTTGGCCATGAAATCACTGAAAAACCCGGCGTAGATGCTCTGGACCCGACTAAGGTTACCATAACAGTAAGAGAATTGGGAATCACAGGCTATCAGGCGGAAACATACTTGCGAAACGAAAAAGGAATCCAGGTAGAGATGTCAGATCTTTACAATATCCTTGTAATAGTAAGTTATGGCAACAGCCCAGAAGATGTATCGGCCCTTGTGGAAGGACTGGCCTCGCTGACAAAAGCTGTAGACAGCGGAAAATTACCGAAGCGACTTCTTGCAGCTCAAAAGTCCATTCCTGTTTTGCCTTCTGTACCCACTATGGCCATGACTCCCAGAAACGCTTCGCAAAGCAACTGGGATAGAGTGCTTTTGAGTGAAGCTGCAGGCAGGATCAGTGCAGAAGTAGTCACCTGCTACCCGCCGGGAATACCTATCCTGTACCCAGGAGAAGTAATATCCCAGGATACTATTGACTACCTTATTATAATAAGACGGCTGGCTTTCGGGATTTCCGGCCCCGAGGATAGGACATTGACGACCCTTCGAGTGGTGAAAGAAATGTGAGAAAAGGAATTTTAAATGCCTGGCCTTTGGTTTGTTTTTCTCCTGAAGGAAAGTGGGTTTCCAGGGTTACTCTGGAATCAACCGCTTTGCCTGATGGAATTCATGTAGAAAAGATTCAAAAGGACAACCTTTGGGTATACAGGATCACTCTCGACGGCATGGAACTCATAATGGCAGACGATGACATTACCGTGGCAGATGGTTTGATAAAACTTGTAAGCATCCATTCCACAGGCCCCTTTAGAGTTACCGTTGACATTTGCCTGGAGCAACTACCTGACAAGACTTTCGGCGAAGGGAATGATGATACTAACAAGGGCCTGCCCGTACATAAGCCGGAGATGTCAATATCCCAGGCTTCCGGCTTACCTTGCTTTATGGAGTTTTCCTTTTCCCGGAAACCTCTTCAGAATCTATTTGGGGGCATCAAAATTGGCATTGATCCGGGACACGGAGGAAGTGACAGAGGGTATCAAGGCCCGGTAGACCTTACTGAGAAACATGTAACCCTGGAACTGGCCAAAGAATTGTCCGCTCTTTTAGAATTGTCACAAGGGCTTCCCATCCTCACAAGAAAAGACGACAGTCACTTAACTGATGAAGGCCGCCACAGACTTCTTGTAGCAAATAGCCCGACATTAGGTGTTCAGATCCATGTATCAGGAGATAAAAACCCCTTGATTCAGAAATATAGAGTCGCAGCAAATAACAACTGCATGGAATCTTATCTTCTTGGAAGTGAGACTTCTGCAGCCTTGTTTGAACGAATGGGCATGAGAGTTGAAACCATTGACCCATTGACCGGCGAATTCGGCTGGCCTTTCCCTGTTATCAGGGTCGAACCTTTATGCCTGACCCACTTTGCAGATGAGGCAAATTTCCGGGCGCCTCTTTTCAGAAAACGAATAGCTCAGTCCATATACAACGGCATTGCACGATACCTTGCCAAACAAAATAGACTAAACCGGGAGTGTCACAAAAAACTTTGTCACGCCGTCACACCCAGGGAAATATTGAGGAGTGAAGAAGGTGTTACGCCTGTGGAATAAAGAAAACACGGCCATATTGAGAATCAGAACTCACCTGATTACACAAAAGGATGCCCCGGCTGACATAGTTCATCATTACACTAAAGGCGTGGCTGAACCTCAAGATCTTGTAGGGATTGCTGAATCTGTAGTGGCTATTATGCAAGGCCGGGCTATAGAGCCTGAACAGGTAATACCGGGAATCTCGCCAGGTTTCTTTCCAGGTTTGCCCACCCTGACGCCAGTATTTCTGCTGAAAGATCTATGCAAATGGCCATTTGTGAAGTGGGCGCCCCCAGAATTATCCTCGCAGCTTTGTGCGCCCTTGCAGGAAAAATATTCGGTATTAAGGGAACCTTCTTTAGGATAGCAGGGCATCAGGTGGCCGAGATTGATGATTCAGGCGGAACAATGCCGCCCTTTGAAAGGCATATAATACTTGGGCCCGAAAACCCAAACCTTGTAGCCAGGCAAATTTGGAAAAAGACGGGGTTGTGGACTCTCATTCTTGACGTAAACGATAAAGGTTCAGTTGATATATTAGGGACCAGTTTTTCTCTCAAACCCCATCAAGAAGAGTTTATCAAAGACATCCTCAGATCCAATCCCTTCGGCAACGATGATCAAAAGACTCCTCTCATAATAATTAAATTCCCCAAAGAAGGAAAATGCCCCTCTTTATTGAACAAAGAACCAAATGATTAATAATGAGCAGTTTGAGAACCGGCCGTCATCCCAGGCTGCAGCTAAACCACAGAAAGAGAGGCTTAATCAATGGATCAAAAGGCTTTTTCTTCTTTTCTTCAGGATTGGATTCCGAAACACAAAGGCGAAATTGTCTCGTCTTTACTCGAACTCATAGCCATCCCGAGCACTGAGGGGCCGGCAGGAGATGGAGAACCCTTTGGGCCCGAAGTAGCCAGGGCATTCGATATGTACCTTGAAAAAGCCAGGAACTTCGGAATGAGTGTAACAACTGTCAACGGCTATGCAGTTCATGCTGAGATTGGATCAGGTGCTGAAATGGCAATGGCTCTCACCCACGCAGACATCGTCCCCTTCGGTACCGGATGGGCCCGGAACCCCCGGGGTGAAGTATATGACGCCAAAATTTACGGGAGGGGAGCTCAGGATAACAAGGGGCCGACCATTGCATGTCTTTACGCCCTGAGAGCGATTAAAGAAAGCGGAGCACCTTTAAACAGGAGAATAAGGCATGTGGTAGGAGGCAACGAAGAATCAGGATTCCGTTGTGTCCGGCACTACTTTGAGGTTGAAGAAAAACCCACCTACGGGTTTTCTCCCGATGCAGAATTCCCTCTGGTTTTCGCCGAAAAAGGTAACATGAAAGTCAAAGTCACAGCCATTGTTCGCAAAGGGACCTATTCCCTGGTGTACCTGTGCGGCGGTGAAAGACCAAACATTGTCCCGGAAAAAGCCCGGGCGGTCATTACCGTCCCTGAGGGCCAGGAATCAACGGTAATACACAGGCTGGAAAATCACATACCCGAAATCAAGAGTCTTGTTGCGGGGCCGGGGCCCTTGTCATTTGAATTCACTCCCGGTCCCGGACAAATCGCCATAGAGTGCCGAGGAAAAGCATCCCATGCGTCAGTCCCACAGCAAGGCACTAATGCTGTAGCCGCAATGTTGTATCTCTTTTCATGCCTCGGTGAGGATCTGGGCTCCTGGAAAAGCATCAGATTTGTGGCCGAAGCCTCTGATATCTGCGGAAACGGGCTGCGTATCCAATGTCAAGACGATGTCTCGGGGAAACTTTCCTGTAATTTGGGAGTGTGTAAAACATCTGAAAGTGACGGAAACAAGATCCTAACCAGCATATATGACATCCGCTACCCTGTGAAAATCTCGAGCGAAAAACTAAGAACCCGCACTTTGGAATCAAATGAATCCGCACCCGGCGAAGTCAGGGTGGAAGTAATAAGCCTTGGAAAGCCCCATTATACTGATCCGGATTCTTTCCTGGTCAAAACACTCTTACAGATTTACCGGGAAGAAACTGGAGATAGCCTTCCTCCCATAGCCATAGGCGGAGGCACCTATGCCAAAGTCATTCCCGGAGGGGTAGCATATGGCCCTGCCAGGCCCGGAGATGTAGAAGTTGTCCATCAAGCTGATGAATTCATATCCATAGACAACCTGCTCCTGCTGGTAAAAATATATGCCAGGGCTCTTTACGCCCTGGCGCAATGAAGAGCCCCGTGTATGAGGCAATAGCAGTATAGTTACTGCAATACCCTGGGAGCACAAATACAGGCGAGAGCCGGGAAGATTTTCTCCCCGGCTCCCCTGCCGAACTCAGCCTTGCCTGCAGTTGACAGGCACTGTATCTGTATTTACGGCCTGGAAACTATCTTTATTTCAACAGCCGTATCGCCATCAAGAACAACCCTTACAATATCGCCTCTTCTTAGGCTGTATCTGCTGTCTAGTTCCTTCGAGCCATAAGAGATCTTAGTCTTAGAATCTACTTTCACAGTAGTTTTTGTCCCCTCATGCTCCAAGGCCAGGATGGATTGCAGCAATCCATGATTTATCTCGTCTAGTTTCCCGTAAAGATCGCCAAAGGGAATATCTTGATTCCGTGCCAAAACCCCAATCTCAACTGCTTCATCACCGTCATATGCCACTTTGACTTTATCCCCAACCTTCAACAATGACGGTGCCCATTCATTAGACCCGTACCGGATCAATGTTGTGGAAAACACCTTGAAATCATCTATTTTACAGTCATCTTGCTTTACCGCTATGGCCCTGTGATACGTATGGTCGGTGATAGATGAAATTACACCTGTAAGTTCCTGGGTTTCCTGGTATCTCTCGGTTACGGAAATCTCGACACCAACGCTGTTTAATACCTTAACCCTAACCTTATCGCCAACATATACTTCTGAAATATCAATAATCTCATCATCTTTATTGGTGATCTTGACATTTGAAGCCAAAGTGATCTTGTGAGTGACTTTCTTACTGTCTACGACATCCATAACCATGCCACCGAGAGTGAACCGGATTCCATCCACAGTCCCTGTGATATACGATACCACGCCAGGCCTTGCCGTGACCCAAACACGCACTACATGCTTGTTTTGAACTCTTAGGGTTACCACATCACCGGCAAGAAGATCAGTATATGTGAGATGCCCTCCCTGGTAAGTAATGGCTGCGTCTTTTTGCAAAGTAAACACGTGTCTTTGGCCTGATTTGACCTCAATCTCCAGAGTAACCGTATTACCAATGGTAATTTTCCTGATTGTGCCGCTTATATCAGTTGTGCTCCATTCTGCCAGCACTAAAATCTCATATACTTTTCCATTGCGCTCTCTGGCCAAGATCTCATCACCCACAGCCAGGGCCGAGACGGCCAGATACTTGGTACCATCAGTAACCTTGCAATCTGCTTCTAAAGTAAGGGTTTCGTACCCTTCTTCAGTAGTCACTGTAAGCCCGACTTCACCCTTGCTCGTCTTGGACTTCGATTTAATAGTCCCTATAATCTCCCGGGTGGGAGCCGGAACCGGTACACTGCCTGTAACTAAGGTTATTAGCAGGGCCACTCCGGAACCGTTAGTCAGGATGCGCACTGTATCTCCTATTTTTATGCTGCTTACAGATACACTTGACTTCCCACTGACAACAAGAGCATCCTTGGAAATCCTGTAGTTATGCTCTTTCCCCGACGAAAGCTTGATTGTTATTGAACCGGCGGTTATGGATTTTACTGTCCCGGTCACATGATATGGCATTTCCTCAGGAAGTACTCCGGTAACCCAACGGTCCAATATGGTGGCCATCTCTGCTCTGGTAACAGGCTTATTGGGCTGGAAAGTTCTGTCGTTGTAGCCTTCGAACAACCCCATATCCACTGCTTGAGCAACATATCCCCAGTATTTGGCCGGAATAGCCGAAGAATCCTTGAAGTACAGGGGTTTTCCCATCTTATCTTCAGCCTCTTCACCGTATCCCAGAGCCCGTACCATGACTTTTGCTATCCAGGCACGATCCGCAGGTTTTTCAGGGTTGATATCAGACAGTTCCACCCATCCCTCTTCTACTGCCCAAAGCACATACCCAAGGGACCATCTTGCAGGTACAGACACATATGGATACCACAAACTCCCCAGACTGAAATATCCGGTATAGTCTTCGTTATCATCATCATTGTAGTACCAGTAGTTCTTGAGTCTTTTCTGGTTGCCCTTCTTTATGTCGTTGTCAAGACTCGAGTATGTGCCGCTGAGTCTTTCGCCTAACTCTAGTGCGTCTTCTTCCAAGCCGAAGGCTCTTACCATCATAGTCAGGGCTTCAGATTGTTTTACCGGGGTGTTGGGCTTAAATATATTTCCGCCGTAACCTTCTATTATTCCCAAACCCTGCATTCTGGCAATTGCTTCAAGAGCCCACGCAGCCTGGCCCAGATCGGCAAAACCAAGTCTATTAGTCTTTTTCATTGCCTTTTCGGCCTGCTTAATCAATTTCTCAAGTAACTTCTCTACCTGTTTATACCGGCCTTTACCGTTTGCCTGTGCAAACCCTGACATTCCCAAAACCAGTGAACACGTCAGGAGCAAGACTACCGCAGTCCTCATCATTGGTTTTCCGTGCCCAAATGCCAGGCACGTCAGGCCTTTCTTCCGACCTGTCAAATCCACCGCCTCCTGTGCTGTACTCAAATAGATAACCAACATTAAACAAGTTCCGGCAAGATTAGTTAGTGAGCTCCTCTTTACATAGAGATTCCCCTAACTAACCCTTCCCCATCTATACAATCGTCTTAGGACAAAAACTTATGGGGAAATTATGCAGTCTGTGTAATTGAAGTAATTAACAGTTCAGTGAAATCTCCATGGGTTAACCTGCTTGTGGACATGGCTTATTTCCACTGCTCACCCATGGTAATTCTCTCAATTGTAGTTGGATGGGTCCATGCAAACCAGCGGATGAAAGGAGGCGGCTCTACGTCTCCTAAGTTACTTCTGGCCAGGCCTGCCATGGCTGCAATAAAGGAATTTGAGTCTCCTGTAAGCTCAAGGGAAAACATATCAGCCTGTACCTCATGCCTTCGAGACAGGATTGAAGCAGCAGGAGTAGCCACATACGACGCGAGAATCGAAAACAACACAAGGGACAAAAAGACACTGCGGAGATTGGCGACAGAAAAACGGTCTGGCAAAGGGGCACAAATCAAGGAAAAGAGCATTGTGATAATAAGAGTTCCCGCTGCCGAAAACCCTATCCCCTTTGCAATATGCCCGTATTTCCAATGGCCAAGTTCATGTGCCAGTACCAGTCTTATCTCTTCAATGGAATAATTTGCTATGAGATTATCATATAGTACTACCTGTTTGCTATTGCCAATACCTGTAAAATACGCGTTGGCCCTGGCAGTTTTACGTGAAGCCTCCATAACAAGGACTTTTTCAACTTGCATCCCGGCTTTGCCGGCAAGTTCGCTCACTTCAGACAGGAGTGATTGATCCTTCAGAGGAACAAACCGGTCAAACACCGGAGCGATAGCCGTTGGATAAACATAGGCAAAGAATATGCTTCCAAAGAAAAGGGCCAGAGTCAGAACATACTGCCACGTTCTTGGGAATCTCGCAAGAAGAAAAGCAGCAGTTCCACCTGTTACAGCATAGATCGCAAAATTGAGAACTGAACCTTTAGCAAATTCCCAGAACCAGCCGCCCAGGGTTAGTCTCGAAAGCCCAAATGCTTTCTCCAGGTAGTATCCTCTGAACCAACGAAAAGGCATGCTCACCACTGTCAACAGCAATCCGGCCTGAAGAGCCAGAACAGTGCCAATCCAGAACCCTTTCCCCGGTGATACATGTTCTGTAACAGGAATACCGGCAAAAAGCGGCTTCTGGAAAGTTCCAACGGCAAAAGCGAATAAGGTCAGAAAGGCAGCTATTGACTCAAGTCCGGCAGCCGCGTAAGAAAATCTTGCCCTGCGAGATACGCTTTCCAGAAATGCCGGGCCAAAATAGTCAATGGCCTTTTGCGAAAATATTCTGGGTAAAAGCCCGCTTACAACATATGTGACAGACAGGACAAGGGCAATTGCCAGCAATACTTTCATTAAGAACCCCCCGGTTTGCCGGGCCTGATTAGTACCCATGGCCTGAGTCTTATCTCCTCATCACATTCTTTATTATGATACGTCTCTTAAAACCTTCCAATTACCGGGGATTCGATTTCGCACGGCCGGGGCTCACTCTGGCCTGTCTTGCTTCTGCATGGTTTGAGCCCTGGAACTCAGGCACCAATTCTTCGAGGGTTTTCAGGATCTCGTGTCTTCTTGAAACCACAATCAGGGTGTCTTTGCCTGATTCCCAAAGCCGGACGTCTCCAGTGTTCCTGGATGCCGCGAGTTCCCACGCTCCTGAGCGGGCTTCTTCAATAACAGCATTCGCCAAATTTGAGTCCAATTCAGGGGTTTCACCGGTAAACACCCGGCAATTCAAGTGCCGGGGAAACACGAGGTTTTCGAGTTTGGCCAGGCCCGCGAAAAACGAGGCTGAAGAAAAGGGGTTTTGTCTTGCTACAAATATCTGGGAGTGATGGGTTGCTGAGGTTCCCTCTTCGGCAGTAAGTATTTCCTCGAAAAGCTTCTCTCCCGGCCGGATACCGGTAAACACTATTGGGATGTCATCGTATGGTACATGGCCTGAAAGCCTTATCATCTGTTCCGCCATATCCAGAATTCGTACAGGTTCTCCCATATCCAGCACGAAAATTTCCCCACCATGGCCCATGGCTCCGGCCTGTAGCACCAATTCAACAGCTTCTTTCTTGGTCATAAAATACCTTCTCATGTCAGGATGGGTAACGGTGACAGGCCCACCCTCTGCTATCTGCCGGCGGAAAACAGGCACTACGCTGCCTCTTGAACCCAAAACATTCCCGAATCTTACTGATACGAACTGAGTATTCTTGCTAAGGCAGTTCATCGATTGGACAACCAATTCAGCTACCCGTTTGCTGGCGCCCATGACACTGGTTGGATTGACTGCTTTGTCAGTTGATATCATAACAAACTTTCTTGCCTCGTAAACTAACGCTGCCTTGGCCACATTCAGTGTGCCAAATACATTGGTCTTTATGGCTTCCTGAATATGTTGTTCCATCAAGGGGACATGCTTATGAGCTGCCGCGTGAAACACCACGTCTGGCCTGTAAACCGAAAAGATCTCTTTGATTCTGACTGAGTCCCTTACATCTGCCACCAGGGATTCTTTGACCATCTCCGGAAACTCCCGGTCCAAAACCATTCTGGCCTCGAAAATTGAGTTTTCACCATGTCCCAAAAGAATCAAGCTACCGGGGTTAAAAGCTGCCACTTGCCTGCAAATTTCTGAACCGATAGAACCTCCTGCACCGGTGATTAAGACTTTCTTTCCTCTCAGGTACTCCTCAATTCTTTGAGTGTCCAGGTGTACTTCAGGACGTCCCAAAAGATCTTCTATGTCTATGTCCTTTATCATACCCATTTCAAATGGTTTCCCTGCCATGTCTAAAACTCTGGGCAAAGCTCTGATTTTTACCCCTGTGTCCTGACACAAACTCACAATCTCCCGTACTATGGCAGGAGAAACCGATGGCATTGCCACAATGATCTCATTTACCTGGAGCCGCTCAACAAGGGAAGGAATAAGATCCCTGTTTCCATACACTCTTGCACCACATACAGTGGTGTTCCTTTTGGAAGGGTCATCATCTATGTACCCTAACAGTTTATATTTCGGCACTGAGGGCTTTGACAACTCCTTTCCGAGTATAACCCCTGCATCACCCACTCCAACAATCAAGACCCCAATTGCCTGCTCACCGGGTCTCTTACTGCATCAAAAAAGCCGTTCCATACCCTGTTGAAGAGCCTGACCGAGACTCTTAAGCCCGCCAGGAATAAAAACTCAAGCATTCCTGTGATAATCAGAGCAGAACGCGGATATCCAGGAGCAATCCAAAACTTGAGCAAGAGCCAGAGTACGCCTGAACTCAAAACACTTCCTGCAGCAGAAGCCAAAAGCTGATCTACGCTTGCATAACGCAAAATTACAGAGTAAAGCCCAATAGCAGCAAAAATGCCGAGAGATATCAAGGTGAAGTATGGAGCTGCCCTCTGGTACTCAGATAAATAACTGGAAGGCACTCTTAACTCAAACCTGAGGTAAAGGGCTGCCACAGCCGCAATGTTAATTAGGACCGCATCAAGAATAACCAGATAAGCTCGTCTGAACCTGCTCAATTAATAAGCACCCTCTGTTATAAGTTGTCTTGTACAGAAAGCCGTGTTACTTTAACCACTCCAATAGTCTAGAGTAAAAGTCACTGTCTTTATCGCAACCGGACGCAAGCCGCTCTATAGGGCATAGATCATCGCCGGCCCTATTCAGGATGGATTGGACTCTTTTTTCATAAACAACCGGTACGCCTTTTAACCCGGCCTCGGCCAGTGCAAGTTGGCTCACCAAATCGCCCCACATTGCGCCGGCTCCCATAAGACATCCAAGTTTGAACGCGGCCAGCCCTAAAACTCTGTCGCCAAATACGAGACTGTTATCTTTTGCAGGCAATAGATTACTCGGGCTTGCCCCAACAAGCCTTCTTTGGAAAATCATAAGCGCAGGCCTTATTCCTTTGCCCTGTTCTCTGTCAAGGACCTTTCCGTTTTGGACCAAAACAGAAGCCCAACCAGACTGTATCTCGTGTCTTGCTGTCTCAATACTGTGTTCAATCAAAGAGTGCAGTGCAGAATCTCTCAAATTACCCCCACCATCTTTGCTCTGTCCATTTGAACATCGAGATTTTCGGGCAAGCCCGTCTAAATCCCAATGCAATGGCACAGTCTATGTAATGCACTGTCCTTATCATTTCTCCAAAAATGCTGAATTCCCTTTAAAAAACGCATTGCAGGTGACACATCACCCTTTAGCCACAATGGGTGCCACATACCCGGAAATCCCGGGCTGCCTCGATTAACCGGGAAGGGACAGGGAATAATAGACGGCAAGGAGGTTGCTTATGAGGAATTTATGGACCAGAGCCCTTTGGGGAGGAGTCACCGGAATCGCGGCAATGGATATTATTCTGGGGATCGGCAGACGTGCAGGTTTGGTGAAATTAAACCTTCTTGGCGGATTGGCCGGGCTTGTAAGCGCCAGGGGCGTCGCATATTCAGCAAGCGGCGGGATTTTGGGTTTTGTAATACATATGCTTACCGGTGTGTTATGGGCACAAGGTATTCGCCATAGCGGTAAGGAATTTTCACTCAAGGCACAACCTGGTACTCGGGATAATTAACGGTTTGTTGGTTTGGCTGCTATGGGGATTGATTCTACCTCCTCTGGGAATAACTGCTCAGCCCTGGAGCCTTGGAATTTCAACCACAATCATGACTCTCATAGCCGATTTGGCTTACGGTGTAGCAACGGGTTACGCCACAAGTGAAGACGTCCTGGCAATAAACTGACCACCTTGAACGCACACAGGTTATCCGGGGCATCACCGGTACTTCCGAGCCCGGCATGCCCTGATTTTGCCTACCAGCCAGATCAGCCCAATAAGCACAACCGTAATACCCGGTTATCAGTTCGAAATTCGGCAACGAACAACGCTTCTGCTTCATCTCCGAGAAAAAACACAAGGCCTGCTTCAAGAAAAAACCGGCCACCCCGGCCAATTGCAGAAGCAATGGCAAAAGGCCACAACCTCACCCTGAATATGCCGCCTGCCAGGGTAAACAACTTGAAGGGAAATGGAGTAAACGCTGCGATACCTACGGCCCATCCGCCGTAGTTCTTGAACAGAAGTTCAATCTGAATAAGCCTTTGCCGGGGAAAGTACTTCTCCAAAAGAGGCCTGCCGGCTTTCAGCCCGATACCGTAGCCCAGGATAGCCCCTGCCACTGATGCCAAAGTAGCCAAAAATGCGTACCAACACGAAAGGCCTGGCTTCAGCATAGCAAGGGGTAAAAGCATAAAATCAGGAGGGACAGGGAAGAAAACAGACTCACAAAACGCCAATACAACAAGCCCTAACGGACCGTATTCCATCAGAGTCTTCACGCCAGACATGCTGTTTTCTCCTTTTACGAAAGGAAAAGGCGGTAAGCAGGCCTATAAGCCGGGTTCTGTCACGGGTAGTCATCTATCTGGGAGAAAAGTTGCCTTTTCCCTCAAGCGACCATACCCGGGGGCTCTACGGGCCGCGTCATCGCCCCCCTATTTGGTCTTGCTCCGGACGGGGTTTGCCTGGCCAGCCGGTCACCCGGCTGCCGGTAGTCTCTTACACTACCTTTTCACCCTTACCTTTGATACTGGCCTTTCGTTGGCCACCAGGAGGCTGGGCATGCCTCCGGTGACGAAAACAGCCTGTATCAAAGGCGGTATGTTTCTGTGGCACTTTCCCTGAGGTCACCCTCGCTGGGCGTTACCCAGCGCCCTGCCCTGTGGAGCCCGGACTTTCCTCAAGCGGAAAAACCGCCTGCGACTACCTAACCTGCTTACCTAAACACAATATAACAAGGCCGGTGGAAGGCGTCAAAGCGATCTTAACGCTCGACATCCAAAATACCGGCTACATAAGTTTACTTCCGCGGTGCTGATTATGTCAACCGGCCCATTGTGCCGTGTCTTCCCAATATCTGCTCTTAGGCCCTAACCGGCCTTTCTTTTCCAAAAATGCCATGCTACCTGCATGGATCTTTTAGCCATTTGCCCCGGGCTGTATCCGGTAATTCCTGTAGAGTATGCCGGGCTCCGTCCCACTATATACCCTGAAAGTTCAGAACCTGCCTTTTCAGAATTCAACTTTCGGTGCTTCTGCCGCCCCAGGAGACATTTCAAAATACGTCCTGGGGTCAAACCCCATAAGCCTGGCAATAATTACAGTAGGGAACTGTTTAACCTTTGTATTGTACGCCTTAACTTGCTCATTGAATCTGAGCCGTTCAACACTTATTCTATTTTCGGCACCTGACAATTCGTCCATGAGCTTGTTAAACTGGGTGTCAGCCTTTAGTTCGGGATAATTCTCCACAATAACCAATAGTCTGGCAAGGGCTGATTCTACTTCATTCCTTGCTTCAACTCTCTCTTCTACGGTGGAGGCCTGGTTAAGTTTGGCCCTGGCATCTGCAATTGCTGTGAAAACATCTTCTTCATGCTTAGCGTATCCTTTTACAGTGCTTACAAGATTAGGGATTAAGTCGTGGCGCCTTTGAAGCTGGTTTTCAACCTGGGCCCACTGGCCGTCAATAAGCTCATTTTGCTTCACCAAGCCGTTGTAAGTGGACGCCAGCCAACCCCCAAGGACCACAACTACGCCAAGTAACACCATGAAACTTGAAACACCCTTTTTCATAGCCCTTCCCTCCCATTATCCGCTACGCTGCCCTGACTCCAGGAAACCCTAAACAAAGGTTTTGCAGATGGTCAATTTACCACTTTCTGCTGGCCCCGCCTCCCCCGCTTCTGCCACCGCCGAAACCTCGGGGGCCGGATAAACCTCGGGGTGATCGTCCTCTTGAGCCCCGAGATCCTCCAAAGAATGGGCCGGGGCCCATAGAAGGCGGCAGGCTTCCCCCTGGCCCCGGAGGCCGGATGGTTGGGCCTGTCTTATAGGTTTTGTCTCGGTAGTATCCGCAAACAGGGCACCTGAACATCTTGACCGCCAGGCCACCCTGGGCAAACGTAGAAACCCGTATCACTTTGTCAGTCACAATTAACTTCGATTTGCATTTAGGGCAGCGACTCTTTCTTGATACTGCAAATACCAGAACCGCCACCAAGAAAAACACTACTGCAAGTACCCGCAGCAGAATCTGTCCCGCTGAAAAAACAGGGGGGAGATACCCTTCCTGTCCTCCTTCAATTTGCAGCTCAATGCCCGCTTCGTCCGCAACATACTGGGCTGCATTAAGAAGTCCTGCATACAGGCCTTTTCCGTATTCTTCGTTTCTGAAATAAGGAAGCATCTTGTCAAGACACTCGCCTGCTCTCCCATCTGTAATAACAGGTTCAAGTCCGTAGCCAACCTCCATACGAAGGCCCCTTTCTTCCATGGAAAGCACGACGAGCAAGCCCATGTCCTCGTCCTTTTCGCCTATCCCCCAATTCTCGTAAAGGTTGGCAGAATAAATCTCAAGACTCTCATCACCGTGATCAGGGACAATAGCCACCGCGAAGGTTACTCCTGTTTGCCGTAACACTGAATCCACCAGGGCATTTAAATTTTCCAAATCAGAGGTTGTGAGAACACCTGCATAGTCATTTACGTTCCCTTTTGGGTTAGGATAGACAGTTGAACTGCCCAAGGGCAATAGGCCTGGTGTCTCCTGTATTGTCAGGAACTCAGATTCAAAAAGGTTGGAACAAGCGGAAAGAGTGTACAAACCTACGAAAATCGACATAGCCAGGACAACGACCACGGCCCTGTTCAGGCCGTAAATGCTGCCCCGGCGCCAAACATGTATCTTTTGGACTTGTGTCTCCTTGCCCTGATTCATTCGGATTCTATCTGCACCTCTTTCCCGTTCCGGCCCTGTCTCAAATGCCATAATAACATGCCGCCTTTTGCCTTCTATCATCTATGTTACGAACACAGGGGAAAATAGTATCATGCCTCAGCTTGTCCCCGGCCAGACAGCGGCCAAAAAATCCAGCATTGACGGGAAGACTCATGCCCGGCTCATTAACTCGTAAAGATCCAAAACCTTGTTTGTCAATGAGTCTGCCCTTTTGTTCTGCTCTCTGGGAATGTGGGTTATCTCCCATTTTGAAAAATGCCGCAAAGCCCGCTTAGCCTTGTTGTAAAGCGGGATTAGGTTTGGGCTTGAGACTTTGAACTTTCCTTTTACCTGCTGAACACACAGATTCGAATCGGAAAAAACAAGGACTTCTTCTGCACCCATGTCTTTAGCCTCTTGAAGCCCAAGAAGAAGCCCTGAATACTCAGCAATGTTGTTCGTGGCACTTCCCAAAAACAGGCCCAATTCCCTCTCGGGAAAGCCTTCTGCAAGAACCACGGCAGCACACGAAGCAGGACCCGGGTTTCCCCTTGAAGCTCCGTCTATGTAAATGGTAGCTTTCATAAACAACCTCCTCCGCCACTACTTTGCCACATGCAGGCAGAGCCGTTCAAGGCAACCGGGGTTTTTACTACGATTTCCTGGTTACGACTGATACAGCCATTTTCACTAACCCTTTCTTCTGTGAAAAGATATCCTCAAGGGCATTGAGAACATAATCAATTTCTTCCTTTGTGACCACAAGGGAGGTTCAAACCTCATAACATTTGGATTATTCAATGTATAGGCTGTTATGACCCGGTGACTCACTAACAGGTCTCCTGCAACCAGAGAAGCATAGTACTCCCTGGCAAAATCATTGATGGCACCTGCTGTAAGCTTATCCAGAAGCCCTTCCACCGGCTTATCAAACTCAATCCCAATAAGCAGGCCCTTTCCCCGAACCTCTTTAATGGACTTGTAGCTTTGCTGAAGGGCACGGAGTCCTTCTAAAAAGTAATCGCCCAGTTCCTGGGCTCTCAGGCAGAGACCTTCACTGACTATCTTGTTGATAGTCAAAAGTCCTGCTGCGCAAGCCCGGGCACCGCCTCCAAAGGTTGAAGTATGTAAAAGAGCCTTAGAAAGGCCTCCATATGCTTTTTCCCATACGCTAGGGCCTGTAACAGTAGCTCCGGCAGGCATGACTCCGCCGCCTAATGCTTTTGCAAGGCAGATAATGTCGGGAACAACATTCTCGTGTTCACACGCAAACATTCTGCCGGTCCTTCCGAAACCGGTCTGTACTTCATCAAGGATAAAGAGAGTATCATGATCCCGGGTTAATTCCCGAACCTGCTTCAGATAGCCATCTGGAGGAATTATCACACCTGCCTCACCTTGAATAGGCTCCATTATCACAGCGGCACATCTATACTTGGTAAGTGCTTCCTCGAGGGCATCAATGTTGCCGAAAGGTATTTCTACACATCCCGGGATAAGGGGACAAAAAGGTGTTTTATACTTTTCGCGCCCTCCAACAGACAAAGCGCCGAGGGTTTTCCCGTGAAAAGCACCTGTGCAATACACATACACAGGTTTGCCCGTTGCTATCCTTGCCATCTTAAGGGCACCTTCAACAGCCTCAGCACCGCTGTTACAAAAAAACGCCACACTCAGATCGCCGGGCAGGATCTGAGCCAAATCATGGCCAATGCCGCCTGAAGCGGGCTGGCTTGAAGCTGAAGGAAGTTTGGGCGCTGGCAAACCTTATTCAGTTCCCCCAATATGCCTTTGGGATTATGTCCAAGGGCAAACTCCCATACCCACCGAGAAAGTCCAGGTACTTTGTGCCCTTATCATCGAAAACCGAGACTCCTTGAGCCCGCACAAAGTTCTTGTCAAACCCTAGGGCTGAAAGCATGGTTTTCAAAACCCAGATTTACGTGCCTGGAAAACAGTTCTCCTGCAGCCTTTCTGTTCAATCCAAGGGCATTATCCAAACCAAGAAGTGAGTAGTATGTACTTTCCCGGCTTAGTGCTTTTTTCCCAGCCATGATCCTCCCCACATCCTTCCACAGCCAACCGGCTAAGTTTCCGGCCGGCCAATCGAATTGAAATCCGTCTCCGTGTGCACATATCAGTGCACACATCATTTTACCCCATATGACTGCCGCTCCACAACACCTGTCGCTCCAGAACACCGGTTGTGGCCCTTTGTCTCTTTCTCTCTCGGAAACGAACTGCTAAGCCTTAGTACACTGTCTTGGAGGAAAATAGAGTCACCTGAGGCATTATGTCAACATATTGTGTATCAACATCTTATAACGTTCATGGCGCGACTTCTCTCCTCCCCGGAAGTCGCGCCGCCCTTCTACTGCACCAGTACAGCCCCGCCTCTCAAACCCCTGGCACCTGCCAGTCATTTCAGGTACAAAGAATGATTCAATACCGGCACGAAACTTCTGTAACTTCATTATTGGTGTCAACATAAGATAACCTAGACTCTTGCAATAGGAGGGATATCCATGGCCGGTAACACACTCTTCAACGAACAGCTGGCATTTGTGATTTTCTTAATCTTGATTCTCCTTATCCTGGGTATCAACTAAAACACCATGTGCAGCGTCCAGGCACGAAACGATAGTTGCATCTCATTAAGACGGGGGAGGTGACAAAGGATGGGAAACTGGATCATTGACAACCAGCTGGCGTTCATTATCTTCCTGATTCTTATCCTGCTCGTACTCGGGATCAATTAATCTGACACGGAACGGTAGCCTTTGACCTCCAGGAGGGTAGTGGCACTTGCTCCTCACAGCATGTAGCTCCGGGATGCCGGGGCTACATGTCTTGTCTGGCCAAATACATTAGCAGGAAAAGGCCGGGCCACAAAGGCTCTGCTTGAACCTGCATGGCCCTGGCCTTTGATCTTACGTTTTCTGAGAAGCAGCATATCTATCCCAGAATATTCTGAGGCCTTTTCTTAACCTCTCGAATTCGTCAATTCTGATGAATTCGTTTGGCCCATGGGCATTTGCATCTGGGCTGGACATGGCAAAAAAGAACAGGTGCGTCCCGAGAATATCCAAAAATGCCCGTGCTATGGGCAACGTTCCTCCAAGGCGTACATTAACAGGCTTATGGCCGTACAATTCCTCGAGAACACCTGCAACTACCGGCAGCACAGGATGATGGTCAGGAATAACATAAGGCTTGGAATTTCCCGGAAATATTGTAACACTGACTCCTACGCCTTTTGGTGTATGCTTCTTTATGTGGTTTTCAAGAGCTTTGCATATATCTTCCGGGTCCTGATCCGGTACCAGTCGGCATGTGATCTTGCACCCTGCCCTGGCCGGAATAATGGTCTTTACACCTTCCCCCTGAAAACCACCCCAAATTCCGTTGGCATCAAGAGTTGGGCGGACCCACATCCGTTCAATTAAGCTGTACTCTGGTTCACCAAATAGTGCAGGAACTCCTACCCGGGTTCTGTAGGCATCTTCGTCAAAAGGAGCTTCCGAAAACTTCTTGCGTTCTTCTTCGGAAATCCCGGTAACACTATCGTAAAAACCCTCTACAAGAATTCTTCCTTCATTATCTTTTAGGCCAACAAGGATTTCAGCAAGAGCATGAATAGGGTTGTGAATGGCTCCGCCGTGCCCTCCTGAGTGGACATCGGTCCCAGGGCCACTGACTTCTATTTGAATAGCAGCAAGCCCCCGGCACCCTGTGGTGATCGAGGGAATATCCTTTGAGTACATGCCTCCGTCTACCGATAAAACAAGATCACACTCAAAGAGGCCTTTGTTAGCGTCAAGCAAGGCCTTTAATGTGGGACTGCCAATCTCCTCTTCACCTTCGAACAAAAACTTGAGGTTAACAGGCAGGGAATTGTCTGCAATAGCTTCTTGAGCTGCCAGTATCGCAGGAAAAACACCGCCCTTGTTGTCGGCGGAACCTCTTGCATAGATCTTCCCATCCCTGATCTCGGGCTCAAAAGGCGGCGAAAGCCACTCATCTAAAGGATCTGCAGGCTGCGTATCGTAGTGGCCATAAATCAATACAGTAGGAGCCTGGCTGCTATCAGTGGCCAGGGCATTTTTTCTGCCGAAAACCACCGGATGCCCCTTGCCGGTTATGATCTGAACATCTTCGATCCCGGCACGGGCCATTTTAGCCCTTAACCATTCCGAAGCTTTGGCTATGTCCGGTTTGTGCTCCGGAAGTGCGCTGATACTTGGAATCGCCAGGAATTCAAGAAATTCCTCTATGTAAGCCACTTTAAAACCCCCTTTCGTATATTCGGGCTTGTCAAAATCATACACTGCAATTGCAGATTCGCCAATGGCTTCGCTTTTTATGGAAAACAGAACAGCTCCAGCCCTGCCAAGTTGAAAATCCCGAAAGGGCCATCCAGGGTTATAATGGCTTTTACTTGAACAAGCCGTTTTGGTAGTCAAATATCATCCTTGAAATCTCCCCGATTCTTTCAAACCCTGCTTCAACATCGTCATGGCCCTTGGACATTAATGATAGGATGTACGGCCTTTCTGCGTAAACCACACCGACATCGTCAGCCACACCCATTATGTCGCCTTCTTTGTGAGCCACCTGCACCTCAGTTATGTACCTGTTTAATCCAGTGTTCCATATGGTATGGGCAAGGTCGAACATGAGTTTCTCACCTTCAGGGCTAGCTTTGGAAAAGTTCAAGGCCGCTTCCATATACGTGGCATTATCCCTGGGTGTAGAGATATTTAGTCCACCGGGATACACTGTTTGGCCGCCAATTTCTCTCATAAAATTGATGATATTATTCTTGCCCAGGCGGGCCTCAAGCATTTTCCATGCAACGTTGTCACTGAGCGTAATTGCCTTTTCGGCCAGTTCTCTTATGGTAAAGGTATCCCCGTCTTTTGCAGTGTATTGAAGGGTACCGGCGCCGCCCTGCCAGTCTCTGTCCGAGTAATACGTAAGCCTTTCATTCCAGGTAAGTTCCCCCCGGGATACCAGATTACTGGTGTAAAGAACAACAGCCACCTTTACAGTGCTTGCTGCCGGTACCTGCAGATCCTCATTTATACCAAAGGTCTTGCCCGACGTAAGGTCCTTAAAAAACACTCCCCATTCCTGGCCCGCCTCTTCCAGGCGGCCTATGTAGTCTTGAATCCTTGCCCGAAATTCGGTGTAATCAGGGTTCCATGGTTCAGGCTTTCCCCCTGGATCTCCGTCTGGGCCGGCTGCACTTTGAGAAATAACCGTGCTCTTTTCCCGGAAAATCTTGAGTTCTGACCGCTGAATTGATATTTTCCAGATCGCTCCTGTACCTGGAACAGCCCGGTAGGTTTTACCGTTGCTCTCGATAGCCCCGAAGTCAACAACGTACATTGAACCGTCAGGCCCAAACTTTACGTCAATAGGATGGTTGAACCCTGAAAGATTCGACCCTGCCGGTGCAAAGGACTTGTTATAGGCGAAGACTTCGTGTTTGCCTGTTTTTGTGTCAAGGGCAAGTACACAGCTTCCAGGATGTTTTGATAACTTGTCTGTTATGACAGAAGCAATGCCGTGTTCAAACCCTTTTGAACCGAACTCGGCAGACCCAATGTCCCCCTGTCCAAAAGCAGCCACATACATACGTCGTGAACTATCAAAAATTATCGGGGCGAATGCAAATTTCGCCGCACCGGTTCCAGGCTCCAATAGGGCAATTGGCTTTTCTAACCTGGGGTGCTCTTGCATCAAGTTGGCCAAGGGAACACTCTTTGTTGCAGAAAGGAACTTTGGGTCAGTGACAGGCTCTCCTCCGGCATAATCAGGCCAACCATACCAGGCATCTTTACCGACGCAGTAAACCGGGTCCGGGGAATTTGCCAAAGGGCGTGATCCTCTGTCCTGATACCCCTGGTCAACAGCAATCATCTGGCCGTCAGGGGCAAAACCAATACCTAAAGGGTTCCTGAAGCCCCAGGCATATACCCCGGGCTGAGTTCCGTCTTCCCTAACCCGGTAGATTGCGCCGCCGGCCTCTGCCTTACCTGTGATTTTTTGGCCGGGAGTTGAGCCTGTACCAAAGGGCAGAAATCCACCGGTGACAGCTTTATCAAAAGGATTTAAGGTTCCCGGGTCAGAAGAGGTAAAATTCATACCGGCAAGAACAATATCCTTTGCTGGAACATCGTGTTGCCCGGGATGGGCTGCCGCCCACTTTCTCTGGAAATTATCCTCTCCTACAACGCCTGCATTGGTAGCTGTGCCGTTACCAAGATACACCCAGCCATCAACACCGAACGTAATCTCTCCTGTAAAATGGTCTCCTGAAGGCAGGCCCTTGAGCAGATCTATTCGCTCTCCGTCTTTTATCACTGAAAGATGCCCTCTGTGTGCTACGTACAATACCCCGTCTTTTGTCTTCACATCTGTAACAGGAGAGTGCAGATCTTCAAAGAATACCTCGCGGGCATCAGGGTTTACCCGGATAATTCTTCCCCGGCTTGCCCCGTCCTTACCTGCTTCACCGGAATCCTGGGACATCTTGCCATCAACTACAGCCTCTGCAACATACATGACGCCATTTCGATCCCATGCAACGCCGGTGGGAAAGGTCAGGCCGCTTATGTACCTATCAATTCTGTACCCAGGAGGCAAGATTACCTGTAATGCTCAGCCTCAGTACGGCCCTTGATAAAAAACAGTTTCTGCTACAAATACAGCCAGTAAGGCCATGAGAAACGTTTTTCGGCTCATTAAAGAAACCGCCTTTCCCTCGTTCTATTAGCCTGATGCTTTTGCTAATTTAGATTATTATTTGAGAGTTCAGCGGTTCCTACCCTACACACAACTTTCAGGATTAAGAATATTCAAAGGATCAAAACTTCTCTTCAAGATTTCCATCAACTCTATTTCTTCACCGGAAAGGGTGCTCCTCATATATTTCTTTTTTGAATAACCTATACCATGCTCGCCTGAGACAAGGCCGCCAAGTTCATGGCCTTTTTCATACAGAAGAGCCATTGCAAGATCCCGCTTCGCTTCCCATACTTCTTCCGGTTTGCCATCATACTGACATATATATGCAAATTACCGTCGCCTGCATGGCGAAAACTTTCAGTTCACAAATTCCCGCTTTCCCCGAATGCTTCTTTTGAATGCTCAACAGTTCCGCTATTTTACTCCGGGGAAGAACCACATCACATTCGTCTATTTCATTGCCACTTTTGACTGCCGCAAGGAAAGCACTGGCCATCCCAAATTGCCTGCTCTTCGACAGTGTTGGCAATTAAAACATCACTGGCTCCCGATTCCCAGGCACAAAATACCTATCACTTCCATTGCTTGTTCTTGTCATAACTTCACTGGAACCTCCATCAACCCGGATCATGAGATAAGCAGGGGCTGTTGTGTGGAAACTTCTTGCCCAAATAGTCTTCGGCAGCAAGTATGACATTATATATATGACTCAATGGACTGGGCGGAAACGCTGGAAAATATACCGGGTACTGCGGACCACCATCTTGAAAGGAATTAAACGGTACAAGAAGGCTCAAAAGTACGGGCAGGTAAGGAAGAAGTTTAGAGCAACTTTGAAGGTCACCGCTGCAAAGTACCCTCGCTCCCTATTGCAGGGTTCATCAAACTGTAGCCGGTGCTCTTTTTACTTGTTTCCTGAAAAACACACTCTGGCCGTCCGGAGCGAGACCACTTCAAGGCCAAGGATATTATCCCGGGTGGAACCGTACTTATTGGCTCTCATCCTCCCTGCATTGGTGCTGATATTTCCTCCTATGGTGGCTGTCTTCTCGCCTGGGTCCGGCGCATAAAGATAACCATGATTTCTGGCCGTCTCGCCGGACTGTCATCAAGAAGAACTCCGGACTCAACCTGTCATAGTCGGAGTTATGCCGCGGTCTACCTCGGGATTGTCCATCCTGGAAAGCTTGTTCCCGATACCGCCTGAGCAGTGCGCCCCTCCGCACGGCCTGTTCCTGAACCACGAGGGGTTACAGGAATTCTTCTTGATGAGCATATTTCATAATCTGTGAAACCTCTTGGGCCGTAGATGAAATACCACAACGTCTGGTGTGCACAGGCTCGTCTCATCGTGAGGCAATCCCTCAATAACCGGCCCTTCAATCACAACATTCCCGGGCCACAAATCATTACAAGTTCATGAATGTCCTTATGCTGTACGCGAGGAATGGCTGACCTTAAACATTTTAGCAATCCGCTGGCCAAAGTTCTCTTGAAGGCCTTTCACGCCCAATACCAGCAGCAAAATAAGTGCTGCCGGATTCAGCTGCTTCTTCAAGGGCTTTGGCAACCCGGAAAGGGATTTTTAATGTCATTTCAGTTCGTACATATCTGCCACTATTCCATAACGGGCAATTTCCGAAAATAGGTGCTTCTTTGTCACTGTTGATCGCAAAAATCACCTTCTTTCAGCATATCCATTCCGCAATTGCTTAACGCTTTTGAAATACGTAATGCGCAAGCGCCGGCTTCTTGTCCGGCTTGCTCGTCAACCTGTTTGAGGTGAAAACCATCCCTTCTCCACCAAAAGGCCTTGCCCACCGGGCAAGCATTCCCCTATGCTCTCAGCGGCGCGTTGAACATGGGTATATCGTCCTGGGATCGCAGGCCTCTGCCTACAGCTACGATAACTCCTGGCACCTGCAATTGACTCAGCCCGGGGTAGATCAGACTCACACAAAACCTTCACCTGTGATGCCTGTTTCCTCAGGGTAATTCCACCGGCAACGATACAAGCATGTTCCTGGCTTGTTTCAGGGGATGTTCCATTAACTGGCCTGGAAGCAATTTCAGGGCCTGTTTGAAGGATGCCCTGAAGTTCCATGGGAATCAAGACACCTGCCGGTTCCGACACCTTTTCAGCCTCAGGCATTACTTTGTGCCTGACTGTCGCCATCTGGGGCCGGTGTCCCGGAGTCAGAATAGTAGCCATGATGTTTCCGCCGAAAGCGGGCCTGGTTTGAACCAGATCACCGTTGGGCCTGACATCCAGAAAAGTACAGTCGGCTGTAAGCCCTGTCCTTAGCCTTGCCGCCAACCTTGGCGCAAGACTTCTTCCCAAATGAGTTGCGCCAATAAGCAAGATACCGGGCTTTTCCCTGGCCACCGCGTCTTGAAGAACATCTGTATATAAAGGAGATATGAAGTGCTTTAGGGCAGGATGGTCATACACCAAAACCTTGTCCACACCATAATCCAAAAGTTCCTTTGAAGGGCCCGTCACCCAGGTCCCTGCTGCAACTGCCAGGACGTTCTGCCCGATTTTGCCTGCCAGCTCCCTGGCCTTGCCAATAAGCTCGAAAGTCACAGGACTGAACCGGCCACCATTGAATTCTGCAAACACCATCACACCCTTGTAGTCTGAAAGGGGCTTGATTGACAGGTCACCGGCACCCTTCTTTACACCGGCTTTCATTTCAGGCGCCGAAAGAGCCCCCTGGGGGCACTGTTTCACACACTGGAGACACATTCTGCAGTCATCAGAGATATCAATTTTCCCGTCCTGAACCAAGATGGCTCCGAAAGGGCAAATATCTATACAGTGCTTGCAAAAATTACACACAGAATTATCAATTAGGATACTTCCCATGCCTTCACCCCCTGTTACTGAGAAAATTGCAGAATCTTTCTGCCAGTAATCTCACATCGCCTTCCCAGAGTTCCCTCTTGGCCTCTCTAGACGGCGGAAATATTCTCTCGACCCGTGTAGGAGACCCATCCAAACCGAAATAAGATTCACCGTCTGCTGCAATATGCTCGTGTCCCCACACTGTCACCTGACGGTGCCGGCTCTCCTTCCACCTAATGTACGAAGGAAGCCGGGGATAGTTCAATTCCCTCGTAACTGTAATAAGGCACGGATATTCAATTTCCTGTGTAAGAAGCCTGTCACCCATGTGAGAAACGACAATCATGTTTTTGCTGTTGAAGGACAGTATACGGTTAACATAAGATACATGAGGAATGCCCAGAAACTCGGCTACACACGGCCCTACCTGGGCTGTATCACCATCTGTACTCTGCTGCCCGGCAATTACAAGATCAAACCCACATATTTGAATTGCTCTGCTCAACGTAAAACCGGTAGCAAGGGTATCGGCGCCTGCAAATGCCCTGTCCGAAAGCAGTATGCCATCATTAGCCCCCATTGCAAGAGCTTCCTTGATCACCGCCACAGCCTGGGGAGGCCCCATGCTAATCACCTTTACGGTTGCATCAAGTGATTGGCTCATTGAAAGGGCTGCCTCCAGGGCATGGAGGTCGAAGGGATTGGCCTGGGAGTGGACTCCTTCCCGCCTGAGGGTTCCTTTTTCAGGATCGATTTCCACCTGGGTTGTCTCAGGCACTTGTTTCATGAGTACAACTATGCGCATACATGCAACCCCTTTGCACAAGGAATAAGAACGAATCTGCCCGTTTCGATTGAATTTCCTTTGATGAAACCATGAAACTCTGACTACTTTTCTTCGACAACAAAGGCCAATTTGCCTTTTATGGTGAGCTCACAGATTCCACAAAAACTTCTAATGAATAGCCGGTAAACTAAAGTCCGGGCAGTATTGAAGAAGCTTAAAGACAGGGAAAATGAAGATAAACCAGAAGATAATATGGTGGGGACTACAGGGCTTGAACCTGTGGCCTTTCGGATGTGAACCGAACGCTCTGCCGCTGAGCTAAGTCCCCAGATCTGACTATGCAAAACCCCAGGAATCTTTTCTAAACTCTGCGCAGGAAACAGAATAATAATCACTTCCAAAGCCCCTGCGCAAAACACAGTATATCAAACTATTTATCTGCAAGCAACGACAACAGCTGCTGGAAAAACCTCTTAGACAGGCATATCTCGAAATCTAATCCTTTGCCTTTGGTATCAGCGATTTACAAAAACCTTATCCAAAATGAGCTTATCTCCGTACGAAAACAGTTTCTCATTCAAATAGCCAACAGTATCAAGGGTTTCCTCAATGCTTGAACCAATGATGCCTTCGCCTTCAGGAACACTTAGCCCCCTGTATACCATAAAGGCTGCGTTAAGCCCTTGAATTGCCCCAACACTTCCCTTCAAAGCGCAGCTGGCCTTGGCTCCGTCACATATCATTCCATACAGGGCCGACAGCACTATGTTGATAGATTGCTCAACCTGGCCAATATCCCTGCTCAGAAGCCAGCTGATAGCTGCGGCGACTCCGGCCCCTGCACTGACAGCCCCACACACACATGAAATACTACCCATGTAGCTTTTAACGTACAAATTAATAGCATGCCCCAGATATAAAGCCCTGGCTGCGTCTTCACGGCCCACCTGCAGTGACTCTGCCGCGCAAAGAACGGGAACCGCCAGCATGATTCCTTGATTCCCACTTCCCCCGGAAGTCAGCACAGGCCAGGGTGTCCCGCCCATCCTGGCTGATATGGCGCCTAATACTCGGTGATGGACACGTGACATGAGATCATCTGTATGCAAATCGGGACACGGCAGCTCATTGGAGGCCCCGGTTCCATCCTTGACCCCATTCAGAGAATGCCTGCAGGCTTGCTTTTCCCCGGACTTAAGAGCTAACCTCAAATCTGATTCAGCTCCGTGAAGAAGGAATTTGATCTCAACTGGATCAATATCCATACACGCAGAATACAAGCCTTCAAAACCTAGCTTCTTTAGATTCCGGAGGGACAAACCTTGTGAAGAAGAGTGCTTCTCATATATGCTCTTGCCATCCAACACCAGATCAGTAATATTTGTATGGCTTCCACTGATGACTACCCTGGCCACATGGCCCTGGTGTATAGCCGTAACGCAAGCGTAAACCCCGGCCTTGCTGTTGTCGGCCGAAACGGACACCTTGCCCAGATCAACGTATTCATACGCAGCCTCAATATTCCCAGGTGATACTCCTGCCAGAATCTGCAGCCCTCTTTTGTCATCGGAAATACCGATAGTGCTTCCTAAAGCCGCAGCCACATCAGGCCCTTTTCTGTCTCCACATGGTAGGCCCGCTGACAATGCATTCTTGAGTACCCCGGGGCTAAGGGATACTTCAATTCTGTCAGGTATGGCCCCGAGAATCTCCCGGGCTTTGGCGGCTGCAAGGGCTATCATAGCCGGTTCAGTGCATATGGTTGCAAACTGAGCGTACTCAGTTACAAGTTCCAAAAGTATGTCCTTTTTTGCCGGTTCCGAAGACTTTGCTCTGGTATTGGTTGTGTCGTTTTCTGGGACTGCGGCCATTGTCCGGTTCTCTCCTTTGCTCAATTCACTAACGTAACGTGTACACGATTAATTGTAACACCATCCATGAGAGTTCTCATTGTCTGATTATCGGATTCTGGCACCGCCTCTCTTAAAGACCTTCTTGTTCAACTCTAATTGATCGTTTGGAAATCCTTGGATTGATTTTACCCTAATCCAAGGGTTTCAAAGCCCTTTCAAAGTTCCTTTGGTATAAGCAATTGTCATCCCATGGTTTGTAATCGGAACCCCGGCAGTTTTGGCAGTATCGATCCTTGAGATTGCATCTCCCTGCGGTTGAGCATACAACCTCCACAATGGACTATTACCTTAAACTCCTCAAAGTTCTCCGGATCGTCAATTCCGCGCTGCCACGAAAACTCTAGAAATTTTCCCCAACTTTGCTTTCCAGCCACCTGGGTATCTTTACAGTACCGATGTCGTCTTCAATAGGATGATGGGTGCACGCCTCTGCAACTAGCACGCTATCATGGCAGACTGGCTCTCCTAAAGCCCTGGCACCCTCTGCAATTGCACTTGAAAGATCCCCTTTGTACCTGGCAAACAGGATGGAAAAGACGTAAGCAGAATCTCTGCAGGTAATATACTGTCACCCTGAAACACCTGGGAATCAGTTATCTGATTTGGGAGGCTGCTTTAGTTTTCCGGTACGGGAGATCAAAAGTCTTAGCCCGTACGCGACACAGCCATGGTCCAGCAAATCCCTTATGGTCTGGACTTGCGGAAGGATAAGCCTGCTTCAGGAGCCTGTAAATCCAAAGGGAACCACGAGAAATACCAAATCTCCGGGTTCAAGAAGATCCCCGATTATGGCAGGTTCAGTGTCCCCGAGTTCATTTTCTATGGTCTCACACAATCCGGGTAGTGAGTTCTGAAATTCCCTGGTATAATGGCACTTCTCACCCTGTTAGTGTTCTGGAATCTTTTACCTGTTTTGGCAATCACGATAAACTGCTTTTACTTAGTGACAACTTTTTCCAAACATGTCTTATCAGTCCAGATATCTTGTTTCCCGACAACTGCTATAACCGGCATGGACTTGGACATAGAAACGATTTAACAAATTCTTTTCGGTAAATCAAAACCTGGAATTGGGTCAGCTACTATTACGGCAATATTTCTCAAAACCTGTAGGCCTTTTTGCTCTTGCCTTGCCCGAGATCCCCGATATCATCAATACTGGCAGTATCATTGAAAACCACCGGTATATCGCAAAGTTCCATGTTGTACAGGGTCTGTGTGAGCGGTGCCGGGAGCAGAAGAAACCAGAGAAACATGTCCTGGTTGCTGTAATAGCATTAATCAAACTGGACTTTCCGGCATTTCTCCTGCCGAAAATGCCTATGTGGACCCTGTTGGTACCTGGGGGTTTTACCCAAGGCTCATTGGCTGTTTCTCCTTTCACTGGTTCAATCACATAGCTTGCTCTGATCTATACCCCAAAATACAGGTCCCGTTCACCGTTACCTTATTCTTTCTAGCCTGTTTTTGCATTCTTGTTTCAGACTCTCAGGAACTACCTCAATCCTTCTCTATAGCCGGGATTGCCCTTAGCCTTGTATTTGGCGACGCATAGTCACAAAGATATTCTGGAAGGTAAGCAATGCGTTAGGCTGGCACATCTCGTGGATGTGTGCGGATTTGGTAAAATTGTAGAGATTCCCGCCTGTCCTGCCCGAACGGTAACATGCCATACAGAAACTGGGAATATATCCTTCGGGCAGCAAGTCATGGATGATTTCGTCAAGGGATCTGTGATCTCCTACATCAAATTGAGGAGTATCCGGGTGCCCCGGGGCATGTTCTCCATCCGTACCTTCATGCTCACTGTACTTGTGGGCATGCTCACTATATTCCCCTACACCGGTCATAGATCCGGCGCTGATTTGTGAAATACCCAGGGCCACAACCTCTTCCCTGAAAAACGGCTCTTCTCTTGTTGAAAGAATCATCCCTGTATAAGGGACGCTTAACCGCAAAGAAGCCACGATTCTTTTGAAATCGTCGTCATTTACAATATAGGGAAAATCGTCCAAAGACATTCCATAAGCCGAGCGCAATCTCGGGAAAGAAATAGTATGGGGGCCCACTCCATATGTCTTGTCCAGATATTTCGCATGCATCAGGAGGGCTATGGTCTCAAACCGCCAATCATAAAGCCCGTACAGGACTCCCATGCCCACGTCATCAATACCCCCTGCAAAAGCCCTGTCCATAGCAGTGGTATGCCAATCATAGTCTGCCTTGGGCCCGCGATGAACTCTCTTGTATGTTTCCCGGTGATACGTTTCCTGGAAAAGCACATACGTTCCGATACCTGCTTCTTTAAGCATCTTGTACTCTTCAACTGTAGTTGCCGCAATGTTTACGTTAATCCGCCTTATAGTGCCATTTCCCGAAGTCGTATCGTATATGGTTTTCATCGTTTCCGTAATATACTCAATAGGGCAATTGACCGGATCTTCGCCGGCTTCAAGGGCAATGCGCTTGTGGCCCATGTTTTCAATTGCCTTGACTTCCTCCCGCACTTCATCCATTGAAAGCCTTCGCCTGGGATAGTCATTACCAACCTTGTACGCACAGTACTTGCAGTTATTTACACAATGGTTACTTACATAAAGGGGTGCAAAGAAGACAATCCTCTTACCATATATCTGCTCCTTGATCTTTCGCGCAGCACTGTAGATTTCGTGTTCCAATTCAGGATCATCAACCCAAAAAAGAGCCGCCAGTTCCTCAAGATCCAGGCCTTTGAGTTCAAGTGATTTCGATATGGTATCCCTCACAGCCCCAGGACTGTATCTCTTTCCGGCTTCAAGTACATCTGCTATTCTTTTTTCGTCGATGAATGACGCTTTTCGACGGCCTCTTTTCACTTTTGATCAGTCCTTTCTGTTACATCGTTATGCCCTGTATATTCAAAAGCACAATGCCTAAAACCGGGCTTTGGACTGTCACCCCTGCCAGGGGCGACAAACATTCCTAATCCGTCAATCAATAGGTTTACGGCTTTTACAATTGCTGCAAGTTCTTCCCCATCTGAACTCGCCTTACCGGGATATATCTCATAGGAATCTCTAAACCGTTTAGGTGTTACATCTGGCATGATAACGTTAGCACCACATAATAGGGCAAGCCCCCGGGGGTCGTTCCATTCCTGTGCCGGATCAAACCAGGAGAGAGTATCATGATGCTTGGGATTCTGCTTCCAAAGTTCAACCCATTCCCTCGAATTCCTCCCTATGACTCCCAATGCAGTGGTTGCAGGAATATGGGAAAGAGGCATCATAAGCCGGGAAAGGGCCATAGCCCGCAGAGTTGCCCGGATTAAACCAGTGGGATTAGACGTCTTAGTGTTAGCCCCCGCTGTTCCTAAGGGAGTATCAGGATGAGGAATAAAAGGCCCAATGCTCACCATCTCAGGATCAAGTTTTCTTAGCAACATGAAATCACCTATAACCGACTCCGGGGTCTGCCCGGGTAACCCCAGAATGATGCCTGTTCCAATTTGATATCCCAGGTTCTGCAAATTGATAAGGCACTGCAGCCTTTCACCCAAAGTCGTAGTTGGTTTTAACCTGGAAAAGAGATAAGGATCCGACGTCTCAAATTTCAGTAAAAAGCGGTCTGCCCCTGCCTTTCTCCACAATTCGTAATCCTCAGGGAGCCTTTGCCCCACACTAAGGGTTACAGCAGAGCCCATTTCCTTTATTGCTCTGACAGCTTTGGCAATGTCCTCAGCAGAGCAACCTGGATCTTCTCCTGACTGGAGGACAAATGTGCCAAACTTGTGTACACCTAGGGCCCTCGATGCAGCTTTAATAATCTGTTCAGAGGACCTGCGGTATCGGGTTAGATTGCCATTGCTCCGCCTCAACCCGCAGTAGAGGCAATCTTGCCTGCAATAGTTGGAAAACTCAATTATTCCCCTTACATGGATTTCCTTACCCATGTTATTGAGCCGAACCCGGTGGGCAGACTGGATCAAGCAAAACTCTTGTTCCAAATTTTCGGCGGAAAAGGCTTCTTGAATGTCATGTACCTGCACAGGATGTGTTGATGAGATTCTCTCAAGTATTTCACTGTACGTTTCAGTACTATTCCTGTATGTCCGAAAATCGTCCCCAACCTTTTTCATGGATTTTCTCCCTTTCCGTTGCTCAAGCCGGTAAGCCTACTTTGAACCCGGCCTTGAAAATTCGTCATGGATCTGAACAACCAGGACTTCCTAAACAGTTATGGCAGTTCGTACTTTTACGCCGGGAAGGCTTCCCAGCTTTCCGGTCATTGCACCAAGGGTGTCCGTATCCCCGTCAACAATCAGGGCAATAACAGACACACCACGGCCTTGATAGGGAATACCCATTCTCCCGATTATGACATGGGCGTAGGAACTAAGAACCTGATTGACCTTAGGTGCACTTTTCAGCCTGTCCATGACAACAATACCTACCACTCCGATCCTCTTTGTATTTGCCTCATATCCAGACTCTTGTTTTACCTGGGAAACTGCCTGCATATTCCGGTTTTTCACGTTCCCACCTCCTCAAGAAAAACCCTCTTGATACGCACGAAGCCCGTCGCGAGGACGGGCTTCGATTCTCATAAAGGCCTTAGCATCAGATCGCGGTGCCAACAATTTCATTTCCTGTGCCTGGTAGCCCCGTTAACTTCACGCGAGCCTTTCGCGGCTACATCAGAAAACAAAAGCACCTTTGTATCAAAACCCGTAAGTTCAGGGACACAGCCCCTCCCCGCAGGTGAACACTCTATTCAGTTGTGATGGTGATTGTGATTTTCCTCACAACCCAGACCCATTATAGGCCAGGCAGTTTCACATAGGCAAGATGAAGTTTTGAAGCTGCTTTGCCGTGGCCTTTTCAATCTTCCTTGGGTTCACCCACACCCGTGCTACCGTCTTCCCTTGGCCCTTCTTTACATTCTTCCTTGGCCTTATCCTTATCTTTCTTGAATTTTACCAGATTGATCTTTGACACAACCTCCGGGAGTTTTTCTACAACTTTATCCATTATGCCCCGGCCTTCAAATGTATAAACTTGCACGTCTCCGTCATCCTTGACCGCTACTATGGCCATAGGGCGAAGAGATGCTCCACCCCCTGAGCCTGAACCTCCGCCGGCATCTTTCTCAGTTGTGCCCTGCCCACCGCCTGAAGCAAACCCAAAAGATACAGTCTGAATTGGTATTAAGGTAACCTTCCCTGCAATCACAGGCTCTCCAAACACAGTCTTGGTTGATATAAACTTCTCCAACTGAGTCCCTAACGCTTCAAGTGATCCGGCATGTTCCATGATTCCGTCTCCCCTTTCTGAATAATCTTAGACTATGGATGGCACCATATTTACTCTTTCTTTGACACTCGCCTTCTCCACCAAATCGGCCTGATCTCAGGGGCAAACATTAGGCACCCGGCAATCCACACTATTTGAACCGGCATAACCCAAATAGAGGCTTTTCCGTTTGCGGAAATGGCCTGTCTCTGAAAGTTAGGGCGAATTCTCACTCCTTTCATACCGAATGCACTCATACATGCCGACAACAAGCCATATACCACGCCCGTATGGGCCGGATCAAAGAACCCAAACTCCAGGCCTAAATCCACCTCAAGGTGTGCGGCCCTGAAAAAAGCCCTGGCTGACTGAACTATTTTTGCCCGTACCGGAGCAGATGTGAATTTCTTTAGTTCCCTTAAAGACACCTTCTTGTGCTTCTTTGACTTCTGAAATTCTTTGGAATTCTCAAGCCCTCTGGATTTTCCAGCCCCTTTTGGTTTCACATGAGGCACCTTCATTCCCAATACCCTGAAATATTGAGAGTCTGAATCAGATATCCGTAAAGAAACCAACCCCAAAAAGGCCTGGACATCCAGTTCGAATCCATGGTCGAGGAAGAAAAAATCAACATCCCCGGGATCGGTTTCACAATCGTCAAGCCTGTTCAGAACCTCTTCAAGATTACTCTCAATCTCACAAAAGCCTGCACCTTTAGCATAAAGGGGCAGCAGTAAGACGGCCATGGCAGCTAACAGGAAAACGGCTGCCAGGACTCCCAGAACTCTCAGAATTGCAGCAATAACCGCCACAAAAATACTCATAAACCTCCCCCGGCCAGTGCTCTAAATTGAAAGTTCAGACACTACTCACATGTATCTGGCGATTACTACTTCTGTTGAAGCCCGGAAATTTCCTTTATGGGCTTAAAGCAAGTATCATCTGACAGTCTGGGATCCAACCAATACCCTTACAAGAAGGAAAAGCCCGGAGTTGTCGAGAAATTCTTCGAAGGCCATTCCTTTAAGAAAAGGCACAATAACACTTTGCACGACAGGGCCATGGGTATTACAAACCAAAATCTTCTCATGGTTACGAGGTATCGACAGGTTCTCCTATTGTGTAGGTTAAAGAACCAGGCCTAGTATTACACGCATAAGCGTCAACTGTGGCGCTGTTTTCGCGTCCCACTGAGTTTCTGCCGATTTGCATAATGTCAACTGAAAGGAATGATGGAATTGACAAAACCACCTCAAGTAAGGATTCCCGATCCGCCTCATACTCCCAAGAAGACAGTAACTGACATGGTCCATGATGTTCTGATTGAAGACCACTATCGCTGGCTTGAAGATGGAGATTCTCCTGAAACCCGCGCCTGGACCGATGCGCAAAACCAGAGGACAGAGACAGTGATGCAGCAGCTGCCTGAAAGAAATGTGCTGAGCAAAGGTATGACTAAACTGATGTCTCAGGATACAGTGGGCTCACCTCACCTTTGCGGAAGCACACTGTTTTACACCAAACGTATCCAGGGAAAAAACCAGCCGGTTCTCATGGTAATGGACCTTAACCAGATCCTGGATGCAGGCACATTGGAAGGGCCGGCAGGAAACAGCCACAATCAGAATCAGGAGCATAATCAAGATCAGAGCCATGGCCGGATTCTTGTTGACCCAAACGAAGAAAGCAAGACAGGAATAGTGGCTCTTGACTGGTGGCATCCGTCATCAGATGGGTCAATGCTGGCCTACGGCCTTTCAGAAAAAGGCGACGAATGGAGCATTCTTCATGTCCTCAACGTAAAAACCGGTGAGCTTCTGCCCGAAAGAATTGAAAGAACCAGATACTCAAGGGTAACCTGGCTCAAAGACAACAGCGGTTTCTACTATGGGAAATATCCGAAACCAGGCGAGGTGCCGCCTGGGGAAGAGAACTACAACAGGCACGTTTTCTATCACAGACTGGGCACCGGCCCGGCCTGTGACCCTAAGATTTTTGGGGAAGACCGCCCCAAAGAACTATCATACGTAACTTCCTTGTCAGAAGACGGCAAATACCTCCTGCTCACTTCCTCTTACGGCTGGAACAGCACAGACCTTTTCTTCCGGGACGAAACCGTTCCTGGAAGTGAATTCACCCCGATGAGTCGAAGGTAAAGACGCCCTCTTCTACGGGCGTATCACCGGCGACACCTTGTACATGGTAACAAACTTCCAGGCATCAAGATACAAGATAGTCGCTGTAGACTTGAAGAACCCCGCCGTGGAAAACTGGAAAACCCTTATCCCTGAATCACCTGACCTTACCATCGATAAGGTGGAGTTCGCCAAAGGCCACATCATATTGTCAGGCCTGAAACATGCAGTATCTCATCTTTATGTATACGGCATAGACGGCAGTCTCAAAAGGGAAATCCCGTTGCCCACCCTTGGAACAATTACAGGGTTAACAGCAGACCCTGACAGCCCTGAATTCTTCTTTACCTTTGAGTCATTCCTGGTCCCGCCGGCCATTTATCGCTGCAGCGTAGAAGAAGATGACGAACCGGCGATATTCCTTGAAAGTGCCAGAGCCGTTGACCAAAACCTGGCATCAATAGAACAAGTATTCTACCGGTCAAAAGACGGTACCAAAATCCCTATGTTCATTCTCAAACGGGCCGGATTGGAAACACCGGCCGCCAAGGCCTATCCGACAGTACTGTCAGGCTACGGCGGGTTTAACATAAGCAGAACCCCTGCTTATTCTCCTGCAATAGTACCCTGGATAGAGTCAGGGGGAATCTACGCTTCTGCCAACTTAAGAGGCGGCAACGAATACGGAGAAGACTGGCACAGATCGGGCATGCTCGACAACAAACAAAATGTATTTGACGATTTTATCGCCGCTGGAGAATACTTAATAAGCGAAGGGTATACCGATAAGGACCACCTGGGCATCTGGGGAAGAAGCAACGGCGGGCTCCTGGTAGGAGCAGCCCTTACCCAGCGCCCGGACCTTTTCAGGGCAGTAGCTTGTGGAGTACCCCTCCTGGATATGGTGCGCTACCACAAATTCCTTGTTGCCTATACATGGTGCTCTGAATACGGAGACCCTGATGATCCAGAGGCATTCAAGTGGATTTACGCGTATTCGCCGTACCATCATGTCCATGAGAACATAACATACCCTGCAGTATATACCTATACTGCTGAATCTGATACAAGAGTTGATCCTTTGCATGCAAAGAAGATGACTGCCTTGCTTCAAGACGTGTCGTCAAAAACCCCGGCAAAAGGGCCCATGCTGCTGGTAGTAGAATCCGATGCAGGCCATGGCGTAGGAAAGCCCTTGCACAAGATAGTTGACGAACAGGCAAACATGTGGGGCTTTCTCGCGTGGCAGCTGGGACTAAGCATCAGTAACTGTGGATAGCAGTAATATCGTCCCTCGTCAACACCCTTCATCAAGAGTGAACAAGAATCATCAGGGCAGCCTGTGCAGAACTTACAGGCTGCCTTTAGCTGTCTGCAGAAAAAAGCCCTTCAAAGAATTCCTCTCTTGATAGTTCCATCAAGATAAGGTGCGTAGAAGGGCCTGAGCCAGAACCAGATGAGCCGGAAACCCTTGTAGCTGCAATGCCTCTTCCTGAAATATGTGCAGGGGAAACGCTCCTGTCAGGAGAAAATCTAACCTTCCCCACAGGCCTAAACCCGACTTTTGTGTAGCACCTTCTTGCCCTGTGGTTTTCTTTATCTACTCTTAAGTAAATGGTATTAATGGAGTAATTCCTAAAGATCCACTTCACAAAGGCGAAAACTGCATCTGTTCCGATTCCGCGGTTCCAATAATCCTTTTCTCCAATGACTACCCTTAACTCTCCTGTATGTAATCTCCAAGATACATTCAGAATCTCTATTTCCCCGATGAATTCTCCGCCCAAAGTCTCTATTGCAAGGGTTCTCTTGTTCAGAAGCGGTTTCTCCAGGTACCATTCTCTGGCTTCATCCCTACATGAAAACTTTTTTCCGGCCCATCTTGATATTTCTTCGTCTTCATCCCATTCCACAAGTTTGGCCAAATCCCGCTCAGTAATCGCCCTCAGGCGAACCTTATCCCCGGCAACCTCAAAATCCAAACCTTTGTATTTATTGTATCTATGCAAATCAACTGCCCCCCAAAAAACAAGGGGCTCCCCTCCCTTCGTCACTGCCACAAAAGGCCTTCGTTACGTGCAAAAGCCAGGCCCAGTGACGCAACACCGGAAAATATGTGACTTCAAAGGATTCGACACTACCAGCAGATTACCTGCTAAACACCGGAATGTAATTTTGGGAAGGGGTAGAATTACCTGGTCTGAACAACGTCAGTCAGAATTAAAATACAGGCAAGGCCGCGAGGCCACGCAAAGGATGTTGCCCGGCGATGGGTGTACGCGGGGTCCAAAAATCAAACACCGTGCTGCTTTTGTACGTCAGCCGAAAACATTGGCCAAAATAAGCAGCACGGTACAGATCCTGCAACAGAGAACCTGTTACGCTATTTGCTTTTTCAACGACACAGGCGTCAGGAGATGCAATAACCCATGGCGCTTCAAGGCACACACAAGAATTCCATTAACAAGTTCCTGATACGGCCAACCGGCCTTTTCTGCAATCCTTGGGTAGTCAGAAAAACCAGGCGCCATTCCAGGCAATGGATTAACTTCAATAACACTTGGCACCCCATGTTTATCAAGGCGCATGTCAACTCTGGCAAAATCCCTGCAATCAAGAGCCCGGTAGGTTCGCAGCGCAGTGTCCCTAATTTGCTTTTCCAGTTGAGGCTCTAAACAGGCCGGGCATGAATAGTACTTGTCTTCCGACCACTCAGCCTTGAACTGGCGAGAATAGATGCTTCCATGATGTTCCGGTATTTCAGAGAAGTTAATCTCCATAACAGGAAATACCTGAGGATCTTTGTTGCCGATTAGCCCTACTGTAAACTCCCTGCCAGACAGAAACTCTTCTGCCAAAACAGGTTGTTTGTAAAGTTGAATCAGTCTTCTGGCCTCTGCCACAACTTCCAGATGGCTGTTGCACAAAGAACTCGGTGAAATACCCATACTTGAACCCTCATGGGCAGGTTTCAGAAACAAAGGAAACTCCAAATCACCTGTATCGATCTCATCTTCCGATTCAAAAACCTTGAACTTTGCCGTAGGTATATTGTGAAATGCCAAAATCTTCTTGGTGAGAGGCTTATCCAGAGTAGCAGCCAAAGTAAGTACCCCTGAACCTGTATATGGGATGCCGAGCATTTCGAGGATAGCAGGTATATGGCTTTCCCGTGACTCTCCCCTGATTCCCTCACACATGTTGAAAACAATGTCGATATTTCCGGTCAGGAGTTTGAGATATGCAGCATCGTTTCCCTCTATTAACCGAACATCGCCGCAGGCTTCTAAAGCCCCGGCAACTGAAAGCACCGTCGACTCAGAGTCAAATTCCGCACCCGAGTCAGGAGGCTCTCCTTCATCAGAAGGTTCCCCCTTCAAGTTGAACATAACGCCTATAACAGCCATCCTATGCCATATCCCCCTTCGGGTAATGCTTTCGCAAGTGATTATTGCACGGTCTATTATAGGCGTCAATCAATTTTTTTATGGCAACATCTCTAATTAACTTATCTGGTTCACAGCCAGGTTTTCGCCTGATTTCAGATTCTCCACACATGGAAAAGTCTCGAGGCTTGCGTCATCTCCGCTAACCAGAGCAGTGGAAAGAACCTGGTCCATGTGATCTACCAATTCAATACTCAGATCCTCCCGTATGTTTGAGGGAATATCCTCCAAATCCTTCTTGTTGTCAAGAGGCAACAGCACCTTGGAAACCCCAGCCCTGTGTGCCGCCAAAACCTTTTCCTTAACTCCGCCTATGGGCAAAACCCGGCCTCTGAGAGTTATTTCCCCAGTCATTGCAATATCATGCCTTACAGGCCTGTTAGTCAAAGCAGAGGCAATGGCACACGCTATGGTTATCCCTGCAGAAGGGCCGTCTTTGGGTATGGCCCCTTCAGGCACGTGGACGTGAATGTCGATAGTCTCGTAAAAATTAGGAGCAAGGCCCAAATCGGCACTTCGTGACCTGAGATAACTCATAGCCGCTTGAGCCGATTCTTTCATAACGTCACCTAACTGCCCTGTGAGTGTAAGGTTTCCTTTACCCTTGACCACACTGACTTCGCACGACATGACATCGCCGCCAAAATCAGTAACTGCAATTGCCAGGGCCACTCCAACCTGGTCTTCCTTCTCTGCCTGGCCATAATGGAATCTTGGAATTCCAAGGTACTTGCTTGTATTCTTGGGCGTCACTATTACTCTTTGCTTCTTGCCCGAAACCAAATCCCTGGCGGTTTTTCTGCAAATGGTCGCTATCTGCCTTTCCAGATTCCGAACTCCCGCTTCCCGAGTGTAAGACCTGATTATCACCTTTAGGGAATCCTTCCGTATGGTAAGATTTGACGGTGTCAGGCCGTGCTCCTTAAGCATTTTTCCAACCAGGAACTGGCTACCGATTTCCACTTTTTCTTCTTCGGTATATCCGGGAAGGGTAATTACCTCCATCCTGTCAAGAAGAGGTTTCGGGATTGAGTAACTTGAGTTGGCTGTTGTTATGAACATGACTCTGGACAGATCAAAGGGAACCTCAAGATAGTGATCAGAAAACTGATGATTCTGCTCGGGGTCTAAAACCTCAAGCAAAGCCGCTGCAGGATCCCCTCTGAAATCCGAAGCCAGCTTGTCTATTTCGTCCATTAGGAACACGGGATTCCTGGAACCTGCATTTTTCAATCCTTGGATTATTCGGCCTGGAAGGGCGCCGATATACGTGCGCCTGTGGCCTCTTATCTCTGCCTCATCCCTTACTCCTCCAAGAGAAATCCTGACAAACTTGCGGCCAAGGGCTCTGGCAATGGACTTGGCCAAAGATGTTTTTCCGACACCTGGCGGCCCTACAAAGCACAGAATAGGGCCTTTAGGCTTATTCACAAGTTTACGGATTGCAAGATACTCAAGGATCCTTTCCTTTACTTCATCAAGCCCGTAATGATCCTGATCGAGAATCTTGTGGGCCCGGTCAATATCTATGGTATCTTCCGTAAGGACGCTCCACGGCAATGATACCAGCCATTCAAGGTATGTCCTGACAACCACCGCTTCTGCCGCCGCCTGAGGCATTTTCTCCAAACGCTGGACTTCTCTCAGTGCTTTTTCTTTGACGTCACCGGTAAGCCCCGCCTTTTCAATTTTCCGCCTGAATTCATCTGTTTCGCTGACACCTTCATCTTTATCGCCCAGTTCTTTTTGAATGGCTTTCATCTGCTCCCTAAGCCAATACTCTTTCTGGCTCCGTTCAATTTGCTTGCGCACACGCATGTTAATCCGCTTTTCCAGACTGGCAAGTTCTATTTCTTTGTTGAGTATATCAAGAAGTTTCTCAGTTCGTTCCCTTACCGGAATCGTCTCTAACACTTTTTGCTTTTCATCAACGGAAACCGGTATATGGCCGGCCACAGTATCGCACAGAAGTCCCGCATCAGTTACACTGGCTATGGAAATCAACGTCTCAGCAGGAACATTCCTTGTTACTCTTACGTATTCTTCATATTGCTCCATGAGGTTTTTTACCAGCAGTTCGTTTTCCTCTGATCCTGTCCGGCCATCCTTCAACTCTTCCACGGTAACTACATATGCAGGATTGTTTGTGATGTAGGAGCTGATTCTAATACGTTTTAGGCCTTCTACCACTATACGAAGATTCCCGGAAGCGGTTTTCGCAGCTTCCTTAATTATGCCTAAAGTCCCCGCGCTGTATATGTGCTCAGGTAAGGGTTCAGCAATGTCAGTTGCTTTTTGCGAACACATAACAAGACTCATTCCAGAGGACTGAGCAATCTCAACCGCCTTTACAGATTTGGGCCGGCCAACTTCAAGGGAAATCGTTGTGCCTGGGAAAACCAGCACGTTTCGTAGGGGCAAAAGCGGGTAGGACTTTTGACCGGTATCTTTTGTCTGATTCATTATTATATACACCTCCCGCGTTCTCCTCATGTCTCAGTCATATCATATTGCCCTGCCAAAAGCCTGAGTGACACAGTGCATTATATTCTCTTTGCCCTAATAGAACTCCTTCATATGGGCCTGTCAAAAACCAGGAGGTTCTACACTTTCTGGGCCGGAATTCAATGTGCCTCAAGGCTTGGCGGGTCTGCTTGTCCTATTTCTTACAGAAAATTAATCCCCAAAACGCCTATCTGGCAAAAGAGACTTCGTTACACCTATTATATCAGCGGTTAGTATCCTAACTCAAAGTAGATGCAATTGCCATATGAATCTCTGAAAAAGCGAGCGTGAGTGCCTCTTTAAGGTGGCTTACAGGTATAACCTGAATGGTTTTGCCGGCATACCTTTCTTGCCAGTTTGCTTTTGGAATAAATACACGCCTGAGTCCCGTTTCCTCTGCTGCCCTCAATTTGTGTTCTACTCCGCCTACAGGCCTCACTTCTCCTCTAACAGAGATTTCTCCGGTAAAAGCCGTAAGGGGTAGTACAGGTGTCTCCATAATTGCCGAGTATATACTGACGGCTATGGCCAACCCTGCTGAAGGGCCGTCTACTGGAGTCCCTCCCGGAAAGTTCACGTGAATGTCGTAATCGTAAGCCTTGATCCGCATTTGCGAAGTAAGGGCAGTCCGGACATTCTCCATGGATGAAACTACCATGCTTTTCCTTCTGAAAGTATGGCCTGATTTCCCTATCTCTTCTTCTTCTATTACTCCGGTTACAATCACTTGCCCCTCCCGGTTCTTATCAGTAGAAACGGCCTGGCTTTCTACGTCAATAACAGCCGCTGTTCCCGGGCCGAAGACCGCAAGGCCCAAAGCCACTCCGATTACCGGTAGGTCTGAAATCGCGGGATCGGGTTTCATGGCATAATGGCCCTGGGACACTAACCATTCGATGTCCTCAACTGAAATTACGGTACGGTTTTCCACTGTAACCAACCCCGCCCCCATTTCAACAAGGTTCACAGCATCCCGGCCGTTCTGGGCATACCGCTTAATCACCTTAACTGCTTCTTTCTGTATTTCAACACCTGCTTTCTTTGCAGCTGCCCCCGCGATTAAGCCCACTTCTTCACAAGAGAGAGTTCGGAAGTATATCTCCATACATCTTGAGCGCAAGGCAGGAGGAAGTTCTTCAGGTGACCTGGTGGTTGCACCTACCAACCTGAAATCAGCCGGGAGCCCGTTTTCAAAAATGTCGTGAACATACTCGGGAATACTGGAGTTGTCCTTTGAGTAATATGCACTTTCAAGATACACCTTTCTGTCCTCGAGAACTTTCAAGAGTTTCTGCATCTGAACAGGATGGAGCTCTCCAATTTCGTCAAGAAACAGTATTCCTCCGTGGGCCCGGGATACGGCTCCGGGCTTGGGTTGCGGAACTCCTGTTACTCCAAGGGGGCCTGCTCCCTGGTAGATAGGATCGTGCACAGAACCTATGAGAGGATCTGCAATTCCTCGTTCGTCGAACCTGACTATGGTTGCATCAACCTCAACCATTCCAGCCTCTTGTTTAAATGGGGAAACAGGATTCTTCTTTGCTTCTTCAAGAACCAAACGGGCCGCGGCGGTCTTTCCTACACCCGGAGGGCCATACAATATCACGTGCTGGGGATGGGGCCCGCACAAAGCCGCTCTGAGCGCCTTTATTCCATCTGATTGGCCTATCACTTCAGATAGGTTGGTTGGGCGTGTCTTCTCAGTCAAAGGTTCACTAAGCCTGATCTGCCTGAGGGCTTTCAGGCGTTCAAGCTCCTTTCGGGATTCTCTGCCCACTACTACTTTCTGGCTCTCCTGAGACTTGAGGAGATTCCAGAAGTAAAGACCCATTACTACTGTTAGAAACAACTGAAGGTATATGAGAACGCCGGAATTCATCATGCTGTACTCCTACTAAGCCTATCTTGTTCGCCGGATAACCCGGCACTACTTACGTAGCTTCTTAGATAGTATGGCCCTTGGAGGCAATAACCTTACGAAAAACCCAAATCAAAACCCCGACAGCCGTTTGCGTGGCTTACCGGGGTTCATCTCAGTAAAACTTATCTCAGGCCGAATTACTATCGCAATGTGCCCTAACCAATTCCACAGTGCCGCTAGGCAGTCTCTTCTCTCTTTTTAACTTTCCTGTCCACTGTAACCAAAACCGGAGCAGAATTAGACAGTATAACCTCTTTTGTAATTACACACTTGGTTACGTCGCTTCTTGAAGGCAGATCGTACATGATTTCGACCATCTTATCTTCAAGCACAGCCCTTAATCCCCTGGCCCCGGTCTTCCTCTGTGCAGCCTCTCTTGCAATAGCCCGAATGGCCTCATCTTCAAACTCCAGCCCTACTCCATCCATCGAGAACATCTTCTGATACTGTTTGATCAAAGCGTTCTTGGGTTCAATCAGTATCTTCACAAGATCATCATCGCTCAAAGCATCCAGAGTGACACCCACCGGAACTCTTCCCACAAATTCGGGAATCATTCCATACCTGAGCAGATCTTGAGGTAGAATCTTGGCCAGAATTTCACCTATAGAAGTATCTGCACGGGACCTGGGGTCGGATCTGAATCCCATGGTCTTTTCGCCAATCCTGTTCTGGATAAGTTTATCTATCCCCTCAAAAGCACCGCCACAAATAAACAAAATATTCGTGGTATCCAGTTGAATGAACTCCTGGTGAGGATGTTTCCTTCCACCAAGAGGAGGTATGTTTGCAACGGTACCTTCAAGGATCTTCAAAAGTGCCTGCTGAACCCCTTCTCCGGAAACATCCCGGGTAATAGATGGGTTTTCTGACTTACGGGCAATTTTGTCGATTTCGTCGATATATATAATCCCGCGTTCGGCTCTTTCAATATCGTAATCCGCCGACTGAACCAAACGAAGGAGAATATTCTCTACGTCTTCACCTACATAACCTGCCTCTGTAAGGGTAGTAGCATCGGCAATAGCGAAAGGTACGTTCAAAAACCTGGCAAGTGATTGCGCCAGATAGGTCTTCCCGCTTCCGGTAGGCCCTAGCATGACAATATTAGCCTTCTGAAGCTCAATGTCATCGGCAGGCTTACGGTAACGGCCTATCCGCTTGTAGTGGTTATACACGGCAACTGACAGAATCTTCTTGGCCCTATCCTGTCCTATGACATATTGATCAAGAAAGGCTTTAATCTCTCTGGGCTTAGGAACTTCCCGCAAGTCATGTTCGGCTTCTTCATCCAGTTCCTCAGCGATTATTTCGTTGCACAGTTCAATACATTCGTCGCAAATGTAAACACCGGGGCCGGCAATGAGGCGCTTCACCTGGTCCTGGTATTTCCCGCAAAACGAACATTTCAAGCCTTTTTGTTCTTCGAATTTGAACATCCTTTCACCCCATCTTCATTTGGCCGCCTTGGGACCGGGAAAAAGGATATCATCAACGAGTCCATAGGCCTTGGACTCCTCTGCAGTCATCCAGAAATCCCTTTCTGTATCCTCCTCAATTCGTTTAAGAGGTTGGCCTGTATGTTTGGCCAGCAGACTGATGATGCGTTCCTTGGTCCGCGAAATCTCCTTTGCCATTATCTGCACTTCTGTAGCCTGCCCTTGCACTCCGCCCAAAGGCTGATGAATAAGAGTCTTGGCATTGGGCAAGCAGAACCTGCGGCACTCTGGTCCCTCCTGCCAGAATAACCGCAAGCTTATGCTCGCAGAAAGGCTCCGACGCATATTGTTGACACCGGCGGCTTTATATGCTGCATGGTATCGTAAATTGCCAATCCCGCAGTAACTGAACCTCCCGGTGAATTTACATATATTGAGACTTCCTTATCAGGGTCTTCTGCCTGAAGAAACAGTAACTGGGCTACTACCAGGTTCGCCATCTGATCGTCCACCGGAGCGCCAACAAATACTATTCTGTCTTTTAGAAGCCGGGAGTAAATATCATAAGCTCTTTCTCCCCGGCCGGTCTGCTCAACAACCATGGGTACCAGGTAATTCATCTATTTGCACCCCCAAATCATAGGATTTCCCGATGAATTCCTTGCTACCATCCTCAGAAGCAACTCTTCATTACTATTATAACATTACCTGCCAGTAACATTGACTGGTTCCAGGCTTTTATTGCTCCCGAGCCTCGTCCCTTTCAACCGGTGAAATCCTTGGTATTTTCATTCTCTTCAACCCATTAGTCCTTACCATTCTTCAAATGGCCTAATCTTCATCGGATTTTACCATATCGCCAGGCTCAGCGTCCTTGGAGGCTCCCTCATTTACCTCTTTTACACGTTCCGGCACTTCAGTTTCTTCACTTTCAACCTCATCAGCAGCCTCTGTTTCAACATCCTTTTCAGAATCCTCATGAATCTCACAACTCTCGCCGGTACAGGCCGTCTCAGTGGATTCAGGAGCCTCAGGCTTGGAATCAGGGCAAGTATCGGGCTCTGAATCGGGCTCGGCATTTGGTTCTGAATCCGGCTCTTCCGGTGCAGGAAGAGGAGTTCCAGCATTTATTGCCGCTTTTGCCGCAATTGCATTCAGAGTCTCAATTCGCTTGAGCTGGTTCTTAATATCGTCAAGGGCCCCTCTTATCTCAAGAGTAGTTCTCACTGCCTTTGGGTCCTGGCCCATTTCTGCAGCAAGGCTTTCTACAACCTTGTCTATGCTCTCTTCAGAAACCTGGGTGTTTTCTTCCTCACCTATTGCATCCAAAATTAAATCCCGCTTTACATCTTTTTCAGCCTCTTGCTCGAGTTCAGCCTTGAGGTCTTCCCAGGGCTTCCGGGTAGACTCAAGATAGTTCTCCAATTTCATTCCGGCCTCTCCCAGCCTATCCTGAAATCTTTCAAGGAGGGTCTGAGTGCGCCTGGCTATCATAACTTCAGGAATTTCTACTGAGGCTCTTTCGAAAAGTTGCTCTTCAACCTTATCGGCATGCTGTTCTCTGGCCATTTGCAGCCTGAGCGCCATAAGGTTCTTTTTGACTTCCGCGCGTATCTCTTCACCTGAAGCCTTTCCTAGGTTCCGTGCAATTTCGTCAATGTCTTCGGGGACGTATTTGCTGTATACTTCCTTGACTTCCACCTGGAATCTGAACCTCT